>NZ_JBSSGN010000001.1:0-670000 GCF_054063675.1 Bradyrhizobium sp. USDA 376
ACAGCCTTGGAACGCGATGATAGAGGACTGATCGGTTGTCGCGGCAGGCCTTGTGGCCGAGCGCGCAGGCTAACCAACTTTTGCCCAGGCCGGTTGCCCCGGTGACGAGCAAATTCTCGTGGCGATCGATCCAGCGACCTTCGACGAGTTTGGCGAAAACGGCGCGGTCGATGCCCCGCGGGGTGCGCAGATCGACGTCCTCGACGCAAGCAGTCTGGCGCAGTGCGGCGATCTTGAGGCGCGTGGTGAGCCGCCTGGTGTCGCGTTCGGCGGCTTCGCGGTCGACCAACAGGCCGATGCGATCTTCGAACGGCAGGGCTTCGAGATCGGGCGATCGGCGCTGCTCCTCGAAGGCCTTGGCCATTCCGGTCAGGCCAAGCTCGATCAGCCGTTCGTGGGTTGGGTGGTTAAGCATGCCGGGTCTCTCCTTGCTTCAGTGGAAGTAGTCGCGTCCGCGGATGTTGCCGTGGCGCAGGGGCTGGTGCTCGAAAGATTCGTCGAAGAACGTGCGATCGAGGCCGTTCTGGAGGATCGATCTAATCGAGGCGACGGAGCGCGCCTTGATGAGGATGCCCCTCCGGCAGGCTGCGTCGAGGCGTTCGGCGCCGTAGCTTTTGACGAGCGCCAGAATGCCAAGGCAGGTTCGAAAGCCTTGTTCTGGATGGGGCCGGGCGTCGATCACGGCCTGGAAAAACGCTGCTGTCGAAGGACCGATCCGCTCGCCGGCGGCGATCACCGCGGCGGGGGTCCATTTGCCGTAGCGGCGATGGGCGCTGGGCATGTGGTCGGCGATGGTGGTGTGTCCGCGTCGGTTGGGCGCGCGGGCATGGCTGGCGATCCGCTGGCCCTTGTGGAAGATCTCGACCGTCCGATCGTCGATACGGGCATCGACCAGCTCGCCAATCAGACGATACGGCGCGGAGTACCAATGGCCGTCGACCTCGACATGATAATCGGGAGCGAGGCGGCAGCGCTTCCAGCGTGCGAAGGCATAAGGCTGATCTGGCAGCGGGGTTAGCTTGGGTTTGTCGAGTTCGGCAAACAGTTCGGCGCGGCTTGAGCCGAAGCCACGCATTTGACGAGCATTGAGTTCGTCGACGAGTGTCTTGATGGCGGCGTTGAGCTCGGCCCGGGAAAAGAAGCGCTGATTGCGCAGCCGGGCCAGAATCCAGCGCTGGGCGATTTGCACCGCGACCTCGACCTTCGCCTTGTCTTTTGGGCGCCGCGGCCGTGCGGCGAGAATGGCCGTGCCGTAATGGCTCGCCATCTCGGCATAAGTGCGATTGAGGCCGGGATCGTAGCGGTCGGGGTTGCTGACGGCGGCTTTGAGGTTGTCGCAGACCACGAACGTCGGCGTTCCGCTCAAAAACGTGAACAAGTTGACGTGGGCCCGGATCCAGTCGGCCAAGCTCTCGCTGGGGCAGGCCTCGGCGTAGGTGTAGTTCGAAGCGCCCATCGCCGCGACGAACAGCTTCATCGGCTGCACTTCCCCGGTCAGGGGATCGACGATGTCGATGGTGTCGCCGGCGAAATCCACGAACACCTTCTCGCCGCCCAGATGAATCTGCCGCATCGAAGGTCGGACCCGCCCCTTCCAGGCCTCGTAGGTAGTGCAGAACCACGTGTACCCGAAACCGTCGGGATTAACGGCGCGATACTCCTCCCAGAGCAGGCGACGGGTTACGTTGCGCCGGCGGAGCTCTTTATCGATGTAGCTCCAGTCGGGCACCGGCCGCTGCGGGCTCTGAGACGCTGGTCGTGGGGCCGGGAAAAGCAAAAGCTCCAGGTCTTCATCGGTCATTCCCTCCGGAAGCGGCCAGCTCAACCCAGCAGAGCGGGCGCGGCTCAGGTAGCTGTGCACAACGCCGTTGCTGACGCCCACGCTCCGCGCGATGGCCCGCTCTGGCAGGCCTTGAAAATGTTTTAACCGAAGGACTTCCTTGATCCGGCGCATCGACAATCTCTGGGTAGGCATTGGACTTCCTCGTTAACCACGAGGTCATCCCTAAGCCGGTTGAGTTGTCGGCCGAAGCGCTGCAAGGCTCCGAAAGCCTTGCTCACGATCCCGCGAAATCGTTGCTCACGATCGTCTGAAATCTCTGCTCACGATCCCCTGAAATCCGCGCTCACGATCCCGCGAAACGCGCAGGCAGGCTCATCGTTGAAGCGACTTCGCTGCTTTCCGGCGTCTCGACAGGCTCTTCAAGGTTAGCCCAAAGCCAGGCGCTAGCAGCACACGAGCCGACGAGGATAAGCGGGAGCACCAAAACCGGGAGAATCCGTCTTGACGGCCCGTGCAAGAGCGGCCGCAAGTCTGAAGCGGCCGCTTGATCAATCAAGTCCATTGTCCCTCGCTCAAGATCTCGTTCCAGCAGGCTTATTTTGTCGACGCGATAGCTCGCGATGCTCCCGCGTTCCAGGAGCTGCCAGCGTCGACAATAATCAATCTTGGTGAGCTTCCCGATCGGCTGCGCCTACTCCTATGAAACGCTCCTTCTTGAGCAACGCGACAATTTGCGCGCGTTCTCAATGATAGCGCCACCAGCGAGCAATGGTTCTCGTCGTAGTCGGCGATGGCGCAGCATTCTCTCATCATTCAGAAGAACCTTGCAGATTTTTTACCGTGCCCCGGCACGAATGCAAACCGTCCACTGATTCCTGCAAGTGTTCGATGGAGCCCCGCCTCACGCATTGCCCAGACCAGCAACCTCGTCTGGGACGCGCCACGTAAGCGCCACGGCTGATCGGCCGAGCCGCAATGGCGCGATTGGACCGGCAAACATTGCACCTGATCAACTACCAGTTCCGGCAGGTTGTTCGAGATGACGGGCACGTGGCAAGCGTAACCAACGAACGCCGCGCACATCAAGGTTTTGGATGCAAGACAGGTTTTGCCGCGCCGACGGCAGAAAGCAACTGCTCGCCGATATCCGCCAAAGCTGCTCGATGGCTGATTCCTCCGGTCCCCTGGGCTATCACGTTGGATGTTGTGGTGTGGTTGCCGCGCGCGCAAATCCAAAAGCTCTTCGGCCTTCAAGCCCGCCGATCGTCTCGTGTTTCGGTGACAACGATACCAATGAAACGCTTCGTGAAGCCAAGCCTCTTGCACGGCTAGCCTTGCTTTCGGGTGGCTGCCGTTTGGTCCAGAAAGCCGCCTTCGATGCAGATGCGCACCACCGCCAGACTCGCCTGACGCACAGTGAGCAAGGTGGACATTCGCAACGCTTTGGCGGCCAGGACAGAACGCTCCGCGCGCTCGTGAGCATTTGCCGAGCCAGCGCTCTCCGCTGGCTCTGGGCGCACCGGCGTCACGCACAACCAAAGTTTCGGACCAGATCATCCTCGCGCCGCGAGCTGAGAGGTTCAGGAAGCCTGAGTGGCTCTGTTCGGATAGATCGAGTTCTGGCTCGTCCCCCTCCCCCACGGACGCGAAACGACAGCCGCGATGCCGCTTGCTCGTCATTGCGAGGAGCGCTGGCGACGAAGCGATCCAGACTGCCATTGCGGGGGGGTCTGGATTGCTTGGCTGCGCTTGCAATGACGATGTGGAAGCAGGCGCGTGCCACACGCCGCCGCGAGCTCACTTCGGGCCAATCAGGCCGCATATTCATGGCCGGCAGACATGGACCCGAACTACGCCATGCGTGATTGCCTTCTTGCGACGACCTCGCCCCGGACATACTCGGCTACGGCAGCACTTTCTTTCAATTTAAGACCAAGGGGCAAGCAATCTGGGCTTGCTATCGCACTTTCGCTAGCGGCTTGTCTGGTCGGCAATCCCGTACTGGCACAAACCGCGAGCGGACTTGATCCTAGTAACCACCCTGTGGATCAGGCCAGCAAAAGAGGAAAGACTTCCGACCGGGCCGCAAAGCTCCCGATCGACCTGATCTGTCAGGCAATCCGCCCTCCTGCCCCGGCGCGAGCAGCAGGTCCCGGAGTGCCTTTGGAGAAGCGCGGCAATGCGGACAGGGCTGCTCAGACGAGACCGCAAAAAACGATCGATCCCTTCCAAAGGTACGACAATCTGCGTGAAAAAGGGTTGTGGTTCCCCATCCCTGGTCCTGCAGATACGATTGATCAGGACAAGGGGGGCGTTAGATCTGCGCTGGCGGACGTCGGCATCGGCTATATCGGGTGGACACATAACTCCTTTGCAAGCAACCAGCTACCGCATGCAGCCAGAAGCACTATCGCAAACCAGCTCTATATGGGCCAGAATCCGACTTTCGCGTCGGCGAACTTCATGATCGTCACCTACGATCTGAGCCGGTTTGGCATTGCCGACGGACAGATTGTCGTAGGGGCCGAGCAGCAATACTGGACGTGGGATCGCCCAGGGCCAGATCGGGTGGGACTCAATACGCTCGCCTACTACCAGACTTTCTTCAACAGGACACTAGAACTCAAACTTGGCTACCTCAGAAACCAGAATGAATTCACCGGCACATTGTTCGGAGGAATCACAGGATCGAACATGTCTGCCTTGTTCCAGGCTGGGATGAGCACCAATGCCGCGCCCACGCCAGCGGCCAACTTGAAGTACAATTTTGACGCTCGCTTGTACAACAAGGTCTCCGTCCAGCGCTCAATCAGTCCAGATGGTGCCTATGCCCATATAACCGAGAATCCCACCGGCTTGAAATGGAGCACGGCCAATGCAGGCATCCTTCTTGTCGAAGAAGCCGGCTACAAGAGCAAGGCTGCTCCCGGCGTACCCGACACGTGGCTGCGGGCGGGCGTTGGTTTGAACAGGAGCCGCTACACGAATTTGGCGGATCCCAAGCAACAAAGGGAGAGCGGAAATAATTTTCACTACATCGCTGCGGACAGGCAGCTCTGGCAGAGTGACGCCCTTGGGTCGCCGTCTCGCGGCATCTACGGCGGCTTCTCCGTCATGGGAGCTCCACCTGAGCGCAACAGGATCAGCCGGTATTACGAGCTTCGTCTTTATGCAAAGGGACCTTTTGATAGCCGGCCCAGTGATCTGATTGCTCTCGTGGCGACCAACACGGCCTGGAGTAAGCTTGCAGTGGATGCTGCTCTGGCAAAAGGCCAGCTTGCGCACCGCGATAGCACAGCAGTCACGGGAACATACATCGCGCATCTCGCTCCGGGGATATATGCAAGCGTCGGACTGTCATACATTCATTACCCGACAATCATCACACACACGCCCCAAACGGAACACGCGCTCAATCTGTTGATATCTACGTTGATATTCTTCTGATCATCGCAAGCGCCGTTCTGCTCCGACGTTATCGTGACGCATGGGACCGAACCCTACCACGGCAAGTCGGCTAAGCGTGACAGAAACGAGAGCGCGACCTTCGACCGAGCAACGAGCACCACTTTATCGGCATGGGGAAGGACCTGGACGATCGTAAGCTCGGGGGAAACCAGCGAGCGGAAGGCATGGAGCAAGGGCGAATCGCGGGCATCGATTGCGATTCTGATCTTATGACCTTATTCGCGCCCGTGAATTCCGCAACCTTCACCAAAGAACCCAATTGGATGAGACGAGGCGGTCTCGCGGGCGCCGGCATCACCGCGTTGATGAGCCGCGAGGCCGTTTGCTACGACAATGCCCCGATGGAGAGCTTCCTCCATACACTGGTTCGTCATCGCAACCATAACCGCGCCGACGCCCAGCGCATTATCTTTGCTTTCATCGAGGGCTTCTACGAGCCGAACCCGGCTCCATTCCGCAATCGATATATCGCCCGATCGAGATGGAGCTAAAAGCCGCTTAAACCCCTCCACTCTTTCGGGGAAGATCAGACTGCCCTAAATTTAGAGCCGAGTCATCTGGATCGACGGATACTGGCGACGGTATGGATTGATCATCGAGCAATCGCCAAAGCTCCCCTGGAGAGAATTGCTCTAGATCGAAACTAAGCCCTTCTGGACCGGCGGAGAACGACGGGGCAGGGTGTTGGCGCAAGTCATCCTGCAAGTCCTTTTCTAGTCGCTGAAGCTCCTCTGAGGGGACGGAGACGGGGGACGGCATGGATTGATTATCAAGCAATCGCCGAAGCTCCCCTGGAGAGAATTGCTTTAGATCGAAACTAAACTCTTCTGGATCGGCGGAGAACGACGCGGCAGGGTGTCGGTGCAACTCGCCCTGTAAGTCCTTTTCCAGTCGCTGAAGCTTGTCCGAAGGGACGGAGGCTGGTGACGGAATGGGTTGATGATCAAGATGATCCAGCACTTGCAAAAGCTCCCACTGATGAAGCTGCTCGGGATTGATCGCGACGTGCCCTTGGACGAAAGCCGACGGGGCGGGTTGATCCTCCTGCCCGTCCCGAAGCTCCTCTCGCCGACTGCTAGCTTCGTACGAGGCCCTGTGCTGTGCAGCGGCGTCGCCGATGAGCGTCGGTTCCATCAGTGCCGCGCTTTCGGGATGGATGGGGGCCACGTTCGGGGGGCGGGCGCGACCGCTCCGTTGGCGTACGATGACTTCGCCCGTCGACCGAAAGGTGCGGAGATGGTCTAATGCTACAAGGAGGATTTTGGGATTTCCCTTTCCGACGAACTCGTATACGTCACCGCCATTGCTCAGCGACTTATTGTCCTGCCGAGCAACAATGCTCGGTCTGCGTTTTGCGAAGAGCCAACGGCTAAAGCTAAGAAGAGCGCCTGCATGTTGCTTCGCCCCACCGGCGACCATCCCGCCTTTGATGAGAGCCTCCTCAAGCCTCAAGATTTCGGGAGCATCCTCGGATAAACAGGCCGCTTGTCCAACTGATGCCCCCGTACCACAATCCCAGTTGATTGAGCCGGCTGCATCGCGGAGGCTGCTGACATTGCTCCACCACCGCCTGAATTGGCGAACTCGCTCAGCTGCTGCTCAATGGCAACGCCTTGCGGACTTTTTAGGGCCCTTGGCCTCTTCGCTGCTCTCAACTCAGCTGTGTTACGCTCATCGTTGATGAGGACCTCGCTTGGCAAGAGGTTGCTCCTGGCAAGTGCACTCATCGGCTCGGCCGGGGACTGCTGGTGTAGCTAGACACATTGGTAGAGGGCCTACCGCGTGGCCCACCGTCAGGGATCGCGTTATCGGCTTCGCGCACCTCGTTTAATTGCTGCTCAAAGTCGTCTTGCCCGGATCGGTCGGGTTGATGCTCTTGCGAGACCTGTACCGCGGCCCGGCAGTTACGTCAAAATTGTGCGGTTCCACATTAGCCTCTCGTCATGAAATCAATTGAGCTAGTCCTACTATGAACAAACTTTCGAGAATCTGACGAGCCGTCGCCCGCGGCTCTCAATCGTCGCGCAACTTCATGCCGAAATCCTCGACTTGCGCGCCACCGGTCTGTCGCCGCGCGGGATCGCGCCGCAGATCGCCATGAGCGTGAGGACTATCGAACGCTGGCTTGCTGCGGGCGGTGAGCCTGAGCGCCGGCGGCCGCCCGCACACTCTGTCCTCATTGATCCTTTTCGAGATTATTTGGGAAAAGCGCTGGGAGGAAGCTGACCTTAGCGATTTTTATCGCACCAAGCTCGCTTTCATCGGCTTCCCAGGTCCAGTGGGCACTTGCACTCTGCTCCCGAGCGGACCAGGTGTTTGCAACGCAGCGCGAGGGGCCTTTGCATAGCGCAATAACTGAACTGGGCATGAGGCCTTAAGCTATGCAGGTTGCGAAATACCGCGCCCGCCGAGGAATTTGGGCGGCCATCAGGAAAAGCCTTTGTCAGCAAACTTTCGTTTGGTGGCCAAGTTCTTGGCGCTTGGCCATCGCCTGCGCTCGGCGCCGGTGCTCCCTCGATCAGGAATGCGTTCGATCTGTGGTAGCTGCGGTTTTCAAGACAAGAATTGGCGGACTATGTGAAAGGATCAGGGATGCAGAAAGCATGTCCGGGCACGCACCAAATTGGTAGAATCGCTTGGCAGATTCTACAAAGAGGAGGCTGGACGGTTCAGGCCGTGCCCCTGCAACGGATCCATCGCCTGCCAACAGCCTCGCTATAGAACGCCTTACGCGAGCTGCCCCGCCGAAAGCTCGATTGCAGGCCCTGCTGCCTCTTCAGCCACGTTCAGGATAAATGCGTACGCGCTGGCGGCCTTCGCTCTCCACCAAATCACCCCTGTAAGGCACTCCGCGGATCTCGAAATAGGTTGGTTGGCCCGCCCGCGGCAAGATGCCTTGGCCTTCCAGGGCGCGGACGAGGTAGGGCGGAAGGAATCGATCTCGGTGCTCCCATCCCCGCGGATCAGATACCCAAGATCAACGGGCCCCTCACCGGATTGCACGGCTGGCACGATCGGCCGGGGACGATAGAGCGACTGAGACGGGCCTGGTTCATCCGGCTGGCTCACGCGGGGATGATGGATCAGGCGAACATCCCTGCGGCCTCCTGGTCCACCGTAGCCGAAAATAGCGCTCCCCATTGATCACAAACTGACTTGGCCCGAACTGGTTTGGCAGCAGATGCATATTTCCCAATACATCGATCAACACGACTGAAGCCGCCTGGGAGCCGTGGCGCCAGCCGGCGCCAACGATCGCTCCTATATTCTGCAGCTCCGGAGCCGCCCCCGGCGGTCCTGCGAACGACGAGGCGGCTGCAAATTCAGATGCTGGCGCAGAGCGCGCATCGTCACGCAAGTCGTGGGGTGTGGGGTGGATCCAGATCAACGAAGGAGTCGAGACCGCCGTAGATGTTTGACGATCGAGGCCTCACGCACGACGGCGATGCGGAGTCTTGCATCTGTTGCCCGAGCCAGGCCCAGGCTCCCTGGCTGGGGGTGGCCGGTGTAGCAGGAAGCTCGAGCGGCGGATGAGCTTGCGCGCCCCAGTGCGGCGCTGGCTCTGGTGAGGCGGGTCCTTGGATCTGCTCGCCAAGCCAGTTCCAGGCTCCGGCGCTCGGCGTCGCCGGGGTTGCGGGAAGCTGCTGCGACGAACCGGCCTGCCAATGGCTGGGCGGCGCTGGCATCGATATGTTGGGCCCGTGGATCTGCTCGCCAAGCCAATCCCAGGCGCCCGCGCTCGGGCTAGCTGGCGTTGCGGGAGGACCCTGCAGTGCATGCGGCTGTCGAGCAGCTTCCCAAGAAGGCTGGCCCGGATCCTCAGGAGGCCTCAATCCAAGCGCCCTGTTCGCCTCCAGGATTTGCTCGTATCCGCCAAGTTTGACCAGATCAGCATTGATCTTCTTGTCGTTGGTTTCGCGCCTGTACTCCTCGAGATCCCGGACAAACGCGGGGGTGGAAAGTCGGCCGGCCATCGGTGGCCTATCATGGGTCCGCAGCCACTCACTCAGCTTAGACATGCGGCGAGCTTGCCTGTCGATCGTCTTCGGCTCGATCCTGTGTGTTGCCTTTTCCGCCGCCGCCCACATGTGGATGAGGGTTGCGTCCGCGCCGTGAGGAGCCAGTCGGCGGAGATCAGGCGCCAGGGCGTTTCCGGCACCGACCTCACGGAGCTTCTTCAAGGCCGCCTTGATGCGCGTGCCGCGGCGGCCTGCGTACCTGTCGACCTCCTCATCGAGCTCAGCTTCCAGCTGGTGGTTTTCCACCTCCGGATTGTCCTGCTGCGCGTTTTCCAATTCCCGGCTATTCGATCCGCAATTGAGGGCCTGCCGTGCTCGCTCAGGAGCACGCTCAAATGGCGCAAATCGGTTGCCGCATTCTTGATCGTGCCGTCGGTGAGGTTACCCGCCGCCTTGTTTCGGAAATCTTTAATGAGCTCCTCATCGGCCGCAGGGACCCCGCGCGTCCGGCCCGGCTGCCTCGCATAATCAATTCGTAAATTCGTCGAAAAGACGTCAGATTGCCCAGCGTCGCGCGACGAATTTTCACTGCTGCTCCGGCCAAGCGCCTTGCCGATTCCCGACTTGAAGCGTGACCATAATCTGCGGCTTTTTCCGCTTTTCGCCGACGCGGCAGACTCTGCGTCCGGAAAGCTTTAGCGCGCGCTGCTGAACAGATCATCTCGCAAACTAGACTGCGGCACTTGCGTCGCAGCGGTAAGCTGAAAGCTGGGAATGTCTACGCTCCGGCGCGTGTCGCCTAGCGCACTCTCCCTAAAAGTGGAGTGCGGCGGCGCCCGCATCGAACCGCCGAAATCGTCCCGCCGGACTGCTCGACCACCTCCTGCGGGAGGCCGATCAGGTGAAGTTGACTTGCTTTGATCAGACGGATCGAGATGCAAATCCTCCATACGCTTCTCAAAGTCGCCTTGCTCGCTTGAGTCGCCCCGTCGCTGACCCGCCCGCCCCGGCAGCGCGGCGTACTCCCGCATCCAGGCTCCTGAATCGAAGAATGGGTCAACCGGACCTGCTCTCCTCATGTTTGTAGAGACCCTGCAGCAATCCGTACGGCCTGGATTACGGCGAGATTGCAGCTCTTCAGATTCTCGATTGTTGTAGCCGCAACCTTTCAAGAAGCTGACGAGATCAGGATATTGCTGCGCGCGAGACCGGCGTCGCATCGGCACCCGCCTGACGACGGACGGAGTTGCTCCAATTTTATCGCACCTCTTCGCCGGTTTCGTGTTCGAGCTGACGAAATTGGTCGACCGATCTAACAATGGATCGCCGGTCGATCGTGCGCCGAATTCAAGCATCACGGCGGGACTTACATAGCCGCTACCGTCTCCAATGGATCATACGTGACGTGCATCTTGTCGTCCTTGGCATCAATTTTGGTAGTGAGCTTGTCCTATTGCAGGCGTTCATTGATGACGCACAACGTCTTTTCCTTGACGCAGACCGGAGGCGTTCTCGCGCGTTGGCACTTTTGCTTTGACTGCGGTTCTGAGGGACCAAATTGTCCACCGGGTCCGGAGCTGTTGCTCGAATGCCGTATGTGAGATCCACGTCGTACGAGAAACGGCGAATTGCGCCGTAAGCCTTCGAAAGGGACGTTCCGCTCGGAGACGAGATTCTCGCCCAGTGGCGACGAGCGCGTTCAGGCATCAAAACGACCCCAAACATTCTTTTTCGAGAAGATGTGCAGGGCGTCCTGAGTTCGCAGCAGTAACGGTGCCTGGCAAGCCAAGTTGGCAATGAAGATCCGGCAGACTTCGATTCGCTCACTTCAATCGGGCTCAGTCTTTGACTGAGGGACCGCAAGGCTTCTCTTGCAGTCTCGGGACCGCCCCGCTCGAGCGCGCACGACCTCACCTGCACGACGGCTTGGCCATCGTAAGCTGCCAACGCGGTGCATGCTTGAACTCCACAACTTGCTTGCCAAGATGGAGCTCGCGGAACGCCCCCGAAGTCAAATAAACCTGCCGAACAGTCTGCGGCCTCGTCAACCGAGTTGGTTGGCTGAGGCAGCGCCTCCGTAACCGATGATTTCGCCGCGGCGCGCCTTGGTCTCCTCAACAACTTTTCGACCGACTGAGCTCTCGTTCCGAAGCAACTTTCGACGGGGCGCAGATAGGCGCCCTCGCCTCGCGCACGGGAATTTTCGTCGCTCACCGACCGAACGAATATAGCCGCGAAGCATCAGCCCACTTCGCTCTCCGGAGATCTGCGCAAGGCGCTGAACAGGCAAATCAGCCGTTCCCGAGCGATGACGACGTGCTGACGTGACGGTCCGTAGAGCTTGCCGACACTGATCCGCCAAAACGGACAAGATGATCTGCGAGCTGAAGCGGGCGCATGTGGGTGGACGGCGAACAGATGAGATCGTCGCGCCGGCCCCCCTTTCCGTCGGTTTGGCTCCGGCGGCGGTTGGGTTGCTGTACAAGACTCTCCATCACAATCAGGCTCGCTCCCCTCATTCATCCGAGGATCGCCGTGGAACCCCTTCACCGTGAACATTGCTCTTTGTTCGAACCTGATGGTTCGTGGGCAGCCAATCTGTGACACCCGCGAAGAACACTCTCAGCGACCATCTCGCAGCTTCGCCATCTTTCAGTTGATGGGAATGAGGCTCGCGGCCTGATGGGTTAGCACCGATGCCGAAGGATCTATATTCGGCATAATAGCTCGTGCTCAACTTGTTGGTCTCGCCGGGAGCCCATTCGCGCCAGCCTTCCGCAATCACTCGTGCATCTATCTTTGTCGACAGGAAGACCACTGTGGCGTAGGAGCGCCAGGGGCGGCCAAGCGCGATATAGCGCGCAGCAGGGTCGGCACTTAGCCTGCAATGATCAAAAACATAGCCACTGTCCTCATCCGGCGTTGCCTTGCTCTGAGCGGTATAGATGACCGCTTGATTGGCGATGCCGTGCAATTCACATTGCCGGAACCAGACCTTGGCGTTGCCAAATATGAAATCGACATGCCCTTCGATGTAGCAGTTCGAGAAGTATTGTCGTGACATTCTACCGTTTGGTCCCTTGCCGGCAAACAGCGTGTCCTGGGCGCCGAGCAGGCGGACGCGCGTAATGACGTCCCTATCTCCGGTAACGGACAGCGCTACCGCCTGCGAAGGTGGATTGGCCGGATTGAGGGCATAGTCGTTCTGAATGGTCAGATTCTCGAGCCGGAAGTCATCGCTAGGGGCATCCAGCGTCGCCGAACGGGCCGTTCCTCCTACATTGACCGCGCCGTCGCCATACACAATGACCGTATCCTCCGGCTTGTTGCCAGTCCCTGCGAGATGAACACCGGATTTCGTGATTTTAACCTTCTCGCGATAGATGCCTGGCGCGATCCGGACGTTTCCGCCTTCCGCCGGCAATGCGTCGATGGCTTGCTGCACGGAGTGATAGTCTGCATTTCCGGCATGCGACACCAACAGTGGATGAGCGTACGCCGCGGCGATGCAGAAACATCCCGCCAGAAGTGCAGCGGAGGAAACGAAAATTCGCATGTGATCTTACACTTCGTTTCTCAGCGGGATAGCCGTCGCGCATCGACACAAGATTTTCATCGCCAAATCAGAACCTGCGTCACCTTGACATTTCCGGCCCTGCAAAACTGTCGGCCAATAGCAACCAACTCGGGACATGAGCCCGACCTTCGTCAACACCAGTAATCTTGGCCCCAGATGCGGAACTCACCACCTGAGTTCGGCGCCGCGTGTAGTGCTTACCGATTGCCGTCGCGGAATGCCTTGGAACATACCTCCGATCCGCGCAGCGGCGGTTGTGTAGCTCGTCCGGGCAGCGGGGGCCATACGTCAGAGTGATTTGCGCTGACGTTCGCATGTTCAAGTTGCCAAGTCGCGGAATTGGCAAATCGAACATCTTCGAGTGTCACGTCCAGGGCATGCCGCTCGTCTATGCCGCGCATCAGCAGCACACCAGTGTCGCCATGCACATGACGGAGAACGATTTGCCGATAGACCGGAATCCTCGTGCCTTGAGCGCGCGGATCATATTTTGCATCGAAAGCCAGCGGCCACCGGTTGCCCCTCAGGCACACGTACTCATAAGTCACGTTCTCGACCAGACCGCCTCGACCAACATCGCTCTTGATGCGCAGGCCCGACGTCGTACCATCCAGTGTCAGATTACGCACCAATATGTCTCTGGCCCCGGAATTCACCTCGCTGCCGATCGACATGCCATGCCCCCAGCCGAAATAATTATCAATGATCGAGATATGGCTGCTTGAACCATTGTCGCCGGCCTTGATTGCGACGTTGTCGTCACCCGTACGGATCCAGCTGTGGGTGATGGTCACATCCTGACTGGCGCCAAGATCGATGCCATCGGTGTTGCGTGCATCCGCCGGCGAATCGATCGTGAGGGCCCAAAACGTGGCACCTTCAACCCGGTTCATCGCGACATGAAAATTGGCAGCGTTGCGCAAGGTGACACCAGAGAACGTGATATCCTGCGCATGATCGACCTGGATCAAGCGTGGGGCGTTCTGATTGCCGCCCTGGGCTTGGGCGCGGCGGGCTAGCTGCCACCAGGTTTCCGCGCCGCCGCCGATCAGCGCGCCGCCCTGACCATCGATGATGCCCTCTCCGTAGATACCGCCGCCGCGCGTTTTAGAAAAGCTGATGAATGGCCGGCAACCGTCGCCCTTTTCCGCAATGCGACCACATTGTCCGAGGCCCTTGTCGTAAGCGGCAGGTTCGGGGATGGCGATCAGTGTCGCACCGCGTCCGACCCATAAGGTCACGCCCGATTTCATCTCGAGTGGACCTGAGTGAAACTCGCCGCGCCCGAGATAAACTGCAGCGCCATCGGGGCAATGTTCAATGGCCTCCTGTAGGCTAACTGTATCGTTCTTGCCGGAAGGCACAGGGCGATCACAGACCGTATCAGGTGCAACAGGTTCGACGATAGTCCGGCGGTCTTGCGCTTTTGCGGCGGGGCCGACAACCATGGAGGCGAGTATGGACAATAGGGCCCAGTTGCGAAAACGCTTTGTCATTGACCTGCTCGTGCTTTTGTCACGCGCATCATTGTCGCGTGCCTTTTCTGGTATTGAGCGCTGGCTTGATCGAGTCGCCGCGTGCGTCACTGGCGCGCACAAGATGACATTTATCCGACGCAGTAGACGCCTGGACTTGAGATCGCGCAGCAGCACCTTGCCTATGCGCGAAAAAGATGAAGCGTTTTGCGATAGTACGAAAATCCAACAACTTCGTAACGTCAGCCTGCTCACACTGATTGAGCTCCCAACCGGTCCCCGATTTCATTTGTGCAACTCCAATTGCGCGTGAGTCCACGCAGCCTCTCGTCCAGGATCGGTGGGCAGTGAGTATTCGGGAAAGCTTTCGAGAAGCTGACGAGGCTACGGCCGGCACCGGATCGCATTCGCACCGGATCCCCTCTTCCTGGTGTCTCACGAATTTTTAGATGACTGCCGTTACCCGCCCTGTTCCGGAGTGATCGCTTGCGGGACATAGTCAGTGAGTTCCGTCATCATCCATGCGATGCCGGAGGCATGGTCGGCTTCCGCGGTCAGCACCGCTCGGCACGTCGCCTGCCCAACGGCCATAGCGGACCATCGTGGTCATTGAACGCGCCCGCTCGCGCCCCCTCCATGGACGCCTAATCGGAAATTTCAACGACTTAAAGACGGACAAGACGACCGAACTGGCTGGAAGTGGAGAGCTCTTGACACTCGATTCAGGACATCTACGTGAGCAGCCCCGAAACAGGAGGCTCTAGCCAAAGACGCGGCGATACGTCCCCTATCTGGTGCTGCTCTGCGCGCATCCCTGGCGGACGCACCGCGATCAGCCAAAAAGCCGAGCCTATCGGCAAGGCCGCACCTAATTGTCCAGTTCGCCCGCCGGGTTCGCAACACCATGCGTCTCGAGATCTTCGCCAGGTCCGTCCCAAAACCTGTCGCCGTTAACGTGCGCGGCGGCAGCTTTCAGCGGTCCCATCGAGGCGAAAACGCCACGGCAGCATCCGGGTTAACAGGATTAGCGAGGCTTCGCGATTTAGGCGGCCGTGCGTTGCGTATTGAATTGTTTGCCGCAGAGTTGCGCTGGCGTTCATCGATCGAGACCGCTCGACACTCAAGCCTCCGCTCCAGATCCGCCAATCCTGCCTTACATTCGGCGACAACCGATTGGGCGCGAAGCAGCTTGACCTTGAGCTCGTCCTGTTGCCTGAGTATGTTCTCAAGATCCCAATCGTTCTGCATTAGCTCATTGACCATCTGCAAGCCCCGATGCAAGGCCGACACCTAGCTTCAAGAGCGCAGGCTCTGCATGTCGCAGATGCCCCACCCCGAACCATGGGCTAATCCGATGCCAAACGATCGTCCTGAGGACGCCTTTACGCTGGCGTTCTTGCTGAGAACCACCATTCGTTGCGAGCCCCCAAGACAATCGGCTTCTGCCCGGCAAACCGGAGCGCGATCCCAAGATGGCAGAGTTCGCGAGGCAGGCGCCCGGTTTGGAAAGCGCATCGGGGGACCTCTGCCATCGATCAAGCGGGCATATTTCATCTCAATACTTCAACCGGATGCTGAACGAGCATCATAGTCACAGGTGGTTTCGTCCCATCTTCAAGCAACTGGCATGCCAATGCTGGTTGAGCGTTTTTATGAAGAAACGATGTCGGTTTGCCCGCAGCACGTAGTTGCGGGCGGTGCTGTTGTCGCGCTTGAAACAAATGACGTCCTGAGCGAGACAGCCAAAGCAGCAACCACGAGCGTCCGCGCGCATTTTCTAATGAAACTCTGGCAGGACTGGATCGAGTTCTTCCTGCTCGAGCGTCTTGGCTCCATCTTTCGCCAGGTACGCTGCCAGAGCTGCGATACCGGAGTCCGGTGGACATCGAGCGGGTGCGGATTTTTTGAACGGCACTTGTCCCAAACGCTCGGCAACTTCGACACTCATGAGGTGGGCACGGATCGGCCGGTCGACGGCGCGCTCGATGGTGTGGAAGATCCAGGTGCCGTCCGGATCGATGTCCGACCAATGAAAGATCGGCGTCTGTTCGGATACCAATCCTGCGATCGTCCGCAGCGCCTGCTGGGTGGCAAGCGAGGGGTACCCTCCGACATACATGGTCGTTCCTAATCGGCCGGGGTCCGCCTCGGCGATGTGCCGGTTGAAGCTTGCGAAATTTTCGATCGTTAGCACGTAGGCCGGCGGCTCCCGGAAGCGGACGCGATCTGCTTCCTTGGAGAGTGATTCCGAGATACAGCGGAGAGATTCCGGAGAGGTCGGCTCCATCGAGGTCGATCTTGCCCGCGATCAGCAGCGGTGGCGCGAAGCGCTCAAGGCCGATTGCCCGGAGCGCCTCGCGTGGCCGCGCGCCGGGGGGAAACTCCAGGATGCCGCTCAGGAGCCGCACGACCGCGCCTTCGATCCGTTCGAGCGTTTTGCTGTGCCCCACCGTTCGTCTCGAGAAGGTCTTGTAGTCGACGCCAAGATGTTTGTTAGCCAGGATGGCCTGGGCGAGAACGAACGCGTCGCGCAGTGTCTCGACATCGGACGAAGCAACCCCGTGCCACGTTTTCCCCCGCCCCCATACCTCGGCGACTTGGGAAGCGCTGTTCTTCAGAGAGTCGTGCATCGCCGCCCCGGCGACAAGCCGCACAGCGGCATCCTCCGCGATGCGCGACGCGGGGGTACGGCGGAGATATCGGTAGAGGATCTCCGCCGAGGCCAGCCGCACATGTGCCACTTGGTCGCGCATGGGGCCCTGCCCCCAACCAAGGGAGACCGCGCCGGCGCTTTCGGCTTCCCTGATCTGTTTCAGGAAGGCGTCCGCCGCGACTACTGATGGGAAAGCGGGGTAGTCCGGGTGGGCGATCGGGCTTGCGGCCCCCGCCTCGAAGCGGTTGAGCAGGTCGTTCAGCAGGCCGATCGCATCCGTGAAACGCCGAGCCATGGCTACTCGGCGGCCAGACGGGTGGCGAGCTCATCTTCGGACATCAGGTCCGGATCGATGGCCATCAGCTCGCGCTTGGCCTTCTCTTTCAGTTCCACCACAGTGGCCCTGGACTGCTCGCCGATGCGGTCCACCTCCACGATGGTGTCCATGTGCTCGAGCACGGCGACGCGCTTCTCGAACGGCGCCGCGATCACGAACTGCAGGCCGAGGTTTTTGTAAAAGCTCATCATCTGCCGCTGGTTCTTGCCGTCCATCTTGGAGAAGGCCTCATCGAACATGGCGAGCGCGAAACCGGCGGGCTTGCCGGCACGACGCTCCGCGCTGCCGTAGACGGCGGCCAGCGAAGCGCCGATGGCAACGTAGATAGGCACCTGTTGTTCGGCGCCAGACCCGGTGCCGCGCCGCTGCTCCCAGCGGGTCGAGCGGCCGGTGGCAACATCCTCCATGTGGATCTCGAAGGTGTAGAAGTTGCGGTAGTCCTCGAACTGGGTGAAATCCTTGTCGGGGTCCTCGAGCAGCGCCTCGAGTGCGACGATCGTATCCTTGTGCGGGAAGTCATCGGGCACGTCGCCCCGGAACAGCATATCGAGCGCCTCCGGAGAGGTTTTGGCGATCTCGATGATCTTCAGGATGGGCTGGAATTCCACCATCTGGGTGCGATGGAATGAATATCGCTCGTTATGGAACGGATGTGCGTAGAGGCTACGGTTCAACGATTGCAGCTCCCGCTCCATCTTTCCGATCCGGGCCGTGAGCGCGTTGATGAACTCGCCGCGCAGCAGGGTAGAGGCCTTTTCCGCCGCATCCCGCGCCTGCCTTTCGTACTGGCGCAGCTCATTGGATTCGATATCCGAGATCAGCTGCTCCATCCATGGCTTCACCTCCCGCAGCGGCTCGCTTTCCGCACCGACCTGCGAACTCATCCCGAACTGGTCGAAGTAATCGTAAAGAAGCTCGCGGACCCGTCGCTCGATCCGGGCGCGCTCGTTGTCGGACACATTCGCATCCTTCAAGGCCTTCTCGGCGATGGCCCGGTGTTTCTCAGCGAAGCCCTTTTGGGCTGCGGCATCGAGGCGGTCGCGGTAGACGGCCCTGCCTTTCGCGGTGGAGTAGAGTGGGAAGAACTTGCGGTATATCGACCGGGCGACCCTGAGGTTGAGTTCGGAGCCGGGCACGTTCTCGCCCTCTCCGAGCCTCCTCTCCGCCGACCTGACCTCGCCGTCGTGCTCGCCGAACGCCTTCTGCTGTGTCTTTCTCTCCTCCAGCCTCTTCTCCTTCAGCTTTTGCTGCGCCCTCTTTTTGTCGCGAAGCCCGCCGTCCCCCGCGCCGTCGAGGGCATCGAGCCTGGCCTGAGCTTCAGCGACCTCAGTCTGCGCGGCCGCGAAGGCGGCCGCGCAAGCCCCCAGATCATTACGTCCCTCGCAGATGTTCTTCAGAGCGGCAAAAGCCTGCTCCGCGGCATGGGCCTCCTTCCCCTTGTCGATCAGGATCCGACCCAGCTCCTCGGCCTGATCCTGCAGGGATCGCAGGGCGTTCGCCTGGGCTGCCTTTCCGATCTTATACTGCGAGGATTCGATCCAGCGATGGCTCCGGACGAGTCCGTCGTCGTAGAGGCCGTCCTTCATTATCGCCCGGCCGGGCCTGTTGAACTGGTCGAGCGTGTCGGCGAGACGGACGTTGCCGTAGCGGCGCATGATGAAGGCCATCGCGTCCGGATCCTGGCTCCGGAAGATCGAGGGGAAAGTGCCGCGCTCCGGCTTGGCCCTGAACTGCTCGAGCTTGTTTAGGCTCACGAGCGATGCATGGCGAAACTCGCGGCGACCTTCCTTGAAGATTGACGTGGCGGCGCTGATATCCGCTCTGTCCACGAACACGGCTTCCCGGTCGCGACCGAGGAGCGCCTCGGCGGCTCCTACCCACTCGGGTTCGGCGACTTCGATGATGTCGCAGAGTACGCGCGGGACCATTCCACCCTGCCGCAGCCTGCGGCAGAGGAGTTCAGTGTCGTCGCCGAGATAGGCGCGCGCCCCTCCGGCGGCGTGCTGTCGGATCCGTTCGAGCACCTCGTCGCGCCTGCCGCGGAGGCCGGAAAGCTCCGCGATGATCCTTTGACGCGCTTCGTCGATCTTCGGCAGCCATTTGGCGCCGCTTGCCGCGAAGGACTTCTCGGCCGCGGTGACCTCGTCGGAGACGCCCCCGATGTCGGCCCCGGCGGTGGCGGTCAGAAGACGCTCAAGCGCAGGAACGAAGTCCTCGAAACCGTCCGCGCACATCGCGCGTAGCGGCTCCAGGCGACGGATGTTCTCCATGCGAGCCTTGAAGTCCGCCGAGGCGCGGTGCGCCGCCTGCCCGGCCACATCGGCGGTCTGCTGCAGGGACTTTCTGCCGGTCTTGGCATCGTGCTCGGCGATCGCGGCCGTGAGGCGTTCGATCTCCTTATCGATGGCCTTGACGTCGTCGTCGATGAATTCGAGTTCTTTTGCTGCGGCGTCCCGGCGCGCCATCTCGGTACGCCGCTTGGTCTTGAAGTCCAGGTTTGTCGCGCGCGCCGCGAGCCAAGTCGCGCGTTTTGCGACCCATTCCTCCCTGAACTTGGTCTCGAGCGCCTCTTCAAGCGCGGCGAGGACGCCCCGAAGCGCCCTTAGGGCTTCGAGCCTGAGGCGCATTTTCCGGATGGTCTCGCTGATGTTGCGGTATGTCTGGATCGACTCGCGCAGCTCCTTGATGCCGATCGGACTGTCCTCGAGGATGTAGTTCCGCACGAACTGCGTCGCCGTCTGGTTGTGATCGAGCGTCATCGCGTTGACGATTGATTTCTGCAGGGCGCTGGCGTTCTGTTCGCCAAAGGACGAATGCGGCAGAAGATGGCGCATGTACTCGCGGACATAGTCGCTCGCCCGGTCGCGATGATTGACGAAGTTGCCTTCGCCGACCGCTGCGACGATCCGGGCGCGCACGTCCTCCCACTGCGCCGGGAATTGCGACTTTCCTCGCTGCTCGATGAAGTCCTTGGAGCTCAGAACGGTCCCGACGGCTACGAAGAGTGCCAGCACGGTCTCCCTGCTGTCGGACTTGCGCGCCTCGAGCGCCATGCCGATCGTGACCGGTGACCGGGCGCCTTCCGTGTCTTCGAAACCGAGCGCGATGTAGGTGCGCGCCTCGTCGCGCCGGCGCTGATCTTCGCCGAGCGTCCCAAGGCAGTAATCGACGACGCTGCGCTTCGAGCCGCTGCGCGATTTTCCGCTATCGCCGGCGACCGCGTTCAGGCGCAAGAACCGCCGGCTCCCCGCCGGTGAGAACGACCTGTGCCATGTCGAGGATTGTGGATTTGCCGGACCGGTTCTCGCCCAGGACCCCGACGTGTCCCCTCACGTCGATGTCGGCGACGTCGAATAGGTGCCAGTTCACCATCGTCAGGTGGCGTAGCTCCATCATGCCTCGTCTCCTGCGGGCTGCGGAAACCGCGCCTCCTCGCTACGGACGTAGCGCTCGAGCCGTTGGAGGGCATCGCCGCCACTGATCAGCTTAATCATCGGACGGATCCTGATCTCGCAGTCCTGCTGCTCGTCGTCAAAATCACCGATCTCGACCAAACTGCGTTGGGCGACCTCGCGCAGGATGTCCCGGAACCGGGCGGCCGAGATCGCGCCACCGCCGCCGTGTTGCGCCATCTCGCGGTAGCGATCGAACAGGTCGTTCAAAGTGGCCACTACGACGGCCCGGTCCTCGACTGCTCCGACGTTCACCTCCTGCTGCCAGTATGCCGCCAGCACCAGCATGACGATGGTTTCGTCGAGCTTCATCCGGGGCAGCGGCACGTCCTCGTCCATGGCGACGATGCCGGCCCACTGCGCCTCCGGATCGCGGTGGACGCGGTATCCGCAACTATCGAAGAAGCCGTCGACCACGTCGCGGAAGCGGCCGTCCATGATCGTGTTGTAGACTGTCCCGGTCCGGGGGTCTCCCGCGAACACGAACTGCCGCCGTAGCAGGAAGTGCTGCGCTTTGCGGAGGTCGGCTGCCTTTTCCGCGCCGAAGGAGCGCTCGACGTTTTCGAACTCACTGAGCATGAGCCGCCCTCGCCTTCCGGAGTGCGCCCGATCGCTTGACCAGGAAGTTGGCGCAACGGAGCCATTCGCTGTCGTGTGGGGGCGTGTCGGGGCACGGTTCGAGTTCGAACCCGGCCGCGACCTGCGCCGGAACCTCGCCTGTCAGCGCATATCGGCGGGCGCAATCGAAGGCGAGAAAGTCGTCCACGGTATCGATTTCCATGAAGCGGGCTTCCCTGGTCGCGAATGGCGGCACCTGGCCCTCGAGGAATCGTCTGACATCCTCGGGGCGGGGCGCGATGCGAGCGATGTACTCGAGGCGGAGCTTCTTGCGCAGTTCATACAACGGATCCGACGGCGGCTCGGCGAGCTCCCTTGCTTCGACGGGACGGCGCGGCTGCCTGGCCGGCGCCTGATGGTGCTCCGACCAGGGCGACCGCAGCGGCTCGATGCTCCATTCGATTGTCGCCTTGTGGTGCCTGCCGTCGCGCAGTAAGGCATCCAGGCGCCGCACCAGGTCGCCGGCCCGGCCGACGAGTCCCTGCCCGCCCCGCTCGGCGTACTTAATGGTGTTGCGGACCCGGGCTTCGAGCTGCCTGCGGAAGGCCTCGATCCTGTCGAACATCTCCCCGATCTGATCGAAGATGCTTTCGATAGCCAGCAGGTCGTCGGCCGCGGCCATTCGACCGTCCTCGATGTCGGCTGCCATGCTGGAAGCTATGTACTCCTCGGCGAGGACCTGCATGGTTTCCGGGCTGTAGGAGATCCTCCGCGCGAGATCGACGATGGCGTCGCGGAAGCGGTATGGATGGTTGACGGTGAGGATGGACTCGAAATCCTTCAGCAGGAGCTGTTCGATGAACTCCTCGAAAAAGGCTTCGAGCCGGGTAGCGACTGTTTTCGACTCCATGACGGTCCGTCGGACGCGCTTCAGGTCGGCCAGAATGGCCCGCAGACTCTTAGTGAACTGGTCGGCCTGATTGCGCGCCTCGCGGACGGCGAGCGCGGCTTCGCGCTGCTTGCGGTCGGTGATCTCAGGCCTCAGTTTTTCGACGGCCTCCAGGTTGAGGCGGATTTGCACGATCAAGCCGCCGAATCGCTGCGAGAGATCCTTGTTGAGGCTCGCGAGCCGTTGCAGCACGAGCAGCGGTCCCATAGCCATGTCCACAGTGACGCGAAGCCCGTATTCCTCCTCTTCAAGCCATCCCCAGACGAGCAGCCGGGCGTATAGTTGTCGGGCAAGACCGAGCGCCTTGTCGCCCTTCTCGGAAGCGAGCGCGACGTCGGCCTTCCGGATCCGGCGGCGTCTCGCGGAGATCATTTCCGGCAGGCTGCCGAAATCATCGCCCTCGTTCCAGAGGACGGGGTTGGCGCGCATGACGTCGTAGATGGCGTGGACCACCTGCTGCGGCGTCGGGAACGACGGCGCGCCTGAAAAGAAGCGTTCGTGCAGATCCAGCAGACACGCTGCGTACAGGTGCTTGTGATCGCGCGAAAAAGCTAAAAAGGCGTCGTCATGCAAATGGCGGAACAAGGTCAATGACGCGGCTCCTGGGCCCGACCTCATCCTGAGTTGGCGGCACTAAATGCACGGCCTGCCGGGCAAAATGTTAGTGAGAGTGGGTCTTGAAAACACAACCGGAAGATCAGTTCTTAGTATGTTCTAATATAGCTTTCCAGCTCAATCGCTGTCGAGACTCCAAAGGTCCGATCGGAGCTAGTGCCCGGTCTCAGATCGGGAACAATCCGGCCTCAAGTCATTGAATTTGTTGTTGTTACTATTGCGGCAAAATGGATACAAGGAGTTGCTTGGCACGATAGTGATACGAACGTTCGACATGTCGAGGAGGCTCTCTCGCCCACCGGCAGATTCGAGCCCAGCTCTACATCGATCATCAGCTTTAGCTTTTTAGTAATTTCAATATGCCTAGTATACGCGAAAGCGTATGATCTGTAGATATTCGCGGTCGCGTATATTGACAAATTATACGCGTTTGCGTATCATGCCTTTATGGATACGATTGCCCGCACCCCCCAGCAAATCGGCGCCGGGATCAGGCGCTACCGGCGGCAGAAGAAGCTCACCCAGGGGGACCTCGGTGAGAAGATGCATGCGCGTCAAGCGACGGTCTCGAAGCTGGAGGCCGGTGAACCTGCAACGCAGCTGCGCATCTTGATGGATGCGCTGGCCGCGCTCGACCTCGAGCTGGTCATCCGGCCGCGCACCAAATTGACGGCTGAAGCGATTGAGGATCTGTTCTGATGGCGCGTCGCCCTGCCCGTGCGCCGCTCAACGTCTACCTCAACGCACGGCTGGTCGGGCGGCTGCGGCGCGAGAGCAGTGGCGCAATCGATTTCCAGTATGACAAGCAGTGGCTCGCGTGGGAAAATGCCATCCCCGTTTCCGTGTCGCTGCCATTGCGGGAGGATCGTTATATCGGCGATCCCGTCGTCGCTGTTTTTGACAATCTTCTGCCCGATAATGACGACATCCGCCGACGCGTCGCCGAACGCGCGCATGCTGATGGCGCCGATGCTTACAGCCTGCTCTCCGCCATCGGCCGCGATTGCATCGGGGCGCTGCAATTCCTTCCCGACAGTGCCGCACCCGGGGGCGCCGGCGCCATTGATGGCCGCGCCGCTAGCGATCAGGAGATCGCCGCCATTCTCGGCAACCTTGCCAGCAATCCGCTCGGCATCGGCCCCGACCAGGACTTCCGCATTTCTCTCGCGGGCGCGCAGGAAAAGACAGCGCTGCTTTACTGGAAAGACAAGTGGCACGTGCCTCATGGCACGACCGCAACTACGCACATTATCAAGCCGCAGATCGGGAAGTTGCCGAACGGAATCGACCTGACCGGCAGCGTTGAAAACGAGCATCTGTGCCTTGAGCTGGTTGCGGCACTCGGCTTGCCTGTCGCCAAATCAAGCATCATCGATTTCGCCGGGCGCCGCGTGCTCGCAGTTGAGCGGTTCGATCGCATCTGGACGCGCGACGGCCGCCTGTTGCGGCTGCCGCAGGAAGACTGCTGCCAGGCGCTGTCCGTTCCACCCGCGCGAAAGTATGAATCCGATGGCGGACCCGGCATCCGCAAAATCTCGGATTTCCTCAAGGGCAGCGATACGCCTGAGGACGACCAGGCCATTTTCTTCAAGGCGCAGATCGTGTTCTGGCTGCTTGCCGCCACCGATGGCCACGCGAAGAATTTTAGCATTCATTTGGCGCCGGGCGGTCGTTTTCATCTTGCACCGCTTTACGACATCATTTCGACCCAACCGAGCTTGGACGCTGGACAGATCAGCCAAAACCAAATGAAGCTGGCCATGGCGATCGGCAGCAACCGGCATTACATCGTCCACACGGTTCTCGGCCGACATTTCGTGCAGACTGCGAAAAGCTGCGGTCTACCCGACAAAACAGTCAAGGTTGTCATCCAGCAGCTCGGCGATACAGCCGCAAAGGCCATAGATCAGGTGCTGAATGCGCTTCCAAAAGGATTTCCGGAGAAGATGGCCATATCGATTGCTGATGGCGCAAAGCGCCGTGTGAATTCGCTGGCTGTGCTCAAGAGTAGTGAATGATCGCCGGTTTGCGCAAGCGTACGATGACCTCCGTGAACGGTGGCAGGAAGACCGGATCTACCAAACCAAACCTGGAAGCTGCCTACCAGAGGAGCAGCAGCGCGATCAGCAACAGGGAGCGTTGCCCGAAAGCAGCCAACCAGCGGCTCAAGAAACGGGCCCGGTTCAAGAACGGCGATTGCCGCTCTCCTTCGACGGCGAGCGGCCCGCGCCGTCCGTATGCAAGCTCCAACAGCGACTGCGTTTCCAAACTAGGTGTTTAGTCCCGGCATTTGCTGGAGCGGATTAAGTTTGAATCGTTCTGGCTGGGAAGTCCAGCATTTGCAGATGTATTCGTAGGGCGTGAGGCCCTTCAGGGTCTTCAGCCGGCGAGCGAAGTTGTAGGCGCGGACGAAGTCGGCGAGGTGGCTGCGCAACTCGTCATGCGTGTCGTAGTGGAAGCGCTTGACTGTGGCCTCCTTGATGGTGCGGTTCATCCGCTCGACCTGGCCGTTGGTCCAGGGATGCTTAGGCTTGGTCAGGCAACGATCGATATCATTGCGGGCGCAGGCCACCTCGAAGGCATGAGCCCAAAATGGTTGCTTTCGTTCGATCATGGCTTTGATATCGGCCACAGTCCAACTCCCACCGCTTGGGTCGGTGAGTGGGTGCCGTTGTCCGTCAGAACGGTGTGGATCTTGTAAGGGACTGCCTTGATCAAGTTCCGCAAGAAGTCGGCTGTGACACTCGTGGCTTTTCGTGCAACTCGGTGAAGGCGCACTTCGAGGTTCGATCGATTGCGACGAAGAGATAAAGCCCTCCCATCGCGGTGCGAACCTCGGCGATGTCGATGTGGAAGTATCCGAGATAGCTTTTGAACTTGCGCCTTACGCCCTTGCCATCCTCCACGTCGGAAGCCGTGAGATGCCATGGCGCTGAAGACAGCGATAAAGCGATGAGCGTGTCAGATGCGGGATTGTCGCCTGGAGAGCATAAAGGCAGTCATAGTCATCCAGCGGCAGCAGCGCATGCTTGCAAAAGGCGACGATGATGGCCTCCTTCTCAAGCGACAAACTGGTGGATTTTGGCTCTCTCGGGCCGGTCGGAAGATCGGCCACCGAACCGCGCTTCTTCCATTTTGCGACGGTCTTCGGATTGATCCATAACGCTTGGACAGCGCCCCCAGGCTCTCTTGACTATTTTGTATTGTTCGACGGATTGCCTCCGTCGTTGTGGCGCAGCCGTGAAGAACCTGCTCCGTTTGGATACTGTCAACGAAAACCTCGTCCCGCGTAGCGGGCCGATTGTCAGTTCGGCAACAAAGTGTCACCAAGTGGACGATCCGCAGGGTCAGAAAAACGAAAAATCAGCAATCTTCAATTCGGCACGCCTCTTGCCCTGTTAACGGCGTCGGCACCAATCGCTTGTGAGCCCGAGATGGATGATTTGGCGACTTTGAGCAAAGGCACGGAGACTGGCTGTGTCGCGAACTGACGTAGAGCGATTCGTCAACGATCTGGGGAACGACGGTGGTCTGCTTGAACGCGTAAAACCAATTGCTACCGGCCTTGCATCGATTGTCGCGATCGGAAAGAGCCTCGGCTACAGCTTCACACCTGATGAAGCTAAAAGTTGCATTCGAGCTCGACAGAAGTTGACGACTAAACCGCTCGCCGGTGGCACTTTTAATTCGAGTGATACGATCTCGACCGGCGCTGTTCAGGCCCTTGCAGAGGTGGCCACGAGCGGCGCGCAAGCCGCGGAAGCGGCCTCTGACCACGCCACAGCAGTTGAGCCCGTTGCAGTTGTTGTGGTTGTTATTGTAGCGGTCGTGGCCGAGGTCTGACATGCCTTCGCTCTGACCGCATCGGGTGGTTGCTCGAGGAGGCGATGAAGTGCGATGAAAACATGAAGTAAGCTTCGTCAATGACACACGCTGCCGCCGAGCACTACCGACAGATTTTTGACCGGCGTACCCCGGAGCAACTGCGCACGCTATCGCATCTCAAACGCTTCATGGAGCGGTTAGTCGGTGACGAGGAGTTCCGCAGGGCGCTTGCGGAGGCAATCGCCACCCCTCGAGCGGTAACAGAGCGGTACGGCATCAATAGATCCAATGGAGGTGCTGCCGCTCTGGCGCGGTGGCTACCAACAATACCGCTTCAAGCCGGAGTCTGCGCCGTGGCCGCTGGCTGTGATGTGGGATGAGTATCTCCGCGAGATGATGCGTCATCGCGACCTCTTGCGCGACGAAGGCGAGATGTCGACGATCAATCCTCGCTTTCATGCTTGGCGCGAGCGGCAAATCCGGCGCTGCAATGACCAATTGGGCGTGTCGGCGGCGTCGCTCACGCACCCCATAATCGCTTTCGAGCTAAGCGAAGGCTGCAGCGTCGGTTGTTGGTTCTGTGGCCTCTCGGCCGATCGCTTTACAGGCTATTACGACATAGCAAAGAGCATGCAGCGCTTTGGCGGGGCGTGGTTGGTGTCGCGAGCGAAATGTTTGGTTCTGCAGTCCGCACGGGCTTCTGCTACTGGGCCACAGATCCTATGGACAACCCACACTACGATCGCTTTCTGTTCGACTACTATCAGATTACGGGCGCGTTACCGCAAACAACAACCGCAGCCCCACTCAAGGATCCGGCACTCACCAGGCACGTGCTCGGGCTCTTCAATCTATATCGCACGACGACGAATCGTTTCTCCGTGCTGAGCAGGGCCCATCTTAATCAGATTCACACGGCCTTTTCGCCTGAGGAGTTGCTAGGAGTCGAACTCATCCTGCAGGGCAAGGAGGCGCAGACAGCAAAGGCCATGGTCGGGCGCGCGCGCGAGCGGAAGGAGAAGCGCAGGGGCGCTAACAAGGACGGTGCAATCGCCTTTCTGGAACGCAATCACACGACGATCGCCTGCGTTTCCGGCTTCCTCGTAAATATGCGGCAGGGGCGTTTACGACTGGTGACGCCGGTGCCGGGTAGCGATCGCTGGCCTCTCGGGTACCCGCATTCTGGGTGAACGCTTCTTCAGCACG
This sequence comes from Bradyrhizobium sp. USDA 376, assembly GCF_054063675.1. Taxonomy (NCBI): domain Bacteria; kingdom Pseudomonadati; phylum Pseudomonadota; class Alphaproteobacteria; order Hyphomicrobiales; family Nitrobacteraceae; genus Bradyrhizobium; species Bradyrhizobium sp. USDA 376. Next base: position 27,858 of record NZ_JBSSGN010000001.1, read on the forward strand.
CCTGACGGTTTCCGGGGCGGGCTGCAGAGCATGATCGAACAGTATATGCTCGAGAGCCCAGCCCATGACCTGCCGATCCGCTTCCGCAGGGACCTGCAATATAAGGCAGGGAACCGGTGCTTTCATCTTCGCTCACGCAACATGGAACACCGCGTGCTCGACGACATCGCCCCGATTTCCGTTGGCCCTTTGATCGCGGACGGCAACTGCACAATGTCGGAGCTGGTTATTCGGGTCGCAGCTGACGGAACAACCCTCCTTGGGGTCGCCGACTTGCTCGATCAGTTGTACATGACCGGGCTGATCGAAGAAGACCTCGACGACTGCTTCATCTGGCAGACCGGTGACTGGACGACGAGGCGCATCGAAGGAGTCAAACACGCGTCCTCCCATACGGGTGCAGATTGTGCCGATTCGCATTGAGGCACTACTTAGCCTCAAGCGACAGCAGCATCCCACCATCCAGCAGTGCTGAGCGCGATGACATGCCGCTCCGCATCCACGGTCCCTGGCTTCGTGGCGTGCACAACCGGCGTGACAAAAGAAGACCAGCGGGGTTCCGCGCTTGCGGCTTCGAGCCAAGCCCTCATTTCGGGCATCAGCGGTGCACGACTGGGACGCACGCGGTTAAGTCGAGAATGGCTTGCCCCGCCCAGTGGTCAATCAAATGGTTCTGCCAGACGACGGTGCCGCTGGTTCCGGAGAGGTCGTGGCTTTTCGTGGCGCGCCACTGCAACTTGCACTGGCGGTGATCCCTGCTAGCGGACGACGACGCGCCTGAAACTTTGATAGGTCCATGTGAATGACGACGTCAGTCCGTTCATCAATGATGAAAAACAGCGAGTCTCACTCGAGGGTGGCGCCGCTAAATACCAGAGCGGAGCCGCGTGCAGGCAATTATTCCCCGTTCGGCTCCAGCACTCTCTGCTTGCTCATGCCGTCCAGTCGCCGGGCAACGAACGTGACGCGGAAATCGTGGCTCGAAGCGGGCTGCCCACTAGCCGAATTAGCGACTTCATGTTCACGGCTCCGGTCAGGAGTCGCGCAGAATTCACTTTGCCGTCCGGCGCATGAGACTATGGCATGGCGAACGCACCTGTGCGCACATCATGAATAACGTGGAATGATTATGAGTATCGCTGTGCCAATCGTCCTAGTCAACATGCCTGTGTCGGCAGTCGAAAGGCCGTCACTGGCGCTTGGTCTGCTGAAATCAGCGCTGACCCAGGCTGGACTGCAATCCACCATAGCATATGCCAACATCTGGTTTCTAGAATACATAGGCATCGCCGACTATGGACCTCTTGAGAATTGCCCGCCAGAGGAGGCACTGGTTGATTGGCTGTTCGCGGGCATTGCTTTTCCCGGCTTCGAACCCGAACAAAACGCCTTCCTCGACCTCTATTTCGAGCGCAACCCGATACACGCAGGCAAAGGTATGGCCGAGCGTCGCGCGAATTTCCTTAGGCTGCGCTCGCTCATCGGCGGGTTTATCGACTGGACGGCTGACAAGATATTGGCGAAGCGGCCGGCTATGGTCGGGTGCAGCTCGACCTTCACCCAGCATGTCCCCTCGCTCGCGTTGCTGCGCCGGCTGAGCGAGCGCTCACTTGATCTTGTCACCCTCATGGGTGGAGCGAACTGCGAGTCGGTAATGGGGCGCAGCACTCACGCGCGTTTCCCATGGGTCGACTATGTCGTGTCGGGCGAGGCCGACGCACTGATCGGCCCGCTGTGTTGGGACATCCTAAATCGCGGCAGAGACATCCCGCCTGCTGACCTGCCATTTGGCGTTTTCGGCCCGACGCATCGCGAGGCCGGCTATCCCGCGGCGTCGACGCGCGACTTAGTGCCCCGCGCCGTGATCGAGAACATGCGTGACCTGCCGCTGCCGGATTTCTCGGACTATTTTGCGGAGGTTGAGGCGTCGCTCTACGCCGACCGCATCCATGCTGGGCTGCCGATGGAGTTCTCTCGCGGCTGCTGGTGGGGCGAGCGCAGTCATTGCCTGTTTTGCGGGCTGAACGGCGGATCGATGACCTACCGCCAGAAGCCCGCGGGGCAGGCCGCAGCGGAGATGATTGAGATGTCGGCGCGCTACGGCTCGTCGCGCATCGAAGCTGTAGACAATATTATGGCCATTGACTACCTTGAAAAGGCGCTCCCTCACCTCACCGCGCTACCCGAGAAGCTCGCGATCTTCTTTGAGGTCAAAGCCAACCTGAAGCGCCACGAAGTGGAAAAGCTGGCTGCCGCCGGCGTCCGCTGGATTCAACCGGGTATTGAGAGCCTGGATACTCGTGTTTTGAAGCTGATGCGCAAAGGAACGACCTCAGCGCACAATGTTCAGCTGTTGAAGTGGTGCCGTCAGTACGGCGTGCGGGTCAGTTGGAGTTTATTGTGGGGCTTTCCCGGCGAGTGTGATGCATGGTATGCGGAAATGGCCTCTTGGTTCCCGTTGCTGCATCATCTGCAGCCGGGACCTGCGGTACGCTTGCGATACCAGCGCTACAGCCCCTATCATTACACAGCTGAGAAACATGGACTGAAGCTGCTCCCGGCCGCCCCCTATCGCTACGTGTATCCGCTGTCGGAGCGCGATCTCTCGGAACAGGTATACTACTTCGAAGACAGCGAAGACCACGATGTCGGCGGCCATTTCACACCGCGCGACGAAAACCGCCCGGGGCTAAATGCCGTCGCCAAGGGCATCGATGCCTGGCTGAAAGCCTGGAGGGGGCCGACTTTCTCTATGCTGTCGATGCAGGACAACGGCGACGAAATCATAGTCGAGGACACGCGAGCCATAGCAATCGAGCGCGAACACCGCGTCAGAGGCCTCGAGCGAGAAATTCTTCTGGCCGCGGACGAAGGCTCGCCTGAAACTCGCCTGTGCGATCGGCCGGGCGCGGCGAATGTAATGCAGGGCGAGATTGATGAGGCGATAGCTAACATGATCGCCCGCAAACTGATCGTACGGCTTGACGCGCGGCTGGTTGGGCTCGCGTTATGGCATCCATATACGCCAATCCTTCCCCTGACTGCGTTCCCTGGTGGCTATCTCGACCGACGCTCCACGCCAGTGGCCCTCCCGCGCGAATAAGGAAAACTGCGGTGTGCACTTCGCAGGGCCACACCCCTCGCCTGTCTCCTTTGCTTGGCGCTCGCGCCAGCCTTGTCATTTTTTTCGCCCGCGTCGTTGAGCACAATCAACGGCGTCGAGCCCAAAGCTCCAACATATATGGTTTGAGATATTTGGCCGAAGCGGCGGCGATAATCGCGCCAACCCTAGTGGAGCCGATGAAGTTTATGCGGCGTTCGTTCCGCATTAGATAGCTTAAATATGCGCTACGAACTGCATCGCTCGATTTTCGTAGACTACTTCATCGGGCGAAAAGGAGAAACCGCATCGAACTTCAACTGTTTGACACAGGTTGCAGCTGCCAAAGCGTCGTGTAGTTTATCGGTTCGATCATCGGCTGTAATCGATCCAACTGCTTCGCCGCGTCCAGATCGACACATAGACTTACATTCGTGAGCGACGATGTCGTCACGACTGCACCATCATAAAATGCAGGCAACCCGCGCATCGTTTCGATGCCGGGGCGAATCCCCTTATCGTCCTCGATCATCATTTGCCGCATTTCCAAATTTATCCGGCGGACATCGAAGAATAGAGCCCCTCACGATTCACTGCATCTCCCTTAAGCTGTAAAACGATATGATGAACCGGTCCACGATTGCTATGCCGACGCGTAGGGTCAGGGCCTCGCTCGGCCGCGAAGCTTCTCGTCGGGCTGGTCAACGCTGGATTTGGAGTGCCTGTCAGGTTCCATGGCTCGATTGTTCTGATCCTCACCAGTTGTCCGTGAACAAGCCTCCAAGCACTTGATTGAGAGTCTGTTTTCCGGTTGCGGCGGCATTTGAGATTGCAGGGGATTGGGGCTTCACAGCAAAAACCTGCAATTTCGATTTTGGATTTCCCTGCCGCTGCGAACCGTGATTCTGTGCTGCATCGGAGGGACCGATGCGACCAAAGAAGCACAGGACGACAGGCTCGAACGATCTGTTCCGGTCCCGGCTGGACCAGATCATCAACATGCGACACGAGCTGGTTCTGCTCGCCGGCAGGGTCGATTGGGACTGGATCGACGGCGAGATCGCGCCGCTCTACAGCGACAACGGCAGGCCGGGTATCGCGACCCGCTTCATGATCGGATTGCTGCTGCTCAAGCACATCTACGAGGGGGTGTGCGAGCGCTGGGTCCACGATCCGTACTTCCAGTTCTTCACCGGCGAAGAGTTTTTCCAGCACGTTTTCCCGCATGAGCGCTCAGACCTGAGCCACTGGCGCAAGCGGCTCGGCGACAAGCTGGAGCGGTTGTTGGCCGAGAGCCTTCGCGTGGCGCACGCGAGCGGTGCGTTGCGCAGCCAGGACCTCAAGCGGGTCACGGTCGACACGACCGTCCAACCGAAGGCCATCAGCTTCCCGACCGACGCCAAGCTGCTGCATGCAGCGATCCGCGGGTTGAACCGCCTGGCGAGGAAGCACGGGGTCAGGCTCCGGCAATCCTATGTTCGCGTGGCCAAAAGCGCGGCGATGATGGCGGGCCGCTACGCTCATGCCAAACAATTCAACCGGCATCAGCGACAGCTGCGCACCCTGCGCAGCCGGCTGGGCCGGATCATCCGCGACATTCGCCGCAAGACCGAGGGCCAGGCCGCACTGGAGGAGGCATTCGCCCTGCCGCTGAGCCGAGCCACCCAGATCGGCTCGCAGCAGCAGCGCCAGCGCGGCTGGAAGTTGTATTCCTTCCATGCTCCGGAGGTCGAGTGCATCGGCAAGGGCAAGGCCGCCGCGCCCTATGAGTTCGGCGTGAAGGCCTCCATCGTCACCAACAACCAAAGAGCTCCGGGCGGCTTGTTCGTGCTCCACGCCTGCTCGCTGCCGGACAACCCCTACGACGGTCACACCCTTCGCAACGTCATCGAGCGCACCGAGAGCCTCACCGGCTGCCCGATCGAACGGGCCTATGTCGACAAGGGATATCGCGGCCACGACACACAAAATCCCCGCCGCGTCTTCATCTCGGGCCAGAAGCGCGGCGTCTTCGGCGTCATCAAGCGCGAGCTACGCCGCCGTTCCGCCATCGGGCCCATCATCGGACACATGAAGAACGAAGGTCACCTTGGCCGCTGCTATCTCAAAGGCCGCGCCGGAGATGCCGCTAACGTTCTCCTCTCGGCCGTTGGCCACAACCTCCGCCGTGTCCTGGCTTGGCTCAGAGACCTTTTGTCCCTCTTCCTGCTCTCACTCTGGCCAACGCTCAACTGTCCAGTTCAGCCCAATTCGGCTTATTAACGATCGACTCACCACGCTCATTGGAGAACGTAGAGGTTTCTCAACCTCCGAGCTAAGCTCGGATCCTCCGCGCGAGCTACGGAGGGTTCAGTTCGAGAAGCTGATTGACGCGCTCGAAAACAACAGCCCGGCGAAATCGACACTCACCTTTGCAATTTACCGGCCGAGCCAAGAGCCGCTTCGAAGGCATTGCGTTGGTCAAGTGTCCAGAGATCTCAGAATGGGGCGCTAGCTTCCGAGAAGCTGACGAGCCTCGGCCCAATGCTTGGTTCGATGTTGAGAACGCCGTCGAGTTTTAACCGGCAGGGGTGCTAGCGGCAGCAACAGCTGAACGGTGAATGTCCCGTATGATCTTCCCCCAAAAAATTAGACGGGTTTAGGCGACGTTTAGCTCCATCTCGATCGGGGCGATATATCCCACGGCGGAATGGAGCCTTGTTCGGTTATAGAAGCCCTCGATGAAGGCGAAGATATCACGCTGGGCGTCGGCGCGGGTCTTGTAGTTGCGATGATGAACGAGTTCGGTCTTCAAGGTATGGAAGAAGCTATTGCGCCTCCAATAAGCTGACGGCCGCTGCCCTCCCGGCCGCAGAGAATAGCACAAGGCTGTTTCTAACCCGCGCAGCGTGCAACGGCTCTGGACAGTTTTTTAAAATGTCGCGCTCGTTCGGTCTCCTGGCGCAGCCGGGCGATCTCCGAAGCCTGGTCCGCCGACATCGGCGTCACCTGCGTGGTGGGGCGCCACCTCGCCGATGCCGGCTCCTGCCGGAGCTTGTCGACCCAGCGCCGCAGCACCGAGTCGCGCAGACCGAGCTCCTTGGCCACCGACGTGACCGTGCGACGGCTGGACACCACCAACTCGACGGCCTGGCGCTTGTACTCCTCGGTAAATGACCGACGTTGACGTTCCATTCGACACCTCCGGGCTCAATGAGCCTACTACAGGTGTCCACTCATTCGGAGGAGGTTCAGCGCCTGTCCCAAAACTCCCAAAGAGTCATAGATGACTGTGCTTTTGCTTACTAATGCTGAGAGACAAGCGAAATCGGAGGGCGCTCGTTCGAGTCGCCACGGCGTTGGACCTAAATGATGATAGCTCTTCGCGCAATCATGGCCCTTAATTGGGTTTCAGCAGCTCAATCGGTAGGGCGTTCCAGTTAGGTGGTATCTGCCCAAGAATATTGCGAACGAAGAAGTCCAGAAGCTCGAGCTCGCTATAATTGCCGGGCGCTCCGTGATCTGCACTGGGTACCACAAGCATGTCGAAGTATTTTCCTGCCTTGATGAGCCGATCAGCCATCTGGAAGGTAGAGGACGGATCGACATTGCGGTCCATTTCGCCGACAACGAGCATCAACTTACCCTGTAGTCTGTGGGCGTTGTCGATGGCGGAGGACAGCGAATATTCGATACCAACCGGCCAACCCATCCACTGTTCATTCCACCATATCTTGTCCATCCGGTTGTCGTAACAGCCGCTGTTAGCCACCGCCACCTTGTAAAAATCAGAATGGAAGAGCAGCGCGCTCACCGCGTTCTGCCCGCCGGCGGACCCGCCAAAAATGCCGACGTTCGAAATATCGTACCATGAATACTTCGCGCTCGCCGCCTTATGCCATAGAATCCGATCGGGAAAGCCGGCGTCCTTTAAATTCTTCCAGGCAATGTCGTGGAACGCGCGCGAGCGATTGTTCGTACCCATTCCATCGATCTGAACGACGATAAACCCCATTTGGGTGAGCGGCTCAACCAAGGCCGAGAACGACTTCGGAACGAAAGAACCCGTAGGGCCGGCATAGATGTTTTCCACCACCGGGTATCTCTTGTTTCGATCGAAGTTGAGGGGCTTGTGAATAACCCCCCATATATCGGTCTCGCCGTCCCGGCCCTTGGCATGGAAGCTGAGGGGCGGCTGCCAGCCGGAGGCGATGAGTTCCGAGATATCGGCGCTCTCAACCTGCATCAGCTCGGCATTATCACTGGCGCGATACAGCGCCAAGCGCGGCGGGACATCGATGCGTGACCACAGGTCGACATAGTAGCGGCCGTTAGGCGAAAACTCAATGTGATGGTTGGCCGGTTCAGGAGTGAGCGCGGTCAGTCCGTTCCCATCGAAGTCGACACGGTAAGCATGGACAAAATAGGGATCTTCCCCTTTGTCCCTCCCGCTCGCACCAAACCAAATCTGGCGCTTGACCGGATCGACGTAGTAGACCGCGCGAACCACCCAATCTCCTCTAGTGATCTGGTTTTTGAGCTCGCCGGTTCGGCCATCGAAGAGGTACAGATGCTCGTATCCATCGCGCTCGGACGCCCAGATGATCTCCTTTCCGTCCTCAACGTCGTAGCGGAAGAACTTTCCAGTTTTCTGCTGGTCCATCACCAGAGGCTGGTAATCGATGAAGGTAATGCTGCGCTCATCAATCAGAGAGCGCACCTTACCCGCAGCAGCTTCCACCTCGACAAGTCGATAGAGTTGGTGCCCGCGCTGATTATACTCGAAGGTGAACCCGCGACCATCCTTCCACCACTTGATCGGCGAAAGGTGGTAGGGATTTGGAAAGGAAGCATTGTCGATTTCAATCTTGCTCTGCATGATGATGTCAAACAGCACCGGCTGGAGCAGCGGCAAGGCATCACCCGGCTTCGGATACGTCATCGTCGAATATCTAGGTTGAAGCTCGTCCGTCGGGGACGATTCGATGTAGTGGATCTGACGTTTGTGGCCTGGACGGATGCGGTAAGCCGCGAGGTGACGCGAATCTGGAGACCATCTTAGCGTCGAGAAAGCATAGTAGTTGCCTTCCGATCCGTCCCAGGTCAAAGGGATGTCCTGCAAGCCGTCCTCGCTGCGCAGGAAGATATTGTATTTTGTAGTATAGGCCAACCATTTGCCGTCAGGGGATATGCTTGTGTTCTCCGGATCGTTCTCCGCGGGCGGAGTGGGGTCATAGCGCATCTGTTGATGGACCTCCGGGTGCATGGCATTGGCTGTGCAGCCATAGCTTACGAGGTCGCATGTCCACCGGGTGTTGTCGATGTTGAAGGTGATCATGCGAGCATCGTCGGCCAGCTCGAAACGGTCGAACGGCAGATTGTCGGCCTTATAGTTCTCGAGGCTTGCCCTGGCCAGCGCCGCCGCGAGGCGGGTATGATCAAAAGCCGGCTGCTTTCCGCCAGTGGCAGCATCGACCTGCATGAACTGGTGCTTGCCTTGAGTCGTCCGTCGGTAGACGAACGCTTCGCCCTCTGCGAGCCAGAACGGAACGTCGGGCATATTGACAGTGAGCTGGTTATATTGAGCGCCGATCGTTAGCGCTCGCTCGTAATCGGACGGCACCAGCAGCGGCTTTGCAATGTTGTCGGCCGGAGCCTGCGCGGCTGCCAATCCCTGCTGACCCAGCAGCGCAAGCATGAAAGCGCCGAGCTTGTACATGATCGTTCACTCGTCCTCGTTGTGTGGGGATAACGGAGGCTGGGGTTGACCTCACGAAATTGGCGCAGCTGCGTTCAGTGTCTCCTCCAAAGCCCAGCACTGACCCTTGCGCACAAAGCGTCCTAAACGTTGCACGCAAGTCTTGGGCCAGAATCAGGCTCCGATCTCCCAGACACCTGAGTGGGCGACTGGGCGGCACGGTCTAAAGCTGTGATCACCGCTCTGGCCCCCGGCCAGGGATGCAGGGGTATGGACGACGTCGCCATAGATAGATGGGCCTAGGGGTCACTGAAGATGTCCGGCATAGCCGCCACCGCTGTGCACGCCAATATAATTCCCGGTCCAGCTCCACAGTGTCGGATGAAACCTTCACCGCTGGATCGAGATCCGCCGAATTCGCGCCACCGCAAGCGGCAAGCGTAACTGCTGCCGCGCCCCGTATAAGAACTCCAGGTCGCATATCACCTCACGAACAACACATGTGCGCGCCATCCGCAACGACGTTCGATGTCGTGGCGTCGCTTCTACGCCCCTGGTGGTGAGCAGACTCCATGCCAGCGAAGCGATGCGCATTCCCGACGGCTTCCGATAGCTATGTCGCTTACGCGACAAGGCTAGCGATTGTTGAGGCAAGCCGTATGTCTGACCTCGAACACACCAGAACGTCCTGCCGTAGCGGCCGATCAGCTTTGCGGGCTGCATCTCGGTCTTCGTCGGCCATGATGCAAGAAGGCCAAGGAAGAACGTGTGGGCGACGCATGGATGGCATCGTCAACTTAATCGACCGCCGAGACGAAGGAGGCGATTTTCAAAGGTCCGAGATTCGGCGATAGCGCTTGTCGCGGAGATTTCGCGCCAAGTCGCAAAGGCTCGTTCGCGCGAAGCACGACGGAGGTCGGCGGCGACAGCTCCGAGATAGGGGATGCGGAAACGTTCGCGACCTGATCGTGAACTGACTAAAACCGTTGAGCCTGATGGGGCGCTTTGAAACGCTTCATGATCCGCTCGCGTCGCCGCGTCTGCCGATGAGAATTCTCGGCGCGATTGTTGAGAGTTTTGTGCGGGCGATGTCCGACGTGAAAGCCCATGCTCGCCCTCGCAGCGCCGTACGAACGGAGCTTGTCCGTGATCATCACGCGCAGCGGCGTGCCGGCGGATTCAAGCGCTTCTTCATGAGCCGCTGCGCAGCGCGCGAGTCTCTTCGGGGCTGGATCAAGACGTCGAGAACGAAGCCATTCTGGTCGACAGCGCGCCAGAGCCAATGTTGTTCGCCCGCGATCGAAATAACGACCTCGTCCAGATGCCATTTGTAACCGCGAGCGGAAGCGCGCTGGCGGATGCGATCGGAGAACGCCTTTGCCATGGTCGGTGTTGTAAATCTCCGGCGTGCCGTACGTCGCCGCGCCTCGTCCAGAGCCGCCACGCAGAACGAGACGTCCATCGTATTCGACAGCCGCCACGCCAGAACCGCACGGCTCGCTCAGTCGATGATGGCGACGAGATAGAGAAAGCCGCGGCCGATGGGCAGATACGTGATGTCGGCCGCCCACACCTGGTTCGGCCGGTCGATCGTTCATGTTGCGCAGCAGATCGGGACAGAGATCTTGTGGCCCGGCGCCGGCTTTGTCGTGTTCGGCTTCGGTCCCAGCGCGGCGATGCCCATCTTGCGCATCAACTGTTGCACGCGCTTGCGATTGACCGCAAGCCCCTCAGCCTCAGCATCGCGGTCATTCGCCGCGAGCCCAGGAATGGCCAGGCGGTGATCAGCTCGTCGATCCGCTGCATCAGGGCAAGGTTGCGCGTTTCGCGGGATCGTGAGCGCGGATTTCAGGGGATCGTGAGCAGAGATTTCAGACGATCGTGAGCAACGATTTCGCGGGATCGTGAGCAAGGCTTTCGGAGCCTTGCAGCGCTTCGGCCGACAACTCAACCGGCTTAGGGATGACCTCGTGGTTAACGAGGAAGTCCAATGCCTACCCAGAGATTGTCGATGCGCCGGATCAAGGAAGTCCTTCGGTTAAAACATTTTCAAGGCCTGCCAGAGCGGGCCATCGCGCGGAGCGTGGGCGTCAGCAACGGCGTTGTGCACAGCTACCTGAGCCGCGCCCGCTCTGCTGGGTTGAGCTGGCCGCTTCCGGAGGGAATGACCGATGAAGACCTGGAGCTTTTGCTTTTCCCGGCCCCACGACCAGCGTCTCAGAGCCCGCAGCGGCCGGTGCCCGACTGGAGCTACATCGATAAAGAGCTCCGCCGGCGCAACGTAACCCGTCGCCTGCTCTGGGAGGAGTATCGCGCCGTTAATCCCGACGGTTTCGGGTACACGTGGTTCTGCACTACCTACGAGGCCTGGAAGGGGCGGGTCCGACCTTCGATGCGGCAGATTCATCTGGGCGGCGAGAAGGTGTTCGTGGATTTCGCCGGCGACACCATCGACATCGTCGATCCCCTGACCGGGGAAGTGCAGCCGATGAAGCTGTTCGTCGCGGCGATGGGCGCTTCGAACTACACCTACGCCGAGGCCTGCCCCAGCGAGAGCTTGGCCGACTGGATCCGGGCCCACGTCAACTTGTTCACGTTTTTGAGCGGAACGCCGACGTTCGTGGTCTGCGACAACCTCAAAGCCGCCGTCAGCAACCCCGACCGCTACGATCCCGGCCTCAATCGCACTTATGCCGAGATGGCGAGCCATTACGGCACGGCCATTCTCGCCGCACGGCCGCGGCGCCCAAAAGACAAGGCGAAGGTCGAGGTCGCGGTGCAAATCGCCCAGCGCTGGATTCTGGCCCGGCTGCGCAATCAGCGCTTCTTTTCCCGGGCCGAGCTCAACGCCGCCATCAAGACACTCGTCGACGAACTCAATGCTCGTCAAATGCGTGGCTTCGGCTCAAGCCGCGCCGAACTGTTTGCCGAACTCGACAAACCCAAGCTAACCCCGCTGCCAGATCAGCCTTATGCCTTCGCACGCTGGAAGCGCTGCCGCCTCGCTCCCGATTATCATGTCGAGGTCGACGGCCATTGGTACTCCGCGCCGTATCGTCTGATTGGCGAGCTGGTCGATGCCCGTATCGACGATCGGACGGTCGAGATCTTCCACAAGGGCCAGCGGATCGCCAGCCATGCCCGCGCGCCCAACCGACGCGGACACACCACCATCGCCGACCACATGCCCAGCGCCCATCGCCGCTACGGCAAATGGACCCCCGCCGCGGTGATCGCCGCCGGCGAGCGGATCGGTCCTTCGACAGCAGCGTTTTTCCAGGCCGTGATCGACGCCCGGCCCCATCCAGAACAAGGCTTTCGAACCTGCCTTGGCATTCTGGCGCTCGTCAAAAGCTACGGCGCCGAACGCCTCGACGCAGCCTGCCGGAGGGGCATCCTCATCAAGGCGCGCTCCGTCGCCTCGATTAGATCGATCCTCCAGAACGGCCTCGATCGCACGTTCTTCGACGAATCTTTCGAGCACCAGCCCCTGCGCCACGGCAACATCCGCGGACGCGACTACTTCCACTGAAGCAAGGAGAGACCCGGCATGCTTAACCACCCAACCCACGAACGGCTGATCGAGCTTGGCCTGACCGGAATGGCCAAGGCCTTCGAGGAGCAGCGCCGATCGCCCGATCTCGAAGCCCTGCCGTTCGAAGATCGCATCGGCCTGTTGGTCGACCGCGAAGCCGCCGAACGCGACACCAGGCGGCTCACCACGCGCCTCAAGATCGCCGCACTGCGCCAGACTGCTTGCGTCGAGGACGTCGATCTGCGCACCCCGCGGGGCATCGACCGCGCCGTTTTCGCCAAACTCGTCGAAGGTCGCTGGATCGATCGCCACGAGAATTTGCTCGTCACCGGGGCAACCGGCCTGGGCAAAAGTTGGTTAGCCTGCGCGCTCGGCCACAAGGCCTGCCGCGACAACCGATCAGTCCTCTATCATCGCGTTCCAAGGCTGTTCGAGGCGCTCGCGCTCGCGCGCGGAGACGGACGTTACGCTCGGCTCCTCAAAAGCCTCGGCCGCGCTCAGCTTCTGATTTTGGATGATTGGGGACTATCGGTGCTCACCGCCGCGGAACGCCGCGATCTGCTCGAAATCCTCGAGGACCGCCATGGCCGCGCATCCACCATCGTCACAAGTCAGCTCCCCGTGGACACCTGGCATGGAGCCATTGGGGACCCCACGGTCGCCGACGCCATTCTCGATCGCCTCGTCCACAACGCCCACCGCCTCCAGCTCACCGGAGAAAGCATGCGAAAACGCAGCGCCAAAACCATCACCCTTGACGGCCAACCAGAACACTGACTCTATCTCCCATCGGCCGTAGCGGGCTGCTCACGATCGTCTGAATTCAGTGCTCACGATCGCGCGAAATCGATGCTCACGATCCGTGAAATCCGCAGGCAAGGTCGTTGAATTGGCCGGCTGTAGCGGCCGGTAGACGCTAGAACGGGCGATGCCGAGCAACATGCATTGCCGACGGATCGACAGCGCCTGGTCGACGCGCTCGAGCATTCCTCGACGGTCCGGCGTGCTCATCTTCCGGACCTCCGCGCTAAAAACTCGCGCTCGACCGTCAGTTTGTCCGATCTTGGCGTGCAGCTTCTCGATCTCGCGTTCGCGCGTTTCCTTCGCTCTCGCGCCCGACACCCACGTCAAAAGCCGGGCCGCCTGGTCCAGCAGCTGCTTCTTCCAAGCATAGATCTGGTTCGGTGAACCTCATAGCGCTGGGCCAGATCGGCAGCCGTCGCCTGCTCCCGCACCGCTTCCAGTGCGATCTTTGCCTTCAACACCGCGTCGATCTTCCGTCGCGTCTTCTTCGTCATCATGCCCTCCGTCGATCAAACGGAGCGGCCCTTTTCCAACCTGGCCTCTCGTCCCAAAACCGGGGTCCATTTCAGGGCACCATTCGCCGGGTCACGCGCAACGTCAAACGCCGGCGGGATGCCGGTATGACCTTGCGATGGGTCGCGGCCGGCATGATCGAGGCCAACAAGGGTTTCCGATGATTGAAGGCGCATAAGAAATCGTCGGTTCTGCGTGCGGCCCTTCAAGCTCACCACGATCGCATGACGATCAAGCCCGTTGCCCACGTCACGAGCGCGGCGCTCAACAGCGATCGGGACATCTCCCGCTACCTTCGCTCACGAAAGGTCGCGCAGCGGGCATTGATCGTTCTCACCCAACTCGGCGAGGTGCGGAATGGCCCGTTTCAAGAACAGTGCCGAAAGTTCGGTGGTGATGCGAAAATCCAAAATTGCGTATTTCGCTCGCTATTTCTTTGAGCTTGTGAAAAACGGGCGCACTGCAAGGTAGGAGCAGCGGCACAGCTTTCGTCCGTTAGAATTGCTGGTCGTCCCACGACATGTTTCTCTCCTCGGGGGATTGCGAACGAAGATCGAGGGCGACTAGGCGAAGAGTCCACTTCTCGACGTCGCCCCCGCAACAAACCACCCAGCCCCCGACGGGCTGCCCACGCAGCGTGAGCATTGTGCGAATCGATTTTCGTCCGGTGCGATCAGCTCCACATGTTTGCTAGGGAGCTGTCGCATTGCCTGGCCGAAAATGTTCCTGAACTGAGTTGTTGCCTCACGTAATTTTCTCTCCACCGCTGGTAGCGCCAGATCCGTCACCTTTGATTGTTCTCGCAGCGGCTCCAAGGCGATCTTTGCCTTCAGCGCTGCTTCGATTTTCCGTCTCGTTCTTCTTCATGGTCTCCGTTTATCAAAACAAAACGGCATCCGCACCATCTGAGCCGCCGGTCCAAAATCCGAGGCCACTTCACCTCACCGACCGTGGGTACTCACCTCGATGTCAGGGTCCAATTATTGAAGTTGAAGTTCATCCCACCTGGAGAGGAGGTGATCTCAACGCCGTATTGGACGTTGCCGACGTTTATCTCCCCAAAGTACCCTTTAGACTTGATCCACTGCAGGACACTCTTGATATCCACCGTCCCACTGTTGGTCTTCGAAGTGCGCAGGAATGAGATGACCTTATGGTGATTTTCTCCTTGAAACACGTTCCAAGTCGCTCCGCCTACATCGACATTTGTGTAGATCGGTATCGCCGCCCCGGAAGAAGCGTACTTGTAAGAAATGGGCTTGACGTTGCCGCCACCATCGGGATTGCCGGTGTAATTCGTCCAGAGCATTATCTCATACTGATTTGAGCTATCCCAGATATCGTAGGCGACGTCCCAGGCGCCGCTAGTCGGAACTTCCTGATTGAAGTTCGAGATCAGAGTGTTGATCGAACTGAGCGGTTTGCCGACATTGAAACCCTCGTGGGGATAGCTCTTGATGCCACCAGTATCAGGCTGGTTCGACCACACCCCCCACTGGTTGACAGCACTCACCGAGATAGTCTGGGGTCCTGCGCCCCTGCCCCATACGTCGTTGTTCCAACTGTAGCCATCGATTGAAAAGCTCCCGTATTGAGCGCTCGAACTCCATATCGGAGCTTTTGCCGATATTGGCACAAGCGCAACACTGGCCGCACTCAGGGCCGCAAACACCTTTAGCTTTGACACGCTCGCCATTCTCAATCTCCAACCTGACCTTTGCCCGCTCGCCCCTCGCAAGAGTTGGGCCATTATGCGCAGAGCCAGACGTGCTATTTTTCTCGCGCTCCGGGTTGCGTTCCCGACAGGCTGGCGGATTTCAGACAGGGTCCCGCCGCAGGATTGGTTGGAATTGAAAGCGGCGTAGTCTCTGAGGTGATCAACCTCGAATCATCCGCCGTTTGGAGCGCCGGATCGGAGACCATGCCATGACCAGCAATGTCACAAAGATGCATTTCCCCGCCGTGTGAAAGAGAGACGGCTCCGCAGCTTTTCGAAATTGGTTCGATCCGGTTGAAACGGCGGTGCGGAAACCAACGCGGGAACTCATTAGAGGAATTGCTCCGCAGCGAGCTCGATGCGGCCCTTGCGCGGCCGCGCTACGGACGCGGCATGAAGGCCGGCCATGAGGGAACGCCCCGTTACGGGCATCGACACGGCAGCCAGCCGCGGTCGCTGACCGGTAGCTTCGGGTCGATTAAAATCGCGGTCCCGCGTGCGCGGCTTGACACCCGCGATGGGGGACGACCGAATGGAAGAGCCAATTGCTGCGGGCTTGCAAGGATCGCCTCAGCCCTGCCGAAGTAGACATCGACAGGAGTGAGGTTGTCGATGCTCTCATGATTGCGGACGTGATTGCAGTGTTCGACGAACCGGGACGAAGCGCATGGTATTGCGCGCGACAGCTTCGCTGATCGCCTCTGCGTCGGCAGCATCAGTCTTCCCGCGCTTGAGTAGAGTCGAGGAGAGGCGCGGTGATGCGCTTGTTGCGCGTTCCGTTTCCTCTCCCCGCTCATCAAACCGGACGTGCGGTTTTCCCGCATCCGGCTTTCCGACAGGTTTCGTCACAAGGCGCACGTCGGCGACACTTTGCGCACGCGGTTCAGCACAAGTACGCCAGGGTTCCCATAGATCTGATCAGAGAACCGTCTGACGCCACGTCCTGGCGTCTTATGTCGTCTGCGCAGAAAGGCGAGCACGCGGTCAAAGACGTGTCGATCAACGGCCTGATGAGCCGTAGCAAGCGAGCCATAGCTGAAGTAAGCGGACCAGCCGCGCAGAAGGCGGTTCAGTCGTGCTTGTACTTCGGGCCAAGCGCCCTTGTTGCCCGGCGTCAGCAGTTCGCTGACCTTCCTCTTGATCCGCAGCACGCTTTTCTTCGACGGAGCCGCGCCAAGATACCACCGCCCCCCATTGCGGAAGTGGCGGGGTCCGAGCGTGTACCCAAGGAAGTCAAAGCTTTCCAATCGGGCATTCTTCACCGAGGTTTTAGTCTCGTTGAGTGTCAGCCCAAGCTTGGTCATCACCGCTTTCGTCCACGTCAATGCGTCTTCCGCGTGGCCGCGGCTGAGAATGACGAAGTCGTCGGCATAGGAGATAATCTGGCCATGGAATGCTTCACACCGACCGCTGAGACGCCAATGCTTCAGGAACCGGTTCATGTAGATGACGGAGAGCAGCGGACTGATGACACCGCCCTGTGGCGTGCCACACTTGTTGCTCTTACCGCCGCTCATGCGCCGTTTCCCGTTGCTATCCCGCTCCTCGACCGGTACTCGCAGCCATAACTTAATCAGCCGCAGCACATTCCGGTCGACGATGCGTCGGGCCACCGATTTGAGGAGGTCCGAGTGCGGTATCGTGTCGAAGTATTTCGACAAATCGGCGTCAACAACATCTGTGTAGCCCCGGCACATAAGCCGGTGCACTTCCTTGACGGCATCGACCGCGTTGCGGCGCGGGCGATATCCATAAGCTCCGTCCTCAAAATCCGCCTCGAAGATCGGTTCCAGCACGATCTTTGCAGCAGCTTGGACGACCCGGTCCCGGATTGTTGGGATACCGAGCGGACGTTCGCCGCCGCCGGGCTTCGGGATCATCACCCGCCGCACCGGATCGGGCCGATAGGTCTTCGTGACGAGTTCATCGCGCAGGCCAGCCAACCATGCTTCGAGTCCCGACGCGTCGATCTGTTCGAAAGTTATTCCGTCCACTCCCGGCGCACCCGCGTTGGCGCGGGCCAGCTTGTAGGCATGGCTCAGAATGTCCTCGCGGCAGATCTTGTCGTACAGCACGTAGAAGCGGAAGGCAGGCTCCGCCTTCGCCTTACAATAAAGCTTTCTCTGAAGGCTCCTGATCTTATCGGGCGTTTCAAGGCTCATCGCCAATCTACCCTTTCCCTCGCCATCTTCAAAAGCGCACCTGAAGTCAGGGTCCTTTCCTCCGCCGGAATTACCCGGTTTCATCGGTACCTTTGACCCTGTCCGACTCCCGTCCGGTCCATCGACTACTCAATGCTGAAGGCGCGACCTTCGACCAAGACGGGTCTCCCCCGTATTACCCGTACTACCTTTCCAACGTGCCGTGCCCATTACCCCGGTGAACCAGACAGGTGCGTGCGTCGATTGCTTCCCTGTCCGCACGGCCTTCCCCGCCATACGATCGGGTCGGCATTCACATCGTAACTTTCGAGGCGTGCTCAGGCTTCACTCACGTTACGGCCCGCTGGATTGCTCGGCCGCCTAAAGCGACCTTTGTCACGAGGCTTCGATCCGTCCGATTGCTCGTCCAAACCGCTCGTCAGCTACCAGATCAATCGACAACTCTCTGGGTGGATCCTTCCTCCACTGGTAATACGCGCCGTCGGGGCGCACCGAATGGCTTCACATATTGAGGTAGCAGCAGTTTGACGTCATGACCCAAAGCCGCGATCTCGCGCGCCCAAAACCGACATGGCTGAAGTGGAACAGTTCTGCGCGTTCGTCGAACTCGAGCTTTCCCAGCACAGCCGTGACCGCCTGCCCGCTATTGCGCGCCTCGGTCGTGGTGGTGACGTCCCCCGACGTGACCCGCATGCGCCGCTATCCGTGCCTCAGAAGCCGATTGCGATCGTCCCGAATGTTCGTAGACCTATACTTAGCATGTAGGTCTCATTCAAGACGGGGGGCACGCCGCCTACCGTATAATTGTAGGATTTCAGATAGTTCAATCCCAGCACCAAGCAATCGTCGACATAGCCGGCACCGACCACATACTGGTTGATCTCGTTGGCCTCGAGGTCCCAGCGCGCCGAGCCCGTGACCACCCAGTTGGTCGCGACCTTCAGCGAGCCGGTGGTGAGGATGCCTTCGCGGCGGGTCAGATAGCCGAGCTCCGGCTGTGCCGCGTAGTTGCCGTACATCACGCTGATCGACCAGCGATCGAAGTTGGCGCGGCCTTCGGCCTCGAAACGCTGGACGTTCCAGGTCTGCTCGTCCATGCGGGAGCGGACGCTGAAGGTGTAGGTGCGGTTGGGCGAGTAGTCGATACTCGCCACGTAGTCGGAGCGGGGCTTGTCGAGACCGGAATCGAGGCCCGTGTTGATGGAGTCCCGGACCGCGTAGGAGTTCATGCCGAACAGCTGGTAGGACTGGCCGAACAGCACCTTGGCCGCGCCGCCCTTGTCGAACTGCGTGGTGGCCTGCACGCCGACATTGGCGCGGCCGCCGCCCTCGACGCGGTCGTAACCGGAGAACTTGTCGACGCTGAACAGGTTCGACGTTTCGAATACAAAACTCTGCGCATCCTCGTTGGGAAACTTGCCGGCATAAGTCTCGTTCGGGCGGATGATGATCTGCGCGATCGGCTCGACGGTGGTCGAGCCCCAGGGCTGAACGTTGATGAAGGGATAGCGGTATTCGAGGCCGACCGTCGGCATCAGGCGGAATGCCTGGGTGTCGCCGACCGGTAGGTAGTTCGACACGCCCGGCTGGTTCGAGACCGAGGAGTTGATTGCATCGGCGCGCAGGCCGGCGAACGGCGTCCAGATCTGGCCGAGCGGGTCGGTGAAGGATTTGCGCCACTGCGCTTCCGCCGACAGGCGGGTATAGGTGCCGGGGAAGCCGCGCAGCAGGCACTGCGATGGCGTGCGCGCGAGCGGATCGGCCGACGCCGTCGTGCACAGGCTGTTGGTGTTGGCGAGCGTGGTGATCGGATCGAACACGGCGCTGTCACGCGACAGGTTGACGGAGTTGGTCTTGTAGCTGAACTCGCCGCCGAACACCGGATAGTTGAGCACGTTCGAGTAGTCGATCACGGGGTAGACGATCGGGACCTTGTCCTGGTTGCCCGAGAAGCTCCGCCAGTACATCGTGCGTGCGTCGAAGAAGCTGCGATTGCCGGCGCCGGTCAGATAGAGCTGCGAGACCGCGTCGGTCGGCAGGTTCAGGAACGAACCGAGCGGGTCACGGTACTGCGACAGGCGGTAGTCCGAGAAGAAATAGTAGTCGGACATCACGACGCCGTCCCAACCCCAGACCCATTTGTCGTTCAGCGCGAACTGACCCTTGGTCTCGACGGCGCCGCGCCACTGGCGGTCGCCGGGCTGCCCGGCGAAGGCGCCGCGATCGAGCTGGTCGATGCCGTAAGCACGGATCTGGTAGGCGCCGCCCATCAGGCGCTGGCGGAACTCCGCCTGGAACAGCACGCCCTGCCTGGAGGTGATGCGCGGGTTGAAGGTCACGTCCATATCGGGCGCGATCGCCCAGTAGAACGGGACCTCCACGCCGTAGCCGTAGCCCGTGTTCGAGGTGAAGCCCGGCATCAGGAAGCCGGACTTGCGCTTCACGGTCGGGTCGGGCGTCGAGAAGTAGGGCATGTAAGCGAGCGGCACGCCGAAGAACTCGAGCTGCGCCGTCTCGAAGTACAGCATCTTCTCCTGCTGGTCGTGGATGATGCGGGCACCCTTGACCTGCCAGAGCGGTGGCTTCTTCGGATCGTCCTTGCACGGAGCGCAGGCCGTGTAGACGCCGTTCTCGAACACGGTGTAGTTGCCGCTGGAACGGTCGGCGCGCGTTGCGGCCATCCGTGTCCGGTCGGCGGTATCGACCCGGAGCGAACCGACGAATCCGTCGCGATAGTCGTCGGACAGATCGATCGTCTCGGCATAGGTGATCTTGCCCTCGGCATCCGTCATGCGGATGTTGCCTTCGGCATGGAGCCGCTTGGTCTTCTGGTCGTAGGCGACCTTGTTAGCCTCGACGCTGGTGCCGTTGTAGAACAGCTGGACGTTACCGACCGCCGAGATCCGCGAATTATTGTAGTCGTAGACGACCTCGGTCGCCTGAACCAGCATCTGGTTGTCGTTGGCGGCCTTCGGCGGCTTCGGACGCGGCGGCTGCGTATTGTAGGAGACGTTCTGCGCCGATGCCTTTACGACGGGGCCGAAACCAGTCGCGATGACAACGGCTATGGCAAGCAAGCAGTCGCAGACTAGCGACGTGAAGAGCCACGGATCGTGCCCTGGCGCAACCGCAGTCAGTTTGTGACGATGCGCAGCCACAGCCACTAACCTTTCCGTCGGGTCAGCAAGGCCAACAATCTGATGAAGCGGCCAACGCAGACTGGCGGCCAGACCGAAGTCTCCAGTTGCATGAACTCACACTTACTTGACGTCCTGATACAACTAGCCACAACAGCGAGCAGGAAAATGGTGAACACGTTACCTTAAATTCTCGGCATCGAGCCGTAGCACTGGCTCCAGCCCTCTTGCGGTTGCGCAGAAACCCTCGGCAATCGACGCGAACCGCTACGCTGAAATCTCTTCAAGTCGGCCTCGCTTCGGCCCAGGGAATTCGTGCTGAAGGCGTCGCGCTGGAAGGTTTGCGGAAGCATGTGATGGCTGATCTGACGGGTTATCAGGTTCATCCGAACCGAACTATGCCTGGAAGCACAGCTACTGGAGCAAGCTGCGAGAGCCCAGGAGCAGCAGCAGCGCTATGGGCGGAGCGCGAAATGCCGATCGCGGAGAAACTCCGCGTCTCCGATAGGCGATCTTGGGCGGCAGCTTTTTCAGCAAAGGGATCAGGAACACGAGCAGTCCGCGCTCATTGGCCAAAGCTTTGACGAACTGTCGGTCCGCCGACCATGCCACTTGGTTCGCGTGGGTCGTTCCGATATCTGTCAGCTGCGACCTACTCCGAAGGATGCTGATCTGTTGTTGTTGCGGCGAATATGCCAGCTGCTTGCTAATCGGCCGTTTCACGCCCCCCGGCGCATGACGGCCATTATGCGGGCCGGGAGCCATGCGGTGAAGCGCGAGCGGGTGAAACCGTTGATGTGCAGAATGGGAAGGCTCAGGGCGAAGCCGCGAATAACGCAACCGTCGGGGCCAGAGGCCAATGTTGTGTTCTGCTCCGCCGTTTGCGGATTGGTGCCAGAGGATCAGACACAGCTTCACTGCTGGCCCAAAGTCGGCCGGGCCGGCCTGCCGCGGGCTAGAAGCGCAATGGTTGTGGCTTCCCAAAGACGAACTCCAGATCGCATCATGCACTCCGCTGCCCCTTCCTGTCCAATAACGAGCGCCTGCGCAAACGAAGCAAGCTGCGTGCCGCTCGAAGATGGAGATCCTCAAGCGGGTTTGTTCATGGTACATGCGTCCGGTTGTGGACATTGGTCCGAACCAGACAATCGAGTCCTTGGCAGTGATATCGGTAGTTGGTGGAACGCACGATTGCACTAGGGTCCAGACTCAATTGAGCCAATATGCGACGAGAGCGGCGAGATGAACAGCGGCCAAAAAATTACGGGCGAGCTTGTCATATCGCGTGGCGATGCGCCGGAAGTCCTTGAGCCTGCAAAAGCAGCGTTCGATGACATTTCGTCCTTTGTAGGCGCGTTTGTTGAAGCGATGGATGACGACACGGTTAGATTTATTGGGGATTACGGGCTTGGCGCCACGACGAATGATTGCGCCGCGAAGCTTGTCGCCATCATACCCTTTGTCGGCGAGGAGCACGCTCATGGGTGGCGCGAGCGCCAGGACATCGGGAGCCGCAGCGATATCGGCATCCTGGCCTGGAGTCAGATGCAGGACGACCGGCCGGCAGAGCGGATCGCTCAGCGCATGGATTTTTGTCGTGCGGCCTCCGCGCGAGCGGCCGATTGCTTGATTGTGCTCCCCCCTTTTCCGCCGGAGGCACACCGGTGAGCTTTAATCGAGGTCGAGTCGAGCGACAGTACGACGCCGTCTTCGCCAGGCTTGGCCAGCGCTTCGAAGATTGCGCACCATCGTCCTCGCTTGGCCCAGCGATTGAAGCGATTGTAGATCGTCGTGTAAGGGCCGTATTCACGTGGACAATCACGCCATCGTGCACCCGATTGCAGCATGTGAATGATGCCGCTGACGATGCTTCGGTCGTCGTCCCGATCCGGCCCCGTCAGTCCCCTCGGCAGATGCGGTTCGATACGCGCCCATTGCCTGTCGTTCAGCCAAAACAAACCAGCGCGCATTCTCTCGCCCCCGAATCAACACGTAGGCAAGAGAATCACGTGGCGCTATTTAGGTACAGACCCTAGTGCGCGCAAGCGCTCGTCAGCCCAGATGGCAATTGATGAGGGCGCGCCGCCTGTGTTCGATGGGACGGACCAGATGGTCGATCGCCGACGCCTAAGCTATGAAGAGCTGCCTGCCAGTTGTCCGCTAATGGCCCGCAACCCGACGCGTCCACACGATTATCAAGCGACGGCAGGCACTGCACTTTTCAATTCGGCTCGCTCCACGGCCAGCGGGCGGTGCTCGACGACATGGAATGGCTGGGCGACGAGCATATCGGGCGAATTACGCCCTCCTGTTACAGGAGTTGAAGAGGGACATTCCGGATCTGGCGGCCCGGACTCGTTCGTGGAGTTCGTGACAACCCATGTGCTGCGCTACACTATCCTTCCGCTTTCATTATTATTCCCGAGCAGGCAACCGCCCATAATGCCATTTGTTGCATTAGCAGCCCAGTTGTTCGCAAACAAATCATCGACATCCTTGCTCGGGAGCCCCCCACCGGGATTCGCCGCTTGTTGAACAAAGGCTTGCGCCAGCGAGTGCCGAAACGCAGAGATGCTTTCCGCATCCATGGGCGAGATCTCGCAGACCAAAGCTTTACTGTCGGCATCCATTAAGACCTGTGGACCAAAAGCAGTACCGCTCGGGTTTGACGCCATAATCAACGTGAAGCTAATTTTGACCCCGGCCGAGGTCGTAAAACTATGAGATGCCAAAGAAACTAGCCTCTGCATCAGCATCGAACTGACAGGCGCCTCCGCACGGAGAGCCGGACCATTCTGCCGGAACGATCTTGCAGGAGCGAACGACGCCACTCGAGGCCCTTTGTCTGCTCTCCTCTTTAGAACGTCTTCGTCGGGATAATTTGACGGCTCGTCACCGCTCAGCGTCATCGATCGATAGCGCAGACGCGAGGGCGCTGGAAGAATCACAGGAGCCAATACAGCGTTGCACGGTGCACCCGCATTAGCCCCATTGAAGCTGAACAGATCCGCACCCCGCTCAAAGAGCTCCCCTCGTATGGGCTGGTTGTCACTGAAAAGATGGAGGGCTTGGCATTCCGACTGAAAATTATCAACAAGTAGGATGGAAGAAACAATCAGCATCCCGGCACAATCACTCCGATAGCCGGAGCGTTTTGCCATGGCTCCGCGGTTGCTCACCACCAGCAAAAGCAAGGCCGCAAGCACGCTCACGAAGTACAAAAACACCAGCCTAGTACCCGGAATCAGAGCTGAGTGATACGGCGGCCTTTGAAACGGCGTTGACGGACCTTTTTCTTGGTCCAGACGAAGGGCTCGGCTCTGTCGTTGTATGCGTTGACGTAGGCATCGATGTGTTCCTGAAGCTGCTTGAGGCTCGTGAAGGAGGTGCCGCTGAGCGACTGCCCCTGCAAGATGGAAAACCATACTTCGACCTGATTGAGCCATGACGCACTTGTCGGCGTGAAATGAAATTGCACGTTGGGGTGGGCCTTGAGCCAGTCCTCGTTCTTTTTATGGGTGTTGAGGTTGTCGAGGATGACGTGAAGCTTGCGGTTCGGAAAAGTCGCGGTGACGCTGTTCATGAAATCGAGAAACTCGACGCGGCGCCGGCGTTTTGAATGGGTCGCGATGATCTTTCCGGTGGCGACTTCGAGCGCCGCAAACAATGTTGTGGTGCCATGCCGCTTGTAATCGTGGCTTTGGCCGGTTAAGGCGCGGCCATTGGGCAACTTCAGATAACCCTGCGCTCGCTCCAAAGCCTGGATCGAGGGCTTCTCGTCCACGCACAGCACAATGGCCTTCGCCGGCGGCGCGACATAGAGGCCGACAACATCGGCGGCTTTGGCCGTAAAGTTCGGGTCGTTGCTCTCGCACCAGGACTTGCGAGCCACCAGGTCAATCTTGTGGCTGCGCAGGAACCGCCAGACATATTGGACATCGACATCGCCCAGCGCCTCGGCCAGCAGGGGGCCGGTCCAGCGCGCAAACCCTTGCGGTGGCGGCTTATCCAGCAGCTTCAGAATCCGCTTGTCGGTCGTCTTCGTATAGATCGGCTGCTTGCCAGGCCGCGGCTTGTCTTGCAGCCCTTCAAGGCCATGGTCGGCATAGCGATGCCGCCAAAGGCTGACAATCCGCGGCTGGACCCCAACTTCCTTGGCGATCGACCGGGTGCTGCGCCCATCCGCCGCCAACAGAACTATCCGCGCCCGCTTCAAATCGCGCTGCAACGTCACCGGTGAGCGACAGCACGCCTCAAGCACCTTGCGATCTTTCCTCGAAAGGTGGACTTCTCTTGCTTCGGGTATCATCCCGACCTTGAATCACGACTCACGTTCCAAGAAAAGTGGGTACTAGTGAACTCAATCGATACGGCCCTCATCAGAAGTTCCTTCACCCCGATGTTATGGGGCATCACGTGCTAACCGATGTCCGCCCTGCACTGAGCCCTGATGCCACATTCATGCCAAAGGCCCCTGTTGTTTGCGGACGCTTGTCACTTGCGTTCGCCAAACGACGTCCGGGTATAAACCCCTTGCTGAGCAGATCGACAATCTCGATGTCCTAAGAACAAATGGCCGTCGGCATCACGTCTGATAAGTCCGACCGCTGAGGGCGGAGACGCCAAGCCAACGCGACCTTATTGCTTGAAGCCTAGTTTCATGTTGCCTCAGAGTAAGCTGACGACCACGGCGCTCGTGGCGACACGCGAGAAGGCAACCTTCAGCACCCCCCCTGGAAAAGCGATCCGAGATGTTCGTCCGCGAACCAAGCAAGGGACGTGTCGATGAAAATCGCAGCTGCTCTGCGTCTTCTACGAATGTTTGTAGCGTCGGAAGTCAGACATTGTTTCAGAGCTGACAATCGACTCTGTTAAAGTTCTGACAACACGCTGCGCAAGAAGGGGTGGCATCCCGGTCCATAGTCCAAATATTGTCATCAGAACTTTAGCGATGATCAGAGCTACAGCTGTGATGCAACGGGCAGCGTGACCGTTTCCGTATATGGTAAGAACGACCGGAGCGCAGGGGACTGCGCTCCCATTTTCATGGGGCATCTTTTTCCAAGGCACCACGTCAGGAGTGTATTGTCGCTCTGTCAGTGGCGAGAACACTTCCGCTGGTTCTGGCGACAGCGACGTTCGGCGCCGGTGCGCTCGTATCCATAACCGACGCTACATTGAACGCGCGCCGAACCAGACGGCTGCAGACCGCAGCATTTCTCACCTGAGCGTAGGCACGGATCGCACAGCTGTCCCTGTGCTGCGGTCTATGGTGGCAAAGAAAGAAGGAGCAGACTGCAATCAATCCTACGACGAATACGGGACGCGACATTTCCCCTCCTCATTTAAGGACAGCGGCAGTCCATCTACCATCTGTGAAATCAATCGTCCGCTCGACCGCGAGCCCCCCGGCTCCCTTGTGCGGAGAGCTCGCTCTATTTTTCGACATCGGGTATTCGACAATACCTGACACTACCGGAGCGCCGTCGCTTCCGTCGCGCGGCACAAGGGCTCGATCCTGCACGCCGACTTTCCTATACGGTGCTATTGCAAAGTGGCGGCCGTGTCTCAGAGGTTCTGGCGCTCACAGCTGCTGCTGTTGAACTGAAAAGCGGAAGCGTAGCGCTTCTGACCCTCAAGCGTCGAAAGAGTGACGTGGTACGACAAATTTCCCTACCGCTGAAACCCGGCCGAGGCGCGAATGGAGTTTCCGGAGTTGGCTGAGGTGTGGGCCACGATCTTTCCTGCCGTAGAGAAGGCGGCGGAGGAAGCGGAGCGAAAGTTGCGCGATTTCGTCGCTCAAGTCGGGTAGTAGAAATTTGCGGCGCTCACGCGCCGCCGAATTTTCAGACCGGGATGCCGAGCTTCTTCGCCTTGTCGCCCAGATTGTCCTGAATTCCCGCGCCCGGGACATGCATCACGCCAATCGGCAGCTCGTTGAGCATCGATTTCCGTTGTCAGGGTTGCAACGGCGTCAGTCGATGCCTCCGCGTCAGCCCTTCCAGCGATCTCTCCAGGTCGTCCCGACGCATCAGGACGGCGGCGTCCGTATCATTTACGGTTCGGTCGAGCTCTTGAGTTCGTGAGAGCTGGCCCCGCAAATTCGGACAGTAGCTTGAGTGGATTTTCTGCCTGACAGCGGCGAGGATTCTTGCTGCGAATCAGGAGCGAAGATGACGAAGAAGAGCCGCCGGACGCATTCTCCGGCATTCAAGGCGAAGGTTGCTTTGGCTGCGGTCAAAGGCGACAAGACACTGGCGGAGCTGGCGCAACTGTTTGATGTTCATCCGAACCAGATCACGATCTGGAAAAACCAGCTCCTGGAAGGCGCCGCCGGCGTGTTTGGGCATGACAAGACATCGGCCGAGACGCCGGTCGATTTGAAGGCGTTACATGCCAAGATCGGCGAGCTGGCGTTGGAAAACGATTTTTTGTCCGGCGCGCTCACCAAGGCGGGCCTGCTGAGCGCAAAGCGATGATCGACCGCGATCATGATCTTTCTATCGTGCGCCAGGCGAAGGTCCTGAAGCTGGCTCGCAGCACGGTCTACTATGAACCTCGGCCAGTTTCGGCCGAGGACCTTGCCTTGATGCGTCGGCTCGATGAGCTGCATCTCGATTATCCCTTCGCGGGAGCGCGTATGCTGCGATCGTTGCTGCGGCGGGAGGGCGTATACGCCGGTCGCCGCCACATCGCGACGCTGATGAAGCGCATGCGGATCGAGGCGGTCTATCGTCGCCCGAAAACGAGCAAGCCGGCTCCGGGTCACAAGATCTACCCGTACCTGTTGCGCGGATTGAAGATCGAGCGGCCCGACCATGCGTGGGCAATGGACATCACCTACATTCCGATGCGGCGTGGCTTCGTCTATCTCGCGGCGGTCGTCGATGTGTTCAGCCGACGGGTCCTGGCCCATCGCGTCTCGATCACAATGGAGGCGGCCTTCTGCGTCGAAGCGGTCCAGGAGGCGTTGGCGAAGCACGGCAGGCCCGAGATTTTCAACACGGATCAGGGCAGCCAGTTCACCAGCCTCGAGTTCACCGATGTGCTGCTGGACGCGAAGATCGCCATCAGCATGGACGGCAAGGGCGCCTGGCGCGACAACGTGTTTGTCGAGCGGCTCTGGCGCACGGTCAAATACGAAGAAGTTTATCTCCGCGCCTACGACAGCGTGTCCGAGGCGCGAGCGTCAATTGCCAAGTATCTGGCCTTCTACAATCAGGGACGCCCTCACTCGAGCCTTGACGGGCGCACGCCCGACGAGGCTTACTTCGGCACGCAAGCTATGGTGATGGCCGCATGACCGTCGCCGACGGTTTTGTCGTCGCTCTGGTCGGGCTACGCCCTCCCGACGCAACGACAAAACCGTAAAGCCCCGCGTTCAGCATAACCCGGCAGGAATCCACTTAAATCCAGCGGGGCGCTGTCCAAACAACCGGGGCCAGCTCTGTGTTCGTAGCGCTCTGGACACAGCCGGGTCGGTGGCAATCAGCGGGAACACCTGACCCTGCGACCGGGCGATATCCTGACAGGCCATATTGAAGGCCCCTTCGGCTGAAGCGCGGCGATTCTTCGCGGCCTCCATTCCCGCGGCAGCTTCCTCGCAGCGAGCGCTCGCCGACTGGAACGCGCCAGCAGCAGCGGATTTCGCCTCCCACGCCTTGGCGAGGGTTTCGTGGGCCGTTCGACGACCTTCGTTAATCCGGGTCCGGTGACTCGCGGTCGCCCCACCGTCAAGAAGTTCAGCTCAGGCGAACGCTTCTCTACCAGTCGACGTTGTTTGGGTTGGGCCGCGCTCTGCGTCGATTTGCGACCGTGAATGCTCAAACGAGATGGCCGCGACCGCGCCGTCCGGCTCCGTTGCAGCGTCATTTCGAGCTCACCAGCCCGCTCACGCAGTGCACCGTACTTTTGCGCAACCGCTGAAAGTCTGTCGGCGCAGCCCACCGGGGCGGCGTCAATATGCCGTTTGGTTGTAGTTCCCGTTTCCCTTAAGCTTGCGCATAGTCGAGGAAATGCTGGAGGCGCGTGGCACTGTTGACCTATGAAGCCGTGCGCCAGTGGGGACCGAAATTCGGCAAGGCGTTCTCCGATCGGTCCGCGAGCGCGCTCCCGCTCGCGGTGACAAATGGCATCTGGACGAGATCGTTATCTCGATCGCGGGCGAACAACATTAGCTCTGGCGCGCTGTCGACCAGAATGGCTTCGTTCTCGACGTCTTGATCCAGCGCGGAAGAGACTCGCGCGCTGCGCAGCGGCTCAGGAAGAAGCTCTTGAAATCCGCCGGCACGCCGCCGCGCGTGATGATCACGGACAAGCTTCGTTCGTACGGCGCTGCGAGGGCAAAGACGGGCCTTTGGGTCGAACATCGCCAGCACAAAGTTCTCAACAATCGGGCCGAGAATTCTCATCAGCCGACGCGACGACGCGAGCGGATCATGATGCGTTTCAACTCCTCCAGGCCCACCGATTTCTGTCAGTTCACGATCAGGTCTCGAACCTTTTCCACATCCCCTATCCCGGAGCCCTGACTGCCGACTTCCGTCGTGCTTGGCACGAGCGAGCCTTTGCGACTTGGCGCGAGATCTCCATGACAAGCGCTATCGCCGAATCTCGAACCTTTGAGAAGCGCCTCCTTCAGCTCAGCGGTCGGTTAAGTTGACGATGCCGTCGCTCGACATTCAGTATGGCACAGGGATTGCAGTGATGAAAAAGCGCTCCGGAAGCTGAGCACGGCGAGCCGGTGCCGGGCGATGGATCTATTCTGAGTCGTTACGGAACATGACCATCAGCGGGCAGAACCCAGGTGCAGCCGGTCGATATCAGGAATCTGGTGATCGGCCACGTCTTCTTTATGTCGTGCCACGTAACTCTGACAGGTAGACAGAAAATTTGGAACCCACATTATGCCGGCGGAGTCGGATATCAAATGTGCGAATGCAAACATTCGAACAAGCACCGTCTGGACAATTGTGCTCGGCTTTGCCGCCGATCCATTGATGCGGTGGAGTTGGCCTGACGCAAGCCAATATCTTCGGAGCATGCCTCGGTTCGTTAACGCCTCTGGTGGACCAGCATTCGAGCACGGCACAGCATACGTCACGGAAGGGATCCGCGCCGCAGCCCTGTGGCTGCCGCCTGGCGTGCAGCAAGACGAGTCCGCGTTAGACGAAATAATGGCGCTGTCCCTGAACCCGGCGATCACCGAAGATATGGCGCTCCTGCGGCAGGAAATGGCCGAACATCATCCGTCCGAGCCGCATTGGTACCTGCCTCTCATCGCGGCCGATCCGAACTGGGTCGGACAAGGACTTGGCACATTGTTGATGAAATACGCTCTTCAACGATGCGATGAGCAGGGCATTACCGCCTATCTGGAAAGCTCGAATCCCGATCACATCCCCTTTTATCAAAGCCACGGCTTCGAGGTCATTGGCAAAATACAACATGGTTCTTCGCCGCCGCTCACGCCAATGTTGCGAGCAGCCAAATAAAGCGAAATTCAAAGCCTGTGTTCGCATTGGCTCACGAGGGCCACCTTTCAGCACTGCTTACGTATTGTCTGCGGCGGCGCTGATTATTTCGCCAGCAAGTATTGGGGCGACTCGGGCTCGCGGCGATGCTCCATGATGTCGGGAAGCTACCATTCCGCTGACGCTGTTCGACAAGCCGGGCCGTCTAAATGAGGAAGACAGCAGACTGATCGAGACACATCTGGTCGACGGCTTCGGAAGACTCTGGATGGCGTTAAGTTAACGAATTGGAGCCGCCGAGGGGGTGGTGACGACCAGCACGCCGACCGCCCGGACCCCTCTTTATCGCCGCCATCGCTTCCCACCGGAAGTAATCAGCTATGCCGCTTGGTTGTATTTCCGGCTTCCTCTCAAGCTTGCGCATGGTCGAGGACGTGCTGAAGTGCTGGCGGCGCGTGGCATTGGCGTGACCTATGAAATCGTGCGCCAGTAAGAACGAAAACTTCGGCAATGCGTTCTCCGATGGATCCGCTCGCGCGCTCCCGCTCGTTCAAACGACTGAGAGCATGCACTTGACCGACCGCGACAATCGCGATGATCAAAGCCGGTTGTTGACGCGTCGATTTCGCTCGCCCGAGGACGAGTACGAAGCAAAGGCGGCGCGCGGTCACGACAGAATTCCGGCGGAGCATTCCGCAGCCCGGTAGAAGGCCCGGGCATCCCGTCTTACAAGGAATCGGCAATGAGGCTGCGCGCCGACCATTTCATGCTGCCGCACACCGTGCGATCTTCACGGCGGTAGATGCGTGCTGCCTCAACGGGCCGCGCCTAAGCCTCCTCGCTCGAGCGCCAATCGGCAATCGTCAGCTCAAAGATGATGTCGATTGCAGGATCCATCTTGAGGCAGCGCCACAGAGCAACGAAGAATATCCCCGCGGGACTGTTGGGAAGTCTTATTGTTCTAGGCCGCGCTCTGCGAGCAGCCGGTGCATGACCTCGCCTTTGATCTCGCCTGCGATTTGGTTTCGGACTTGGGCTCCGAGCACCCGCTCGGCATCGACGTCGCCCACCAGACCATGTTCGGCCAGTCGCTGATCCAGACGGCTTTGGAACTCTTCGCCCATGGCTTCGACGAGCCGGTCTTGCATCGCTGCATGTTCGTCTGGAGCGATGCGCCTCAGCACCGTCTCCCAGGGTTGCCAGCGGCTTGCCATGAAGTCGGTGAACTGGCTTGCTTCCCGCTCCCGGACCAGGTCGAGCGCCTCCGTCGCATCATCCTCGCTTACGTGAGAGACCGCCAGGAAGCGCATGTCAGGGGCGACGTGACTGAGCTCCAGCGGCTCGCGCAGCCGATGTTGATAGGCCAGGTAGACTTCGATGTCGTCTACGTTCGGGTTGCCGCTGGCGAGCGAGTTGATCCTGTCGCGCGCGATCTCGTCCAACGCCTCCAAGCGGAACGCGACACGGCCGCGCTGGATCAGATCGCCAAGCCGATCGTCATATACCCCGTCCTCGACGTCAGCGTTGAGGCGCGCGGTCTGCATACCATTCCAGTGCAAGGTGACACGATCCTCGCAGCTCGCGTTGGCCTCGGACGCCTGCGCAAAGAACTGCTCGCGCAATGTCGGATTGGCGGCCGCCTGCTGCAGATCATCAGCCACTGCCTGCCGAAACTCGTCATTGCCGTAGTTCACGGTCTCTCGTAGCCTCTCCAGGAACTGCGCGTAGTCCTGGGCGCCTGGCTCATCCGCAAAGTGCTGCCATTTGGCCAGCGTCGCCGGGTCGTCTGCGAGCCATTGCGCGGCAGCCTCATATAGAGATTGCTGCGCAAGCTGCGGTGGCGCTTCAGCCGTCGCCAGATTAGCGAGGACGTCGTCCGGCAGCGGGTTATCCCCGAACTCGAGGTTCTCCAAATGCGGGTAGCTGAGACTAAGATTCGGTACACGCCCCTCAAGAAGATCCTCAGGCAGGCTGGTCAGCCGGTTACCGCTGAGATTGAGCGATTGGAGGGTGCTCGGAAGGGGGGCGGGGAGGTCGGCCAATTGATTGCTGCTGACATCGAGTTCAATGAGCCCCGATGGGAGGTAGTCGGGGAGGTCGGTCAGCTGATTGCCACTAACCGCGAGCGAGGTGAGCCTGCTCGGGAGAGCGTCCGGCAGGCTAGTTAGTCGGTTGTCGCTTGCGTTCAGGATCTCGAGCCCAGCCGGAAGGTTGGCCGGCAGACTGGTCAAGCTGTTATCGGCCACCTCCAGCCGAGAGAGGGTCGCCGGAAGAGCGTCCGGCAAACTGATCAACCGGTTATGGCTAATGAGAAGATGCTGAAGACCGGGTGGGAAGCTAGCGGGCAGGCTGCTTAGCTCGTTGTGCCTGGCGCGCAGTTCCAGCAATCTTGGCGGCAGGGCGGCGGGCAAAGCGGTCAGGGAGAGGGAGGACAAATCCAGCGAGTGCGAGCCAGTGTTGTCCGCCCCCCTAATTCGTGCGCGTCCCTGTCGCCGATTCTCGGCTTCGCCCTGCCCCTCTTCGGCCGCCCAGTTGTCCAGCAACTGCGCGCGCGCGGAGGCCGGGGTCCGATATCCTGTCATGGCTTCGAGCAAATCCGCCACGGCTCGGCTGAAGCCGCTGAGGTAACTTTCCTGCTCCCCCTCTTCAGAAGCGGCCGAGGAAGAACCTGCACTCCACTGAGCCTGTCCTGTGTTCATCAATATCTCCATCGCCAAAACAAGAATACCCCCGCTCCTCAAGGTCGCGAAGCAGGCCGGGTGTCATGATCATTGTTCACACGAGCCCAAACGCGCAAATGGATCGATACTGCTGCGAGGCTTCCTGCCATTTCGTTGACCAGATAAGTCCCGGAGGGCCGTCAACGTGGCAGCGTTCTGCCCTTAGCAGGCCTACCTGTCGATAAGCTGACGAATGTCGCTGCAGAACCCCGGGTCGCCGGTTGCCAGCGGTGACCGAAGCAAGCCCGGTTTGAGGTTGAACCGGTCAAGCTTCGCAAAGACCAGCTTGGCCCCCATTGCCTTGGCATGGGCACCGCCAGCGCTTACGCGTTCGGAGCGTCTGCCACTCTTCGTTGCCACGTACTCGGTCGAAGGGTAAGCGGCAAGCTGCGGCCGTCAGGCGGCGTGGTTCCATGGCATAAGCGCGTCGATTTCGCCGCTCGGCCAGCCGTTGGCGATACGCTGAGGCGTTAGGCTGAGCCAGGCGCACGGATCGACGTTATTCATCTTTGCTGTCTGCAGCAGTGTTGCGATGGTTCGCCCAGGTTCGTCCGCCGCCGTCGCTACCGGCAAAGAGGCTATTCTTTCTCGTAATTGTTTGTGGTCAGATGGCGCGTTCAACGATGTTGGAGTCGAGCTCGATGCGAACCATCAGTCTGGAAGCGTTCGAAGATGGCACGGCGCGAGACGGCATAGCGGATTGCCTCAGCCAGTTTTGATTTTCCGGAAATCCGCCGCAATGTCTGCTGCCAGAGATCGAAGAGATCTGCGACGACCGCTGTGGAGGCTTGCTGGCGCGCGGCAACGCCTACGTCGGGGCTTTGACCGCGTATGGTCTTCTCGACCTGCCAGAGCTTCGCCATCCGCTCGACCGTCGCCGTTGCCACTTTCAAGCTTCCTGCAACATGCAGCTCATAGAACTTGCGCCGGCTGTGTGACCAGCAGCCAGCCAAGGTGACGCCATCTCTCTTGCGTGAACAACGGACGTATCCATTTCTTGATCTCTGGAAGCGACGCCGCCCACAACGCAAGCGTCTCCTCGATCGACGCTGCTGGCGTCCACGACCTCCGAATCATGGTGTCCATAGATTCAGACATCTCCTAAAAAGGCAACTGTAATGCTAGGATTACCCCTAGGACCTGCAGCGCTCGCGTCCGTCAAACAAGGCGGCCTCAATGGAGGGATACCTTCCATCAGCTGGATGGCTGGATCATCCGAAGGCTCTGGTCGCGCCGCGGAAGCGGTGGCGGAACGCAGCCTGGAAGGAATATCCGACCGCTCGCAAAGCGCATGGGGTCCTGCTGAACGCGCTGCGAGGCGCCTTCGATGGCGCGCAGCCGCGGCCAGCTTGCAACATAGATATCGTTCATCGCCGTCCGCCAGCGGAAGATGTAGTGACTGACGAAGAAACGCGTCATCACACCGACACGACCGCAACAAGAGCAATGCCGGCAAAAGTCGACAACTCGCTGTAGAACTGCTGGACCATCACTTGCGCCGATTTCGAAAGCGCGGCCTGGACAAGGTCATAGAATGGCCCATACCAGCTGTTGATGGCGACGCTGACCTGGACCTGAAAGTAGGAGGTGAACAGTATTAGCGCGGAGCCAAGAATCGACCACGTCGCCCAGGGGTGCGGCGCAACCAACATCCAGCCAGCCGCAAATATCGCGGCGCACGCGGCGAAATAGAGGTCGAACCAGAGAGCCGGCGCCGACGAGAACGTCGCCAACCCGACCTGCCTTTTGCGGCGCTTCGAACAGATTGCTCGCGAAGCCATACCAGACCAGCATCGTCAGTGCGGTCCAAACGATCGCCGAGAGAAAGAACAGCTTGGGTCGGGGGAAAAACGAGAGGTCCGAGCATCTGTGGCCTCTTGGATTACAGGAGACCGTCGGGCATCGTCAACTTAATCGACCGCCGAGCCGAAGGAGGCGCTTCTCAGTTCGAGATTCGGCTTGTCGCGGAGATTTCGCGCCAAGTCGCAAAGGCTCGCTCGCGCGAAGCACGACGGAAGTCGGCGGTGACGGCTCCGGGATAGGGGATGTGGAAAAGGTTCGCGACCTGATTGATCGTGAACTGACAGAAACCGTTGAGCCTGATCGGACGATTTGAAACCCTTCATGATCGGCTTGCGTCGCCGCGTCGGCTGATGAGAAATCTCGGCCCGATTGTTAAGAGCTTTGTGCTGGCGATGTTCGACGTGAAAGCCCATCTTCGCCCTCACAGGGCCGTACGAGCTTGTCCGTGATCATCACGCGCGGCGGCGTGCCGGCGTATTTCAACAGCTTCTTCATGAGCCGCTGCGCAGCGCGTTCGGCGCTGGATCAAGACGTCGAGAACGAAGCCATTTTCTGGTCGACAGCGCGCCAAAGCCAAGTTGTTTGCCCGCGATCGAGAAGGCGCTGCTGCAAAACTACGGGGTGACCACCTGAGGGCCGTGTCCGAGATCGGCCCAGAAGGCCAGCGCCAGCCCGATTTAGCCGGACGGTGGGTATGGGTCCTGGCCATATGTCCACTCGTGTCTGAACCTGTGGTCATGGCCCTGAACTAGAACCTGAGCGTCGCGTCCTACCTTTCCCTCCTTGTGGGCAGCGTCGACCGCGACGCGGATCGCCTCTTCCTCAGTGGCGTAGGGGCCGGAGTACTCGCAATTGAGCGCAACCATCCACTGGCCTTTATGGCGCGTGACGAAGTACTGAACGCTTGCCATAAGCTTGCTCCGGCATCGCCCCTGGGATCGATAAACGGGGTCGTACTCTGCAAATCTGCCGCGGTCGCCTCAACTACCGGATTTGGTGGGCTCCAAGGAGCAGCGCCTTGTAGGCTGGCCTGTTTGCTGTACCCGCGGAGACCAACTGCCGCGCCTTAGTTTCCCTTATTCACGAGAACCGGAACGTAGCAGCTTCAATCGTCGTAGATGTGGCCCAGCTGCTAGCAAGTCTCTCTTTCTCGTTGGAGTCGAAGGCTGGATTGATGGTTGAGTGCTGCGACCGTTTGCGTTTGATCGACAAATGAACCCTCCAAATAGAATGTCGTCAGGGTCCAAACTCCCGGGAGACCAGCCGCACTCGATCGCATTTGTAAGAAAGCGCTCGTGCGGGTCCGACCTTGCCTCTTTTAGATCGTACGAGGCAATAAATTTGGCATCATGGTTGCTCCACTCCGCGGCGCACACGCGGACTTGGAGGCACGCGGACATGACTCGGCGCCGTCGGGAGTGAGAACCCGACGCTGTCCCTACCGCGCCCGCGCGGCCAGTGAAGTTGGCGGCGGTGACTCGGCGCTCACGCCTCCGGAAGCGCTTATCCCTACCACGCGCTGCAAACTTCGGTGGCCAGCCTTCGCCCTTGGATAAGCGAGACCGACCACCGCGGCCCCCCGAGAGGCTCAATTCCCAAGGGTGCTACCAAGCAGTATCGCTGAGAAGGACTGGAAGCACCTACCAGGATTGGTTGGTGCCGATCTAATGTGGCCTGGGGCAAATGCGCCATGGCGACTGAATTTGATACGATTTTTGATGTGATTGAGCGTCACCGCGAGCTTTCGGTGCAGCACGCCGCCGCGGTATCGGTATCCGCGAAACTTGTCGCAGGTCTCGAGTTTCATGCCGCCGACGCGATCAGCGAGGAAAGAAGGTTGGCTCTCGAGGACTATGCAGACGTGCTCACTCCAAGCCGACCACGCTTGCGGACGTGATCAGACTACCGGCTTGGCCGACGGTCGATGGCGATGCCGTGCGTCGCCAACATCTGCGCCTGGCGATAAAGCGGCAAATGCCAATGATACTTGGCATCGATCACATGCGCTGACCAGCCGCTCCGTGGGCAGTGTTCGGGCCCGGCATGCTGGAGGACGACGCCATGACAAGCGCGGCAGGCCAGTTTGGGCCGGCGAGTGACGATTACGCGATACTGCGCCGGTACGACGTCGAGCCTCTGGCTCTCATCGCTCCCAATTTCAAAAAGGACGCCTGCGCAGCACGGGCGGCAGGTTGCAGTGGGCATCAGGGTCTCGACGATGCGCGGCAAATACTCCGGCAGCTGACCGCGGTTGGCTCTGCGCTCGGCAGTTCGCTTCTCGCAGGTTCTTGGATTGGCGTGATCCTCGGCTGCTTCGAGAGCCGCGACGGCCTCTTCGATGCCCTCCAAAACAGGCTGTAGTTGATCAGCGTCCAGCTTTCCGACGATCGACCGAACTGCGCATCTTTCGCAAGCTTGCGCCACGCTTACGGCCTACTGGGTTAGCGCGATGTCGGATCGCGGCCAATCAAAAAGGCAACTGCAGCTAGTTCTTTTCACTTGAGCTGCTGCCGGTTTGATGGACACCCGGTTAAGCTAATCCCACCTTGCGCTCGAACGCAACCGGGCTGAGATAGCCGATGGTCGAGTGCCTGCGGGTCGTGTTGTAAAATCGTTCGATGTAGTCGAACACATCGGCGCGTGCCTCGTCTCTGGTTCGATAGATCTTGTTGGCCGTACGCTCGGTCTTGAGCGAGGAGAAGAGGCTCTCCATCGCCGCGTTGTCCCAGACGTTGCCGGAGCGGCTCATGCTGCAACGATGCCGTGGTCGGCCATCAGGCGCTGGAACTGCTCGCTGGTGTACTGGGACGCTCGGCGGCGAACTGCCGGTCAAGGAGGTTCGCCGGTACGGTCTCGAGCTGTCGATCGCCGTCATCCTTCGGCAAGCGCCGACGTCGCGGCCGCGCCCGCAAGCCTTGCAGGCGCATCAGCCGCTCAATCCGGTGCAGGCCGCAATCCGCCCCGTCGGCGAGCAGGTCACGCCACACCCGGCGTGCGCCATAGGTGCGGTCGCTGGCGACGAAGCTGGCCTTGACCTTGCCGCCGAGCTCCTGGTCGCTGCGGGATCTGGCGCTGGGAGAGCGGTTGAGCCAGGCATGGAAGCCCGACCGCGACACTCCCAGCGCATCGCATAGCCATGCCGCCGGCCAGATCGTCCGGTGCTTCGCGACGAAGGCGAACTTCATGTCGCTTCCTTCGCGAAGTAGGCTGCGGCCTTCCTAAGAAACAGCCGGATTGGCGTCCCCCGGAAGAGCCTGTAACACGAAGCCCAGTGATTTGGCTCGGCGCTGAAGGTTGGCGAGCACACGGCTGCGATATTGTCGCTCATATTGGTCTGCACCCGGATCTCTGTAGGGCATGCCGTGCCGCAGGGTGTTGTAGCATAAAACTGCGATCTTGCGGGCGGTCGCCGTCACCGCCTTTGATTTGCCTGCACGTGAGGATAGCCGGCGATAGAATGCGCCGAGCGCCGTATCGCTCCGTCCGACAGTAGTGGCCGCCAATCGCAACAGTGCGGCTGCCCGACTGGACGATCTTCGTGTGCGTGAAGACAGCACCTTGCCGCCGGAGATTTTGTTGCCCGGTGCAAGGCAGCGCCACGAGGTGAAGTGCTTGGCGCTCGGCCATGCCCTCAGATCCGTGCCGCACTCGCCGATGAGCTTCAGCGAGAGGGACGGACCTAACCCATGGATCTCAGTCAAATCGACGCCGAGCATTCCGTACAGCGCGGCCCTGACATCGAAGGTAGGTGTGTTGACCTGCTTGGTCTTAACGCGTGGCTTTGATAACTTTGCGCCCGCTTTTGCCCCTTTGTTGCTCAATACGGCGATCAAGGCTTCGAGCTTGCGGTCGCAGTCCAGCATCTTCGCCTGGTAAACGTCGTATAGTTCCAGCGATTGACGGAGGGCGAAGACATGTTCTTCCCGGTCGTTGCCCACCAGTGCCGCGCGGATTGTCTCGGTCGAAGAATGACAACGCACGTCCCGATAGGTTGCCAACACGTCGGGATTGCGCTCGCCTGCAACAACGGCTCGGATAATCCGCATGCCGGTCCAGGTGGCGCGGAGGTGGATGGTCACTACCAAAGCTTGAGGGGGCGTCGAAAGCCTGGCTCTTGGCTTTTGGTGCGATCTTTTCAATCGAGCTTATAGGAGGCCTGAAAGAACGTACCCCAGCGTTCCATGCTGTACTTCGCAAGCATGGTCGGCTCAACGCAGCCGCTGCTGCTGCACAATGAGTCGCTTCGGCTGTTGGTCCACATCGCCCAGTAGCGGCCACCGACGCCGACGCTGAAGTTCCTGGTGACGAAGTAGGACAAAACGCCTTCAACCTGGACGCCTCGGCCCCCATTGCTCCGTTGTTCATCAAACATGGTCGTCGGGCGCAAGAGATGATGGTCACGCCCCTTGAAATCGGTCCAGGGCAGGTAAGCGACGTCAGCGTTCAAACGCCAACGCTCGGTGAGCATGGTTTCGGCGCTTAGGCCGACACGAGCTGCATTCCACTGAGTATTCTGGCTGCCAACGACCTGGTCGTCGTCCGGCGCCAAGCATGGAGGTGGGGCAGCTATCTGTACACACCCCCTCGAATCGGAGCTCTGTTCGTAATACGTCCAGCCGATAAAGCCGCCGACATTGTAGTTGGCGGCGCGGAGGAAATCATAGCCTACGTCGGCCGTGTAGTAGGTGTACCTCCCGTTGGCCTGGCCTGATATCGTGTTGACATAGGAGAGGTTCGGGGGGAGGCCCCAATCTTCGTCGTTCATGTGTCCTTTGTCGAAGCGCCCAAGGCCAATGTTGCCCTTCAGGAACACCCCCCACGGGCTGTCGAGACGGCCAAATAGCTCCCCGGAAAGTCCGTCAAGTCCGTGATAGGTGAGCCTCGATATTAGCATGCTGGGGTCTTCAAGGCCGCCGGAGGCCACTGCGCTGCGGTCCCATTGGAATCGACCCCGGCTGAGCCAGAGTCGCGATCCGCCTTCGAACGACCAACCGGCCGTGTAAGCAATCGGCGCCGCGCCGGCGGGCGCTTTTGCGTAGAGCGGCGCATCGGGCCAACGCACCACCCACGGGTCGGCGCCAAAATGGTAGTTCAACCCGATCTTTCCGATGTGATAGCTGCTGGAGAGGCTGGTTATGTTCGCCGGAAGAATGGCGAACGGCGGATTCTGCACCGTCGGAGGCGTTGCGACACTCGGCCCGCCGAAATGGAGATAGTCATACTCGACGTTGACCGACCATGCAGACGTAAGTGCTTGCTCGACGCCTAGCCCGATGACGCCACCGAGGCGACCATAGTCGAAATGGGTTTTCTCCTGTGGCGCGCCGCCTTCAAAGTTGTTGACGACGTCGCCTCGATTGTTTTGCCAAGCCACTCCTCCCTTAAGATAGGCCAACGTGCGGCCCAGCGCGCCAAACGCGTAACCGACGCGCCCAGTCCCGGTGGCAAAGACGTTGGGACCTGCCTTGCAGTTTGCACTCACGACAAAGCCGGAGGCGGCGAGGGCAAGTATTCGTGCCGTCGGAGACAGCACCGCTGGCATCGAGTTCGACGCCGAACACCCAGCCATTCTTCTGCCAATTGTAGCCGATCTGGCCACCCGCGAGAAGCACTGGGGTATCGACGACATCGCCATAGATTGACGGACCGTAGGATTGCTGAAGGAGGTTCGGCCGTAGCCGCCGCCGAGGTGCCCGCCAATATAGCCTCCCGACCAGTTCCACACCGCGGGCGGCAGTTTCACTTCTGGCTCAAGGTCTGCCGCGTTCGCTGCACCGTTTGCGACGAGCGCAATTGTCGTGGCTCCTAAAAGAAGAACTCCGGATCGCATCCAACACTTCCCTGTATTGTCTCGGCCCACGACCGAGCGCCCTTAAGTTATCGCCGCAGCAAACCGTCGGGGCGGACCAGACGCTAACAGCGACGCGCGCCGAGTCCGCCCCCGAGGATCATCGCAAGCGATTGGTGGTGATGCCGCAAAGAGAGCAAGTCGCGTGCCGAAGTGAATTCGCAGGCTATGCAGGCACTTCGTCGCGGCGTGTGGCGCCAAGTTGCTCACATTGGTCTCGATACCGACAAGGGCCACGTTACCCGAGAGTGGCCCGCTCGCGCGCTGAATGTGTACGCGCGGTGGCGCGTGCAGACCCGGCCCGTGTGATGTCAACAGGAAGCCCTCTGCGCTTCCCCGACTACGGCGCTGTGTCGCCGTTGATTTTAATTTCACCGAGTCCTACTGATGGGACTAGGGTCTGTACCTAAATAGCGCCACGTGATTCTCTTGCCTACGTGTTGATTCGGGGGCGAGAGAATGCGCGCTGGTTTGTTTTGGCTGAACGACAGGCAATGGGCGCGTATCGAACCGCATCTGCCGAGGGGACTGACGGGGCCGGATCGGGACGACGACCGACGCACCGTCAGCGGCATCATTCACATGCTGCAATCGGGTGCACGATGGCGTGATTGTCCACGTGAATACGGCCCTTACACGACGATCTACAATCGCTTCAATCGCTGGGCCAAGCGAGGACGATGGTGCGCAATCTTCGAAGCGCTGGCCAAGCCTGGCGAAGACGGCGTCGTACTGTCGCTCGACTCGACCTCGATTAAAGCTCACCGGTGTGCCTCCGGCGGAAAAGGGGGGAGCACAATCAAGCAATCGGCCGCTCGCGCGGAGGCCGCACGACAAAAATCCATGCGCTGAGCGGTCCGCTCTGCCGGCCGGTCGTCCTGCATCTGACTCCAGGCCAGGATGCCGATATCGCTGCGGCTCCCGATGTCCTGGCGCTCGCGCCACCCATGAGCGTGCTCCTCGCCGACAAAGGGTATGATGGCGACAAGCTTCGCGGCGAAATCATTCGTCGTGGCGCCAAGCCCGTAATCCCCAATAAATCTAACCGTGTCGTCATCCATCGCTTCAACAAACGCGCCTACAAAGGACGAAATGTCATCGAACGCTGCTTTGGCAGGCTCAAGGACTTCCGGCGCATCGCCACGCGATATGACAAGCTCGCCCGTAATTTTTTGGCCGCTGTTCATCTCGCCGCTCTCGTCGCATATTGGCTCAATTGAGTCTGGACCCTA
Organism: Bradyrhizobium sp. USDA 376; assembly: GCF_054063675.1. Taxonomy (NCBI): domain Bacteria; kingdom Pseudomonadati; phylum Pseudomonadota; class Alphaproteobacteria; order Hyphomicrobiales; family Nitrobacteraceae; genus Bradyrhizobium; species Bradyrhizobium sp. USDA 376. The sequence goes on from NZ_JBSSGN010000001.1 coordinate 69,579, forward strand.
GACTAGTCCTCTGGAACGCAAGTTCGTCACATTAGTTGATAGCTCGAATCTCTACAGAGGAGAGTGCTCGTGGCGAATGCGGGTGTGCGAGGCCGGCCGATCGCGCCGCTGGTGCTTAGTCCGCAGGAGCGGGCGTACTTGGAGAGGCTCGTCGTCATCGCGTTGCCGAATCGCTATCTGAGCGCTGCCGCGCGATCCTGCGGTGTGCAGATAGTCTGCCAAGCAAGTCGGTGGCTGCCAAACTTGGCATCCATGAACACACCGTTGGCAAGTGGCGCCGCCGATTCTTGAAGGATTGCTGTGATGGCCTGCTTGACGAAGCCCGTCCTGGGCGCCCTCGAACCATCGACGACGATCAGGTTGCTGTGGTAATCGAGCGGACATTGCGTACGACGCCGCGCGACGGACGCACTGGTCGATCCGCTCGATGGCTGCGGAAACTGGCTTTTCTCACACCACGATCGGCCGAAAGTGGACGGCGTTCGGCCTGCAGCCGCAACGCAGCCAGACATTTAAACTGTCGAGCGATCCGCTATTCGTCGATAAGGTGCGCGATATTGTCTGGCTTTACCCGAACCGAGCCATTGTCCTCAGCGTCGATGAGACCATTAAGGCACGGTGGATTTGTGAGCAGGCGCATCAGCAGTTGAAGGAGGAGCTTGGACTTGATCACTTCGAAGGGCGATCATGGCAAGGTCTTCATCGCCACGCCCTGATGACAATGATTGCCTACGCCTTCCTGCAACATCATCGCCTCGCATACGCGGGGCAAAAAAAAGAGAATCAACGGGCCTCCGCCTCAACCAACCATGCCCGCCGTACGTTTCGCCATCGTCGATCTCATCCTTCGGCCGCCGTCTCAGCAGTGCCCATATTGCCGAAAGCAAATCCTTGAAAAACAGTGGCGCAAACGCATTCTGTTCGCGGTAGGGACACCCATCACTGGGCGCCCCCCGCGCAGATCCCGGCGAGCCCAATTAAGGCACCGGGCTCCTACCTCGGGTGTTTGACGGCGAAGCGCAGCTTCGGCCATGGATGAAGGATGCGAGCCTTGGGGAGCCAGTCATCGGTGATCTGCGTTATGCGATCCCAGGTCAGACAGGTCCGCTGACTGCGCCGCCGAAGCGTCCGCCTCCAGAGATCGGTCAGATAGAACCGAAACGCATTGAGCGCTCGGCCATTCGTCGGGACAGCAAAGTGTCAATCGGCCTGTAAATTTGGCTCTGACTCACTTTTGATGCAGTTTGGGGGATGCGTGGCGCTTTGATTGGAGGAGAATCAACGCCATGCAGCAAGCACTCCACCGCTCCAGTCTGGTGCCGCGTGGGTTTGTTGTAGAGAGTGCGTACTACGAAGGTGATAAGGCCGTGATTGAGATCCGGGCGTCCGGAAGCGTCGGTCTGTGTCCCTTGTGCGGAACAGTTTCTCGGCGTGTCCATAGCCGGTATCGGCGACGCGTGACTGACCTCCCGCTTTCGGGGCGGATCGTACAGCTCCTGGTGGTCGCCCGCCGCTTCCGCTGCGACGCCGTCCTGTGCGGGCGCCAAATCTTTACTGAGCGCTTCGACGAAGGGGTGCCGGCTCCATCAGCGCGACGCACGGCGAGGCTGGACTCCATTGTCCATCACCTCGGTCTGGCTCTTGGCGGACGACCGGCGGCAGGCTTCGCAAAACGGCTGATGCTGCCGGTGAGCAAGGATACGCTCCTTCGCGTGGTTCGACGCCGTAGCCGTCCGCCGGCTGACCCGCTCAGGATTATCGGCATTGATGATTGGGCCTGGCGGCGCAATCACCGATACGCCAGCATCATCTGCAACCTGGAAAGGCGCCGGGTGGTCACCCTGCTGCCGGACCGTGAGCCCTCGACCGCCCAAGCCTGGCTCGCCGCCCATCCCACGATCGCGATCGTCGCCCGCGACCGCGGCGGAGGATATGGCGAAGCCGCAGCAAAGGCCCTGCCGCACGCGGTACAGGTCGCAGATCGTTGGCATTTGATGGAGAACGCCAGCCGGGCCTACCTCGATGCCGTCCGAAAATCGATGCGCCAGATCCGCAGCGCAATCGGAGCAACTACGATCAATCCCGAGCTGCTAACAGCTGCGGAGCGTCTCCAATATGAGGGCTATCTCCGGCGCGAGGAGGCTAACGCGACCATCTTGAGCCTGTCGAAAGGTGGGACGCCGATCAAGCAGATAGTGCGCCAGACGGGCCACAGCAGGGGGCTGGTGCGACAGGTGATCCGCGGCGAACGCCATGATGTCTTCCGGACCCGGGAGAGCTCTCTCGATCAGCACCTGCCATGGCTCGACGACCAATGGGCAGCCGGTTGCCGAAACGGCGCTGAACTTTGGCGCCGCTTACGGGCGCGCGGTTTCCGAGGCTCCCTTCGTGTTGTCGGCGAGTGGACGACTCGTAGACGGCGGGCCGAAAAGACTGATGTCGAAACCCTTCATCGGATTCCATCGGCCAGAACGATCGCTCGTCTCATGACCGTCGGACGGGATACGCTATCGAAGGCAGAGACGGTGACCGTCGCTGCGGTAGAAGCTGGCGTGCCACCCCTGGTCGAGGCACGCGAGATCATCGCCGAATTCCACCTGATGATCCGACGCAAGACCGAGGCGGGCCTCGTCCCATGGATCGAGCGCGCTCGCGCCAGTCTTGTTGCATCGTTCGCCCGCGGCGTAACGAACGATGAAGCGGCGGTTCGGGCGGCGATCACCTCGCCCTGGTCCAACGGACAGACTGAGGGGCAGATCACGCGCCTCAAGCTCGTCAGACGCCAAATGTACGGCCGTGGCAAAATCGATCTGCTTCAAGCCAGACTAGGGTCCAGACTCAATTGAGCCAATATGCGACGAGATGAACAGCGGCCAAAAAATTACGGGCGAGCTTGTCATATCGCGTGGCGATGCGCCGGAAGTCCTTGAGCCTGCAAAAGCAGCGTTCGATGACATTTCGTCCTTTGTAGGCGCGTTTGTTGAAGCGATGGATGACGACACGGTTAGATTTATTGGGGATTACGGGCTTGGCGCCACGACGAATGATTTCGCCGCGAAGCTTGTCGCCATCATACCCTTTGTCGGCGAGGAGCACGCTCATGGGTGGCGCGAGCGCCAGGACATCGGGAGCCGCAGCGATATCGGCATCCTGGCCTGGAGTCAGATGCAGGACGACCGGCCGGCAGAGCGGATCGCTCAGCGCATGGATTTTTGTCGTGCGGCCTCCGCGCGAGCGGCCGATTGCTTGATTGTGCTCCCCCCTTTTCCGCCGGAGGCACACCGGTGAGCTTTAATCGAGGTCGAGTCGAGCGACAGTACGACGCCGTCTTCGCCAGGCTTGGCCAGCGCTTCGAAGATTGCGCACCATCGTCCTCGCTTGGCCCAGCGATTGAAGCGATTGTAGATCGTCGTGTAAGGGCCGTATTCACGTGGACAATCACGCCATCGTGCACCCGATTGCAGCATGTGAATGATGCCGCTGACGATGCGTCGGTCGTCGTCCCGATCCGGCCCCGTCAGTCCCCTCGGCAGATGCGGTTCGATACGCGCCCATTGCCTGTCGTTCAGCCAAAACAAACCAGCGCGCATTCTCTCGCCCCCGAATCAACACGTAGGCAAGAGAATCACGTGGCGCTATTTAGGTACAGACCCTAATCGACTACGCTTGTTGTAAAGCATCCAATAGCAAAATTCGCAACGTGCCATTGCGCGCACACAACGCGCTACGATACAGGGACGGACCAAGTAGGGTTGCAGAGCGGAGCTGAAACTTTTGACCTCGTTGGTGCAGGCATGATCTCTGGTGGCCGGGTGTCTTGCCGGATTGGCATCGATCCCTCCCCATTCTCGGACCGTGTCGCGCTCTTGGATGCAGAGCCGACGGCTCGAAGATCACTTATCGCTGATAGCCTTCTGTTGGACCTGTCCGCGGCCGTGAAGGATGGCCGCGCCAGCGCGCGGCTAGCGGACGAGCTTCGGGCGCGACGCGCTGAGCTTTTCGTTATGAACTCAGCGGAGGCTATCTCGCTGGTGTCCGAAATCGAGGAAGCCCTCGCCTCCCATTGCCCAGCAAGGGGCAAGAACTCGTCAAGCGCGCAGACCTGCTCATCGAGGAAGAATTCAAGGCGATGGCGGCCGAGGAGCGCAGGCGTGCGGTGCTCGAAGGTCTTGCGGGCCTGGGATACGAGGTATCGAAGGGAATGGCGACCGCCTGGGTCCAGAACGGCCAGATCGTCATTCGTAAGGCGGCCAATCCTGACATGCGCGAGGACCTCGACGAGGAACGCAAGTTCATGGCCAGTGGGCCAAACGGGAGACATCCAGCCCGTGATCAAGACCACCGTTGGCATGGTCTCAAGGGCAAGCCAGATATCCCAAGGCTCGATATGAGGCTGTTGGAAAGCTCCCCTGGCGTCACGGATTTCGCTCTGCAGATACTAACTCGTCCGGGCCGAATCCGGTTTTCGTCGATCACTTCCGCTCGACAGCTATCCGAGCAAGCAGGTCGGCTCCGCATGGCTGTCGATCTAGCTCGTTTACCCGAAGACCGCGAACGTATTAGGTCGGCTTGTCCGCTCTATTCTCGACTGCAGGCACCGGTCATCGACTTATCGAATGTTTCTGGCTCATCGAGCATAAGTCCGTCTTCGATCATGCGCTTGTAGTCTTGCTCCAGACCGTTCGCGATTGTTCCTCGGGGGCAAGCTTCAAAGATCCTTGGACGGCTGCATGATAGTCGATGACCGCCCCCTTGGGGATCCTTTTCATGTCGTACCAATGGCGGGCGAAGCGCTCGCCTTTCAGTTTGCCTTGGACGCAAAAGACGTGGATCGCCGTGGCCTTTTTTCCAAAAACTGCGCTCCGCCTTCATGGTTTTTGGCTTGGCGGTGGGAAACTCGAGGGTCTAAAGATATTCGGTTGCGTCGCAAACCACATCAAGCTCGCTCGGCTCCCCCGTCGATCGTGCTCCGAACTTGAGCATAACAGCGGAACTTACATAGCCACTGCCGGTCTCCAATGGATCGTACCTTACGAAAATGAAGACAAGATGTTCGCCCAAAGGCGAGGAAAAGAGTGCGTTCTGGCACCAGACGACCCAGACATCCTTTTCGAGAAGATGTGCCGGACGACCTGAGTTGGACGCGGCAACGCCGAGCGTCTCTTGGCGCTCGGCGTCAGCCAGATTTAGAAATCTATCTGACACGGAGGTCGCTTACCGGCTTGGCAAGCCAAGTCGGAAAGGAAGAAGCCGCGGACTTCAGCTCCTTCACTTCGGTCGGGGTCAATTTCTGACTGACGGACCTCAATGCTCGTTCTGCCGTCTGTGGGCCCGCCCAGGCAAGCGCACGCACTATCTCACCTGCACGCGGGTTCGCCATGGCAAGCTGCCAACGCGGTGCATGTTTGAGGGTCGTGTCCCAGCTGGTGGTGTAGCTGGAGCGAAGCCGCTCGCGACGCGCGCCCCCACATAGCGCCGTACCGAGCGAGCGGCTTTGCGGGTGGTCACCGATGATTGGTCGGTAAGGTTTGGGTTGCGACACCAGCCTGATTCGAGGATCAACCGATGACCGACAACATGATGAACCTGCGCGCGCTCGTGAGCGTTCGCCCTCCCACTGAGCCGAGCCACCCAGATCCGCTCGCAGCAGCAGCGCCAGCGTGGCTGCAAGCTGTATTCCTTCCATGCTCCGGAGGTCGAGTGCATCGGCAAGGGCAAGGCCAGCGCACCTTACGAATTCGGCGTGAAGGCCTCCATCGTCACCAACAGCCGCCGGGCTCCTGGTGGCCTGTTCGTGCTGCAAGCCAGGGCGATGCCCGATAACCCGTACGATGGTCACACCTTGCGGGATGTCCTCTTGACCGCACGGAGACGCTCACCGGCTGTTCGATCGAGCGGGCCCATGTCGACAAGGGATACTGCGGCCACGACGCACAAAATCCCCGTCGCGTCTTGATCTCCGGCCAGAAGCGCGACGTCTTCGGTGTCATCAAGCGCGAGCTGCGCCGCCCCTCCGCCATCGAGCCCATCATCGGACACCTGAAGAGCGAAGGTCACCTCGGACGCTGTTACCTCAATGGCTGCGCGTTTCGCGGGATCGTGAGCGCGGATTTCAGGGGATCGTGAGCAGAGATTTCAGACGATCGTGAGCAACGATTTCGCGGGATCGTGAGCAAGGCTTTCGGAGCCTTGCAGCGCTTCGGCCGACAACTCAACCGGCTTAGGGATGACCTCGTGGTTAACGAGGAAGTCCAATGCCTACCCAGAGATTGTCGATGCGCCGGATCAAGGAAGTCCTTCGGTTAAAACATTTTCAAGGCCTGCCAGAGCGGGCCATCGCGCGGAGCGTGGGCGTCAGCAACGGCGTTGTGCACAGCTACCTGAGCCGCGCCCGCTCTGCTGGGTTGAGCTGGCCGCTTCCGGAGGGAATGACCGATGAAGACCTGGAGCTTTTGCTTTTCCCGGCCCCACGACCAGCGTCTCAGAGCCCGCAGCGGCCGGTGCCCGACTGGAGCTACATCGATAAAGAGCTCCGCCGGCGCAACGTAACCCGTCGCCTGCTCTGGGAGGAGTATCGCGCCGTTAATCCCGACGGTTTCGGGTACACGTGGTTCTGCACTACCTACGAGGCCTGGAAGGGGCGGGTCCGACCTTCGATGCGGCAGATTCATCTGGGCGGCGAGAAGGTGTTCGTGGATTTCGCCGGCGACACCATCGACATCGTCGATCCCCTGACCGGGGAAGTGCAGCCGATGAAGCTGTTCGTCGCGGCGATGGGCGCTTCGAACTACACCTACGCCGAGGCCTGCCCCAGCGAGAGCTTGGCCGACTGGATCCGGGCCCACGTCAACTTGTTCACGTTTTTGAGCGGAACGCCGACGTTCGTGGTCTGCGACAACCTCAAAGCCGCCGTCAGCAACCCCGACCGCTACGATCCCGGCCTCAATCGCACTTATGCCGAGATGGCGAGCCATTACGGCACGGCCATTCTCGCCGCACGGCCGCGGCGCCCAAAAGACAAGGCGAAGGTCGAGGTCGCGGTGCAAATCGCCCAGCGCTGGATTCTGGCCCGGCTGCGCAATCAGCGCTTCTTTTCCCGGGCCGAGCTCAACGCCGCCATCAAGACACTCGTCGACGAACTCAATGCTCGTCAAATGCGTGGCTTCGGCTCAAGCCGCGCCGAACTGTTTGCCGAACTCGACAAACCCAAGCTAACCCCGCTGCCAGATCAGCCTTATGCCTTCGCACGCTGGAAGCGCTGCCGCCTCGCTCCCGATTATCATGTCGAGGTCGACGGCCATTGGTACTCCGCGCCGTATCGTCTGATTGGCGAGCTGGTCGATGCCCGTATCGACGATCGGACGGTCGAGATCTTCCACAAGGGCCAGCGGATCGCCAGCCATGCCCGCGCGCCCAACCGACGCGGACACACCACCATCGCCGACCACATGCCCAGCGCCCATCGCCGCTACGGCAAATGGACCCCCGCCGCGGTGATCGCCGCCGGCGAGCGGATCGGTCCTTCGACAGCAGCGTTTTTCCAGGCCGTGATCGACGCCCGGCCCCATCCAGAACAAGGCTTTCGAACCTGCCTTGGCATTCTGGCGCTCGTCAAAAGCTACGGCGCCGAACGCCTCGACGCAGCCTGCCGGAGGGGCATCCTCATCAAGGCGCGCTCCGTCGCCTCGATTAGATCGATCCTCCAGAACGGCCTCGATCGCACGTTCTTCGACGAATCTTTCGAGCACCAGCCCCTGCGCCACGGCAACATCCGCGGACGCGACTACTTCCACTGAAGCAAGGAGAGACCCGGCATGCTTAACCACCCAACCCACGAACGGCTGATCGAGCTTGGCCTGACCGGAATGGCCAAGGCCTTCGAGGAGCAGCGCCGATCGCCCGATCTCGAAGCCCTGCCGTTCGAAGATCGCATCGGCCTGTTGGTCGACCGCGAAGCCGCCGAACGCGACACCAGGCGGCTCACCACGCGCCTCAAGATCGCCGCACTGCGCCAGACTGCTTGCGTCGAGGACGTCGATCTGCGCACCCCGCGGGGCATCGACCGCGCCGTTTTCGCCAAACTCGTCGAAGGTCGCTGGATCGATCGCCACGAGAATTTGCTCGTCACCGGGGCAACCGGCCTGGGCAAAAGTTGGTTAGCCTGCGCGCTCGGCCACAAGGCCTGCCGCGACAACCGATCAGTCCTCTATCATCGCGTTCCAAGGCTGTTCGAGGCGCTCGCGCTCGCGCGCGGAGACGGACGTTACGCTCGGCTCCTCAAAAGCCTCGGCCGCGCTCAGCTTCTGATTTTGGATGATTGGGGACTATCGGTGCTCACCGCCGCGGAACGCCGCGATCTGCTCGAAATCCTCGAGGACCGCCATGGCCGCGCATCCACCATCGTCACAAGTCAGCTCCCCGTGGACACCTGGCATGGAGCCATTGGGGACCCCACGGTCGCCGACGCCATTCTCGATCGCCTCGTCCACAACGCCCACCGCCTCCAGCTCACCGGAGAAAGCATGCGAAAACGCAGCGCCAAAACCATCACCCTTGACGGCCAACCAGAACACTGACTCTATCTCCCATCGGCCGTAGCGGGCTGCTCACGATCGTCTGAATTCAGTGCTCACGATCGCGCGAAATCGATGCTCACGATCCGTGAAATCCGCAAATGGCCGCGCAGGAGATGCCGCCAACGTCATCCTCTCGGCCGTGGGCCACAAGTTCCGCCGCATGCTTGCCTGGCTCAGAGAACTCTTGTGCCTCTCCTGTTCCAGCTATGGTGCATGCTCGCCTGTCCAGCCCCGCTCAATTCGGCTTCTCAACATGGCGTAATCGCGGCTGACGGCTTCTCGAAGACATGAGGTTCGGTAGGATCTTCCTCAGCGGGTTATCAAAAGGGAGCAGCTCTATGAAGAAGCAGTACGTTGGTTTGGACATCTCTATGGAAGAAACCAGCATTTGCGTTTTGGACCAGACCGGCAGCGTGACATTCGAAGGTTGCGTGCCCACCAATCCGGAGGCTATCGCTAAACTCTTGCGGCGGCATGCCGGCAGTGCTGAGCGGATCGTTTTTGAAACGGGCTCGCTATCCAATTGGCTTTGGCATCAACTCAGGGCCCTGGGCTTTCCGGTGATTTGCCTTGATGCGCGTCATGCCAACGCAGCGTTATCGATGCGCATCAACAAGTCGGACCCAAACGATGCCAAAGGGCTAGCCGAAATGGCGCGCATGGGATGGTACCGGGAAGCTGTCGTGAAGGGGGCGGAGAGCTGGAAAACGCGTTCGATGCTGGCGGCTCGAACCAAGCTGGTGAATCTGCGGCGAGATATCGACAACCAAATGCGCGGTCTGTGTAAGGGGTTGGGAATAGTGCTCGGCAAAGGCCGGTTCGACCAACCTGGCTCGCAAAGTCGACGCCGTGCTCGTTGAAGCACCGGACTTACAAGATATTTTCGCGCCGCTGCTCCTTGCCCAGTCCTGCTTGACCGAGCAAATTGAAAAATTTGATCGACAGCTCCTGGCAGTGGCAAAAGGCGACCAAACTGTTCGGCGAATGATGACCGTTCCCGGTATCGGTCCCCTGACTGCCCTGTCCTTCGTCGTTACCGTCGATGACCCCACTCGCTTTAGACATTCCGCCGACGTTGGCGCCTATCTCGGCCTAACACCAAGACGTTATCAATCCGGTGAGATCGATCGCACTGGCCGCATCTCCAAGCGCGGCAACCACCAGGTTCGAACTTATTTGTTCGAAGCCGCGAACGTCCTGCTGACCGTTGTCAGGCGAGGTTCTGCGCTCAAGCGCTGGGGCAGCAAGCTGGCCAAACGCATCGGCGCAAAGAAGGCTAAGGTTGCGGTCGCTCGCAAAATGGCTGTCATCCTCCATGCCATCTGGACCGATGGCACCGAGTTCCAGGCAGAGGCGCGCACTGCATGAACCAGTCTTAAACGAACACAGATCCGCCTCGGCGGAACAAGCGTCCCTGCCGGGACGAAGGTGTTGGCAATCTCGAAGTCGTCCCTGCGGGCGTTACGCACCGCGCTCTTCAAATCGAGATGCCGCACCTCTTGAACGCCATCATGCGGCGCTCCTGATAGAGACGACCGCGGAAAGAACCATGAACCCGGCAGTGGATCATTTTTGTCTATTGGGTTGACACCGTGCCCGCGATTAAAGAACGGACGACTACTTTATTGAAGCTTTGCGACCTCACGCCGGTCGAGCTCGCCGATCTGCAGCCTGCTTATCCAGCCACTGGGGACATGTGATCTCGGCTCGTCTGCGTTCGTGCCGGCGCCATCAGCACACACAGCAGTGCCAGATGTCGGATATGTCTCGGCCACTGCCCGACTGACGTTCGAGACTGTTCTTGACCTGCCCGTCGTAGGCTGCCAAGTCGTCGGTCCAGCACTCCTGCGGAAGGAGATCGCGGCCGGACGAAGTCCGCTGGACTCTGCTGCACGCCTTAATTCCCAAGAGCAGGTCGCAGTCGAAGGCAAATCTGGAGGACCGTGCTGCCCTTTCTCTCTCGCGCGATTCGATGTCGGCCCCTCCAAGAAGATACCAAGTCGGATAGAGCTTTCGATTCGACGGCGTCCGCACAATGCGGTAATTTTCTCGAAGATTTTTCCGCGATCATCGATCCTACCCACACATTTACCCACCCAGACGATTGGGGTTGCAGGGCGAACACGTCCCGGCCGCTCTTTTCTGTGGCGGCTACGGCATGAAGCCCCAGCCTATGCCGCGGCAGACGGTTTGGTGATGCTTCTCTTGTGCGCGACTTCTTGGATTGCTCGCTGGGCTGGATGCCTCGCCAGCTTCAAAGGGTGCCAGTTCGTTCCCATGGAGACGCGTCCGCTTACATCATGGGGGCCCCGCACGCGCGGAGCTCTGCGGGGACCGGCTGTATCGCCTAGATATCCAACGGCCGGGTTACCAAGAGCATCGCGAACAAAAGGACACCAGCGAGTTTCGGAAACGGTCCGTCATGACGCGCAGCCCCTGACAGCTCAGCCGCTCACCGTGGCACGGGCTGCTCTCGGCGGTCCTAGCGCTTGAATCCTGGCAAGCCTCCCGGGTCCTCGGGTTGCTGTTCCCCGGGCCGCCGATCGTAGCGTTCGCGCATCGCCTCGGCGACCGCGATATCGAGTGCGGCTTCGCTATCGGGCGGCGTCTGCCCGGGATAGAGATCGCAGAACTGTTCCTGTTTGCGCTTTAGGCCGGTCATTATACGCGAACTAGTATGCCGGACGGCAAATGGCCACTCGGAAGGGCAGCGAGAAGGCCTTTTAGCGCGGCCGGTGGCCCACGATAATCGGGGATTACCGGGGGCCGGCCCGACGCCCTGATCGTCGGGGCTTCAGAATGGCAACTTCCACAGCAAATAGAGAAGCCCAGCAATGGCTCCCCAGAAAGTATGCCGCGGACAATGAAAGCCAGCGCCATGTTAATCGCCGTCTCGCTCAAGCCGCTGCGCCGCGCCGGACGGACAGCAGAACGTTGCGTGGGCCGACATGTGCTGGCGATCCAGGACACGACTGCGCTGCGCTCGGAACGCGGCAGGGGTGAGTATCTGCATACCGTATTGGCTCTGGATTAAGGCTTCGACATCGAAGCCGTGCAAATCGAGGATAAAGCGCCCCGTAACCGACTGATAATGCGACGTTGATCGCGGCTTTGTGTATCCAGCAGCCGGTGCACGCCGTGATGGTGGTCCGGGACCTCTGCGGCCTCCGAGCGATGCGTTCGAAACTGAGGACATTCGGCTGCTCGAAGCCTGCTGTGCTCAGCTCGAAGGCAAGACGGGGCGGCAAAAGAACCCTCATCCGAACGGGTCGCTCGCTCATGCAGCCTGGGTCTGCGCGCGTCTCGGTGGATGGACCGGCTATTACGGCAAGCCGGGTCCGATCCATGCTTCAGGGATGGATCGAGTTCGAAGCCATGCGCGGCACCAACCTCATGATGCATCACTGAAAGACCGAAGCGATGTGTGAATCGAGTAGCCCAGAGCGCAACGTGCCGTGTGTTAGCGAGGAGCGCATCGCTACTACGGCAGTTCAGTTCGATTTCGGCGTCGCTCCCGCCGGTTGCGCGGCGGCCTGCGGGGTGCGGCCGACCACGACGGTCAGCAGGCCCTGGCCCCAGAGGCGCTTGGCGGCGGCCTTGGCGTCGTCCAGCGTTACCGCGTCGACGATGGCGTTGCGCTTCTCGATATAGTCGATCGGCAACTTGTCCTGCTGGTATTGCTGCATCGCCTGGGCGAGCTTGGAGGAGGTGTCGAGCGCCAGCATCTGCGAGCCCTTGAGGTAGGACTTGGCCTCGTCGAGCTCCTTCTGCGTCGGGCCCTCCTCGGCGATGCGGCGCACCTCCTTCTCGATGGCATCGATGGTGTCGCCGGCACGGTCGGCGCGGGTGCCGGTGTTGCCGATGAAGACCGCCGAATGCTCCATCCAGAGCAGCGATTCGAACACCGAATAGGCGAGGCCACGCTTCTCGCGCACCTCGCGATAGAGCCGCGACGACAGTCCGCCGCCGCCGAGGATGTGGTTGACGACATCGGCCGCCATGAAGTTGGGATCGCTGCGCTTCACGCCGGGGCCACCGAAGGTGATGACGGTCTGCGGCACGTCCAGTGGAACGAAGGCGCGCTGTGGCGGCTTGGCCGCCTCGATGTCGGGAACCGGCGTGAGTTTGGCTTTTGCGGGCAGGCTGCCAAAAGTGTGGTCGAGCAGCTTGCCGAGGGTCTCGGGATCGACGTCGCCGACCACCGCGATCTTCAGCCCATCCTTGGCGAGCACGCGGCCGACATAATCCTTCATGTCGGCGACCGTGAGGGTCGGCACGCTGTCCAGCGTGCCATTGGTCTGCCGGCCATAGGGATGGTCGCCGAACGCGACCTCCAGGAATTTGCGGCTCGCCAGCGACGACGGATTGGTGGTCTCGCGGCGCAGGCCCGAGATCACCTGTGAGCGGATGCGCTCGACGTCGGCGGTGTCGAAATGCGGCGAGGTCAGCGCGCTCCTGAGCAGGTCGAAGGCCTCGTCCTTGTTGTCGCGCAGCATCCGCAGGCTGCCGCGGAACGTATCGCGGGTGGCGCTGAAGGAGAGCTCGATGGCGCGGCGGTCGAGCCGCTCATGGAAGGTCTTGGAGTCGAGATCGCCGGAGCCCTCGTCGAGGAGGTCGCCGACCAGATTGGCGACGCCGGATTTGTCCTTGGGATCCTGCGCCGAGCCGCCGGCAAAGGAATATTCCATGGCGATCAGCGGCACGGTCGCATCCTGTACGAACCAGGCTTCGATGCCGCCCGGCGAAGTCAGGTGCTGGATCTTTGCGGCCGCCTGTGACGGCGAGACCGTAGCCAGCGCGAGTGCGGCGCCGGTGGCAAGCGAGAATGCAACGCGTCGAAGGAAGGGATAGGTCACGAACGCTTCTCCTCGCGCTTGGCGGCACTGGTGTCCTTGATCAGATAACCCGTCACCGAGCGCTTCTTCTCGAGCCATTTCTGCGCGACGGTGCGAACCTGCTCGGCGGTGACCGCGCGAATGCGGTCGGGCCAGCTCCTGATGTCCTCGATCGACAGGCCTGTGGTCAGGGCGCCGCCATACCAGCTCGCCAGCACGGCCTGATCGTCCTGGGCGTAGATCGCTTCCGCAATGAGCTGGGTCTTCACCCGCTCCAGGTCCTCGGCGCGGATCGGGTTCTGCGCGATGTCTGCGATGACGCCGTCGATCACCTGCTCGACCTCGGCAAAGCTGACGCCGGGCTTCGGCGAGGCCGAGATTGCGAACTGGGTCGGGTCGAGCGAGATGCTCGAATAGCTGGCGCTGGCGGAGACCGCGAGCGGCTTGTCGACCACGAGGGCGCGGTAGAGATAGGAATTGCTGCCGCTGCCCATCAGCTGCGCCAGCACGTCGAGGGCTGCGCTCTCGCCGGCTGCGGCCGTCGTTGCGGAAGGTGCCAGATAGTAGCGGCGCAGGCTCGGCTGCTCCACGAGCGGGTCGGCCAGCGTGACGGTGCGCGGGGCGGCGGGCTCGGGCTCCTGCGGGCGCACGCGGCGCGCCGGTATCGCGGGCTGGGCCGGAATGGCGCCGAAATTGCGCTCGACCAGCGGACGGATGTCGGCGGCTTCCACGTCGCCGGCGATCACCAGGATCGCGTTGTTCGGCGCGTAGAAGCGGCGGTAGAAGGCCAGCGCGTCCTCGCGATCGAGCTTCTCGATCTCTTGCCGCCAACCGATGATCGGCCGTCCATAGGGGTGATTGAGATAGAGCGCTCTCTCGATCTGTTCGTTCAACCGCGCTCCGGGGCTGTTGGCGACCCGCATGTTGTACTCTTCGAGCACGACGTCGCGTTCCGGTAGCACGTTCTCGTCTTTCAGAACCAGGCCAGTCATCCGATCGGCCTCGAGGCTCATCATGGTCGGCAGTTGTTCGCGCGGGACGCGCTGAAAGTAGGAGGTGAAATCAGCTGAGGTGAAGGCGTTCTCGTTGCCGCCGACGCGAAGCACGGTCTGGGAGAATTCGCCGAGCGGGTGCTTCTCCGTGCCCTTAAACATCAGGTGTTCGAGAAAATGGGCGAGCCCGGATTTGCCCGGCTCCTCATCTGCGGAGCCCACTTTGTACCAGATCATCTGCGTCACCACCGGTGTCCGATGGTCAGGGATTACGACCACCTGCAGGCCGTTGCCAAGCGTAAAGCTGGTGAGGGGCATGGACTTCGCAAGAGTCTCGGCTGAGGCGCCATCTATTAAGAAGGCGCGCATCAGCACCAGTGCTAGAACGCAAACGACCGTTCGAGGTGAGGACGTCGGCAGCATTGACAGCAGTCGCTGTCGAATTTTCGAAAGGAAAGACCGATCGTGCGGCCGATTGGACGCGGCATCATTATCAATATCGTTCGTCAGCTGCGGGATCGGGACGGCTTTTTGCAAGCTACATTGCATTTCGGTCTGGATGAGGAATGAGGTCATCATCGAAGTCATCTACAGGATGCTCCATGCTTTTGGCTATCAATCGACAGATCGCGCTTGCTCCAGGGGAATACCATCGGCCGGCGTGTCGGTGGCTACCCAAAAGCATCAGTCGTACCAAAGAAGAAACTGTTTAAATTACAGCGTGGTCACCCGAAGCACTCTGTCCGTATCTTTACACATCGTCGTACATCAGACACGGTGTGGCTATCTAGGGACCCCTCTTTTGCGGACCCGCTTGGCGTTACTGGTGCCGACCACCATGTGTAGCAGGAGACTCTGGAATGGCATGATCGAGTGCATGGGTCGCCGCGATCAGCGCCAGTCCGAGAGCTTGTGCAAGGTCCCCGTGCAGTGCCACAAGCGCGCGAGTTTTATGCGCTAGACTAAACATGCGATGGCAATTCCTCGTGACGTCGAGGGGACAGTTTTCCACCGCGCGCGACATCAAGCATTCACGTGTCGAAAATCGTCGCGATGTTTCTTTTTCTGTTAAAAGCGGCGGCATTTGTGAATGCGGTCGGTCAGGTGCCCATGCTCTCGCGTAATTCTGGATTTAATCCCGCTGAGACAATCGATTGGCGCCGGCGCTTCGAGATTCTTGGTGTGCGATCGTTCTTAGTCCGCCTGCCGAAGAGGATGCAGCTGTCCCCACCAGATGTTCGACATGGATTTGAAAACTCACTCGAATGAGCAAAGCGCGTAAGGCTTTCCTCCGGCCGCGGCGGTTCTCTGCCATAGGCAAAACCCGCCGACATTCGACTTCTAGCGCCCCCCTTACCTGTTCTGACCACGTTGGGGGAAGTCGTTAGGGTCCTCTGCGCCTCGGCAGAAATCAGATGCGAACTTGACTGAAGAACTCCTAGTGCCAGTGAGGCATGCTCATGCGCGACCAGCTCGGGCAGGCGAGCATGTCTGATGTGCAGGCTTGCCTCGACGGCGGTGCGGTCAAGATCGAGCCGCAGCGGCATAATGTTGATGAACAGGCCCATCGTGCGGCGGCACCGGCGCCGCCATGCATGCGGCCGAACAGCACCGTGCGAACACCACCTGCTCACGGCCGCTGCTGCGCGCCACCACCTCCCCCACACCAGGTGGCAGAGGCTAGCCAGGGTCACATCAAGCCGCCGCGCCCGGCCGCGCACCCCGCGCATCCTGCGGCAGCGTCCGCCGTCCCTCCGTGATCCCGCTGCCGTCGCCGTCGGACCTCGCTTAAGCCGAACGGCCGGCCCGGCTCAACCATATCTGCGAGCCACGTCCGGAAGAACTCCTCATGCGCCTTTGCATCAACGCTCACGCGCGCCTCTGTCACCACATTGCAAAAGGGATGTGGGATTATCAGGCTATGCTCATGTCCCTCCAGCACGGCCAAATAGCACTAGGCCTACGGAGATGCGGCCAGCGGTGTTTTAGGCTCCCTTTCCGCCGGGAGCGGACCGAACTCGATGGCCTGCCGCTCGAACAAACTGCGATAGATGCCACCGGGTTGCACGATGAGTGCCGGATGCGTGCCCTGCTCGACGATCTCGCCGCGATCGAACACCAGGATGCGGTCGAGGCCGCGCACCGTCGACAGGCGGTGCGCGATTACGATCGAGGTGCGGTCCTTCATCAGCCGTTCCATCGCCTCTTGGATCAGCGCTTCCGATTCCGAATCCAGGCTCGACGTCGCCTCGTCCAGGATCAACACTGGCGCATCGGCAAGGAACGCGCGCGCCAGCGCAACGCGCTGCCGCTCGCCGCCCGACAGATTTACGCCGCGCTCACCCACCAGTGTGCCGTAGCCCTTCGGCGATCGTATGATGAAGTCATGCGCATTGGCGAGCCTCGCCGCCTGTTTGATCGCCGCTATGCTGGCGCCGGGTCGGCCATAGGCGATGTTTTCAGCCAGCGAGCGGTGAAACAGGATCGGCTCCTGCTCCACGGTCGCGATCTGGCTGCGCAACGATCGTTGCGTGGCCAGCGCGATGTCCTGCCCGTCGATCAGGATCCGGCCGCCGGAGACGTCGTAGAGCCGCTGAAGCAGCTTGACGAACGTGGTCTTGCCGGAGCCGGAGCGGCCGACCAGACCGATCCGCTCGCCGGCGCGGATGTTGATCGACAATCCGTCGTAGAGCGGCACGCGATCGCTGTCATAACGGAAGGTGACGTCCTCGAACGTGATCATCCCACCGTGAATGTCGATCGGCTTGGCGTCGGGGGCATCGACAATTCCGATCGGCTCGCCATAGATGGCAACCAGTTCCTCCATGTCGTTGACCGAGCGCTGCAGATTGTTGATGTGCATCCCTACTTCACGCAAATAGGCGTGGATGACGTAATAGCTTGTCAACACATAGGTAACGTCGCCCGGAGAGGCGCGCCCCGCTATCCACAGCAGGATGGCGCCGCCGATCACCGAAGCACGAAAGCACAAGAGCATCACGAACTGCACCGTACTCGTGCCGTTGGACCGCAGCCAGGTGCGCTGCACCCTCGCCCGCCAGCGTCTGACGACACCGTCAAGCCGCGCATCCTCACGCGCCTCAGCACCGAAAGATTTCGCCACAGTATTGCAAGTGAGCGCGTCCGCTAGCGTGCCGCTGACTTTGCTGTCCCAGGCGTTGGAGACCCGCGCCGCCGGCGCGATGTAGCCGATCGTCAATGCCGTCGTGATGGCAACATAGATCACTGCGCCGAGGCCGATCACGGCGCCGAGCTCGGGCCAATGCAGGCCGAGCAGGATTGTCGAGCCCACGAGCACCGCGAGCGACGGCAACAACGCCATCAGGATCGTATGGTTAAGCAGGTCAAGCGCCCACATGCCGCGGGTGACCTTGCGCACGGTCGAGCCGGCGAACGAGTTAGCGTGCCAGTCGGTTGAGAAGCGCTGCACGCGCATGAAGGCCCCACGGGCCACATCCGACATGGTCTTCAGCGTGAACGGCACGATCGCCTGCAAGCCCGTAAACCGCAACATAATCGAGAGCAGACCAAGGGCGAGGATACCAGCGAACGCAATCAGTGCCGCATGTCGCGCCGCTTGGTCGGAGGGGCCCGACGTCAATGCATCCACCAGACGGCCGGAATAGACCGGCATGAACAGGTCGGCGACCGTCGCCCCTAAGAAGCCAACGAGGATGATCGCGGCACGGACTGGCTGCTTCAGCCAGTGCTCCAACGCAAACGGGAGAACCAAGCCGATTGCGGCGGGTCGTTTGTCATCTTGACTGGTCATGGCGCTAGGGGTTTGTGGCGCACGCGGTGTAAAAAACGGTCGATCCAGACCCGATGTGCCCAATGCTTGGCGCGCCGTACGAGGGATGCGATAAATGCCCGGAGTCTGGGGGTTGCGGCCGAAATCTTCTACCCATTTCACCCACTCGTCGCGTAAGCGCTTAGCCGAAGCGCCTCACGCTTTGCGAGCTCCTCGTAGCTGAGAGCATCGATTTGAGACAACAGCCAGGCTTGCGCGATCCGAGCTTGTGTGAGCCAGGTAGGCGGGATCGGCGTCACTCATCTTTGCCCGCCTGCAGAAGCATGGAGGTGTCCAGCTAGTCCGGCCTCGGCCATGGCTGTACGCAAAGGTGCATTTCGATGAAGGAAGTGTTCAGCATATGGCCGCCAGAGACTTTGCGTTATCGGATCGCGGCGCGACTTCACCTGGAAGATCACCTCGGCGTCGATCCGGGTGGGAGGTCATAGCAATCCGAACTTCCAACGTGCCACAAACGATCCACCGCCGTGCTCGCTGATCGTTAATTGCCGATGGCCCACTGGACAAATGGACGAATTAACCAGTGAGCAGCTCAGATCGTTACCCTTTTTCATCTTCTCTCCTCGGGCGCTTGCGCTTTGGTACTTTGCGAGACTCCGGGTTGCGGAGTCGCACAAACAGACCCATAGCAAGCCTTCTGACCCTTGTAGTTGGCGAGCGTTTGGACCGATTCCGACATAACCTCCTGTTTCAGGTTGTCCGGGATAGGTGCGGGGCCGTCCAGCGACTTCAGCGCCGCCTCGATCAACTCGCTCGCGCGATCCTTGTTGCCGCTCTCGTAATAGTACTGAGCGACCGCCGGATAGGACACGAACTTAGGGGCCTCGCCGCGTTGCGCAGGATTTATTGCCAGAATGTGTCCGGATAACTCATTGCCCATCGCAAAGCGCTGGGCCTGCGGCAAATGAGAGTTGTCAATCGCCGGATCAAAGATTTGGCGTAGCGCCCCGGCCATCCACATCGCGGATTTTTTGTTGATCGCGTCACGAACCAATTGGCGCATCACCGGCAGGCCGGCCTGCAAGTCGCGCATTTTGTGAAGCAACAGATCCGCCTGGAGCACGCGGAAGTTCACGTCATCCGGCAGAACAGCGACGGCTTCTTCGACCACCGAAAGCGCCTTCGCCCAATCCTGCGCCTTCATCGCCGGCGTCAGTTTCGCGAAGATCGGCATTGTGCGTTCGCCCTTGGCGATCCGCTCAGCATCGGCGGCTTTCGCTTCATCGCTGATGCGCCAGCTGCCAGTCAGAATCTTCGGCAAAACCTCTTCGAGTTGCGTCGGGGAACCGATAAAGGCGATGTGGCCATCACGGTCGACGACGAACGAGGTGGGAATCCCGATAGAAAAGCTGGAATCCATCCAAAGCTCGTCCATTTCGCGTGTGTAGTCGAGCCCGACCCGATAGTTGAGATTCGGCAACTTTTCGGTCAACCATGCGTCCAACTTGCTTCGGGCCTTTTCCGCTGTTTGAGCGCGCTCACCAGCTGCTATTCCGAGGACCTCAACTCCGCTATCTCTGTATTTCTCTTGCAGCTGTACCAGATCGGACAGCGCCGCCACACACGGTGCGCACCAAGTTGCCCAAAATTCGACGATGTACACTTTCCCGAGCTGGAAGCTCGTGAGGGGCTGACCACGCAGCCAGTTCTCCACCTTGATCGGGGGAGCTGGGGATTCTAAGCCCAGCGCCATGTTACGCTCCAAAGTTATTGTCAGAGACTGCGCGACGTTTTGTGCTCGCTGATCTCCGATCGCGACCGCGACCGAGAAGTGGGGTGCCGTGGTGTGGACGGGCTGCCGAACGAGAGCCGTAGCGAATGTCGGTGTCACAGCGCTAAGCACGCCGACACACAAAGTTACAAAGAACGAGCTCGTCCTCTCACAAGCAGGCCACACCGGTTCAAGGAAGGAGAGCATTGCTCGACTCGCATCTGGGTGTGCTCAGCACTTTCAGTACTGCTGCATCTTAGTAGCAACGTCCGTGCCAGCATCGTCTGCGCGCATTAAGTGCCTAATTGCGCATGAATAGCTCAACCGCAGTTCACGGCGACCAGTGTTTTGAACCCGACGGGCTTTGTGCCGGTGTCGGAATTTGGACAAGAATTGCGCACTTCGCGCCGCCAGATAACTGATTTGATGTTGTGAGCCGCCGAACGGAAACTTGGTGATCCCTGTCCCCTAGCAAACAGGATTAGAGGCGAGCGACGATTTAGATTGGACTCGAACGAGCCAAAGCCCGTTGACCGGGGACACGTGTTCTGGTCGATGACGATGGAACCATTCGCCTGAACCTGCGGACGGTGCCGCGGATCAGGGAGGCTCTGAAACTGTGAGTGCTCGCCATCGCTCCAAGCGGTTCCTGCACTAATGACTGGTACTTCGATTTGCTGTCCAGGCGCGTGTACCAGGCGTCCATGATGCCCCATCCACTTCGAAAACCGTTTCCCTCGTATCGAAACAGACGCCGCCGATCGCCTCGATGGAGCACAGGCGTTCACCTCCAGGTTGCTGACCGGGAGGCCGGCTGGCACCACCGGCTGGCGGCACGCATCACTTCCTTGCCGGCTTGAAACTCTTTGGGAAGCTGCGGGCCTGCAAGACCCATCGTTTCACAGCTGGATGACAGGTATCGAGATAAGTAGACGGAAAACCCTGCAATATGCGATGTGGCCGACATCGACACAGGCTATGGCAATGCGATCAATGTCATCCATGCCATTGGCGAGTATGAAAGGACCGGCGCCAGCTCCGTTGTCATCGAGGACAAGACATTTCCCAAGGTTACGAGCCTTGCTGCGGAACGTCCGGATGATGATTTATGGCAATTTCGGATCCGGGCCTCAAGCACAGCCTTGAGGGACACCTTCCGCCGTGTCATCGCTGATGGCGGCGTCCAGAACGTCCACAAGGATATTGTACGATAGAGGAACTCTTCAGACTGCAGAGAATGGACGAGATTGAGGCAGCTGAAACGCGCTTCCTGCGCTGATGCAGTGCTGCAGGCCGACTCTAATCTCGCCTGAACGGCTGTCGCTGCAATCTCGACGGGTTGGGGCGGCACGTTCGTCGGGCTACGACTCCATTTCGTTGAATGGAAGACTATCGGGCCCTGTCAGTCAGCATCTTTTGCGTTTGGCTCGAGGCTGTTAGCGCAAATGGGCAGCGGAATCGAACGGCTGCCGAGCCGGCGGAACGACGGCGCTCGGGTCAGCGCCGGCAAAACCCGCGCAGTTTTGTGATGTTTTTATGTCGGTTATAGCCAGTGGTTTGATGACCATCGAAATGGCTGCCTTCGCGCATGAGAGCTCGTGCGCTTGTGGCATACAATGTGCGCCGGATCCGCGTCGAGCGCGGTATTCCGCAAGAGCAATTGGCCTACGATGCAGGTATTGATCGCTCCTATATGAGCGGACTTGAGCGCCAACAGGCAAACCCGACAATTGATCTTCTCGATCGCCTTGCCGGGACGCTCGGCGTTGCTGTCTCCGAGCTGTTTGTTCGGCCATCCAAGGGGGCGCCGCCACCTGCTACCTTACGTAAAGGTCGCAAGCCGAAGCCGGCACGCCGCAAAAGGACCTAGCCCCCTGACAGCACCGAGCCATTGACGCCGATCTTGTGCGGTGACCAAGCATCAATGCGCTCCGAGGCGGATTTTGTGCGCGGCCGCCCCCTGATTCGCGGCAATCCCGCGATGGACATCGAATAATGTGATGAAACGTTCAATCTGGCGCCGGAGCGGGCAAATGGCGGCTCAAGACGACGAAGTTCCTTTAAATGCCATCCGCGCTTTTGTGACCGTCGCACGCGAAGGCAGCGTCACGCGCGCCGCCAGCAGCTTGGGAACGACGCAGAGCTCGGTCAGCCGCTATTTATCCGTCCTGCGGGACTATCTCGGTGCGGACCTCATCGCGCGGCGCGGCCGGCGCAGTGATTTGACTGAGTTCGGAAGACTATTTGCTAACGCAGTCTCTGAACCGCTCGAGACAGTGGGCTTCACCGCCAAGAGAATGCGGCGGCGGACGGCCGCCGGCACCAATCGGATCGTCGTCCGCACATCACTATCGACTTTTGCTTCCTCGCTTCTGATTCCAAATCTGCAAGCGTTCTCTGCTGAAGCTGGCGGCGTTATCGTGGACGTCATCAGCTCGCTATCGCTGCCTTCATCTTCGGATGACTTCGACATATTGATTACACGTGACCTTTCCGTCATCGAACCCGCTGACAGTTGGGAGATCTACAATGAGGAGCTGGTATGCGTCGGGCCGCCAAACCTGGTCGCGGGCAGAGAGCTCTCCATCGTTCGCTCAATCCCGATACTGAACATCACATCACGACCCGACATCCTGCCAACATGGCTGAGGGCCATGAACCTGTCCTCAAACGACATACGAGCGGGCGCTCGGTACGATCATAATTATCTTGCTCTGCCGGCAGTCATGACAGGAAAATGCCTTCTTGTCGCACCGGAAATCATCGTCAGTGATCTAGTGCGAGGGGGCGCCTTGCAAATCATCCCCGGCTCACGCGCTCCAAGTGGCATGCAATATCGCGCCTTTGCGGTGGATCGCAGCGAGCACCCCGAAATCGCTCGTTCTTTTTGCCGGTGGGTCGCTCGTCTTTGCAAGAGGGCGACGCTAGCGCAGGCTACCTGAAATGCCTCTCGAGGTCTCCTCAATGACTCTGCGGGAGATCGATGTACCGCCCCATTCACGTCCAGGGCACTCAACTTCAGAGACAATCCGAACAAGACCGCCGGTGTCTTCGTCCGACGAAGATTCGTTTCTTTTGCAGCAGTCCTGAAAACAAAGGACGGTGCGAGAGATCGGAACGCAAAGACCTCATCTTATCGCCGATCGAGCGACGCCAGCAAATGAATTGGTTGCACGGAATCGAGGCCATGCCATTTAACGCCCGAGAGCTCATGAACTGTCATCCTTGCCTTTGTCGAGCAATGCGCGGCAGCGAAGGCGCATGAGACGCCGCCCCAGCTTAACAAGCCGAATGGTTCGGCTGCGCAAGTCGTCTGTTTTCCAGCCCCGCTCGCCAATACGATGGCTTCCAAACAGACCTTGCGCGATTTGGCGATAGCTATTTCCTTGCTGCCATCCATCCAGTGCGCGCAGCGCGAGGATAAGCCGACGCCGCTTCAAAGCTGGCAAAGCAAGAGGAGGCGTTCCGAGCGGCCGATGCTCAAGGGCGAGCCAAAATCGACGTGCGGCCTGCAAGCGAAGCTCGAAATTCGCGTCGAGCGGCAGGTCGAGCACGACAGCAGACCCGCTCGCCGGAAGGCTCTTCAGCCAAAGGCGATGCTTCGCGCCTCCGAGCGGCACGATGGCATGCCAGCCATCCGGCGCGCGACGAACCTCGCTGCCAGGCAGATTGGTGAAATCGAGCTGGTAGCTTTTGGGCGCCACGCAATTGGCCGCCCGCATAGGCAGTACGGTCGACAGCACTTCGGGTGCCCAGAAGACTGCTTGCTTGTCGAATGTCTTTTGCGGATCAGCTGGAAAACGAAAGCCCCCACTTCCGTCGCAAGTGGCTCGTTGTTGCGCTGGATCGTTGGCGGCGAGACAACCGCCTATAATCCTCTTGGTAATCGGGATCCCGGCGCAGCCACTCCCAGGCCACGTCGGCAGCTTCTGCCTTCTTGAGGTCGCTGTATGCTTCCTCAGATCTCCAGTCAGTACCCGGCATCGCACCATTTCCCCGCAGGCTTTCACACGAGGCGAAATGCAGCTGAAGATTGTGGCCGTTTCCGGTTATGTGCTTACGCGTGCGAGCCTCGCACGCACTTAATCGATGGAATAATCGTCTTTTGCGATTGCGAGGAATTCCGCGGATCCTGACATCCGCCGCGTTCATTGCTTTGGCCAACCGCCCCGCAGCAGATCACGATAGCCGCGGCCCGCTAGCCACTTGGCCCGCGTCAGATGACTTTCGAACGTGCGTCGCGCACGATCGGGTTCAACTGTCGGGTCAAGCCCAAGCACAACGCGCGCGATTTCGCGCCAATCTGCCTTGTCAGCGTCGGCATCGAGAAGTCGCATGTAGGTGACAGCGTGCTCCTTGTCATATGACGTGAGCTCGTGCGCGCTGGGCGCCAATTCTGCGATCTTCGGGTCGGCCGGCACTGACTGAAACTCCTACCGAACTGAAAAATCTATCGAATTCCGTGCAACGATAACCAAATTGGGGGCGTAGTGGTACCGCCCGAATCGTCGCAGCGCCAAACTCATATCGCACCAAGACCGCGATCGCATATCGGCTCACAATGACCTGGTGGCTCCATCCTGCGCATTTCCTCTTTCATCGCAGTACATACCGGAACTGATCGGAGATTTGCCTTGTAACTAGGCTGTTCTTGCTCTTTCATGCCGGGAGGGTGCCCGTGGTGACCGGCCCGCGCGCACTGGTGAAATGCCCTGGCCAGACCCAGCGCCTGGAGAAAATTCGTTTCCCTTTTCGAGCTCCAGTTCGACGATTGTCCTATCTGGTCGCGGTGCCCGGAAAACGCCGCAATACCTCTGAGCCACCATTACTGCTCTCCGGCGAGAAGCGGGCTATCGCACCGCGAGAACGCTTGTGATGATCGACGACATTGACAAGGGTTACGGCGTCTGCGTCTCACCGTTGACCTGCCTCCTTGAAGCAATTGGGCGAGGGCAGCCAACTGCTTAGGCGTGAGCTTATCGTAATACTCTGGCTATAACCAGTGGTTTCATAATCGTCGGAATGGCTGCCTTTGCGCATGAACGCTCGTGCGCTTGTGGCCTGGAATGTGCGCCGGATCCGCGTAGAGCGCGGCATTCCGCAAGAGCAATTGGCCTATGATGCCGGGATCGACCGCTCGTATATGGGGCGCATTGAGCAGAAGAAAGAGAACCCGACCATTGATCTCCTGGATCGTATCGCCGCGACCTTGCGTATTCACTTGTCCGAATTGTTCGCTGAGCCGGCGAAGGGCGCGGTGCCACCAAAGCCGATGTCCAGAGGACGCAAGCCGGCACGCCCGTGTCGGAACAGGACGTAATTATGGAGAGAGCTATGTTTGTAGCTAACCACGGGAGCGAAACGAGCCGGAGCGGCGCCCGTGCTCCCTTCGAATCTGTGGCGGCCGAATCCGATCTCCTGCTCCATCGGATGTTGCGCCAGCACGATTCGGCTTAACGAACGCCCAGAGCGGCCCGTTAAAAAAGACGAGCATCTTCGGTGATCCTCACAGGCCAGAAGAACGAAGAGGCCGTCTGCCTCATCGGAGGCGCAGGCGCGCGCCTACCATTCCTGCAGCCCTACAGCCCCGATCTCAAGCCGCTCGAGATGGAATTCGCCAAAGCCAAAGAACTGTTGCGGCGAGCCCCGAACCGTCGGCGCCTCTGGGATCTCATGGGACGCACACTGAACATGTTCACCCCTGAAGAATGTGCCAACTACGTCAGTCATTGTGGATAGAAACCGCTTTGATCGCGACCGGCTCCAGCGAACCGCCCAGCATGCCCAAGGTATGCGACAAGCGCGCCCACGCCTTTCTGTCCGAACAAACACGCGACCCCGCCTCCTCATAAGCGAGCGTGAGCGCCATCCCCAATTGCGAAGGACACTCTTGAAAGGCCTTCATCGATGATCAGGACCCTGGTGTGCCCGGGCCCACATTCATGAGTTATTTCCGCAGTGCGCGAGGCCGCTTTTAAGTTGAATAGCGCCTCGACCATCGCCGAGCTCGATCCGCTCCAGCTTTTCAATGCCGGGCCCCGATAGCCAAGAGCCGGCTCGCATTCTACCCGGCTCTCACCCGAGAATGACACCGCCTGCTCGCGCTTCTCAGCAATTCTTATGGACAAGAAAAGATGCAGGTTGCCGGCGCCGGTTAGCCGGTCCTGGAGGGATAAGCTCGAAGGCCCGGCTCCGCTCGACATCGCAGAGCCACAACTTAGCCTTGAACCGCCAGCGTCTTACGAAAACCCGACGTGCCGACACTGCTAGGCAGCCTCAGCGGCCCGTGATTTCAGCCTCCTCATGTGCGGTACGCCGGCGTCAATCGCACGCTGGTCCATGGCCAAATGAGGACTGCCAATTTTGTTCATGGGGTACGCCTCGGTCGCGCGATTGTCCCAGATTGCGACGTCGCCTGACTTCCAGTTCCAGCACAGGGTGTTCTGCGGCGCGGTGAGATAGGATTGCAGTAGTCCGAACAGTTTTTGGCTGGGATAGCGCTGCAGGCCGACAAAGTTCTGCACAGAACGACCGAGCCAGAGCATGCGTTCGCCAGTCTCGGGATGAACACGAACGATCGGATGTGTCGTTTCGTAGATCGCTCCAGTGGATACGTCGTCCAATGCTCTCTTGTCGGCTTCCGTGGCCCCCTCCGTCGCAATGTGATCGAATGCGGCGCAGCGCACAGCCCAGAGGTGATCGGCGAGCATGCGCAGGGGATCGGGAAGATCAAGATAAGCGGCCGCCGTGTTCGACCAAGCGATGTCCGCGCCAAAACGCGGGAGCGCGGCCTCCCGCAGCACTGAAATTGTTGGGCGGCGGGCACTGACGACGTCATCATCGGTCATCTGGTCGACATGGCCGCAGGCGCGATCAGGGAGCGTCTTCCGGATTGTTAGGTCTCCCATTGTGTCCAGCATTGTGGGATTCGGTATCAGCGAGCCGAGCCGGAGCACCAAACGCTGTTGCTGGGCATCATCGAGATGTCCCTGATCACGGAAGAGGATGACCTTACGCTCTAGCAGCAGCCGGTTAATGGCTATGATGACCTCGTCAGACAAATCGTCCGACAGCGTAATGTTCTTGATTTCGACACCAAGCCGGTCCGCATGTTCGACGATGTCTGCACGCGGGATGACGTTATCAATGATCATTGTGCCACTCATGACGGTGCCTCTCTCTGTGAATGTCTAAACAAAGCTCCGCGATTTGTGGTGACGCGTGGCAACGAACGCGACAAGGCCGTCTTGATGACACGCATCCGAATTGTCTGACCGGTGACCACACCGCACAATTCGCCGACTGATTCATACAGACCACCATCATCTTAGATCTGACTCCCTCTGCGGTGCGGGCACAGCCAGAGCGGTTCGAATCAACTCGCGTATAACGCGAACAGATCGATCTGCAGCCTGATCAACAGTACAAATTATAGAGCCCGTCTATGTCCAGTCCATGAAACGAAACCAGCTTTCTTTTCGATCTCGAGTAACGTTCGCCTCGTCTGCGAACTCGTTCTTGGAAAATCCTCGAACAACGATTGCATCGTCACCGCATGCGACTGGCGTGGCCTCATCCGCACGACAAGAAACGAACTCGTTAGCGGCCTGCGCTCGCGAAGCGGATGTGACAGGACGCCTCGCTTCAGCTGACTCTATCTTAAGCTGTACATTGTATCTACAGCTACCTGCACGATCTGCAATCACTTCCTCGCGACTTGGAGTTGTCCAATGCGGATCGTCTTTCGTCGGCTGATTTATTGTGTTGTTCTTCTTGCCGAGCAGGAAAGCCGCGCAAAGTTCGAAGGCTGCAACTCCCATTGCAGCTAAACAACGGACTCAATCCCTCGATTTGCGAAATCTGCGCTCGTCGCCGAATGCAGGTCTTCAGGGCTGCGACCTACGTTCTTGGCTCTGTCCGGAGGCGTAGATTTTCCTTACGAAGCTCGGCTGTTTTAGCGCAGTTGACCGCACAAAATAGAGACAGAGCGCGGCCCCCGCAGGAATACCGTGCGACCCCGAGACAATGCAGCGACTTGGCGCCCTCACATTGCTAGCCGCAAATTCTGGCAGGCTATTTTCGCCTCCTATTGGCAGCACGAGGCTGAAGGCAGCGTCCGATCTAAGATCATGAGCCCGGATCCATCTTCCTGAGATCGCCCTGTTCCTTGCCTAATAACCTTAAGGCGCGTGAACATGATCACACACGCACCAAAAGTGCGGGATTTCAGAGAAGACGATGAAAGAATGCACCTTCTGCGCAACAACGCGCCCACGCGACCGAGCCATCATGCAAGATGCGCATCGCCGCAACAAAGATCCTTTTCAAAAACCTGAGATAGCGGGCGGCCCGCAACAAATTGACGAGAGATCCCCTATCGGGTACCGCGTTGAAAATTGAGAACGTAACCTACCTCCATCCGCAACCTTGCGCACTTTTTCTTCACTCATTCGCTTAGAGCGCAATAAAGCCGTGCCCGCAGCTCGCTTTGCGACTCACGCCGGTCGAGCTCGCCGATCTGCAACCTGCTTATCCAGCCACTGGCGACATGTGATCTCGGCTCGTCTCGTTCGTGGCGGCGACATCAGCACACCAGCAGTGCCAGATGTCGGATATGTCTCGGCAACTGCGCGACTGAACGTTCGAGACTGTTCTTGACGTGCCGGTCGTAGGCTGCCGAGTCGTCGATCCAGCTCTCCTGCGAAACGAGATTGCGGCCGGACGAAGTCGGCTGGCCTCAGCGCACGATAGAGTCGATTCGCCCGATGCCGGGGACCACATCGCCCTGTGCTGCGATTCGGAATCCCACCGGGCCCTTCGAGCACAGCCGTTCCGCCGCGAACTTCGAGGACTGCCCCACGCGGACTAGTCGTCGGCCCTGTTTCGGGGACCGACAGGAGCTGCCCCGCAGGCTGGACCGAGCCCGTCACAGAGATGTCCGCCTCGACAGCCTAGGAAGCGTTCGAAGCTTCAGCCGAATGCGCCCCACTCGACGCTTTGGCTGGAGGCTTCGGAGCGAGGCTCGCGCTGACTGTGAAGGGTTGACCTAAAGCAGGCGGGATTTGCGAGCCTGATGCTGATGCTATCTTTCCCGCCTTACCCCTAACTTTGTGTCCGGCATGCGGCGCGAAGCCGTGTCTACCTGAGCAATTGGGCTCAGGGACTGAACGGTTAGATCTGTGAGTCCAAGAATTGGCAGCAGGTCGGATCAACGTCCTTGAACACCGGCCTTTTTCGCTCTTAGGCACCGGCTATTTGCGCCATGTCTGCTTCGTAAGCCTATCGAACCACATCTCTGCGACATAGCGAGCGTTCGGTACAACCCGAAATTTCGTATACTGATGGTAGTTGTCTTGGAGCCAAGTCCAGAACGTGCCGAAGCTGTAGTGATGCAGGCCATCGGGCGGCCACGGCTCCTTTGCCTGCTCCACCCACTTATCAACCAAGTGCGAAATGGCCGCTTCCGCATCTCCTTCTTCACTGTTATCTTCCTAAGGTCTGGTTGGTTTCTCACTCCACGCCCGCGCCCTGTCCACTTCCTTCAGCGTCGGCATGCTTTCCGGTCGATCGCGATGTGACAACTCCTCACCCCGGCCCACCAGCCCTGAAAGGCGATCCCACACCATCAGGCGCCGAGCAGTTGCTCAAATTCGTGGACACATCACAAACCATCATGCAGGATCTTCTCGCCCGTCCAATCGAGAGAATACCGTTAAGCTCGCACAGTCCGTTGATGAGCGCCAGTGCGCCTCGGATAGCCGACGAGCTTCGGGCGCGACGCGCCGAGCTTTCCATGATGAAGTCAGCGGAGGCTACTTCGCTGGTGACCGAAATCGAGGACGCCCTCGCCTCCCCATTGCCCAGCAAGGGACAAGAACTCGTCGAGCGCGCAGACCTGCTCGTCGAGGAAGAATTCAAGGCGATGGCGGCCGAGGAGCGCAGGCGTGCGGTGCTCGAAGGTCTTGCCGGCCTGGGATACGAGGTATTCGAGGGTATGGCGACCGCCTGGGTCCAGAACGGCCAGATCGTCATTCGTAAGGCGGCCAATCCTGGCTACGGAGTCGAGCTCTTGGGCGGACCCAGATCGGATCTCCTTCAGGTGCGTGCCGTAGGTATCGGCAGCTCGGCCGAAGCTCGCGATGCAAGTCGTGACCACGACATGGAAACGATCTGGTGCGGCGAGTTCGATCGCCTAAAGGCGTTGGTCGCAGAAGCAGGCGGGAATGTTACTATGGAATTCGCAAGGCCGGTCGGTCGCTTCCCTTTGAAGATCGTCTCAGATCCGGGTGCAAGCCAAGAAGCAGAGATTGTTGAAAGATCACGTCGAGCACGACCAATCAGCCCCCCTCATTAGCAATTTGCAGGTACCCAGCCATTAACGGGGAAGGTGATCACGCGGATGCTGGCGAAGATCACAAAAGCTCGTAGCATCTCTTGTGCGCAGCCGAGAGCTTTTGCGGGGGTCGTTTGCTTCACATCGAACAGCGCCGCTCGGGCGACTTCATCATCCAAACTCCTATAGGCCGCGGGCGGCGCCCCTCAGGAGGATACTTCCAAAGATGGGCGGCGATCACTCATAAGCAAAATAGTAGGACACGGCGCGCCATTTTCCCGAATTTGTGAGGAGGCCGCATTTTTTCCGCACCCTTCCCTGGCAGCACGCCGAAATCCGGCGAACATTGCGACGCCGCTGCAGCTAGCTCGGCGAAAGTTCGGCGTACCTGGGAAATAATCTTCTCGGCCTCAGAGGGAAGAAAGTGGCCGATGGGCCGCCGTGCAGCTGTGTCACCGCATTAGGGATGTCTGGATTGCAGAGAATGTAACCCATCGGCAGTGGGGTTGGTCTGCATTTTCGGCACGTGGAGCCATCCGGTACGCGGCGACCACTCCTGTCCAGGTGAGATCGGATGATGGGCTGTGCGGCGGTCTTCCTAACCCTAGAGAGTTGCGCCAATTTTCGAAAGACGATTGCGTCGTTCCAGTTGATTGAACCAATCAACACACGTAAGCTCTCAAGCTGCAAATAGTCATCGCCAATAGTTTTCAATACTCATAGCCGAGGTGGCGCCTTCAATCGGCGATCCCCTGCCCAATTTCCCGTCGAGACCTTTTCATGACTTCACCAGAAGCCCTAGACGTACTGATTCTAATCGCGCTGACGGAAGAAGCAGAGACGTTTCACGATTTGCCGTTTCATAAGCTGAAGGAGGCGCCTCGACTGGGCATTTTTCAGTATCACTCCTTTGAATACGAAGACGCGAACGGCACCTCCCGGCGGGGCGCGTTGGTGAGCGTGGGCGAAATCGGCCTGCGAATCCGGGATGCGGCGCTTCGCTTTTCGGAGAAATTCTCACCCAAGCTGGTGTTGAACGTCGGCATTTCGGGCCGAATAAAGGACGCTCGGGTTGGTGACGTCGTCGTCCCCACTCACATCAATGTCATTGATTACCGAGCGGCTGCGCAGGACGACGAAAAGAATGGGTATGAAATACTTCCCGGCGGCAAACCGGCTCCCGTGAGCATCAGTGCCGGATACGTCGTAAATTCTGTCCCATTCAAGAAGAAGAACAAGCTTCCCAGCATTGACAATTTCGCCAAACGAATGGGTTACACCCTCACCCCAAATGAGCGACGGAAGCTGAAAGAATGGGAGGGTGTCAAGGACCTCGCCAAGACGCCGACCGTGGTGAGCGGGCCTTTTGCAGTCAGCAATCTGCTGATCAAATCAGCGCGCTTCAAAGAACACGTATTGAAGAACGCGGATCGCAACTATGTTGCCGCCGATATGGAAAGCGGGCTTATTGCGGATGGGCTACTTACATTGACACCGGCGCCGCCATTTTATGCAGTCAGAGCTATCAGTGACCCGGCCACAACACAGAAGCCGGAATACGATGCGATCGGCAACGGACTTATCCGCCGCTGGGCGATGTCGAATGCACTGGATACGGTCAAATTACTCATCGCTGAGCCTAGTCTCTTTGGAGACGAGCGAAAGCTGAGCGGAGTTAGTGGCGTCCCGGAAGACTACAGTCCAGAGTATCCAGGACAGCGAATACTAGGCGCCCCCTCCACTTCAGATTTCGACGATCGTTTTTCGAATATGCGCATTACCGTCTCGAAAAGAGATCATGGTGAGACCGTTCTTCCAATTCGGTTTTCGAAGCTCTTGAGCGAAATATTGGAAAAGCCCAGAGCCGGGTCGTTCCTGGTCCAGGGGCGCGGCGGCGGCGGAAAGACGGCACTCCTGCGAGCCCTCCAGCTTTCAGTTAATGATGCGCACGAAGCACCCAAAACAGTGTTCCTCGACGCCCGCAAAATAATCAAGGAAGCCGGATCGGCCGATGCCGTTTCGGTTCTTCGAAGACGTGTCGATCGGGATGCTCCCGGCCTGATCGACACGAAGGACAACGTTATCGTTTTTCTGGATGGGTTGATCGGAACGGACAGCGAGCGCCCGATCATCGAGGCGCTTTCCCAGCTGCTCGCGCGCAACGAGCCAACGCTGGTGCTCGCGTTCGGAATTGATCATTATGAACTCCAAGCGGACTCAAATGATTACCCTCCGACGCCTTACCTTCACAACAGAAAGCACGACCGTACGGTCGACTTGAAAGCGATCTCAGTAAACGATGACGCTTTAGCAACGGCGGTTATTGGCGGTATCGTCCGAACGAGCGGAACGAGCACGAGCGAGTCACCCGAGGCGATCATTGCTGCGCTTCGAACGCTCGGGTTTCTTTATCTCAATCATTTCGTGGTATCCATATATCTACACAATGCCGGGAAGATGGCGTTCGAAGGCAAGAACAGCTCGGCCTTTGTGATCCAATCGATGCAAAACCTCTACGGCGACCTCTACGGCCGCTTCACGAGCCGGCAGTTCAATCTGCTTTGCGTAGCAGCTCTGCGGTCTTACTGCCGGATCCTGGTGAAAAGTGCCGGATCTCCAGAGCTTGCGACCGCGCATGACCGATACGAGAGCGACTTCGCGCTTTTTCCACGCATTGTCCAAACCGCACTGATCGCCAAGGCTGTCGTCTATATCCTCGGTGAATTCAACAATCCCAAGAGTAGCAGCGCGATCTTCAAGTCTACGGGTATTAACGAGGAGCTTTTTCTATCATTGGTGTTTGGCAACGACGTCAACAGCGCTGTCAAGGATCTCATGGCCGACCAGCGCGTCGAGGACGCAGTGCTCTCCGCAGCGCACAAGATCTCGGACACCCTTGAGCCCGCTTCACTTTCCTATGCTTTGTATCTTTTCGGACGTGCGCGCTCCGAACGGGGCAGGCTTCGGGCCGAAAAAGCTTTCGACACAGCCGCTCAAGTGTTGCTGGATCCAGGCACAATATCGCCGAGCGAACAGACCAAGTTCTGGCGGCTCGCAAGACGCTCGCTCTTTATCAGCCGCTCGCTAAATGGCGACAAGAAAGCAACCGACTCTTACATCGCCGCCGTCATCAGCGATCCCTATGAAGATCGCTTGAACCGGAGCTTTCATCTCGAATACTACCGTGATCACAATGCCACAGGCGTCACAGTGGCGCTCGACCATGAAGACAGAGGAGGTAATTGGCGTCGTACTCGCCAGTTGCTTGGACGACGGATAGAGGCCGCGATAAGCAGCGGAACGACGGGCGAATACGATCGAATCTGCATTCTGACGTATTTTTCGCTGGTTCGGTATCGTCATGAACTCGCGAAATTATCAACAGAACAACGCGAACAAGAGGCGGGTCTCATAAAGAGGCTCATGGCCAGCAACGTGACGTTGGGCCCAGAGCTTTCAGCCTTTCTAATCATGGTTGAACACGCACTTTCGCGCGAACTCTACTCAAGCCTTGATGCGGTGGTTGAGCTATTTGCCACGAAAGCAATACCGCGGATCGGGTGGGTTGATCGCCAGATGACGGCCGAAAAGCAGGTCGTGGAAAGTGTCGCTTCGCATGCCTATGGCGCGATGCTTCTCGTCGACCTTCTGAGCGAACGACTGACGCCGAAACTCGATCCAAGAGAAACAACTCAGATCATCCGAATACTTCTGTATCACGATATCGCAGAGGCCTACATCGGCGACTACCGCCCTACCGACGGCGAGACGAAGTCAAAGGAGATACCAACGATGCATCGCATCGCCGCGCTAGCTACCTATCAGCATTTACCTGGCCTAGCCGCCTCGTTCAGTCACTTTCAAAGGTTTGAGACAGGGGCCGATCGGTGCGCGAGCTTGGCTCGCGATTTTGACAAGTTGGACGCCGTTTTCCAGGCGCTAGTCTATGCCAACCATTTTCCAACGCTCGATAATCGACGACAGTTCGTCACTGGCAATAAGGAGCGGATCTCAGATCCAGTCCTTCGCGAGATCGCGGATGAGATCTGGCGCCGCATTGAAAAAATGCCATTGAAGTCCACAACCGCCGCCTCCTGATGAACCTTGCATGATCGAACGCCATCGCGGTGCCCTTCGAACCCAAGAAGAGCGAGTCGCCCGTGAAGAAGGAAGACAGGATGGCAAAGATGGAACGAAAGCGGGTCACTCCCTAAACGATCGACCGGTACAATCGATTAACCGGCGTGCGCAACGCGCATCGCCCACTGAAATGGCACCCGGAGAGCGTGAGCATAGCGACGGCAAAGCCGGCACGCGGGTCCGAGTGCAGCGACGCGACCGGTTAAAAGGGGCACCCGGGAACGCGGCAGTGATAGCGTTCGCCGCAGGCGAGCCGCTTTTCCGAGTGCCCCCGGCAAGGCGCACATCAGCCCTTGCGCGATGGGATCGTTACCGAAGGCCGAGGCCCCTACTTTTTTCAGGGGACTCGGTGGGCGCAGCCCATAGAGCCCGGTCCGCATAGCGGGCGCGTTCGGGCTACAGGTCCGCGGCTTCCAAATCGCGGCTTCCCACACGGTTTGCCTGGGTACGAGGTATCGGCGGCGCAAACAATTTGGGGTTGAGGCCCTTTATATGTCTTGCGATGAGCCAAGCAAGAGGCAAAATGCCCCTGCCCATCCCGAGGGGGAGCAATGATGTCCGCGCATCCTAAACCGCCCGTTTTACGGCAACCGGCCACTCCGACCTTTTACGCGGTGGTCGCATTGGTCGCGGCCCTGTTGGCATTCTTCGTGGGGAGCTATCTATTCACTCATCTGGACGCGCTGGTGGCGAACGCCTTCGGAGACCAGGCGTACTACCTGCTGCTGCTCTTCTTGGCGCTCGTCTGTGCCGTCGTCCTGTTCGGCGTGTTGCGTTCGATAGGATCGGCCCAAGGGCAACTGTTCGGCGCAGCGTTCGAATTTGGCGGACCGGCGGCGCTATTTGTGTTTGTCATTCTTGCGGGCGGTTTTCTATTCAAGGGAAAGCAGACCGATTTCCCATTGACGATCAAGCTGCGCACGGATGACCAACAGACTATGGAGGGAAAGTTTGGCAAGGATGCGATCGCAAACTCGTCGTTGTTGATTGACCTTGGCCCGCTCACTCAACCCGTCAAGCTCAACGGCGATGCGGTCGGAGAGATTCAGATCATCCCATTCCGCTTTCGAAAGACGCCTATCGGCGTCAGTCTCGACTCGAAATTCTTC
The DNA here is from genome assembly GCF_054063675.1 of Bradyrhizobium sp. USDA 376. Classification (NCBI taxonomy): domain Bacteria; kingdom Pseudomonadati; phylum Pseudomonadota; class Alphaproteobacteria; order Hyphomicrobiales; family Nitrobacteraceae; genus Bradyrhizobium; species Bradyrhizobium sp. USDA 376. The sequence goes on from NZ_JBSSGN010000001.1 coordinate 105,107, forward strand.
ATACTCAAGGAGCCGAAATCCGCTTACCCGATACCGGATGATGCCGTTCTGACCCTCATCGTGGTGCCAAAGCCGAAAAAGACAATACAGGCCCGCGTGCAAAGTTCTCAGCTTTTTCGAATAACATCGGGAGGCACGTCTGATGGCCACAGTCCCTTCTGCCAGCCGCGAACGGTCCGGGGATGCGTGCTTCCGCAACACGGGGGAAAGCTTGTTCCGGGCTCCGGCAATGTGGTTGATCTCCAGCGGAATAGCGACCGCGGGAAGTTTCAGTTGGCCATCAATACGCCGGATCAGATATGCATGGATTTCATGTCAAGCACGGGCGCATGCGAGACGGAGATCTATGTCCAGGGATACGTCTCCGCAGTCGAGGAATTTGAAGACAAGAGCTAACCCGCCCGCCATGCCGTTCGTCGCCGTTTCCGGCCCTCACATCATGCTTTGCGAGGCAGACGGGTTTAGACGCGCGATCGGAGCGCCGCGCCTGAATTGCCCTGCTCCGCGGCTCCTTCAAGCTTGAGGCACGTTGATGTCGGAAGCATCCGGGGGCGAATGGCTGGTCCCGTTTCGCGGGAGGAACTACTCAGGTGCCTTTAGCCAAAACTTCTTGTGGAAGCGCCAGAACGTCTACGTGATGGACAACCATCGCGCAGCGCTGTGGTGCTGGCTGCAACATATCGATCCCAAACAGCGGTACTCTCTCTTTCACGTGGATCAGCATTACGACACGCTCGCCAGCCGGATGACTACCTGGCTGGACAATCTGCCGGCCGACTGGGGCCTCGGCATCGATGAGTATCTGGCGCGCAAGGTCAAACACCAGGATATTCCGCAGCCGCTCCCTCTGTTTGGTTGGGACAATTATCTATCGATTTTTTTGGCCGTGTTCGGAAACGCGATGGACGCCGCCTACTTCGCGACCCATGGCGAGGGCACGACGCCAAACTGCCCCCATATGAATTGCGATCTCTGGGATGTGCCGTCTAACCTCGATCATTGGTTGAACGAATCCCATGCCCCTTGGATCTTCAACCTCGATCTGGATTACTTCTTTTGGCATGGAATCGACGCCGAACGACCTCAGTGCATGATGTCTGAAGCTTACATCTCGAATTTGATGAAGACCGTCGGCGCTCATTTGAGTAGCGGCAAAATCAGCGTGCTGACGATCGCGCTCTCACCCGAATATTGTGGTGGCTGGGAACACAGCGAAGCGGTTCTGGATATTGTCTTGAAGCCTCTGGGAATCAAATTGGCCCTTCCCCCTGACTATCGCTTCGTCAGCGAAGCAAGCTTGGACGGCTCAAACTCCCAGAAGCTCGGATCATCGCTCTTGGCATAATCGTCGTACGAGCGATCGCCGATCAAGATTGGCCACATCCACCAATTCGGGCTCATGCATGATGCGACCAGATAGGTTTCATCGGGCCTGTCCTCGCGCGCCTTGGCCAACGGCAGATAGACGTCAGCTACAATGGAGGGATTGGTGAGCTGGATGTCGTTCTGCTCCAGCACGAGAATCGATTTGGCCCCCTCGTTCGCTTTCCACGCGGCAAGCTTCGGAAATTTCTTGTCGATCGCAGCCTTCATCCGGTCCCTGCGCAGCTTTTCGACATCATCCACCGTATGCCTGATCTGGAAATGCTTGCCAGGAACGATTGGCGGCTCGAAGCGGCAAAGGGCTACATCAAATGGCACATTTGGCCGCCGCGAAAGGCCGACGCCGTTTCCTTTGTAGTCCGGGTAAGGACGCTTGGGGATCGTCGGCGCGGTCGTCTTGACCCAGTCGATGATCGCCTGCTGAATCGCCGAGAGTTGAGCCGCTTTGCGCCCATTAAGCGAATTGACCGGCAGGTATAGTTCGAACAGAGCATCCGTTCCGAGCGCATCTTTGGGCGCGGTGGTGATCGGTGCGAAGAGCTTCTCGGTCTGCGCCTCCATGCGTATGTGGCCATCGAACCGCTCGATGCCGGTATGCTCGAGCGCATAAAGCTGGCTGCCCAGATCAAAGACCACCTCGACCGGGTGCTGGTGATTTTCCTGCTCGGGCCATCGGAGGTTTGCACGTACCTGCTGTTCGCGCGCTTCGAGACGGCGCACAACTGCATCACAGACCTTACCCTCATTGAAGCTGAGATGCTTTCTCTTGAGCGGCCTCTCGAGCCGCTCGCGAAGCATCTTCGAAAGCTCCGCCGCTTCAAGCACCGTTAGACTGCCCAGTTGATTTACCAGTCCCGGCAGATCAGCCATGACTCGCTCGTTCTTTGAAAAGTTGTTCGAAAGCCTTGGTGATAGCTTCGCGGCCCGGCACCCAATCTTCCTCGAAAAGTATTCGGCTGTCTTCCGGGAGGGTAAAGGCCGGGCGGGCGATACGCACGAGCAAGTAGCAAATCGCGTACACGCTCAGAGCTGTAAAGAACGTGCGCATCAAGACTTCATGCACGTACACTGGACCGTTGCTCTCCCAGAGAGCGCCATCGCTTGAATCGGGACGCGAATGTGTGAAATTGCATAACTGACGAAAAATGTTGTTGAGAATCTCGCCGTCAGCGAACAGGCAGCTGCACTGTTCCTGAGTTAGCATCCCATGCAGTCGCTTTCTGATGCGCGAGAAACCCAGTTCTGAGCCGCTGGTTTTCCATGTGACATAATCGGCGTCGGTAGGCTTTAGGTTGCCATACGAACCGATCATGACCAATTCGAGCGCCACACGAAGTTCTGCCATGGCGGCTCGGTAGTAGCCGTGCAGCAGGAGAAAATTGACGCACTGAAACGCATCGGCGGCGTCCAGCATGCAGTTGTAGAGCTCATCGGGATGATCGGGGTCACCTATGGCAACAATCCAGTCGCTCCACAGGCTGTAGAGCAACTTCAGCCGGATGCCATTGTGGTCTGACGTGCGAATGGCCACGTCGTCGGTAAGATGAGTAATGCCGTCCCATGTTTGTTCGTCAATCAGGTCGGTCGGCGCAATTTCGTCCCCATCACTAATGGCAAAATCATCTGGTTCAAGTTGATGCCTGACAGCGCGGAAGTCAGTAAGCGGCAGCTTTCTCGTCATAGGCGTTCCGTGACATTGCCGGCGCGGGTCAGTGGGTGGCGCCGCCCGTAGTTCCGGCGCATTCCCGGAACAGGTCGTCGAACATCTTATCCGCGCCCCACGCTTGGGCAGACGTGTAGGCGAGACTGCGCGTTTGCTGCGGTGTAAGAGGAGCTTCGCCCGGTTTGTAGCCGAGATCATGTTCGGCTTCGGACCAAGCGTGCTCGAACAAAGTTTTCACCTGCAATTCAAAAAACCGCGGGATCATTTCTTTGGGCCATCCGGCGCTGATGACGTCGGACGGTATCGCGAGGATGTAGTGCCGTCCGAAATATCCAAACTCCCAGTGGGACTCAGGCACATGGTCCCGATACTCTATCGGTCTGAACCATTGCTGGATCAGTGGATCAAGCCGAGCAACATCTGATTGGTAATATGTGATGATGCGCGCGCCGACCTGATCCTGAATCTCGGCTAAGGGCTCCTGATACTTCGGCTTCCTGAGTTGTTGCGAAACGGACTCGCGCGCTGCCGCGGATAGATTAAAGCGATTGGCAAATTCGTTGATGCTCATCGATATTCGAGGAAGTGTCCTCGCGAGCGTCGCAGCCGCAACGATTTCCTGTTTCACCGCGATATCGGCTGTTTTGATGGCGTCTTGTAGAGTGGTCGCGAGGCGGGAGGTGCCCTGTTTCGGGGTTACGCGAAAATCGGAGGCGAGGAAGTCGGCAATCCAATAGTCGGCGCTCTCGCCGGCAGGGTTGGTTTGCTTATCGATCGCTTTGCCATCCCAAAAGCCGGCGCGCAAAGAAGCATCCCGATAAAGGACAGCTTTGTAGGATGTCTTGTTCTTCATGAACACGCGCTCAAGGAACGCAACCTCGAGACTTCGAGGATCCTCCTCGACGAGGATCGCGCTATCGGTCGGAAGTCGGGAGAGTACGATCTTGTGCTCACGTCCGTCCTTGCCGATGATCAAGAACAGCAGACCGATTCCGGCCCGCCGATCGGTATGGACCTGCAAGCGCTCGGCGATGGCACGTCCGCTCGGCAGCGTTGGACTGTCGAGATGAGCGCAAATGAGATCGCGGCAGGGATTCTGCTGCGCCCCGCCAGTGGATTTGAAGATGATGTCGATGTCGCATTCCTGGTCGGCACGGGTCTAAATCCCGTCGAGCAGATCGAACATACTGCCCGTTAATGGGACCGACGCGCCGTTTATCTGTCGAATTTCCGAACTTTTCCCTGGATGAACCAAATAGGTATGAATATGCTGAACGGGCACTGCTTTCCCCCTCGCCCCGCTTTGCGCTTTTTTCGAACAGTAGCCCGTTAAAGTTGCATGAACAAGCCCGACGGATCGGGTGATGCCGCTCGGCGCTCCGAAGCAGCGCTCGGACTGCTCTCAGACCTTCCACCTGTCGGACCAACGATCGAGGCCATCGGCATTTTCAGGCCCTTCGGTCCAGCCCGATCACGCTTGTTCTCTTCCTGGTGCATGCCGAGTGCCAGATAGATCAGACCGGCGCGGGCAAGACGATAGAGTTGGATGGTCTTGGCGTTTAGTTCGCTCCGGGCAACTGAGTAGGCCAGCCGGTCAGTCCAGGGATCGGGCGTTGCGCTCGGCTTTTTGCGTATCAGGATTTCGTGCACCCGGAGATAGCTATGTTCGAGGTGATTGCGGATCGTGTAGAGCTCCTTTGCGTCGGGCTCCATGGCGTCCTGCAACACGGGATCGAATAGATCCTTGGCGAGCCAGTAAAGGGCGCGGAACGGCAAGTTCTTGGATTGCAGGAATTCCGGACGGACGGGTCGGGCTGGATCGCATCTCTCGTACCAGATGGTTTTGAAGTAAACGCGCCGGGCCGGAATGCCGAGTTTGGCGCAGTCGTTCAGGAAGAACGCTATCTTGTCGAGAACCGAATAGGCGATGCGGAAGGCAGCCTTTACCTTTTCAACCGCAAGCGAATAGCTGGGATAGTCGAGCGTGTTGTAAAGCACAACATCGCGGTCGGAAAAGTGTACCGTGTCGGAATGAAGGCCCTCGAAGAGCAGCCACCGACCCGAGACGAACTCTTGCTTCATTTGATCGAAGAAGGCGATGAGCGATGGACGTTCTCCCAGATTGCTTGTGAAGCTTGGAAGAGAAAGCAGATCGATCGCGGCAATGCTGTGAGGGCCGAGATCATTAAGGGGATTCAGGAATAACCCTTGATGTAGTGCCCAACGGCGGTATCGACGTTTGCTCGCCGATCGTCCAATCCGTTCACGGTCCCACTTGACGCTTTTTGCGTGGTCGAGATGGATGGCGGCCTCGATCCGCTCCTTAACACTGGCAAAGAATTTGGTGGCGCCGACACCTTCAGGACCTGCATATCTGGTCTTCGGTGAAAGAGCGCCAGACAGATCTTCGTAGGCCCGAAGAAAAAACAGGCCGCGATGCTCGTCGTCATACAGACTTGAAGCATATCGTGTGAGGCCAGAACCGCGATTTCCTCGAGCCATTCCGAATTTGGGATCAATCGAGAGCGCACGCTTCCATACGGCTACAGCTTCCACGTAACGGCCGAGCGTATTGAGCTGGTTACCCAGATTGGTGAGTATCTGGCAGCGACGCAACGCCGACAGCTTTTCAAATCCTGGCGCGTTCGCGGCGCTTCTGAGATGGAATATCTCATTCTGTAGTTCCGGCTGCTCCCATTGCCATGCCGCATCCGGGTCGCGATGCTTCAGCCGTTTGCGGTTGGCCCAAGCGTTGGCACGGAAGTAGTCGAGCAAGACCCGCTGCTGCTTCGTGAGCTTGCTGTGATTCAGAAGATCGCACCATTCGAGCGCAAGCACGGTTGTATCATCGCGACCGAGATCGCCGGCAAGGTCGATCAGCATCCCAATTCGTTTAAGCGCAGCGCTGCCAGTCTCCGTTGCCTGTGGGGCCCCCAGAGCGATGAGCTCTTCTAGTATTTGAGTTGGGTCGATGCTCATAAAGGCGAGAGTAGCGAGATTTGCGGGATCTTTGTTCTGGATTGAGCAGGAAATCCACCGCCCAAACGGCCCTCGAACTCACGGAATATCGCCGCTCCGGCACCCTCACCCAATGCTATGCGGCTTGTTAAGAAAGAACTCGCGATTGCCGAGCGCGGCCTCGGCATACTGACCGATCGCGACCTGGATCGCCTCGATATGCATCCGGCACCATCCCTCATGGCAGGAAAGCTTGCGCGCGTGGTTGAGCGCCACCAGAAATTCCGGCGGGTCCTGCATGTCGGAGAAGTAGACCGCGCGGCTTGTGGTCATGCCAGAGCCACCTCCCGCGGCACGAGGCGGCGCTTCGCGACAGAAACGCGCGACGGCGTCGGCGGCCGGCGGGGAATGAACAGGTGGTGCACGAGAATGGGCTCGTTGTCGCCAAGCATGCTTCGCTCCTTGACCAGCCCGCTCATCACCGTGCGCATCTTCAAAATCTCGGATGCCACGAAGGAGCAGTCCTCATCCCGGTTGATTTGCTCATGCATGATGGCTTCGGCCTCCTTCATGCTGACGCGCAAAGCCCTGATGACCCGCCGGATTTCATTGATGCGATTGTCCATAGCTTGTCTCCCTGCTGGACAGGCAGCATAAGAACAAATCATGAACACAAAGTCAATACCGCGAGAGGCGAAGTCTATGCCGATTTCAGGAGGGAGCGGTCTTGAAGCTGTGCGCGTCGCCAGAGATGAACGAACCGCACGCCGATCTTGTCCAGCCTGTCCCGCTCCTCGAACGGAACACCCTCGAGCCTCGGCTGCCGTATCTCGATGAGCGCTTCAATGATTTCGTGCATGAGGCGGTGGTGCGTCGGACAGAGCCAGCACGACTCCTGTATCGGCTCTGGTTCACCGGCGTCGAACTGAAGCGCGAGCGGATAGATGTGATGCGCCTCGGTGATCCGCGAAAGCCGCTTCCGCAAGCCCGGCCTCATCGAGCCGCACGACGTCGTGCCAGTGTCGCGCGAAGCGATCGCCGCGGAGCCGCTCCTGCCGGCAGAAGACGTGGATCGCCGTCGCCTTTTCCCACAAGGTTCGCTCGGCGTGCATCACGCGGGGCCGTGCCGTCGGGAACGCCACGCCTTCGACCAGGCCCGATGCGTCGCAGGCGATATCCCGCAGACTTGCCGGCTCGCCCGTCGATCGCGCGCCAAACTCCAGCATCACGCTTGGCGCCACGTAGCCGGAGCCTGCCGCAGTCGCCTCATAGTCGATGAACAGCTTCTCGCCCTCGACGCGGATCGTGGCAACCAACGCCTGCGCGGCCAGCGCGTCCGCGATGACCGGCTGTGCGGCCCCCGCCACCCACTCCGGCAAGCGCTTGCGCACCTCGCTCGACCAGCGCTTCTCTTCGCTGCGTGTTTTCGGCAACGCCTCGCCGTTACCGTCCACCAGATCGGGCGCGATCGCCCGGATGTCGTAGGTCAGGTCGACGTCTTCGGAAAACCGCCGGATGACCCCATAGGCCTTCGACAGTGACGTGCCGCCCTTGAATACCAGATGCTCGCCGAGCGCCGATCCGTAGAGCGTGGCGAGCGCCCACACCACCCATACATCCTTCTCAAGCAGGTGCGCTGGTCGTCCCGACTGATCGGCCGCGACGCTTAGCGCCTCGCGGCGGTCGGCGACCCGAAGGAGGAGAAAGGCGTCAGCCATGCGCCGCCTTTCCCACGCTGCGCGCGAGCCAGGTCGGAAGCTGCGGCGCTGCCGCGACCAGTTCGCTGAAAGTGGACGGCGGGAGCTTCCGCTTCAATGTTTTCAGGGCGGCTTCCGCCTTCTCCGGCCCAAGCCAAGCCAGCGCTCTCACCGCCTCGCCCGCCGGCTTGTGAGCAAGGGCGAGTTGCCACCGCGGAGCGTGACGAAGTTCGACGACCTGCTTGCCGAGATTCATCGTTCGGCTGCGGCCGGAGGTCAGATAGACCGATCGGACCGGCACCTGTGTCGTGAGGCCGAGGGTGTTGGCGGCCGCAGCGCCGCTCGGAACGATGACCTCGCCGCGCTGGTTGGCGAGCGCCGCGACCGCCTGTTGGACGGAGGGAGCCCTCGTGCCGAACCGGCTCGTGACGGGACGAAGATAGACGCCGCGACCGGCCCGGATCAGTTGGCCCCGCTCGGTCAGACGCGACAAGGCCTGATCCACCGCGGCTCGATTACCGAGGTGGAGCAAGCTCTTAGCCGCCACAGGCGTGCCTTCCGGCACCCCTTCGGCATGCGCGAGAATCTGTTCGGTTAACCGTTGCATGACCGTTCTCCTGTCAGAAATATACGCGGCTTTCTGACAGTTTTCAAGCCGGCGGACCTGCCCGGGAGCCTTCCATTCCGGCTAGATCAAGGGCGCGCCCCTATCGAGCAGACCGTCCAGGAAGTCCTCCCGCGAGCCGATCGGCCCCGCGAGCGTCGCAAGGATCAGCGCCTCGACGACCTGGCGGGCCAAGGACCGCGCCATCACCCGCTCTTTCGTCGAGATGGCGGTCATGGCGCGCCCGTGCAGGAAGGCGCTCCGCACGTTGAAGAGTTGCTCATACTGGTCGGCGAAGCGTCGATCGCCCAGAAGGCCGGCCACCCGTCCCCGCATTCTATTCGTGGCGCGCATCCCTTTGTGGCGATCAGGCGCGATGCGAAAGTTCTTCTGATAGTCCGCGCGCAAGCCAAGCGCCGCCTCGATCGTCGTGATGTGCGCAAGGAATTCATCAACGCCCTCGGACAGGAACGCGCGGACGAGGAAGTGAGGGATCGGCGTCTCGAACAAAACCGATTGCTTCGCCTGCTCGACGGTCGCCCATCGGCTCTGGTCCCACGCCGTCAGCTCGGTCTTTGCAACCTCCTCCAGGTGCAGCTCGACCGGGCGCTCTTCTTCGTATGTCCCGCCATGGCCATCGTCGTAGACTCGGTCCTCCCAGCTCAGCGTGTCGGGGGACGGCGGCGAATTGGGACGAACGAAGATGTCGCTGTCGATCGTGTAGACCCATGGCACACGAAAGCCGCGCCAATCGACTTCCTGCATGGTCGACCAGCTCTCCTTGGGAGCCAGCAGGAGGAAGAACAGCGCTTCCTCCAAGGCGGTCGGGAACCGCCCTTTATGCGGTTCGATCCGCCCCAGATCCTGGCTCAGGTCCATGAACAGGACCGGGACCGCGCGCTCCTCCGGCTCCTGCTCGAGCACCACGACCTCCTCGACGATCAGCCAGTGGAATTCGGAGAAGCGCTCGGCATCGAAGTCCTGACGCGGATAAAGCCGCCTGAGCCTGGGCGCATCGATCACGCCGCGCAGCTCGTCCGCGCTCAACCGGCACACCCTGGCCGAACCGAATGCGAGCGGCGGCAGGTCGGCGGCAAGATCGAGCGGCGCAAGATGAATGCGCCTGGCCCGGGTGGCGCGCAGCGCCGCGTCCAGTCTCTTCGCCGCTTCCTCCACAGACAAGGCAAGATAGGCCGTATCTTGCTGCAGGTGACACGGAAGGCCCAAGGCTCGCAATGCCGTCGAGAGCGCGAAGTTCGGCCCCTTCTTGCCGGCGTTTGGATAGTCGTCGCGGCAGGTCTCGCGCAGCCGCATGAAGGCAGGGTGCCCAAGAATATTGTCGGGCCCGGGCGGACGCAGGCGCCACAGGTCAGTCATCGCCATCAGCATCGCCATGCTCGGACCTGTCTCGCTCATCAGGAGATCCGGAGCCGCCGCAGGAGCTTGCCGAGAACCGCCTCGCTCTTTGACGTATCCAAACCAATGCGAACAATCGTTTCCACGGGCGGCTCCCTCGTTTCAGGTCATCGATGACCCATCTTGCCACGCAAACCGGCGGAAGGGGGCCGTCCACCCCAACACGAGAGCCGGCCCGGCTTTGCCGGAGGCGCCCCAGACTTCGCTCGCTGCTTTCAAGAAGGAATGACGCCGCACTTACTCGTCCGAATCCGTCGGAAGCGCATAGCGGTCGACGACGATCTCATCGGAGCGAGCCGTCTCCAAGGTCAGTTCTAGAACCATGCTGACGAGATCACCGTCTCTGTCGATTTCATCGAGCGCGGCGTCAAACAGTTCGCGCTGCATATCGAGATCCATTCCCTCTGGGCCGTTGAGGCAAATTAGGCCTGCATGTATGTCAGCTCGCTGATACTGGCCGCGCGTTCCCGGTGCGGATTCTGGCCCACGAAAGTCATAGGCGTTGCGGGTTACAAGAGTCCAATCGCCTTCAAGGACCATCTTGAGCGGGTCCCAATCCTTGATGCCCTGGCGACCAATCCAGACGACATGAGAGCTTTCGCCATGGCCGCGCTTGCGCGCCATGTGTACTAGGGTCCAGACTCAATTGAGCCAATATGCGACGAGAGCGGCGAGATGAACAGCGGCCAAAAAATTACGGGCGAGCTTGTCATATCGCGTGGCGATGCGCCGGAAGTCCTTGAGCCTGCAAAAGCAGCGTTCGATGACATTTCGTCCTTTGTAGGCGCGTTTGTTGAAGCGATGGATGACGATACGGTTAGATTTATTGGGGATTACGGGCTTGGCGCCACGACGAATGATTGCGCCGCGAAGCTTGTCGCCATCATACCCTTTGTCGGCGAGGAGCACGCTCATGGGTGGCGCGAGCGCCAGGACATCGGGAGCCGCAGCGATATCGGCATCCTGGCCTGGAGTCAGATGCAGGACGACCGGCCGGCAGAGCGGATCGCTCAGCGCATGGATTTTTGTCGTGCGGCCTCCGCGCGAGCGGCCGATTGCTTGATTGTGCTCCCCCCTTTTCCGCCGGAGGCACACCGGTGAGCTTTAATCGAGGTCGAGTCGAGCGACAGTACGACGCCGTCTTCGCCAGGCTTGGCCAGCGCTTCGAAGATTGCGCACCATCGTCCTCGCTTGGCCCAGCGATTGAAGCGATTGTAGATCGTCGTGTAAGGGCCGTATTCACGTGGACAATCACGCCATCGTGCACCCGATTGCAGCATGTGAATGATGCCGCTGACGATGCGTCGGTCGTCGTCCCGATCCGGCCCCGTCAGTCCCCTCGGCAGATGCGGTTCGATACGCGCCCATTGCCTGTCGTTCAGCCAAAACAAACCAGCGCGCATTCTCTCGCCCCCGAATCAACACGTAGGCAAGAGAATCACGTGGCGCTATTTAGGTACAGACCCTAACTCAGGACTCAGACATTCATCAACGAGAAGCTTCATGCCGCCGTCGCCGAAGGACCTTTCGCGACGGCGACGTTGCCATAGTGCGCCGCACTTGACGTGGACGGCCCCGGGGCGGCGTCGCCTTGGCATAGAGAATCGCCAATTCGATGAGTTCTCGTGTCAGGCTCGGATAGGTCTCCTGAAGCCGGCGCATCGGAACGCCTGCGGCAGCGGATGCCGCAACATCATAGACAGGCACGCGCGTTCCCTTGATCACGGGTGTGCCGCCGAGGATTTCCGGATCTTCCGTTACGGCGGTACGAGCACGCGTCAGCTTGTCGTGTTCGGCCAACGTGTCCGCAATGAAGCGATCGAAGTTCAGCGTCAGGAAGTGATGTTCGATCTTCCAATGTGGGCGCTTGTGTCGCCAGGTCTTGATCAATCGCACGACGGCCTTCGCGTTCATCTCGCCGCAAAGCGTGTCGATCGCATATTTGCGCTCTTGTGCTGTGAGGGACGGCGCGGCGTCATAATAGAAACGAATGAGTGCACAAGCTCCGGCCCAAACCCGTCGACTGTCCTCGTTTGTATAGAGATCCTCGGGGAGAATGCGTTCGTCTATCAACCGGTTGACGTCGCGCACGTCAACGCCGGCCACGACGGCGGCCTCGGGGGTCGTGAGTAGTTCAGACTCCGTTGACATGTCGGCACCAATAATTCTTCCGATCCATCGGAACATATAATTTCTAGCGTTGAAAAACAAGGCCCGCGGGTAAGCTTGGCCGCAGTCACGGCTTTCATTTCACCTTCGTTCCTGTTGCCAGAGCTTGACTCTTTGTTCTCTTTTTGTTCTAGTGACTCTCTGCGAGCTAAGACAGCGCGTCGAGAGACACGATGTACGAGGTATCCGTAGGATTCAGGACGGCACGGAGTGCGCGCCACGACGGGCATCGATCAGACAAAAGTCCCTTTGTTGTTGATGGAGATACGAGCTCGGTCTCCAAACGCCGCCGAGCAGCAGCCGAAGGCCGCCGGATGTCCGCGCGGAAAATCGCCTGCATTCGGACAGTTTCGGTGGAAAAGCCAAAGCCGGTGCTCGTAACTTTCGACCGGGGCGTGGAAATCGCGGTACAGCCGCATAACAACCGTGGCGAGTCTCGCCGGATAGCCTTTTAGGTCCGGCAGCCTTGGTCTGATCGATGACGGAGACGACTCTTGACCTTCAGAGCAACCGCGGTCGGCACCGTTCATGAACCCACCCTTCGATGCCCCAACTGCAATCACGAGATCCCGCTAACCGAATCTCTTGCCGCTCCGCTCTTGGCTGAGACCCGGCAACGCTTCCAGGAGCAGTTGGCCAGCAAGGATGCCGAGGTTTCGCGCAAGACCGAGGCGCTGCGGCTGGAGCGTGCGCAGCTCGCCAGGGACCGGGAGCAGGTTGAGGAACAGGTTTCGAACCGCCTAGCCGGATATCTAAGAATGGTCGATCCGCCGAATCACGATGTGCGGGGAGACCCGAGACAAGGGCAGTTACTACGTTTTCGCCTTCATCGAAGACTCGCGCCTTACTATGGCTTCTCTTATAGGGGGCCGTACGAGCCCGTTGCTGTTTCGGCTTCTGAGATTTGGCAGCTTTGCGATCGAGGCAGCCCCGTCGATCCGGTTCTTTGGGCTGACTCGATGGCGACTAATCCGAACATGCTCGATCAGAGCGAACTATCACTGGGATGGGATGCTGATCAGTGAGCGAACAGGCCTTCGCCAGCGCTAACGTGCTGTTGAGACAATCGTCTAACGATTTGGGGGCCTTTCGCGGTCGCGAATACGATTTGGTACTGTCCACACTAAGCTGGGAAAAGCGCGGTACTGCGGCCTTCGAAACGCTCGGGAGAGAAATTGGTGAACTCTGCCTTCTAAGATTTAATTCATCGACGAACCGGCCCGCGAACGAACGCAAGGACGAACAGCTGAAGCTGCTCGCAAAGTTCTCAAGAGCCTCCACCACAATAGAGCTCGACAGTTCGACCTCTTTCTCCGCGAATGTGCAAAAGATAGATGATTTCTTGCAAGCCAGGGTCGTTACTAAGAAACGACCGCTTCGGGTACTTTGTGACATCACCTGCATTCCCAAGTCTTATCTCTTGCTACTTATCGGCTTGGGCTTCCGAAAAAATTACTTTGCCCGATTGGACTGCCTGTATGCCGAAGGAAGATATCCGCTCGGCAAGCAGCATGAAGCATCCGCTTCTCTCGCAAACTCGACTGGAAGCATAACTTCTGAGGGTGTTTGGGAGTCTCTTCCGGTACCTTTCTTCGAATCCGAGAGCACGATTCCAAATCATCGCGACGTCTTGGTCACACTCGGCGGCGAGGTTGGCTTGACCTTGCCGTTCATTGAGAAATATGAACCGCGTCGATTGGGACTAGTCATGATTTCGGAGAGCGAGGTGCAGACGCCCGAGAAACTCCCGAAGAGCGAGCAATATGCTTTGAGCGAACTCCAGGGCGAACCGAACGTGGAACGCGTAAATTTGTCGCTTTCCGACGTAATAGGTACGGTTAGATATTCGATAGACTTTTGCAAGAAATCATCCGCCGACACAATCACGGCTCTTGCTATCGGCTCAAAGACTCACGCTCTTGCGCTAGGTATAGCTGCACTCAGCCAGCCGCGCATGGAGATCATTTGCCGCATACCAACTCGCTACACGACACTCGATGTTGAGGCGAATGGCAATGTGATTGGCTTCGAAATTGAGGATCGATTTGAACCGAGCGCCTATCTTTCATGACACACTCTCTGGGCCATTTCAGCTGTTTACGAAGACCCTTCAGAGGCGATTGGCTGACGCACTGACGGGATGCGAAGAACATCGGCGGCACGAGGAAGGCGAAGGCCCATCCCCTGTAACCGCAACTGTTCGTCATGGGCGAGGCGATCAACATGGACGCGGGCCGCGATGGCGGCAATGTCCTCGTCACTGATCGCCGAGACTGGGCCACGCGCCAAGAGCAATCGTGCTTCGTCAATCAGGCTGGTGGTTTCTGCAATTCTGGCTGCGACGACGCGCTTTGCTCGCTGTTCGTCCTTCTTCGAGAGTTCGAGCGATTTCCAAATCTCGACCTTGACGTACGACGCGCGCTGTTGACGAGCGCATTCAGATCATCCGGCCAAACAGTGGGGACAGGTTTGCCAGCGAGATCGTCAGGTAGCTTGAAGCAGAAGTAGGCCCAGCCCTTCCGCCATACGAGGTGCGTCATGCGCCGAGCCGCTTTCTCGTCCGGGGTAAGGGCAAGGATCGGCACCGGCGGCCGGCTGCGCGAGATCCGAGCAGCCGTCGTCCCGCCTGCCGTGAACCCGATGATGACCTTGGCGCCAATTTTAGCGGCAAGATCTGCCCCCGCGGCCGCGACGGCATGCGAAGGGGAACTCTCCACGTCAGCTCGAGAAGCCTCAATCAGCGACCGATACATCAATCTAGAACCTATCTCAAAATTGTCGAAACAGGATCAGCAGGCAAGCGAGCTGGACGAAGCCGAGGAAGTTTTGCGGATAGAACTCCCAGCGGACCAGCAGGCGCCGCCGCCACTGTATCCAGGCGAAGAAGCGTTCGACCAGCCAACGCCGAGTATAACGACGGAGCCTGCGGCCGTCCTGGGTGAGCGACCTCACTCGGTTTGAACGATGTGGCGCGATCATCTCGATGCCTTGTGAGCGCAGTTCATCGTCGAGCGAATCGCTGTCATAGGCGCGGTCGCCGATCAGGTTCTCTGGCTTGGCCTCGATCATGTAGAAGTCGAAGCAGAGCTGTACCAAGCGCACTTCGTGATGGTTCGCGGCATGCGTGCTCACTGAAAGCGGCAAACCGTGGCGATCCACAATCGCCATGATTTTTAAGCCTTTTCCGCGCCTCGTTGGGCCGATCTCTGCACCGCCGCCTTTGGCCATCGCAAAGGTCGCGTCGATGAAACACTCCTCTTCGTCGAGCAAGCCTTTCTCACGAAGTTCGTTGGCTATATCGGTCAGAACGCGCCGCAACACTTCATTGCGACACCAGTTCTGAAAGCGACGGTGTACGGTCTTATAGTTCGGATAGCACTGCGGCAGCATGTGCCACTGCGCGCCCGTGTTCAAAATCCAAAGAGCGGCTTCGAGAACCTGACGTGTCGCAATCGGCTTCCGGCCCGGCCGGCCGTCGGCAATGTGCTCTTCCGGAAAGTGTTTCCGGATGCGCTCCCATTGCTCGTCCGTCAGCCGAATCATCTTTCCTTTATAGCCGATCGACGCTGATCTTCAATTTTGAGATAGGTTCTAGTCATAAAGACCAAAGCCGCCCCTTACGGACTGCGGTCGACGGTAGTTGAGCCAGCCAATGTCCTCTTCGCCAGTCGCTCAACACCATGCGATGGAGGCTATTGGCAAAGTAAATCCTGCTTTGAACCGATCCATGACAACCATTGTTTCAATGCGCTTTATGTCTGAACTTTCGTCTGTAAGGCGCCGGGCAAACCGCTCGTAATCTTCCATATCGTTTACGGTAACGAGCAAGACGAGGTCAGCCAGGCCTGTAACGCAGAATGCGCTCATCACTTCAGGCATGTTGCGAATTTGCCTCTTTAGACGATCAACGGTATCAGCACGCGCGCGCTCCAAGGAAATGAGAACCACTGCGGTCACATTACGGCCAATTGCTTTTGGAGAAATAATGGAAACGTCGGCTTCTATGACACCCGTCGATCGAAGGCGTTTCAGCCGACGTTGAACTCCGGATGCGGATAGGCCGACCTTCCCTCCAAGTTGTTCACTACAGAGGCGATTGTCTCGTTGGACAAGATCAAGAAGACGAAAATCGATCTTGTCGAGTTGCATCACTGCCTCGCGGCCAGCGGATTGCGATCGCGTCGGGGAAGCAGACGCCTGCGCTGCTTGTCCTGACATTTTCGACTCCTCACTACTCCGCCTAGCTGTTGAACGATCGATTTCTCGCGCTGTCATATGTCTTGGAACACCTGTTGGGAGCCCAGCTCTTTGCGATACATCGTAGACAGTTGGTGCGGCGATCTCCCCCTCCGCCGGGCTCACCAAACTCGAACCCGGCCGCCCGTCGAGGATGTCGGGGGTTGGGGCCGACGTTTCTATCGATGCGCGCCCCGGACCCGAGCGCATATTCCCCGCCACAAGACGAGTGTGGTAGATCGTCAAGCTCTGGAGGCGACGGCTTTTTGCTCCTGATCAGCGGAAAGCACTATTGCGTTGACGGTGCGATATGCGAATACGATGGCGGGACCGATTGTTATGCCTGCCCCGGGATAAATCCCGCGCATCGGCGACGTCATGTCGTTGCCGCAAGCATAAAGCCCCTGGATTGCATTGCCTTGTGCATCCAGGACTTTTCCGTAACTGTCCGTCGCCAATCCGGTCGCCGTGCCAAGCGTTGCCGGAACGATCGGCAGCGCGAAAAATGGTCCGTTCTTGATTGGTCCAAGATTTGGATTTTTTCCGACGGTCGGATCGCCGAGCGTGCGATTGAAAGCCGATTCCCCACGCTTAAAGAGGGGATCCCGTCCTTGGGCAGCGTGCGCGTTGTGTTCCTCGATCGTCTTTTGAAGCACAGCCGGATCTAGTCCCAGCTGCTTTGCGAGCTCAGAAATCGTTTCACCCGCCTTGACGTAGCCAAGGCGGACATATTTACCGATACTCAACGTCCAGGGCCATGGCAGTAGGTGCCCCATGCCCCGCAATCGAACGAACTGGTGATCGCAGATGAAGCAGAATCGCTTATCTGCTGGATAGCCGTTTTCAAACATTGCCAGGCAAATATCGTGATACGAATTCGATTCGTTGACGAAGCGTCTGGCGTTTGGACCGACAGCAATGACCCCAGGACGGCCCCGGTCGAGCCAGCCGTATGGCACAACCTGCGAGCCGCTGCCGCGTTTCAGGATTGAAACCGGCGTCCAGAAGCCTGCCGATGCGACATCTTTGTCGATGGCGGCCCCGAGCGTAGTTGCAAGCCCAATGCCATCACCGTTAACATCGACGTGGGCCAACGTAACATCATGCTGGTGTGCACCACTGACGTCCGTTCTCAACTGCGCGTTCCGGGCAAAGCCGCCAGATGCGAGAACAACACCACGTGAGGCGCGCACGCGGATGCCAACATCGATCCGCTTGATAATGGCACCCGTGACGCGCCCGCCTTCCTGCGTGAGTTCGACCGCTGGAGAAGATGGCCAAATTTCTACGCCGTACTCGTGCAGGCTCACCAGCAGCCGCGCGATCAAGGCATTCCCACCGCTGAGCTCAGTACCACGCCTGAAGCTGAGCCGGTCCCGCGCATAGCGGCTCAGGCGAGTTACGACGTGTTTGAGCGACGCAACAGATTGGAGTGGGTTGAGAAAGCTTCTCACCTCGCTCGATGAGATCATCATGCCCCCGAGCACAACCCGAATGGGATCACCAATCAAATCGAAGTTCTTGCCGAGAAGCCGCCCATCATAGGGGGCCGGGCTCAGTGCCCGTCCCTTATCAGCGCCGCTAAGTTGGCTCGAGTGATAATCGGGCGTAGTGGCCAGAGTAAACTTGACACTCGTGCCGTTCTCGAGCGCGGTTAGCGCCGCCGGGCCGTCTTCAAGATAAGCATCAATGAATTGCGCACGATAATGAACGCCGAGTTCTTGCTGCAGGTATGTCCTCGCATTGGCGATGGTGTCATCGATGTTAGCCGCGCGCGCGCCTGAGCAGAACAAGGAACCCAGATCATGCCATTCGAAAGGGCCGTCGTTCCGCCAAGTCGCGGAGATTTCTCGCATACAATGACGCGCAGTCCGGCCTTTGCCGCATCGAGCGCCGCCGACAGCCCGGCCGCACCGCTTCCGATCACGAGGACATCTGTCTCCCAGTCCTGATCCGCTCTCGTCCCTCCTTTTGAGGCGAAAGCAATCGTGTCCGGCTTAGCTCGGTCATTTGGCGCGTTCATGCGGCCTCGCTGCACGTTGCAGTGAACATCAATGAGTTTGCGGAAGCGGGACAGCTTTGAATTCCGCCGCCGCTGTTTTCACTGCCCGCTCAATTGGAATTCTTTCGATCGAGGATGCGCCAACAAAGCCAACACACTCGGTCGTCCGATAGACCTCGATCGTATCTTCAGGCTCGGCAATTGCCCCACCATGGCAAAGCGAGAGCACGTCCGACCGGATGCTTCGCGCCGCCGCGTTGATCTCATTGATGCGCCGGATCGCCTCCTTAACGGATTGCCCCTCCTCATGACCGACAAGGCCACCGCGCGTTGCGCCGACATGTGGGACGATGCAGTCGGCCCCTGCACTTGCCATCGCTTTGGCGTCTTGAGGGCTTGCGACATAGGCGAGCGAAAAGATATTCTTCTTTCGCGCGAGAGCGATCAGTTCGACCTCACGTTCAAAGCCAAGGCCGACGCGGCCGCGGCGGTCACGCCAGTTGTCGCCCATGGTTGAGATCGTCGGATAGTTGATGACGCCGGAGAACCCAGCAGCCCAGAACTTGTCCAAGAGAGCATCGAGGTCGAGCCGGAGAGGATCCCAAGCCTCGATACCGCCAACTACGTAATCGGATACGCCTTTCGCCGGCCAAAGGACCATCGTGGGTCCTTTGGCACGCGATAGCCGTTCTGCCGTAAGCCGGCCAATGCTCGCGTTCTCAGACGCAGTTGTGCGCATGAGCGTCGTGTAAGGCGTATGGGCGTAGAACTGGCGACCCCGAAACTGATCAGGAACGCTCGATGGCAGGCCAAAATTGACCATATCGATCGCACCGGGCGCGATCACTTGCGGAATCTGTTGCCGCGACGCTGCCTTGAGCCGATCCGGACCGGCGCTTGCGGTGCCTCCAACGATTTCGTCTCCGAGCTCCGTTATGGTCAAATCAATGACGGCGTCGAATTCACCAGCCGCGATCAGCTGCTCCATTTTATGGCCGCCCGCCCCGTTAGCCGGAAAGACGATCGCGTCTACACCGGCGTCGGCAAGCCGCGCTACGCATTGATTCGCGGCCGGCGTGGTCACGCCGAAGGCCGTTATCGCAACGATCTTCTTGTCTCGTCCAAGCTTGACGGGAGCATAGTGCGTGGCCGCAATGGCCCGCCCCGCGTTCTTGAGCACCCTACTGGTAAAGACATTGATGCCGAACAGATCGACCAGCGTCGGATAGAGGATGATGTCGCTGTGAGTGGCCAATTCGGCGAGTAGCGCAGGCCTTGCGCTGCTCACCAGAAATTTCGGAAAGCCATAAGGCAGCTCAGACACAACTTCGCCGAAAACCGCGCTTGCCCTACCCCCCGCAACCCCGACAATCGCGCTGATCGTTCCTGCCCCCAGGAGGTCACCAACCTTACTGCGCGTCCTTTCAGCAATCTGCTTCAAGAGTTCCGTGGGGGTCTTCGCATCGGCTGGTTTGTCGCCGCCATCCCTCCCAGTGCCGACGTCGATCAGGATGGTCTTGCGGCCGCACGCCTCGATAATGTCCGCAAGGTAAGACGCCTCGCGGCCCTTGGTATCCAGCGTGGCCACGATCGCGACCGCATCCGTAGTCGCGGATCCAGTCGCTAGTTCGGACAGGTTACCATCACGGGCCGACCTCTGGTCGTCCGTACAATGGTGAGACACGATCTTCCTCCCAGATCATACCTAACTATAGGTGGTCTAGACCCGGCTCTACCCGGGTATAAGATTGGTGAGGCGGCCAAATGGGTAATATTGGGTAGAAACGTTGAGAGCGAGAGTTCGCGGCAAACTTGCTACACAGATGTCGGACATAGCTAAAGGCGCACAATTGCAAGTCTACGCGCCCTCCTTGCGCAGCCTTCCAAAAGGCTTCCTGCTGGTCATGGCGACCCTGCCAATCCTGGACTGGAACGACTGTCTTTTGCGAGACTTGCTAACCCTCGACCAGGCAACGACGGCTCTCTATGCGGCGATAATCATGATCGACCCGTTCGCCTGCTGGGAGGATAGGGCCGAATCGTTGAAGGATGCCGGCATCACCGGCGTCGCCAATTTCCGCGCGCATCTATGATCGAGCGGTCGGCGGCGGGCGTACCTGTTGATGCCGGACAGGAGCTCGAACTTCGGCGGAAGGAATGGTTCATAAGCCTTGGCTTCAAGGCGTTGTTTGCCGTCGCGAGCGATTCTGAAATTACTGCAGCGGAGAAGCGATTTGGCTCCCATCTGGACGGACTCATCCATCTACCAGCAGAGGCTCTTACACGGACGATGAGCGAGGAGATGGAGCTGGTAAGTCTTGGCCAGCACGGATCGTCATTTCCAATGGCCGCGCTTTTGGATGGGACGACTTCGAAGCGGCCAACTTGAGCAAAGTGACGCGCGGGACTGTCTGTGATCCGCAGCTTCCCGAGCATGGGTTTGTCTTGACGACCCCAGAAGACTGGCCGCCTTTCCGCGATGAAGTCTGTGCGGGTTCAAGCCTTCGGTGAATCGTTGTCGCTCGAGAGAATGCATTTTTCCGTTTGGCTGGTGAGGACGCGCTCAACAGCGGTCTCAGGACGACCTGATATGCGTATCTGGGAGCGTCAACAGCAGGTTCACGATCTAGGGGGAATTCAGCGCAGTTTGTGCATTTCCTGCTCGGGACTGGCAATGCTGGGCTGCCTCGCGAGGTGATCTCGTCGATATCGCCGGAATCAATCGCAGCTGGCGTTGCAATAGGCAATAGCTAAAAGTTGGATGCGGCCCCGTCGCTAATTGCTATTCTATGGAGGCGATCGTGGTGACGCCGCTGAAGAACCCCACGGGATTACAGATTTCCGAGCGATTTGCAGCGGGGGTGCACGGCATCGGGAGGCCGCGACAGCGCGCGCTTCCAGCTCGATGAACTCGCCGTTCGGGCCTCGGATGAGCCTGAACCACTTATCACATCGTTTCCGGTGCTGCTCCGTCCCATGATCTACTTCGTAGCCCGTCTTTTTCGTTACATGAGACGGCGCAACGGGCGGGATGTGTCAGGCACGACTATCGTTACGCTATCCGTCCATCGGACCGGCTGCAATCACCTCGATATCTCGACTGCCAAGTGGGCATGATGACGCCCCAAAAAAGACCGCCGCCGGATTTGTCCGGCAGCGGCTCAAGTCTTGGGAGAAAGCAGACGAACCGGTCTGCCAGCGGAGAAGAGATAAGAGCGGAATTCTGGCCCCCGCTCGCTATTATTCAAAAGATGTCGGATTGGTCACAGCGCACGAACTCAGCATCCGGGTAAAGTTGGGTAATCTACTTCGAAACGCATCGCAACAGGATGACGACGGATCTCCTCTTCACGCTCGACCTGATGGATCAGGTTCCGGAGATGCGCCTGCTTGCCGATCTCTCGCACTTCTTGGTGAGCTGCGAATTCTGGTATCCGATCTCGGACGAGGACGAAGCGCTGGTGCGGCGAGTGCTCGATCGCACTTGGGCATTTCATGGCCGTGTTGCGTCTCGCGAGCAGATACAGGTCGAGATCACGTTCCCTCAACACAAGATCTGGCTGGACCTATTTCTTGGATGGTCGAAATACGGATTCAAGAGCTGGAAGACGCGCTGCTGCGGATGCCCGCCTCACCTTCGCATGCGAACTTGGCCCACAGCCTTACGCAATTAGCGATCGGCTGGGCAACGACACCACGGACCGCTGGCAGGAAGCTGTCCTGCTCAAATCCCTGGTGCGCGCAATCTGTTTGAGGAGGCGGCGAACGATGAGCAGTCGTCACCCGTAAATCGTTTAGTCGCGTGAGTAACCAATCCACGATAGTGATCGTTGGGGCGGGCGAAGCTGGTAACGCCGCTGCCGTCGCTCTGCGGGAGGCTGCTGGCATGGTGGTCATCGGCAATGAAAGTACGCTGCCGTATGAGCGCCCACCTCTGTCGAAGGCGGTCCTGAGCGACGAGGTCAACCCTGGACCAAAATTGATTGTCACGTCGGAACGCCTTGCCGAGCTTGGGGATCGATTATCGCCAGGGCAGCGAAGTGATTTCAATTGATCGCGCGGCCAGTATTGTCACGCTCTCAAACGGATCAGCAATAGCGTATCACCGGCTCATGCTGGCGACGGGAGCCCGACCTCGGAAATTGAGCATCCCGATCGCCGAAGGAGCCAATGCGGCGACACTGCGGACATCTGTCGTCTCATGCTCCAGAGCGGCTGCTGCTGACTGCCATGATTCGGGCATCGATACCTTGGGCCCGCAGGCTACGCTCCTACAAACAGATGCGAACGGACAGATAGCATTTGATCAATTCCCGAGCGAGCGAATTCATCGGCTGCTCCTCGCAGCTTATCCATTCCGATCTTTTGCGAGCCGACCAGGTACCGAGCGATGAATCAACCGCAGCTGAAATTACCCAACGTGAGGTCTTTGACGACGTCGAAGGATTGGCGAGCGAGGCTCAACTCCCAGATGGACGGTGGCTACGAGTCAGCCGCAGTCCGACCCAAGAGGGGGGCGTTATCCTCGTTTATAGCGATATCACCAGTTTGAAGCATCAGAAAGCCGAGTTGCATGCGACGAACCTGAGACTGGATGCGGCGCTGACGCACATGTCTCAGGGTCTCTGCCTCTACGATAGTGGGGGCGGCTGCGAGTTGTAAACCGGCGCTTCCGTGAGATCTTTGATCTTTCGCCTGAGCTCGTTGTTCCGGGCACGACTTTCGAAGAGGTGCTCGGTCTGAGTGTTGCCGCTGGAAATCATGGCTGCCAGACGGTGCCCGATCTGCTGGCGGAGCCGGAGAACTGTTTGCTCCACAACGAGAGCGGCAACTATCTTCAGTCCCGGCAAATGAGACATCTACCGCTTCCTCAGGTGCGGCAGATGATGATCGGTCCAGCTTCATTTATGATCTGACTGAACAAATCATGATCTTCCTGTGTCCAGACGTGCGCCGTTGGTGATTCTGGTGAACGGGCATTATCGATCGGGTTCGGATCCATAAAGCTCCCCTTTCTATTATGAGAACAAAGGCCACTTGAAGATCTCCCCCAGGGAGTGAGCTGAAGTTCGTCACGAATTCAGACATGGGTGGCTTCGTCATCGAGAGGCCAAGTTCGAGTGTTAAAGAGGCTGGCTTTCGAGAAGCTGACAAAGGTCAAGCAAGGGAGATAAACCGGCGGCCGCATCTGCCACGTCTGATGCGATCATCTCCGAGCAACGTCTCATTCCGCCCGACCTCGCAGTCGGCGCGCAGATTTGCGTCGTGCATCGCATTCATCTGGCGGTAAAGCTGGTTAGGAGGTCCAGGCGATGCGGACCGCGGCCAGACCCAGTCTTGCACCGAACATGTGAATTTCGATCTCTACTCGCGACCAGTCGTTCTGCCTTACAATTTGAGCCATGCTCGGGCCGCTAATCATAGTCGCGCCAGCGCGAGAACAGACGAGAGCGCGACCTACGTGAGAGTTCCGGCAAGCGCGGAGCGAACTGTTCACCTAATTAGATGAAGAACGAAATCGCTCAGACGCAAAGCGGCCGAGCCGATCATCCCGCGTACGGCTAAAGGAGCGGCCGTGCCGGTGATCCCGGGACTGCGGCTGCCACTGCGTGTAATGGGCACTTCGCGACGTCCCCGGCGCCTCCGATCCTGCGCGTCATGATGCAACCTCCGACTGACAACCGGAGCTACATCGATCAAGCGGCGTGTTTCATCTCAGGCGAGGCAATACGAACGGCCAACTTTGTCCCGGCTGCTATTGACGCTCAGCGTGATGCAGATGGCGCTCGTGTCAGGGCGAGCTTGGAGGAAGCGGACATTTCAGCGGCGACTTCGACACTGAGCGCTTGTTAGGTTCGAGACCAATGTCGGCAAGTTGACGATACGCACGGTCGGACAAAGCGCAAAAGCGGCAACTTCAGTTTGGTATGCGGATTGCTTTGTTACGGCATGATCACCGATCGCTTCCAAGGCGACGGATAGGTAGCAACAGCAGAGGCCCGGCTATGTCGCAGGCTGAGGTAGAACGGTTTGTCAAGGATCTAACGAAAGAGGGTAGTCTGCTCGAAAACCTTAAGCAGAGTGCTACAGGTCTTGCACCGATTGTAGCGGTCGGAAGAAGTCACGGCTACGATTTCACGGTTGACGAGATTAGGAGCAGCATCCGAGCGCCAGGCCGACACGAGTTGATGCAGGTCGACGCGATTGTCGGCGGCAGGCAGGATTTAAGCGGTGCGGGCTTGAGCAGCATTGTGCATACCACTGCGTTGGCTAGTTCATCGTCGGAGGCACCCACGAGCGCCGTGCAAGCCGCGGAAGCCGGCCGTGACCTGGTCGCTATCGTTTTGCTTATTGTAGTTGTTGTCGCGGTCGCGGCCTGACATGTTTTCAGCTCTGATCGCATTGGCTCGTCCTCAAGGAGACGAACCGGTGCGAAGAGAACTGAAATCACGCCTCGTCAGGCGTGAGATCATTGCTTTCAGGCCTAGAGATGCGGCTTTAGGGCGCACCCGCACCGTATGACGCACACTGCCACCGAACACTGCCGACAGATCTTTGACCGGCGTACCCCCGAGCAACTGCGCACGTTGTCACACATCAAGCGCTTCATGGAGCGGCTGGCTGTGACTTGGAGTTCCGCAGGGCGCTTTCGGAGAACGTTGATTCTCCTCGCGCGGTAACAGAGCGCTACGGCATCGAAGTTGACCCAATGAAGATGCTGCCGCTCTGGCGCGGCGGCTACCTGAAACACCGCTTCAAGCCGGAGTCTACGCCCTGGCCCCTGGCTATGATGTGGGACGAGTTTATCTGCGAGATGTTGCGCCATCGCGGCATCCTGCGCGAAGAGGGCGAAATGTCGACGATCAACTCTCGCTTTCATGCTTGGCGCGAGCGCCAAATCCGGCGCTGCAACGACGAATTGGGCGTAACGGCGGCGTCGGTCACGTACCCGATCATCGCTTTCGAGCTGAGCGACGGCTGCTCCGTCGGTTGTTGGTTCTGCGGCCTCTCGGCCGACCGCTTCAAAGGCTATTACGAATATAGCGAAGAGCATGCAGCGCTTTGGCGCGGTGTGGTCGGTATCGCGAGCGAGATGTTTGGTTCGGCTGCCCGTACTGGTTTCTGCTACTGGGCCACAGAGCCTATGGACAACCCACACTACGACCGCTTTCTATTCGACTACTATCAGATCACGGGCGCATTGCCACAAACAACGACGGCGGCCCCGATCAGGGATCGCGCGCTCACCACGCGCGTGCTCGAACTGTTCAAGCGCTATCGCACCGTGACAAATCGTTTCTCCGCGCTGAGCACAACACATCTCGACCAGATTCACATGGCGTTTTCGCCTGAGGAGCTGATCGGTGTCGAACTCGTCCTGCAGGGCAAGGAGGCGCTGACTGCAAAGGCTTTTGCTGGGCGCGCGCGCGAGCGGAGCGAGAAACTTAGGGTCGCCAACAAAGATGATGCAATCGCCTTGCTGGAGGGCGATCACACGACCATCGCCTGTGTTTCCGGCTTTCTCGTAAATATGCTGCAGGGGCGTTTACAATTGGTGACGCCGGTGCCGGGTAGCAAACGCTGGCCTCTCGGCTACCGCGTCTTGAGTGAACGCTTCTTCAGGACGCCTGACGAGTTCCGCGAGGGGCTGCAGCGCATGATTGACCAGCATATGCTCGAGAGCCCAGCTCCCAAATTGCCGATCCGCTTCCGCAGGGACCTGCAATACCAGGCCGGGAACCGATGCTTTCATCTCCGGTCACGCAACATGGAACACCGGGTGCTCGACGACATCGCTCCGACTTCCGTTGGCCATCTAATCGCCTGCGGCAACTGCACAGCGTCGGAGCTGGTTAGGCAGGTCACAACTGACGGAGCGAGCGTGCTCGCAGTAGCCGACCTGCTCGATCAGTTATACGCGGCCGGGGTGATTGAAGAGGACTTAGACGACAGCTTCGCCTGGCAGACCAGCTGACCTGCTACTGCGCTTTCATCCGGCAGCGGTTAGAGTTTCGGATTTTGTACGCCAGTGGGTCCGCCGGAAGAATTTCATTGTCGAGTTGCCCAGGCGAACGGTGCATGATGCCCCTGCAGTTCCACCGCGCTGTCAAAAACATGGAAATTTGGAGTGCACGCAGCGGCGGCTACTCGTTCGTTATAAGCTTGCAGGGCCCGACCGGTCCTGGTTTTCGCGGAAGGTTCGGCTACGTCGCTTCGTGGCGTCCGCTTGACCAGAGCCGTGGCGCGATCAGGGTGCTCGGCTCGCCGCTGCAGAGCTTCGCTGAGGCCGATGACGCCTGCAATAGTATGCTCAATTACCTGAGAGACTGAACTGATTCCTGGTCGCGGAAAATGGAAGCATCTTAAAGATGCTGCAGTCGTGCCGGGTGCTACCCAGGATGTTCACCGGGTCGAGACGTACTTTGTAGCGATTGAGATTATCGCGGCCGATTTCAGCGGGCGCTACACGTTCTATCCGTCGGACGGGCTTGCTCCAAATCGAGCTCATGTGGATTATCTTGAAGATCATCTGCCGTCCCTGACGCCGCTCGGAGCAAACATGTTCGTCGAAGGCTCGACAGATTTGTTCGCATTTCCCAATCCGGTAGCTAAGCCGTACCACAGGATCGTGATCCACGAGACGCCCCTAGCGAACGGCTGGGCCCTACCGGATCTATTCACGAAATGATCAGCACGATCCGTACACGGTTGCGAGCCAGAACAGCTTGATGACAAGGGCGGGACAGGTCGTAACGCCGTAGTCCCAATGACTTCACTGATTTTGCCGTCCTGCCACGCCTGTTTGCGGCGGCCGCCGTAGTAATGCTGCCAGATCTCGCCGAAGCGACCGGCCGGGGAGCGGGCTTGGGCCTTGACGGGCAGCGACCAGAGCCGCGCTCTGGAGCTATCCGGTTGGCATAGCCCTTTTTCGTCAACGATTCAGCCTGCGCGTTATTTCTTTCGACTATTCGTGCCGACCGGGGGACTAACCTACGAGAGTGGCTAGACGATCATTGATACCGGTTACTGCCTAACCCGGCGCGCCCCTGCTCCAACCTGAATACGGAGTACAGACAAATGCAAAATGCTAAGACGGCACAATTTGAGCAAGAGGTACTTAACTCGCTTCAGTCCATGGAGCTCGAGCTGGCGCTCCGGGGCAGCATGAACGCGCTACCTGAACAGCCAGTCGACACGAACCCGGAGAGAGCCGAACAGCAATCTGCGTTGAACGAGGCTGTGTCTCTCGTAAAGAGACGAGATGTGCTGGAGAGGATTTGCCCCGGCCTTCAGTCCGTCGCAGGCGACGCGCAAGCTCTCGCCAAATGGATTACGCCGGTTCTCCTTCCGATGGCGATTGCAGGCACTGTCCCCCTGAGTCCGCTAGTCTTTGCGGGCGTCGCGGTACTCTTCTTCCGGGTAGGCGTGGCGACGCTCTGCAAAGGGTGCGTTCCAGCCAAGGACAAAAGCGACTGATCTGCCCGGGACCGGAAAGAAAGTGATGACGCCACAACAACTCCTAGCCGAGCTGCAGAAAACGACCGAGTTGCTGGACTGGATACTGAAGCTCGTGCCGCCGTGCGGCGGTGGGTCGAATCTATTGTGGGCGCCGCCGGATCTGGAAGCACAATTCAAGGTCCTAGGCATCGCGGATGGGACGTTTATCGATCGCTACTCCTCGTTTCTGAAGCGGACAGACTGGGTGCACAACGCCTTCGAGGACTTGATTTCGAAGTCTCCGGCTCTCCGCCAAATCTGCCGAGCGGACGCGGGGATCGCGTCCGGAACCGTCAACGACGCAGAATTCAACGGACACGTCTACTCCTTCAGGTCATCACAAGGACTCGGCTACGTGATCGCGTTGCCGATGGGTGCGATGCCGTTAATCTCGAGCGGTGCCGAAATGCTCATGCTGCCCGCGGACACAAGTCTATGCGAGACGCTCGGAAACGCATTGACCAAAAAGGGGCTTGGAAAGGATTCAGAGCCGTGGCTGCTGCGGCTAAGGCGTCGGCTGGTCCGCTTCTCCAGCCGGCCCTACCTCGCCAAGCGGTGTTCTAAGCAGATCGGCTGGCAGTTCGGAATGATGATCCACCGGTACGTTCACCTCGGAACAGCTGACACGCCGGACGTGATCAGGGAACTTGGAGCAATTCCACTTGTCACCGACGTCCGGCGTTGGGGGCACCCACTTGAGGCTGGGAGCAACCTTAGATTTTTCGCAATCCAGTTCCTTCTCCTGCATGAGTGCGGGCATGTGGCGGCTGGAGACCTGTCCACAACAGATACAAGTCACTTCGAGATGGAATTCGCTGCTGATGGTTTCGCGTTTCGGGAATTGATCGGCTCTGCCGATGGAGATGATGTGGCTATATCGGGCACTCTGGGGGCGTGGCTGATCCTGACGTTGGCTGCATGGATTGAGGATCTGTCCCAAGAGACCGCGCCTCGATCACATCCACCGGCAAGGGAACGCCTCGAACGTCTCCGCGCCTACTTGCGGTCTCGAGAGCAGGAACAGCCGTCGATGACGCGCGCCCTGGAAGTTTTCGACGCCATGGCGAGTATGCAGAAACGGCTTTTTGAGGAAGCGAAGTCAGCTGGCGTCCTCACCATGGAGTTTCCGCTGTCGCGGTTTCTAAGCATGTGCGCACAGACCGGCCGGCATGAGATGTTCTACGACCAGCTGCCGCGATGGCTACTATTTGGCGCGCCTTCACGCCTCTGCCGGGAGTTGGCCCGCCTGCGCGTCTGCATGGAGCGAAGGATTGAGAGCGATCAGCAGGATGGCCGCGCAAAAGAGCAGTTGGGGCTAATAAACTGGGTGTTCGATGCGGCTCTGGCCGCGCCGAGCAACTTCTTGTCCAGAAAACTTCAGGCCTTTTATGCGAGAGCGCGAGCGGCGACCGATAGTTGACTGTCTGCTTTTCGGCGCTCGTCGGGATGCTCGATACCTGATACCGGAGGACGCCTGCGTTCAACGCGCGGCTGGCGCTCTACTTCCAGCCTTCTCGATCACGTCGCAGTGGCGGTGCTGTTTGGATGATACCGCCTCCTGACTTCGAAATCGCGGTTGAGGTCGAGGACGTCAAAAGCAACGCGGTCGGTGCGGCCTGCGTAACAGCCGCGAACGACCCCACGTCTTAAAGAACTCACGCTCTTGTCCGGCCTTTGACGCTGCAGCACCGAAGCGTTCGAGCAACAGTCTCAGAGCACTTTGCTCCAGCGCACGATTGCTAATTTGCGTCGCCTGCACGATTCAGGCCTGCTCTCTCCAAGCCAAACAGAATATAGAGGGAGGGTGAGAATCGTACGGCGGGGGTCACTGTTGCGTTGCTGCTGATTGCCCTAGGATCCGAAGCCTTCGCTTCGGGGCCGTGTTCGAGCACAAGGCATGGGGTTGCTCGGCCACCGAGGTGGAACGGCGCCACCATGGATTCGCGGGAGCCCAACTCGGATCCCTGTTGAACGGTGCCGGCTTCTTTCACCATGCGCACAGGGCCGACGACTGTCACGCCCTCATCAAGATCCTGACTACCATCCGCAGGCGCGCCGGCGCTTGCGGTGCTGCTAGAGCAAGCCCGAAAGAGAACGGTAAGGCTGTGGGCCGAGCAGTCGCCGTTCGATCTGAAGGATGTCCTGAAACGTCGCGGCTACAGATGGAGCGACGGCAGCCCAGATCCTGGTACATCGACGTCGGCGAGGCGGCTGTCAACGACGAGATCGCTTTCCTCAAGGCGGAGATCTACCTGCGCGAGATCGCCCTCGCCTGCAGACGTTGACCGCCTTTATCCGTTTTTCACCGTGGGCATAGAAACGTGCCCCCGGGTACTTCACCGGGGCCGCGGCACGGTGGTCATGCGGCGGACCCGCAACCAAGGCGGCGAAGTCGTTCAGGCTGATCGCGGGCGAGCGAGCGAGCGCCGATCGCACCCATATGAGTTTTATGGCCTATTCTAAGATATTATGTAAAACTAATATCCTTTTGATATCGCGTAAAAATCATATTCGGCCTATATATCTTAAATCTCATACGGGATGACGGCATGATTTTGAAGACAATCAGTGACTTAGGACTGGCCGTCCGGGAAGCCCGCCGTCGGCGGAAGCTGACCCAGAAGCAACTCGCCCAGACGCTGGGGACCACCCAAGAGTGGATCTCGCAGTTCGAGACCGGCCGCCTGGAGAATCCGAGCCTCGGAACGGTGCTAAAGGCCTTCGCCGCGCTGGGGATCGACCTGAACATCGACAGTGTGCCGGGATCTCTACGGAACAACGACTTGGATACCGGTGATCTGGCGCTCGACGAGCCGAGCTTTCTCAAGGGACGGCGGCGATGAGCAAATTCATGAACGTCCTGATGGGCGGCGTCCCGATCGGCCGTCTCGAGCAGATGGATACCGGCGTCCTGGCCATCGAGTACGCCGATGGTTGGCTCGCGGCCGACAGGGTTCAAATTCCGCTTTCGATGTCCCTGCCTCTCGCCGCCAAGAAGCACTCCGGCGCGAAGGTGGCCAACTATCTCTGGAATCTGCTTCCGGACAGCGACCAGACCCTGCAGAAATGGGGACAGATCTACGGCGTGTCGCCGAACAGCGCGTTCGCTCTGCTGTCGAAGGTCGGAGAGGATTGCGCCGGCGCGATCCAGATCGTCACCGACGAGTGGATGGCCGCCAATGCGGATTCGCCTGGGGAGGTTCAGTGGATCGACGAGGCGGAGGTCGCGAACCGCCTCAAGCGCCTGCGCGAGGAGAGGACCTGGACGGGACGTCGCGACGGCGACCGGGGGCATTTCAGTCTCGCCGGCGCGCAGCCGAAGATGGCCTTACTGTTCGACGGAAAGCGATGGGGCGTACCGAGCGGCCGCCGGGCGACCACGCACATCCTCAAGCCGCCGATGCCTCACCTGCGAGGCACGACCGAGAACGAGTACGCGTGCCTGCGCCTCGCGAACCACCTCGGGATCACGGCGGCCGAAGCTAAGGTCGGGAAGTTTGGCGAAGAGGTCGCGATCGTCGTCACCCGGTACGACCGCGAGATCGACAAGGATGGCGTCGTCAGACGATTCCACCAGGAAGACATGTGCCAGGCGCTCGGCGTGCATCCCGCCGTCAAGTACCAGAGCGAGGGCGGACCCTCGATCGAGCAGATCACCAACGACGTGCTGCGCTATGCTACCGATCCGGAGGCGGACAAGGCGGCGTTCGCTGACATGATCGCCTTCAGCTTCCTGGTGCTCGGTACCGACGCGCACGCGAAGAACTTCTCAGTCATCCACCTCCCGGGCCGGCGGATGTTTCTTGCGCCACTCTACGACGTCCTGAGCCTCGTGCCTTACGACAACGACGAACATGAGCGGCGACGCCTGCGCATGGCGATGAAGATCGGCGGCTATTACAAGTTCTCAGAAGTCCTGCCGCGGCATTGGAGACGCCAGGGGGAACTGATGAAAATGGATCCCGACGAGATGATCGCGCGATTGGTGGCGCTCGGCGAGAAGATTCCCGACGCGCTCAGCGACGTCGTGAAGGAGGCGAGGGTCGAGGGCCTGAAAGAACCGGTGC
Organism: Bradyrhizobium sp. USDA 376; assembly: GCF_054063675.1. Classification (NCBI taxonomy): domain Bacteria; kingdom Pseudomonadati; phylum Pseudomonadota; class Alphaproteobacteria; order Hyphomicrobiales; family Nitrobacteraceae; genus Bradyrhizobium; species Bradyrhizobium sp. USDA 376. Next base: position 136,800 of record NZ_JBSSGN010000001.1, read on the forward strand.
TTGACACGGTGCTGGACGGAATCTCGGCGCGCGGCAAAGCGATTGTGCAGCAATACTCGGCGTGAACGCGCCGCGCTCGGGATCGTCGATGAGATAGGCGTGACGCCGACGGACGCCGTCGGCGCCCGTTCCGACGCTCAAATCCGATGACCAAAGTTTGGGTGAAGATTTGGAAGGCATCGAAGACACCGCCGGAAAAGGACGAGCTAATAAAATCGTTCGACCGCGAGGCAGACAATCAACTAAGAAAACAATTATCAAAAGACATAATATCGAAGGTGTACGATTGGCTCTCGCGCACGCCGAGATAGGACAGCCAGTGCCAATTGCCATCCCGACCGCTCAAGTTCTTCGATGTGGACACCGAAGAAGCTGAGGGTTGGCCGGCTCAAGCTTGATATTACACGCGCCATGTTGTCGCAGGGTGCTACTTTGCAGAGGGATTCGCGAGCGACCGGCCCGAGCTAACGAGCGGAACCCCCTGTAAGTGGATCACCAGATTCGGCGTCGGTAGTTACTTGCAACTGAAATCTCCGCGCCGTCCCGGTACATGTCGTGGTTTCCCGAAAACGTATAGACCTGCGCCCGTTTTCCAAGCTTTCCAAAGACGTCGTCCAAAATGGAGGAGAAGTTCGATTTGCACCCATCCGGGGGGCCCGGCTAATGGACAACCTAGATCGAAGACGGCCGACCTGTTATTGGCTGAAGGAGCACGGCAATTTCGATCTGCTCGATGTTGGCGGCAATGGGCAGTTGGACATGGCGGCTTGAGTCGCTCTCATTCATCCACCATTGCGAGATAGTCCGAGAGTCGCATCCGACGATAGCCGGGCCGCTGCGGCGCCTCGTCTCCCGGTGGAACCATCAGGACGCTCTCCTCGCCGCGCGGCCGTGGGACGAACTTTTTGGGCGGGACCGGGTCGGCGCGATCCCAGTCGATCTCAAACGCGTCCGCAAAGTACTTTGCAATTCCGGCGTGATCGAAGATCAGTGAAGCATCGCGGTTGGTCGATACCCCCATGCCACTCCAATTGTGACTCCCGATCAGGACGCGCTTGCCGTCGACGACCATACCCTTGGTATGATGGTTGGGGATTTGCTTGAGACGCGAGTCGATGTCGACCCCCTTCGACTTAAAATACCAGGCAGAGTGGGTGGGATCCGAGAACTTCTTGCTGCTGTCCGCGCGCAGGATCACGCGGGCATCGTCCAGCGAAACCAGCTTGTCGGTCAGTTCGCCGATCAGATCGTCGATGTAGCCGCGATGCTGCCGCGGGTTGCTCGGCATTCCGATATAGGGGATCTGGAAAACGAGGCTGCGCCTTGCGGAGCGGATCAGCTTCAAAACGGCCTCGCTGTACACTCCGCCTTCGCGGTCGGGCGTGAGCAGAGGGGCCGCGACAATGCTTTCGGTGATCTCCAGGGGCTTCTTCAGCCGCGCTGGCGGCCGGCGTTCGCGCGGCCGCTCGATGGCTTCGAAGACGGACTCCGGCACATCGACCAGCGGCTCGCGATCATCCGCTTTCACCGGCACTTCCTTGCCGCCAAGGTCATGCGACCGCCGCACATCCTGAAGGATGTGCTCGCGAAATCGCTCGGCTAGAGTTGGGCTTTGAACAATCACGTGCCACTCGCGATTGCCGGGCAGGTCCTCCTCCGTAGCCCTGTCGCGCTCGGATGGATCGATGATCGGCTGGCTCGACGAACTCTTCCAGTTGCCAGAGGACAGCCAGAACTTGTCATCGTTCCGGACGGTGACCTTGATGTGATAGGACTGCTGAACCAGGCCGGTTGTTCCGAGCGGAACGGCGATGCGCTTGAACTTGCCATCGCCGAACCGATCGGCCCACTTCTGAAAGATCGCCTCTGCATCGAATTCGGTAGTCTCGTCGTCAACGTCAGCGAACGTCTTGAAGTCGGCTGCCAGGATGATCTTCGTTCCGGCAGCGAGACGTTTTGCCATCAGGTCGCTAATGGCTGATGCACGAAATTCGTATATCGCCGAAACCCAGGAGCCTGCATCCTCGCTCATAAAGGCCTTCAGCTCATCGAAGCCGTATTCCGGGCTGACGTGCGCGCGCACCGTCATCAGTTCTTCGACCGGACTCAACTGGTATTTTGGATCGCGGCGGGCATCGTCGTCGTAAGCGTTCGGAGCCGCGGCGGCCTCGAGAGACATCAGGCCCTCGAGCTGCTCTTCGACCGTGGCCGGGGCGTATTGGACCTGATAGCCCTGGAACGAATGCGGTCCGTCCGCGCGCAGCCCCTCCAGCGCGCCTGGTTGCGCTGACACGGCGATGCAGGGCGTATCGCCGATGCGGCCGTCATCCTCAAGATAGCCGACGCGCGCTGCGAGCACGCCTTCCGGCTTCTGCTTCCAGAACGCCTCGGCGGCATGCTCGACCGACATCCCGACACGGGCCGCACCGGCCACAGTCGATATCGTGCCGAGGTCGACCGTGATGGTGACCGGCACCGTGACGCTCACCGTGCCCCGCCCGCCGGGGGCGGGCTGCGGCGCCTGTGCGATCGCCGGCCGGGACGCGATCACCAGAGGCAGGGTCCAGCGCTTTTTCGCTACGTAAAAGTTGAGCTGGCTGGCCGGGACCGCCAGGTTCGTCTCCTTATAGATGCCGGCGAAGTGCAGGCCGACGACTTCGCGGGTCTTGAAATCGACGACCACCGATCCGGAGTTGCCGCCCAGCGTCGTGCAATCATGCGTCGTGGCACCGGCACGCGGCGCCGTGATGTAGCCGGGGGCAAACCGCTTCACGTCATATATGCCACGATAGAGCCGCTGCATCAGCGCCTGATCGGAGATGCGCGATGGCGGTGCCTTGGCGGGGTAGCCGAGCGTGAAAACGGCGGTGTTTTCCAGAGCGTCGGATCCTGCGATCTTGAACGGCGGCAGTTCATCCCCGTGGCCAAGGGACGCAAGCCTCATGAAGGCGATGTCGTTCGGCCCATCATCCGGCTCGATGTAGAGCACTTCGGCAATCTGGCGGCGCAGCCCACCAGATGCCGCATCGCGAAAATGACCGGTATCCCAAACCGTGCTCATCGTCCCGCCGCCGGCGCCTTGACGGAACACAAAGCCCTGCCCTTGTCGCCGCGCGAAGACATTCGCCACGTGGCGGTTGGTCACGATAATTCCGGCATCGATCAACCAGCCTGTCCCCGCGAATGGCGCACCGCCCGGAAAGTCCACGAGGTCGATGCGGCCGACCCGGTCGACCAAGCCTTCCGGAACCGCGCGACTTTGCTTCGACAATTCGAACAGCGTCTGTGCCTCGACACCGATAAGCGACACATCCTCAAAATTGAGACCGGCTTCTCCATTTCGCTCGACGAAGAAAACCGGTCTCTCCTCAGACACGATCGTCTCCAGATCGGCGATCGGACTGCGTGTCAAAAGGTCAATCACATCACGCGGGCTTGGCGGCGCTTCCTCGAGGTTTGCCGTCTCGAGACCGGCCTTGTCCCTTATCCGTTTGGCGATGCTCTGCGCCGCGTCGGGATTGCGCGCGAGCAACCGTTTGACGAACTCGATCAGATCGCTTCGTTGGGATTTGTCGGCCATCGTTCGCGCTCCGCGGTTGCTGGAAAATGATTACGGCGTCGCCGGCGAACTTGTCGCCGGTCAAGCGACGCGCGCCGGAAAAAGTTGTTTGATCTTCTGATGAAACAAGTCGGCGAATTGCTCAAACCCCGCCTTCGCAGGATGGAGTTCGTTGTGCCAGGAGGACACCTGCGGCGCCAGCACACCTTGCGTCCTGACGACCGTCACCCGAGGACCGCTCAGCGACTCCAGCATCGCCTCAAACTGCCCGAGCATCTCGCTGACGACGGCTTGGCCCGACGCAATCGTCGGAAAGTTGCGCAGACCGAAGGTCGGCTTGAGCCACGGTCCGAATTTGCAGATGCCGCGGCCGTCGGGTATGGCGAAATCATAACCATGAAAGATGAGATGCGTGTCGGGGCTGCATTTGTCGCGGATTGCAATCAGATCCTCATATCCGGCGCGCACCAGCGCCAAGGCCGCAGCAAAGCGCGGCTGATTGACGTGCGCCGCTGGTGGCTGAGTCGGATTCCAGTCCTTGACCCAGAGCGCCATCGGATTGTCGACGATGTCGTTTCCACCTCCGGAAAACAGCAGCAGGTCCCAATCGCCGCCCGCGGGACTGCCGTTCGTCAATCGTTCGGTCAGGGTCGTGCGCTCCTCGACACCCAGCATGAAACGAACCTCATCGCCCGTCTTCGCCAGGTTGAGGATGGGCACGCCCAGCCGTCGCTCCAGTCGCGGAACGATGCCGCCGCCGAACAGCGGCACGGGATATTCGAACCACGAATCGCCTTCGGCGAGGATCTGCAGAGGCGCGAACGCCTCGCCGCGCTCGCCTGCCGCCTCGGCGCCGCCTTCCCCGCGTCCCGCTCGCGGCGGCAACGTGCCGCGGGCCTTCATGATTTTCATGACTGCCTGGTATTCGCGGGTCCGGCGAACGCGCTCGCTGCGCTGTTCGCGTCGCAGCTTTTCGCGCTCCTGGCCAATTGTCCTTAGCGAGGGCGACTGCGCTACCGCTGCCCGTGCGGTCTCGAGACCAGCCGCGCGTGGCCGCGCCGGCGCTGATACGCCGGCAAGCACGCGCGCTTCGTCCAGGGTCACGGGCCCGGCCGCGACCGCCGCCTCCCTTGCGCCAGATTGCGAGCCGGCCTTGCCCTTGCCGGACCGCGGCTTGACGGTGACCTTCCTGGTCCGCTTCTGCTTTGCCATACGCACAGCATGCTATCGTGATTGCAATACACATTCCGCACCCAGGGTCCCGCCATTCGCGCGGGCCCAGGCAGACAAAATAGGATCAACATACTACTTCAAGATGCATGAACGACCACCGCTCGTCAATGCGGCACTTGACTCAATCCAGGCAAGCGTACGCCTTGGCTCATATGGCTGCTTGAAATTCGAAATTCGGTCGACGCGGCGATCGAACTACAGCTTGTATTTGCCGTCCGAGTTTACCAGGACTCCGGCGCGCAAGACCCTGCACCTGCCGGTATCGACGCAGTCCTGCACCTTTTTCAAGACCTCATCGACCTTCATGCCGTCGCCCGCCTTGCGGCCGACCCCGTTGTTGAACAAGTCCATTTGCGTCGCGAGCGGCTTGCCGGGATTTCCGTCCTCATGCGTAGTCGCCCATTTCTCGGCCCAGACAACGCCCACGCCGCTGTCGGCCGCCATACGGGCGTTCCACAACGCATGACGAAAGGCATCGCCATTGTCGTCTTCGAGCGCCGTCGACTTGTAGCGGGCGAGAGCCTCGTTCACGGCAGTTTTCGCGTGTAACAGAACCAGAGCGCCGACGACGGGATTTTGCCTGAACAAATCCCATTCTGGGGCACTGAGAACACCTGAGGTGATCGGCAGCCCGCCGGATTCCTGACCAGACTTTTCATGTGCGAGCCTCTCCGCGGCCCGCTCGCGGCCCTCGGTCCAAAATCTTTCCGTCGGCTTCGGGGCCGCGGCCTCACCATTGATCTTGGCCTTCGGGACCGCTGCATTTCCGACCTGAGCCACCGCGCTCACGCCGAGCAAAGCCAACAGTTCGGCGGGAAGACCCGGAAGATGTCCGATAGGCTCGTTGCTGGCAGTTGCCACGACAAGCCGACCTACCGCGACCACATAGGCAACGAGAACCGCGGCTTGAAGCAGCAGTTGCTGCACGGCCGTCATATCGACGGTGTTCTGAACGCCAAACTGGCTATTGGTTGTAATGTCGGCAGGCTTCGCGTCATCGATCTCGATATTGCGGTACATCGACCCCTGGCGCCGGGGGTCCGGGGAGAGAGCGCTCTCGTGGGCACCTGCATCCTTTGGCGGGGTCGCGGCATGGATCGAATTAACCACGCCGTTTCCGACGAGGCCCCCGAGCACGACACCAGCGAGCGCCCAGATGCTTGCATCAATCTCAACGAAGGACTGCACCACGCCGCTTCCGCCCGCCTTCCACAAGGCAACGTTCCAGAACGAAATTGCGAGGAAGGCCGAAGAGAGGACGACAAACCACCCGAACGTAATGACGCGCTGCAGTGAGTAGCAATTGAACTCGTCGACCAGCGCGGTCTTCACGCCGGTGATGCCGCTTGCAAACATAAATACGCCGAGCAGACAGACACCCCCGACAACCAATCGCAGGTAGCTTGGCGTCGCCGCCTCCGCATATCCGAGCGAAACCGCGGAAGCCACGATGAATGCCAACATTGCCGCGGAAATACGCCACCACTTCGTTTGCAGATTCATTTCGTTAAACCCTTACCGTCAACCAGAAATCAACTTTGCGGGAAGGACGCAGCGCCGGATCCGGATGATCGGCCGGTTCGACGCAGCCTCGAATACACGAAGGTCAAAGACATAATTGCCGCCGGCTGCGGGCCGATAAGACCGGCGCCACGCCGCTACCGATTCGACAAACGGGCCGACCCAGCCCGCCCAGTCCCCGGTCCGAAGTCCGGAGCGCGCAAGGCCCGACACGTGCAGGCCGTCTCCCTTGATATCGACCTCTTCAGCAAGAAGCGGCTCGAAGGTGAGGAGCACATCCAATGAAAGTTCTCCGAGAATCGCGTCGTGGTCGGAAGCACTGCCACCGCGCGGCCCAAGCAGATCCTTCAGCATTGCGGCGAAGTGTTCGCCGAACGAGCGAGCTTGCGACGCCATCTCCACCTCGGCCACGGTGAGTATGGGCACCAGCGGAGCACCCGACGCAACGGTCGGAACCCGATAGACGAATTCCTTGGCGACAGGTTCCCCCCGGATTTCGGCATTACGTGTCAGATCCAGCTCCGTCTGCACGGAGCGATAGGCAAGAATGTCGAGATCCAACGCATCGAGCCGTCTCAGTCGCTTCGCCAGATCCCCCTCATTGAAGATCAGCGGACCGACATCGTCGGTCTTCGGATGGGCGGCGTCGGCCGGACAATAAAGCTCAAAGCTCCCGGGCCCGGGCAGACCGGCGCGGCTCTTATCACGCTTGATGACAAGACGGCGCCGGCCGTCAGCCATGACCTCCTCTGCAACATCGTAAACATCGAGACGCTCGACCAGCGCGGCCTCGGATTCGATAATCTGTTGCGACAATGCGCTTGCGAGGTCTTGCGCGCGTGCCGCGAGGAATTTGGCAGCAGCCTCGCCGGTCGCCTCCCTGCCGAGCTGTCGCAGAACGGGCTCGACCGCCTCGGCAAAGATCGCAAACGCCCTTGCTCGCAGCGCGTCCCGGGTAAGGCCGAGTAATGCTTCCGTGGGCAATGGGCCGGTTCCCGGATTGTAGCGGAGGGTCAATTTGAGTCGATCGCTTCCGCTGCCTTCGTAGCTCCACGTTCGCGAATGCCTCCAAAGCCGCGCATCGCCGATCGTGTTCGCCACCGTGTCTCTAATTGATTCAACCTCGATCGCGGGCGTCCGCGGATACCGCTTTCGCACGATCGGGATGTCCGCATCGGGCAGCTCATAGACCCGTGGTGTCGCGAGCTTGAGCCATGCGGTCGGCCGATAACGCCCCGGATCTCCCGGCACCACGGCCTCGAGTGCGGGTCGCGGCAATCGCTGCACGTGCGTCAGCCGATACCCGGCCGGCGAAGGAACGGTGTTCTTGTCGTAGTTCGGCGTCACGTCGGTTGTGACAAACAAGTGCCGTCTCCCGCTCGCCGGAGCTCCGATCTGCATCGCGGACGGCCGCATCGTGTACGGCACGACGCCGGTGTCACGCGACACGATGCTTCCATAGGCCTGCGGTCGCTTCTCCTCGTCATGCGGGACGGCAGCCTGATCCTCGTAATACGAGATCGTGTCGATTGCATCTGCAGCGGAGAGCCGCATCAGAACCCTGTCCTTCAAAATCGCGTTTGGAACGTTTCCGATGGCCGGCCGGCCATCGAGAACGGGGCGAAGATCTGCGACAAGTGACGCGGCAATCGACGCCTTGGCGATCAGGATCTGCTGCAGAGCGTCGCGGCCTCCTTGCGTGTCGGACAGTCTTTGCACGGCCGGAACATCGAGCACTTCGTCGTACAGCGTAAGCGCACGGGCAGCGGTTGCATCTGCATCGATCCGGTCGAAGCCAACCGACCGCACGGGCTTTTCGTCCCCGAACGTCGGCACGTCGGCAACGAAGCTGTGCAGGCCGGTTGAAATGGGTGGCAGTGCGAGGTCGTGGCGCACGGCGGTGGTGAAATGATTGGCCGGCGGAAGCACGTCTTGCCGCACCAGCCAGATCGCCCGCTCGACCAGCCCCGGGACGCTGCCATACCCCGTTGCGAGCAGGAACTGCGGCGCAAAGTGTGCCATGGAAGCCTCCAGTTCTTCCAGGGTGCGCCCAAAACCGGCGGGGAACGCCACGGTGTTTGCAGGCTTGGCAGAGCCGTCATGGCGCAGCGGCAGCGGCAACGGCACAACCACGCTCTTCACATCGGAAGGCTCAGTGCCATCCAGCCCATCCAGGCTGGTGCGCTCGACCCGAAGCGCCAATGCAAGCTCAGCGAACTCTCCATCCGAAACTTCGACATCAAATCCGAACACGACAGGATCGCGAGACAACAGCCGTTCGGCTTCCGTCCTGACCGTCGTCGCCGGAATTGTCCGCAAGTCTCTCACGCTCGTCATCGCACCGAACGCTGCGCTGGCAGCCTCCATGAACTTCCAGAGCTTCTCGACGTCGGGCCTCGCAAACGCGACCGACCGCTTCAGGGCACGAGTCTGCTCGCTCCCGCCATCGGTCAACGACACGCCGATGTGTTCGTCACGAAGCTGCAATGCCGCCTGGGCGTAGATGACCCTGGCGCGATCTGACATTTCAATCAGCGCCCGGTACTGGTCGTCGGTCAGGGGGCCTTCACCTTCCGGCACGATTGACGACGCAGAGCGGGGATCAAGCACCATGGCTACGTTGAGCCGGCCGGCAGTGCTGCCAGGCCACCATGCGAGCAGCAGCCCGGGCAAATCGTTCAGCGGGATCAGGCGATCGGAGTATCGGATTTTGATCGGGACGCTCGCGAGCGGCGGCCCCGACCAATCGTTGCCGTAGACGTCGCGCCATTGACCGGCGAGCTGCAGCGTCGTGCCTACGGCAGCATAGGGCGACCTCGCATTCATCAGCTTGGCGAACGGCAGGGCCAGCCGGTAGGTGAGCATCTCCGTCACGCCCTCGTCGTCGGTGTGCCCCACAGCGAGGCTCTCGGATATCGAGACCAGCTCGGCATTGTCATCCCTGACCGAATAGGCGAACATGGAGAAGCGCGCGGCGAACTGGTCCCAAAGCTCCTCGTTGAGACCGGTCGGAACGGCGGGCCGCTCCGGCCGCGTCACGATGATGGGCAAGACCCCGGCCGGAGCGATTGGTTCGCTGAGCTCCGCCCGCGCCAACGGGTTTTCGCTGTCGATCTGGAACGTGAACGAGTGACCATCCAGATAAGCCGCAGGATCGTCCTGGTCGGCAGGAACATCGAATACGACTGCGTTCGCGTATCCCGCGCTCTCCTCGGTCAGGTACAGGATCATCATTAGCTCGATCGGCGGCGTGCTTCCATCTCCCTCCGGGCGAGGCGGGACCTGCTGGATCGAACTGCCAGCCGTCGGCCAGCCGATACTCGTGCCGGCGCGGTTCGTGACGCCCGCGCGCCGCACGATTTCGACAAAAGCCTGAAGCTCGTCGATCGAAGCCACATAGGTCTCCGAGATAGCCGTTTCCGCGGCCAGCTCTGTCGCTCCGAAAGGCCTTGCTTCGGCCGACAGGTCACTCTGCACGACCACGGCCGAAGTCGCTGCACCAACCAGCGGCTCAAGCCCATCCGGCTTGACGTTGTAGAACTCGGCGCGTGCGATCCGTTGCGCGCCGCCGGCCTCCAGGTTGAGGGCATCCAGCCAAACGCGATCGCCTTCGGGCATACCGGCGATCTCGAAGCGATCGAGGACGGCAGCACCCGGGGCCGGTTTCACCAGTTGCAGCCGCAGCGTCACCGCGATGACGACGTGCGAGCCGATTTTTGCCGCGGCTTCCGGACGCGTCCGCTCGCCGATTCTGAAGGCACGGAGGGCTGGACGACTGACAAGGCCCTCGCTACGCGTCCTCGCCTGGTGACGAATGACCTCGGCCGGGAACGGGACCAGATGGGCACGGTTGCCACCGAGAACGCGGGGGCGCCCCACGGCGAAGTCGCGCGGCACCGTTCGAAACCTGTCGGCGGCGCTGATGCGCCCGCCAAGGTCGGTAAACAGGTGCGCACTGGCCGCGAACTGGACCAAGGCATCGCTCTCGACGCCGTCGATAGCAAAGGTGAGCGCCCCGCCACGCAGGAACGAATCTCCCGTCTCAACAACGAAGGCCGGCCGCGCAGCCGGGACGGCGGGGCGCCCGAGCGGATGTTGCAGCCAGGCGAGCTGGTAGAGACCATGATGCATTCCGGGCGCAAGGTTCGGAGGCAGGACGCCGGCGGGCGGCGAATCCGGGTCGGGGAGCCGCGGTCCATGCAAGAACAGGCGTGTCGCCATTGCGAGAACGCCGGAGCGAACCTCGTCCCGTTCCAGTTCGTCGAGCAGATCGCCCAGCCTGAAGGCATGAGGCGATCCATCCGCACGCGGCGCCGCGGTCCTGATCTTCTCCGCGGCGATGGCACAAAGGCGCGAGATCGAGCCGCGGATGATCAACCCGACATAGTCCTCGAACAGGACCTGCGCGATCGGGAGCCGCTGCGGCTCCGCCTCGGCGCCGAGCGACTCGGCAACTCGGGAAGGCGCAAGAGCGGCCATCTGACGCTGGAGTTCGGCGTCGATCTTTTCGCGGTAGGCATCGTTGACGACCTGCTTGTCGGCAAGGCGCGTCGTCGCCGGCCATTCCGACTCGGCGAATCCGCTCCGTGTGATCGTCGCGGTGGGCGGAAGCGGGAAGAACACGCCGCCGATCTGCGCGGCACCATCGACCGCGTCCGGCGCACGCGAGATCGTCGCGTCGACATTGGTCCGAAACAGCGCATCGATAAACAGGAAAGACGGTTGGCGCTTCCGACGCTCGGATGCGTGGGCGGTTCCGTCGAAGATCGTGTCGCCCGCAGCAACCCAAAGCGAAATTCTGTCGAGCGTGTCGAACGTGATCTCGTGATCGCGCAAGGCGACACCGGGGCTCCGGTTCGTGGTGTTTGCGATCGTCCAGGCCGCCATCAAGACAGCCAGGCTCGATCCGCCGACTGGATGCCCATCGGCCGTACTATCCGGAATGACGCCGAGAAAAACGGCGTTGGCGCGAACGGACGCGTCGGCTGCCGCTGCGAGCGTCATGTCCGGCATCAGATACACGGGCATCCGCCATGGCCCAAGATCCGGTGCGAGCCGCCAGTCTGCCGGATTGATGTTTTCGGTCCAGGCCGGCGGCTCCTTGAACACCAGACGCGGCCTGCCGGCTTCGGTCACGACAATCGACTCGGTGCCGGCACGCGGCTGGAACAGGTAGTACTGCGTGTTGCGGTCCGACCCGACGTAGACGGAATAGTCTACGGTCGTCGAGAAGCTGAAATGCAGACTGATCTCGATGGTCTTGCCGAACACCCTGAAGCGGGCGATCACGACCGAAATCCGCACGCTGACACCCGCCTCGATATAGAGGCGAATGCGGTGGTCCGTTTTCATATCGAAGCCGTAGGCAACCCATACGCGAATGGAGACTCCGGCCTTCACGATGCCGAAGTCGACATAGCCGTATATCTCGCCGAGTATGCCGACCTGCCCGCGGATCGCGACGAAGGTGGATGCTGCCTGCGTCCACTGGCGCACCTCCGGGCGAGCCGGATCGTGCCAGAGCACGCCATAGCCTCCCTCGATCTCGGCGAACACCGTGACCGACAGCCCGGCACGAAAGATACCCTTGTTGATCTCCTTGCCGAGGCCGACACGAAACGCCATGCCGACCTCGGTGACGGGCTTGTAGGTCAGAAGGCTATCATCGACGATCAATGCGCCCGATCCGCCGCCCTGGTGAAATCTAGGCTGTGGGATCAACCATGCAGCAGGCCCCGATACGCGGCGGAAGTAGAGCCCGCCAGATCCGATGAACGGGAATACCTGTACGCCGAAGGCGCGTCCATAATCCTTGTTGAAGGGATAACCGAGATCGACGGTGAAACCGCCGTCGGTATAGATCTCAAATGCGATCGCCGGAAGCGTGACACTGACGACGCCGAATTCCAGCTGACGCCAGGCCGGCGGCGCGACGATCTCGATCGAATAGACGCCGAGCTGTTCACTGAGCTTCCGATACAGCACATCCAACGAGAAGAGATAGTCGCTGGAACCGGGCGAAAGCGTGACACCGAAGCGAATGCCATAGATGTCGTCGTCGCGCATCGCAAGGCCGAGCTCAACGCGATCGGCAAATACTGCGGAGAAGCCGACGGACCAGCCTCGCGACGGGTCGAAGCGGATGTAGTCCCTCTCGATCGCGGTGGATATCTTGTCCAGCGCGGCCGCCTCGTTGTTTCCAGGATCCTGATCATACGGCGCTTTCGATGTCAGGGCCGTAAAGCGACCGACGACCTCCTTGGTGGTCCTGGGAGGAGGCAGGGTCGCCGGAAGCGGATCGACACGCTGCCCGAGCGCAATCGCCTTCAGATCGAACACGCCAATCTTGCCATCGATGGGCTTGCGGGCGGCGAACCAGCCGATGCCACTCGACGCCTGTCCGCTCCCCAGCGTCTTGGGGTCCACGAACAGGAACAGGGAGATGCCTGCCTCATCCTTCGGAAACTTGTATCCGAGAATTTCGAGCTGGGCGCCGATCGCATAGAGCAGCTTGATCTGCGATGAAGCGCCGCCCCCCGGCGGCCGGAACTGCTTGTCGAGAATCTTGAACCGTTCGGCCCGCAGCTTGATCACGCCTTCGATGCCGATGTCGAGCTTGCCATCGCTTTCCGGGAATTTGATGCCCAGCGCCCAGCGCGGAGCCCATCCGCCACCCGTCCTCACTCCGTCACTGAAGCCGAACAGCACCGACAGCTTGAATCCCTTCTTCGGCGCCAGCGAGCCGAGGAATCCGAGATCAAGATCGAACTCGAGACCAAAGCGGAAGCCGTCGGTCTCCGGAAAATTTCCGAATCCAAGATAGCCGAGATCGGGAAGTCTCAATCCCTTCCCGAACAGGTTCAGAGCCTTGAACTTCAATGGAAAGGAGGACCAGAATCCGCGGCCGGGCCGCTTGGCGGCGGAGCCGAACTGAAAGCGCAGCCGCCCCGGATTGAAGAACATTCGCAGGGCTCGCTCAATCGCGTGGCCGGGCAGGTTCGGAATCCTGAACCCCGTCGCAATGCCCATGTCGCTGAAATCGAGGGCCTCGATATCGATGACATCAAGCCCGCCCAGGGAGCCAAATTTGACCCTGCCGTCCAGAAGAAAGCGGGAGACGACCGATCTTGCATCCGCCCCGTCGGGTTTCGAATCGTCGGTCACATAAGCAATGCGATTGACGTCGACTATACGGATGATTGCATCTTCATCGCCCTCTTCAGGTGCAACCTGCCCCTCCTTTTTGGCGGCGTATCTGAAGCTTTGCTCGGGGTCGGTCTCATAGGTGTATACTTCACGCGTGGCTCCGCCTTCGCGTATCCGCTCGTAGCGTCCGACCAAAGACAGAATGGAGTCACCCTTTCTCTGCCAGGCCGTGCTCCCTCTCTTCTCCCATATGTCGCCGAACCCATGGAACAGACGTCCCAGGTAGAAGTCGATCTTGGCTTGAAACGTCGAAATTTCGCCGTTCGCAAAGCTGACGAGCAAGCGCCGGATCTTGAAGCCGTAAGAACCGTCGTGTTCGGGCTCTTCCTCATTTGCTAGGGCAGGTTTGATCGCCGAGCCGTCGTCCCGATAGTCGACCAGACCGGAAAGGCGCGATTTTGTGGACCCGCCCGAATTGCCGATACCCTTGAGTTCGATTGCAACATACTCGCCGCGCAGCCGGTCGAGATCCATGCCGCCGAGCAGACCCTGGACCTGCGCGGGGAGATCGCCGAGCCCCAGATCGCAATTGATGATGAGAACGCCGGCCCAGTTGCCGTCGTTGAGAATGCTCAGCAGTAGCTGGTATTGCCTGGCCGCAGCGGAGTCGGTGGCAGCGGCTTCTGTCTTCGCACGGTTGATGAAGGCCTTAAGGATATCACGCGCATTCGCGGTCGGATCCTCTTTTCCCTCGGGTCCCGGGCGCAGAAACTGATCCCTGCCCGACCAGGATGCCGGGTCATCGGCGAGTTCGATGATACTTCTGCTTTCATATCCCTTGATGATGAAAAGCGTCTCGGGGCGTAGTTTTTGACGGTCCGCGCGCCCTTCTGCGCCCGGAATGCCGACATCGAAAGGCCAGCCCCCGATTGCCAACCGGCTCTCGAGGGAGGTGCCACCTTGCGCCGTCACGTCGGGCATCTTGTTCGCGACCAGGAACAAGCGATTGCGGATCAATGCGTCGGCAACGGCCGGCAGCACCGGCCCCTTCCCTCCGCCCGGGGTCCGGCCGCGAACGGCAAATTGAAACTGCGCCGGCTGCCCCTTGGCGGTGCCAACCGAAACGGCAAAGACGATCGCCGCGATGCGCCCGTCCGGCAGGCGCTCGACCTCGAAGCCGAGCGGCGTCGTCGATCTGCTGATGACCGGATCGGTTTCGGTCGCGGGCGAACTCTCGGTGACAGTATATCCCTTTGGGGCCGCCAGCTTGCGGCGCTCATGCGCCAGCCTTTCTATGTCGAACGCCTGAGCGGACTTGCGCTTGTCCTGCTGAACGCCGCGCGGCGGCAGGACAGGCACAAAACCCGCCGGAATATTCGCGGCGTCCTGCCTCCCGACCGTCAGCTCGAGCGGCGCATGCTCGAGCACACCGCCATCCATCTTCAGGTTGCGGCCACTGGGTGGCTCGGCGATCATTCGCATGGTGCCGGAGGGATCGCCGCGGTGCACGCTCATCCACGACGTAACGCCGAGGCTGTCACCTTGCGCCGAGAGCGCGGGCATGTTCGTGGCTGCAGTGCTCTCGGCGGCTTCGGCAAACCCCTCCGGCGGGCGCTTGTCAATCGCGGGGCCGAGGTCGAACGTGACGAATATATCTCCGGACGCTTCAGTTCCGGAAGCTGAAGGCCCCAAAGTCTCGCTGGGCGCAAAACCAGGCAGCAGCCCGAGCAGCGCAAGGTCGAGCGCCGCACCGGCTTCGGTGCCTCCCGCAGGTGGCTTCACCTTTGCCTTGAAGGTCCCGCGCAACGACATCGTGTCGTCGTAGTCACTGGCACCTGCTTCAAGTTTCAGCGGCTGGCGCGTGAATACAAAAACCGGTCCCCGCTGCAGCGCCGGGGTCGGATGCGGCACGACTTCAACGTCGTGCCCGGGCGCTGTCGGGATCGCCAGGACGAGCGCTTCGGTGTCGGAGCGAGGCAATGGTTGGAGAAACGACCGGAGCTGGTCCAGCGGTGCAAACGGATCAAGCGAAAGCACGCATCGACCGCTTCTCGTGCCGGCCTCGCCGCCGTGCAGCACGGCAGCCTCTTCCGTAGAGGTCGCGGGCGATCCATCGTTCCGCTTCAGGTAAGTAAAGCGGTTGACGAGCCCCGCGCCGACGATCTCGTCGATCGACGTCGGCGTCAGGACATCGCTACTCGAGCTGAGGTGACCCTCGCCACGGAAACATCCGATCGCGGAAGCGTCCGTGAGATCGAGCTCCAATTGCATGATGGCGAAGGGCGAGCGGCTTGTGTCCAGTGCGCGCCGTCGACCGAAAACATGTCCGGATCCCTGGGGCGTGAATACCAGACCGATCGGGCCGGCCGAAAGCATCGATCGGTCGAGGTCAAGGACGTATTCCAGCAATCCTGTTGCCGGATCCTCGAGCTGGACCTGGTTAGCGCCGAGCGGAAAGGACCCGCTGCGCCCGCCTTTCAATACGAACAGCGGCACACCGCCGCCGGCGCGACCGAAAGCAATTCGCTCCGCTGTCTGGGCGAGCCCGATTGTTGCCTGCTCGGCCGCCCGATGATCGAGCCATGCAACGATCTCCGAAAGTCCGGCAAACGGTTGCGCTGACGGCAGCACCCAAAAGATGCCGTTGCGAACGACGCTGTCGTCCAAGGTCAACGACGGCTCCGACGCGACATCGTTGATAGGACGAAACAGGATTCTGGGGTTTACAGCATCGTTGGCAAAAATGGACGAAGTTCCACAACGGGAAAATGTCACCATGAAATGCGACTCCCTTCGGTCAACGGCAATCCGAGTAAACGACAATCCTTACGGTCAATAATCAGGGGGGCTGGAAGGCCACCGAGTTCAATCGTCACCGCCTTGCCGAGCCGTGCACCGGGCGGCCATTGATCGGTGGCGTCCTTGATCGGTTCGAAGCAGCCTTTTTGAATATCCGCCGGGAGGACATGTGCAAGGCGTGCTCCCAGCGGCACCTGACGATCCTGCCCGCCGATCTCGATCTTGACGTTCGGCGAATAGGTCAGGCCACCGAGGGCGACCGCACATGCAACCTGATATTCCGGCTTGCAAAGGACCGTTCGGTCGAATGCGGTCGTATGAGCGTCGGCTGTGAACTTGTCCAACGCGGCCAGATCCTGCGCCGCCACGATCAACGTGGCCGGATTTTGAGCTAGCGAGTCAGGCGCCTTGCTGAAATAAATGGCCGGGCTCGGAATAGTCGCTATGGTCTGGACCTGCCGCAAGTTTCTCGGGAGAAAAACCCGCACAACCCCTTGCTGGAGCAAATCCTCAAAGACGACATGGGACGCGAGGGCCCCGAGTTTAAGCGTGGTACCGGCCTCCACTGCAGCCCCGGCGGCGCTCTCGGCCTTGGCATTCTCGGCATTGGCGTTCTCCGCCTTGGCGCTCTCGGCCTCGGCGCTTTCCGCCCCGAGGCTGCTCGGCCGGTTAAGCCTGCCCGACAACATGTACGCCAAAAACAGGTCAGAGGCGGCGCGCCCGCGCGGCGCGGCCACCTTTCGCGGCCCAGGAACCAATGCGTAGGGATCAATCGGATCGGCCTGGGTGGCCAGATCCAGTGGCCCGCCGGGCTGCATCGTGCGCGACACCGGATCCACGCTGGTCGACTTGAAACGAAGCGACATCCCCGGGTGCAGATCGAAGAAATGGAAATTTCGATCCGCCCGATGCGTGTGTAGCATCATCCCGTCGATCGTCTTCGGCAGGCGCGAAACCACTTCAGATACGATCTGCCCGTTCAGGAGCTTGTGACTCTCGTCAACAAGTTTCGAAGCCGTTCGTCCTGCGGCGATGCTTGCGTAGCAATCGACGATCCGTTCCCAGGGCTTCGTGGCCGGATTCTCCACGGCGGGATTTCCGACGGAAGACGTAAGTTTTTGAGGTAGCGTCGCCAGATGCAGGGCGACGGCCCAGTATCCGGGGATCAGGTATGGCGTGCTCTCGGCCTTGGCGAGCCGAAGGACGATGCGTACCCCGTCGGTCGTGCGCGATCCGTTGAGGCGGCGAACCGGGACGACCTCGACCGAGCCGGACAAGTTCGGCTCGAACTGGTGAAGAGGGTATTTCGCCGAATCGACGCTGCCGCCAGGTCGAGCGAGCTCGACCCAAGGTGTCGATGGATACTCGAATTCGTCCGGCGGGCGGTTTGCGGGAGCCGCCGGCGCAGGCGCCGCGATCGGTGTCCGGCACGCCTTGCTGATCGCGTCAATCTTCAGGTCGCCCTCAGCGAGCGTGACGCGAAACGGACCATACGGCATGCTTCCCTCCGGAAACAGTCGAAGCGCCATATCGTCGGACTCGGGCGACGGAGCCGACGCGTGCGTCAGCGCCGCGGAAAGAATCTCGATCTCGACCCGACGATGGGACGGTTGCGGCGCCGGCTCGCCTGCAGCCTCGGTGGCCGGCCTGGCAGGATCCGCACAAGCGCCGCCTGCTCCTGAATTCGCCTTGGCCTGCCCGCGTCCTTCGATCTCGAGCGCGAGCGGCACGCCCGGCGCGCTTTGTCGCAACAGTGCGGCGATCGTCTGCGCACGCTGGAACGAAAGCTTCAGGTTGGAATCGTCCCCGCCCTCGCTGTCGGCGAAACCCGAAACGCGGACGAGCAGGCGCGAGTTCGACGGCCTGCCACTGTCACGATACGCCGCGAGGAGCAGGGCTCCCAGCTCCTTGATCTCGCGGATGATGGCAGCCGGCCGCTTCTTGTCGGACGACCAGGCATGGCCGCTCAACCTGCTCGCACCGCGGGGAAAGCAGATCAGAGGCTCGCGAATGACGATAGTGCCGCCGGTTTCGAAAGGACCGCCATTGATGAGCGCCAGTTTCTGATACAGCGCATTCACGCAGGTACCGTGTGCACCGCAGTTGTCTTCACGGACTGCGGCGGACGTTGCAGGAGTGGCGGTCGCAAGACAAAGGAGCGTCAACAGAGCGGCGCACGGCAGCCATGACGCCCGCCGACTCGTTCGGTTGTACCTCATCCCCCACCCCCTTAGAAAGATTGCCCCGTCAGCAAATGACTTTCAATGAATATAATTCTCAAGCAGTCGGTGACAGCATAGACGTCAGCCAACGTCTCCATCCCTGAAATGCGGCAGCTATCGCAATGAAATCCTGCGCCCGATCGCTGTGGTGGTCGACGATCTCCGCATATGCAGATAAGGCTTCGACGAAACTGCCGGCCTCGTCGGCCAGCGATAGAATGGCGTAGCCATCGAGGGGCCGCCGACTGCGGGCCTGGCGGCCGCCGTTCGCCAGGTATTTGTCGACCGACGACCACCATCCAAGCTTGCTCGGAATCTCTCCTGGAAACGCCCTGGTCAGGGCGTGCCCAGCCGGCTCTATCCAATCGGGATGTGTTCCGGCGAGCGTGTTCAGGACACATCGCGCCGCGGCCTCCGAGCCCGATGCGGCCATCTGTGCGACCAACCCCGCGAATTCGCGCGTGAACTTTGGGTCGGCGATCACCGCGTTGCCCGGAATCGCGGACGAGCCCTTCAGCAAGGTCCTCATGCCGGAGACTAGCTCCGGAAAATTGGGCTGCAATTGGGAAGCGACGGCTTCAAATGACTTTCCGAACTCCTGCAACATCCGCGCCCCGATCGTGGAGAAAACGGCGTTGAAATCGAGCTTTCGCAAAATCGGTCGCGCCGTATCCGTTTCATGGAAAGCGAGCACGCGCAATGCGCCGCTCGTGGTCGCGGCCGCCGGCACCTTTTGTCCGCTCCTGCACATCGCTCCGACTGCATCGAGGATGCGAGCTTTTCGTTCCAGAACGACCGAGCCGGCAAAGAAGTCATCCGCATGCAGGATGCACGCTGCATAGTCCCAGGCTGCATCGCCCAACCCGGTCGGGAACGATACGAGCTTCCAGTCAGCCATCCCGGACTGTAGGAGGACGGGAATGGCCTGCGGGTCGCGTGCCCCAAGACGCAAGCAGAAGCGCAACGGCCCGCCGGCAGCTTCATCGGCCATGCGCGCGGCATCGAAGTCGCCGTCGCCAAGTGCAGCGAACGCAGGCGCCAGCGGTCCGGAGGTCGTGCCTCGATTGAGCCACTCCCGCAGCTCGTCCCAGTTCCCCGAACGATACTGGGTTTCGCAGACCATCCCGGCGAGCGCAGGATTGTGCGCGCCCCTCTGCAGATCGTCCAACAGGGACGAAAGCCCGGCGACCACTCCCCGTTGCAGAAGACGCCCGCCGAAAGCCACCAGCAACGAGGACGCCACCTTCGGCGGCAACGTTCTGAGCGCCTGCGCAGAGACCGCCCGTCCGAGCCTGATCTTGAGGTAGACTTGCGCTGCCCCCGTCAGGTCGTCGACGGCACTGGCCAGGAGCGCACCCACCTCCGGCCTCCAATAGGAATCAGCCTCTTCGATTCTCTCGTCGCCGCTCAACAGCAGATGGTAGATCGCTTCCGCGCGCATGTCGGTGCTGCTGTTGGCCCGGGCGCGGAAGAAATTCATGGCCAGCAGATTGGCGTCGTCGAACCGCCGGCGTTCCTGTCGATCCCGCCCATCTTGCCGATCCTGCCGGCGCATCAGGTCGAGCATCGCAAGTCTTACATCGCTTCGGTGCCGCAGGCACTCGCCGCTGCGGGTCACAAGCCAGCGCTCGGCTTCGAGCCTCCGCAACAGCTCCATCGCTTCGTCCGTAGACAGCGCATCGGCGCTTTCGACGAGACCGCTGGCCGGGGCCATCACCTCGCGGATGACATCGGCGGTGACGGCGCGCACGACCAGCCCGGGCACCGCGAGCTGCCGTACCTGAGGGTCGTTGATGTGATTGACCATCCGGTTGATCAGGATCCCCGTAATACGCCTGCTCGTCACCAGGTCCGCGCGGGCATCACGATCGTCGTCTCCGGTCGATTCCCGCGCGTCCCCTGACTCGCGGTCAGATGCCTCGACTTCCCAAATGATCTCGTCCAGGAGAGACGCACGCTCCGCTTGGTCCCTGCTCTTGAGCCAGTTCATGACGATCGCGACATCGAGAGGACTGCCCCGCAGCAGCTTCGCCAGAGCCGTGATGTGCGAACTCGCGATTCCGAGGGCATCGCTTTGGTTGCGCCGGCGGATGAGTTCGACGGTGGCCGCGAGTGGAAGCGGCCCCAGCTTGATGGGCGTGTGACTGGTGGTGATCTCCGGCGCGCCGGCGCGGCCTGCAACGACCACCCGCAAATTCTCCCAGCTCCCCCCGGATCTCGCGCCCGTCGGCGGCGTCGGTGCGCGCAGCGTTGCGATTAGATCTGAGATGCTTTTAACCGCCTGCTGGTCGTACTGAACCACTTCGAATGTGTCGAAGACGAGCAGTACCGGCGCCCGACCCTCGTTGATCGATTCGATGATCGACCTCAGCTCGAAGCAATATGCATTGAGCTGCGATCGCGTCGTATCTTCGAGCAGCCGCTGCGACGGATTGTTGGCCAGCAGATCGATTGCACCTCGCAAATCGGCTCGGAATTTGGCCAGCGGCGCTTCCAGCCCGGGAAACCACGTGGAGAATTGGAGGGCAATGTCGATGAGGATCTGCAGCGGCTGGCGCGGTGCCAGCGCGGCGCGATCGAAATCGAGATAGGCGAAGGGTAGATCGATGCCCGGAAACAAGGCATGGTCGAGAATGAATTTTCCGATCAGACTTGACTTGCCCATGCCGCCGATGCCGCTGATGATCAGCGGCTCGTTGGCGGCGTCGCTGAAGGTTATTCTCTGCCACAAGCTCCGAATGGCTCGACTTGCATATTGCCTGAGCTCTTCGGGCGGCACGATTCCAACATATGCGCGCAGCGTCTCGATCTGCTTTTCACGGCCGACGATGCGGTCTCTGCTGCCGTCCGCGCCATCCTGCTCCGTCCGCCCAACCAGGACTCTCAAGGGCTCCAACAATTCGCGTTTGGCGATTTGCCTGCGGACATCTGCCGTTGGCGGCACCGCCGCGAAGTCGGTCCCGGCGAGCCAGCCGGACACGACCATCAACTGATCGAGCTCCGAGGCCGTGGCGGCGTCTAGCTCGGGCAAATCACCCTTTATGACCCGGCGGAGCATGGCGCCCTCCAGATCGTCGCTGTCCGCAGGTATGTCGATCGCGGACTTCAGCGTGTTGGACGCGTTGGCATCCAGCAGCACCTGCCGACGGACGCTGGGCTTGAGTTGCCACATGGGCGTCCCGCTCCGCGGCACCAGTTCGGATTGGGCAAGCAACGCACGAAGATCCGGACTTTCGTCCTTGTCGGGCGAGAAGCCGATACTGTTGGGAAGGAAGTAGCCGCGGGTGGCGGCGGCCAGCAGCTGCTGTGACGCGAGGTCACCAGGGAAAGCCGTCTCGGTCTTGCCCGACACGGAATTCGCAGCGTCCCGCACCACGCTCAAATCGCTATCGAGCTTTGCCGTATCGATACCGGCTGCTCGCAATCGCGCGACGATGTCAGCCATTGAAGACGTGCTATCCGGTGCCGCCATGCCATTCACCTCTATTGCATGACCTTGATTGCCTTCAGCGCTGGGACCACACCGCCAGCCAACGTCTTCAGCCTGAGCCCAGGATCGGCCAAATCCGGCAACGTGGCCTTCGAATATTCGTAGAGCGCTGCAACCGTATCATCGTTGTAGCGGCCGTCCGCGCCAGCGGCAGAAACTGCTGCCCGAATGCAGCTCTTCCAGGCTTCGATGCCAATCGTGTCGTAAGCGACGACATCGTGCTTGTACTGACTTGTATATTCGCGCACAAAATCGGGAATATGACCGATCAGCAGCCAACGCATCGATTTCAAGCCCGGTCCCAACACCTGCTGCGTGTCCGTGACACCGATCATCCCCGCGATGAGTTCCTTCAGCCCTCCGTCAGGCGGCGACTTGTGGATGTCATCGATGACGATCCAAACGAGTTCGCGCAATACCAGTTCCTGACCTGCCGCCGGCCCCATCGTTCTGTCGATCACGGTTTCGCTCACGGTAAGTCCAGCGTTTTTGGCGCGATCCTCCAACAGCCGACCGAACCAGGCCGGCAGATCGTTTGCCCACCAGCGGGTCCGTTGCCGCTCGTCCGTAGGTTTTTCCGGCATACCCCTCATTTCGCCAAGATCGATGCGGCGGCCGAGTTCCAGGAGAAAATCCTCCGGCCTGTCGGATTTAAATTCCTTCATTTCCTCGGCGGAGAATTCGACCACGATCGCGGGCCGACGTCGTGCAATGGCGCGCAGGATGCGGGTGGAAAAGCTCTTGCCGGACTTTCCAGGAACACTAGATGCGTTCTGCTCGCTGACGACCAGAACCCGCTGCACCGCATGCGAATCGAACATCGCGAATGCGGCTTCCTTGAAATCCACCCTTCCCAGCACTGGCTCGGGCTTCTGGCGATCATCGGACAACGACCACAGCCCGTCGTTGGTCCCGAAAACGGCGGATGATTCCAGCAGAAGGCCTGGTTTCTCCACCGAAAGCCGGGCGATCACCTGATTTATAAACACACCCTGATTGCAGAGACTGGTGGGCCTGTTCGGATAGGCTGACGGGTGCCCCGCATTGTGAAACCCGACGATATCCGGCGTTGCGTCGAAGCAAGGTGATCCGGAGGAGCCTCCGTTCGTGTTGGTCGAATAAAACAATCGGGTCGAGGGATCGGGATCGCTGTCGACAAAGTCCCCCTTATCGAACATCTGGGGACCGGCGGAGGGATGCTGCAGAAGCGCGATTGCACTGCCAGGACGCGGCGGGCGCACCGGGGCGCCCAAACGCTGCCATCCGCGAAGCTTGCCTCCGCCTCCGCCAATGGATTCGGCACCGATCCGTTCGGCCAGACGAATGATTGCGCAGTCGAGGCGCTGGTCAATCGGCGGCGGGCCGAAAAGGTGGGTCCGTCCGTCATCCGGATGCTTCATGCTCGACCATTCGAGCCAACGGCTGGCTGGCGGATTTTCCCGAGGAGTCACGAGCCTGACCACGCGCAGACCACTCGGCGGGGCTGCGACGGCGAAGGCGCCGACGGGCGCCCAGTAGTCGAACACGAAAGCTAGGCTCTGCTCCGCTCCCGCCAGCGCAACATCCCCGGCCGGGCCGGGGACCAGGAAGCGCTCGACGACGTGACGCGCCGTCAGAACGAGATCTGCCCCGATGAGGAAACCGGTCCCCTTGAAGCCCGGCTCGTACGGATCGTCGATCCAGATCGCACACACACGGTAACGGGCGGCCTCCATTCCTTCAAAGAACGTCTTCGAAACCAGGAAGGGCTGAACCTTGTTGTTCAGGCTCTGGAGGTTAGCCTGATCGGCCACTCCGTCCGCATTCACGGCAATCTGGTCCGAGAGGATTCCGCGAAGCACGGCATTGGTCTGACTGCGACTGATGAGCTCGACACAAAACCGTTCGAGCCATCCCTGGCTGGCCAAGTGCGGTACCAGCGCTTCCGTCAAGACGACCTTGTTGCCCGGATCCTGTGGCGCAAGACGCTCGATATAGTTCTTGCGATCGCTCGGCTGCGTGTCGGGCGGCAGGATCGCGTCGACCGCCGCCGTTATCACCGCCCACGAGGCGTAGAGATTCAAGACTTTCGGTAAAATCGCCTGCGTCGGCATTTTAGATACCCCACTCCCCCGTCTGGCTTCGGACGATCGCAGGGTGATCGGCTATCGCCGACAGGAGCACGGCTTCGTTGCGCGCTCCGGGGCGGCCAAAATAATGCAGTCCCACAACCTTCGACGATGCGAAATCCACCAGCGGACTGCCGGAGGACCCATTGGTCGTCGAACAGTCGTGGGCCAGTACATCCGTGCCGAGAAGCTCCAGCACGCAACCCGGAGAAAAGCGCTTGGTGCCGTCGAGCTCACCGAAAACTTTGAATACGTTCTGATCGTCCGCGAGGTCCTTGATCGGGTGCCCTGCGACGAAAACATTCCGTTTCGCCCATCCGTTGGACTGCGCCTTCAGATCCATCACGATCGGTGACGGCATGCCGCCTGCCGCGTCCGCCGTCGGCGGCTTCAGCCGGAAAATCGCGAGATCCGGTTTGTCACCGCCCTCGACATAAAGCACCTCGTCGAGGGCGAACCGCGAATGCTTCGAGCCTCCCTTCTCGAAGCGGAAATCTACGACGCATGGCCGATCGGTCCGCAACCGCCATCCCTGGCGCACGTCGGTGGCCGCCAGCGCAGCGTTCTGTCGGGCCACCGCACCGGCGACATGCGCATTGGTCACCAGCGTGTTCCTGCCAATCAACCACCCGGTCGCAACAGGAACGAACGGCTCAGCGCTTCCGACCATGATGCAGCCAACCCGAGCGCAGATGTCCAGGATCGCGTTCTGTGCCGTATTGATATACGCAACCCAGAAGTCGTCTTTCGCAGTCGCCGCACTGGTGTCGGGCGCATCGCCCTCGACGAACCAGGCTGGCCGCCCAATGACTTGGATCACGGCCTCCAGATTCGCCAATTGCCCTGCGTTGAGATCGCGATGGCTGACGTGACCGCCGGCGAGCGAGGCGGCAAGGTCGAGTCCTTCCCGTGCGGTCTTGTTGGCAACCGCGCGAGCGAGCTCCGTCGCGCCGGGAGACGCCGCTTTGAGATTCCATTCGATGCGCTGCTCAACCTCCTGCAACGACGGTGACTTCGGCGCGACTGACTCCAATCCGCCGGCTTCTCGCGGCGCCGCCGCTGGTCCGAGCCCCAGCTTCTTGATCTCTTTGATGACTCGTTCGGCGCGTTCCTCAGTGGACTCCGGGAAGCGGGCTCGACTTATCATGGCGTCTCTCCGCAGGGGACCGTCATCAGGGCGGATCGATTGTTACGTCATAGGTCTTGTCCGGCTCCGCTCCGACATTGATGTCTACGGAGCGGCTCTCGCCAGAGGCGGTGAAGATGCGCAGCCGAACCTCTCCGGTTGGAAGCCCGATCTGGGCATGCCCGTCCGCATCCGTTTGATACATCAGTTCCGGCACCGGACCGCTTGCCTGCTCGACCGCGATCCGGGCACCGGCAAGCGGCCGCCCATCGCGGAGGGTCACATGAATGAAGCACCGGCTGCGCGGCACGGAAGCTGTCAAGCCGAGGCGGCCTGCAACCACTCCTTCACCGTCAACACGATCTCCGGCGAAAGTCGCGGTCCGGAATTCGCCGTCACGCCGAGGCTGGGCGCCGTGCCACCTATTCCATAAGCGTGCACCGCAACGGCAACAGCTTCGCTGGTCGCCGACGCCTGGACCCAGACAGGCGAGCCACTCTGGCCTCCGTACGTATCGACGTCGTAATAGATGCGGTGTGCGGACGTCCGAAGCACCCTGTTCTGGTGGAAGTACTGGTTTCGCCCGTTGTCGAGATCACCCGGATAGCCCGAAATGTTGACGAGAGCGTTCTCCAGCTCGGCATCCGTCTGCGACGCGATCTTGAAATAGCCGACCTCCTCGCCCAGCGGCTCCGCCAGCTGAATGCAACCGATGTCATGATCGGGATCGGCCGAGTTGATCCATTGCTGAAGCGCAAAGAACTTCGTTGCGGTCACGGTCCTGAAGGGAGACACGCCTGCGTCCTGCCCCGGCGAGACCTCGATCGAACCAATCCAGCCGTTGAAATCCGACGGGCTGTAGACGCAGTGTCCTGCGGTCAGCAGGGTCTTGGGGCCGATAAACCACCCCGTCCCGATATACGAAGATGTCTGTGGCGGCCGAGGCTTCAATTTCAGCCCGGCAATCTTGCGCCACGGCGGGGCCTTTGTATTGGTAATTCTGACGCGGTCGTCGGTGCCCAGCACTGTTTCGTTGCCGACCCGCACGCCCTTCGGTTTTATCTTGACATCCGATTTTCCAAAGACAAGCAGATCCTGCTGCGATTCGCCCTTGGACTCGGCGCTGCCATCACTGCCGGCAGTTTCGATGACGGGCGCAATGGGTTGATTTTCGGTGGGCGGCAAGGCCGCTGACGACGACCAGGGCAACGCATTCATGCCAAATCCTCCTCAAAAAATAAATCAAGAGATTACGGCTACATCCTAGTTGCGTCAGAATTTTCTGCAACCAAAATCGGATCCTCGTTCCCGTCTCGCCATCGACGACGGGATCTTTTAAGGTCAGGAGCTATTCCATATTGAACGATGAGCTTGTGGCCTGTCTTCTGCTGGAAAACTGGGGCAAAGTCCGTTGAGCACGTATGCGACTGAAGGGACGACATTCAGTTCAGCTGCATTACTCTGCCGAGAGCATGTGGCGGCGGGCATAGGCAGAAACTTCACCTCGACATTCCTGATAGCGTTCCTCCTCCGACTTTCTCGCAACACACTGTAATGACGAACCACTAAAGAATGTTGTTCAGTAGAGAGAGCGCTCGCGAAGTTTGCGCCGCGCGGGCAATGGTTCCCGTCGCCGATCGCTCGGCAAAGGCGAAAGTCAGTTTGTCCGTATTCACTTCCGACAATCCAAGAAGGCTGTCCGGCCTTTCCCCGCTCGAGCCCGAGAGTTTGGTAGTGAGGTTAAGCCCTTCGCTCGTGAACGCCATTTCGGCGGATCTGACGAGGCTGATCTCTCCAGCCAGACTCGTGTCCACGCTGGGACTGCGGAAGGAGTCCACCTCTGCCCCAGTTTGCGGCTTGCTCCTGCGCCAAGATCATCTCCGTAACCGAGCCGACTGACAGTTGATCGTGATCGAGGTCGCTGTCGTTTGAGAGTACGCCAATGGCTGCCGACGCTGTAACAACCCTGCCTTTTGCTACGCCATTGCTGTCGGAAATTGCGACCGGATCGTGGTTGGTTGGGGTGAACAACACCCACTATCCTTATTGCGACAAGTACGGCGGTCGCACCCAATGCGCCGATACCAGGGATTGTCATCAGCCGGCGTGTGACGTCCTCTCGATCGGCGACCGCCTCGATCTCCTTTGTCACTTCGCGAATCCGTTCTTCGAGGCGGCGGAGATCGGCGAAGAGATCGCCCACCAGGCGACGCATCACTGGTGACAAATCGTTTCTTTCGTCATTCAAAGCGCGCGGCAACTCGAGTTTTAAAGGGGATCAATCGCTGTCCGCTCAAGCTCCCGAACAACGCCAAACTCTTCGCCGTTGAAGCAGTCCTCAGGGCGATCCGAGACGTCGTGATGAGGCCAGCGCCAGAACACCATGAGTGTTCAACCGAACAACAGAATGAGAGCGACGACTATCTGTGCTTGTAACACTTCCCCCGGAAAAGGCTTGCGGCACTATTTTGTCCAGAATTTTCGATGGGCCAACAAGCGCGCCGATGCGACTCAGTTCGAGAACGGGCCTTCGGAGCAAATGCTGGCTTGGTATGCAAAATCGGCAACAGATATTCGTCACTTCTTAAGGAGAGATCAGCCGCAGGAGACCAAGTTGCCGCGGCCAGAGCTCGGCCGATCAGCGTTGCTGCGCAACTGCGCTGATTCACTCCATCCCTTCGCCTGACCACCGTCCCTGCTATGGCGCTCAGGTTGGTCGTCCAGGCAGCGGACGACCTCTTCTCGAGCGTTCGCGTTTATCTGGCGCGCAACTGGTTTTCTCTAACGGACGATCTTCTAGACCGAAGGCGGGACCGCTCAACGCCACAGACGAAGATGGCGAGACCTGCCTTCGGTCTGGCAGGTGCAGTTCGGATTTGCGCCTTGCACGAACCAGCGAGAACTTGGATGGAGAAAATAGAAGAAATTGGAGCAACCACGATCGGTTGGAAAAGCAGCAATTCCGATCGACATCTTAATGTGCTGGGCAGCCAGAATGATTCCCGCGGCCATGGATGTGAACCCCACCGAGAATTGCGGGTCACCTGGCCGGTTGACGTAGTCGGCAAGTTGCTGGATGCCGACCGACGCGCACCCTGGATTGCTTAATGCCTCCTCGACCTCGTTAGCGCTCATGCCGCGAGCAGATGTCCACGCTGCCCGTTGCACCTGCGACAACCCGCGCAACTCATCAACCAGGGCAACGAGTTCTTTGCGTGGATCGCGAAGCCGGTTGTGGCACTTCAGGCACATCCACGGCGAGCGAACGTCGTAGATGGAGACGCTTGACCGCAGACCCGTAGCGTGCGTGCTGCCGCCCATCAACGTGCGCGGCCATACATTCTGGATCGCGTGCCGGGCGAAGTTTCCATCAGTATCGTCAACACATGAGAGTATCGTGTCGAACCGGAAGATTGCCTCATCGGACGCGAGCTCCGGAAGCTGATCGCCTCGATCCACGCGACGCAGAAACTCCTCCCACTTCTTCATCACATGGTGGGCCGTCAGCCCGCGGGACCGCAGATATTGGGCAACGATCTCAGCCTTTGATCGATCGTCGTTAAAGTCAACGATGCGAGCAAGCGGATAACGGTTGAGATTGGTTATATCGTCCAGCGCCTCCGGATCGATGGCCGTCACGTGACCCCGCACACCAGGCACGGAGCCGAGGGCCAGCGCGAAAGCCTGGCCGACCGCACCGGCGCCGACCAAGTAGGGCTGGCCGATGGACAACGTCTCGGGCAGCTCAGCGGAGGGCAAATCTTCCCACCCCGATCGGGTCTGCAGATCGAGGAGCGAATACGCAAGCTGATCGACGAAGGAACCGCGTTCGGGGTTAATTCCGCGCAGGTGCTTGAAAACCTCGGCAGCAGCTAGACACCCCGCGAAAGCAGGGCCGAGTGGATTTTTGTCCCGCGGTATCACGCTAGGAGCTGATCCGAGCGGACCCGCGTAGATATTCCATCCGTCTGCGAAGATCGACAGTCGTCGATCCGCGGCGAATCGCGCGCCCTCATTTCCAACCGTGATCTCAACGTCTGCGCGTTTATCAGCGGCGATATCGAGCTCAACGCGGACACGATCGCCTACGGCTTCCTTCGCCCATGCCAAAAGAGACTCACCGAGACTTCCAGGCTTGGCGTACGGTACGACGCCGTCGAGAAGGCGGGTCTCCGGCACTGACAACGCGATGCCCTCGACAAGCTGGTCTTGCCGGACCAGTTGGTTCGTCAGAGTCCAGATCATGTGCTGCCCGGCGAACGTGGACGCGATCGCGGCGGGCACCGTGACTCTCACCAAACCTTTGCGGGCCTGATCGATAGGTCGAAGGGCACCGGAAGGGTCCGGCCGCAAATGCCTATCGCCGAGAAGAGGGCCAGACATCAGCGCAAATCCAGAAAAGAAACCGTACCGGCACCTTCGAGAACGAGACGGCGGGCCGCGTCGGCGATCGAAAGAAGGTGCCAGTAGTTGATCTGGAGTTCATGGATGCCGGCCCGATGCGGCCATGGACCGGTCCAGTGACCGTACCGCGGAAAGACCACCGACAAGACCCCTCGACTTATCGCACGGGCGTCGTCGTATCGGGAATGCTCGACCCAGTCGCCCGGATGCGAATGCACCTGAGCGAGCGCGACCCAGCGCTTTGCTCGGGTGGCCGCCGACACCGCCGCCATTGCCTCGCCGGTGACGTCGTAATTGCCCCACGTGCCGCGCTGTGGGGGCACAACAACGGCTTCCACGCGCCCGCACCCTCCAGGCAGATCGCGACCGTACCAGAAGCAGCACGTCTCGACGCGCCCGGCCCCTTGCAGCACCCCGACCGTTTGTTCGAGGGCATTCTTGGGCGCGTAGAGGATAGCGGAATTGGCTTGATAGGGCTGCTGCGGCGGCGATCGGCGTATCTGGTCGTCCTGATCGAAATTGCTCATGCGGTTACCCCTGACGGCCCCTGTAGTAGAGCCGCATGGCCTCGGTGATGGTGAACAAGGTGTGGTTGAAATTGTGGCGCTCAGGGTCCCAGACATGCCGCGCCTCTACCGAGTGGCGCAAGTCGTAGAACTCCAGCGTCGTGGAGTTGCAGATGAGCTGCCGCTTTTGGTCGTTGTAATTTGGATGCACCCTAAGGTGCGGCGCCTCGATGTTGGGAAGCCACCGATCATCGTCGCCCAGCTTGTAGTCCTTCGTAATCGGGTTCACGAATTGCGCGCTCGGTGGCCATTCGGGATAGCAGTGAAATTGAAGTCGCAGCAGGAAGAAGTCGGCACTCGGGCTCCAGAGCGGCACGCACAGGGTTAAGGCGTCGATTCTGCACCAGCCGGCCTCTTCCAAAGTCCGTCCCTTCAGAGCGAGAGGAAGATCCCGCTCGAGCGCCTCGCCGCCACGAGCAGGATCTGGGACAGGTGTCTCGTTGGCATTGGCCATCACGCCCCGCCGGTGCCACCGACGATCTGATACTTGCGTGCCGGACAGATATGCTGCTCTTGGGCCTGCCGCAGCGTGAGCCCGAGATAGGGCGTCAGGTCGGCGCCGGCGTGTTGGCACTGGAACTTGTCGTCAGCGTCCTTGTGCTCCGCCGGATTAAACTTGCCGTAAGAAGCGTCCCATACAGCCTGCAGCGTGGTCGCCCACGAAACCTTAAAGGTCACGTCGCGGTTTGTCTTCGTGTTCAACACCACGACACGCGTTTCTTTCGCAAAATCAACAACTTCATTCTCATCGGCAACTTCAGCCATCTGCTCGGCTCCTTCCAAAATCAGCTAATTAGCTGAGCCCCTCAGACTAGAGCAGCGGCGGCGCCGGCTTTTTGCGTTTTCACACGGAGTCACGACGAACAAGGGCGCGGGGTGTTGTTTTCAAGCCGCAAGACGTCGCTAACGACGGCCATTCGATCGCAGCTTCGTCGCGGACAATCTCGCACCTGTGCCTTGCAAGCGCGCATTCTCTGCAGGCAACGGTGCAGTTCGTGCTGAACGTTCGCATCAGGCCTTGTCAGCCGTCCCAGCGGGACATACGTCGGCAAGCTATTCGCCGAGCGATGCAAAGAAGTCGGGTCATTCGGAGGAAAACTCTGCGATCGCCGCGTACAAGATATCGACAAACCCGGAACACTTCTGTAGGGAAGTGCACAATATTAAACGCGCCACCTAAGAGCGTAGCCGTAATTCAATCCGTTTCAAGTCGCCCGTATGGTTGGGCTCAATGCTTTCAATGTGAGCTAGCGCGAATGCCTGGTACCGGAACCATTTCAGTGGTTTGCCAGCGCCCCCCATAAATATGTGAGAAGATCACGCGATGACTGTGCGCGAGCAGCTGTTTACTTTGTTGCGCAACCTGCCTCTTCCAAGGCCCTCAGCCGCTTCGCCTCGGAAACCTCCATGCCGCCGAATTTGGCCTGCCAATTGTAGATCGTCGCCTCGGAAACACCCTGCTTGCGAGCCAGGTCGGCTGTCTTCGCCCCAGCCTATGGTCCTTTAATACCGCGATAACCTGCTCTTCCGTGAACCTTGCTCGCTTCATCTGTCCTCCTTCTTCTGATATCTGAGGCCGGCAAACTGGACCATTTTTGGCTAGAGTTCTCGCTGCCGATCCGTCGACATCCGGACGTACTGCGCAGCCCGGAGCTCGCGCTCCCGAGGCCCGGGCAGCGGGGCATGCTGGACGGTGAGCTCTGTTTCCATGGAAGGCTCCCGAACTGTGCAGCGGTCAGCCTATTCAACCCGCCTGAAAACCAAGAAGTGTGAAGCTGTTCACCCCCGCCGAATCCCTCTTCGCCTACAATAGGAACGTCCCGGTCCGGGACGCTCATCCGGGAATGGACGAGTCGGAGCTGGGGAAGCTGGAGGCCGGCCATGAAGCGCCACGCCATGAGCAAGTATTTCGGTAGTGGCGCCGGCCACGTTCTGCGCCAGCACAACAGCGCCGTGCTGCTGTTCAGCTGGCGCGGCAAGTCCGACGGATCGGCCCGATATGTCGAGCGCGTCAACCGCTACGCGCGCGATGGCGTGGAATATCCCTGTCTTGCCGCCTTGCTCCGCGCGGTCGAGGCCGAGCACGCTCAAAAGGAGCGCTGATATGCAACATCAACGGCATCGCCCCACCGACCTGTTGGATCTGTACATCGGCGCTAAGCGCGCGTTGGAGCAAGCGATCACGGCGCTCAATGCCGGAGCGGCAGGGCCGCGGCAGCGAATTCGGTGCCGGCCTCAAAGTTTGCGACGGCGGAGCTGTTCCAACCCATCCTTGATCAATCGGAGATCTGCGTGAACGTGCTTGCTTGCGGAGCCGGACGCGGACTCGAGCAATTCGCGCCGAAGGCCCCTCATATCTTCAAGCGCCTGCTGGTTCCTTAAGCGAACGTAAGCTGAGACTATTGCTTTACACCACATGTCGTTCCAAATGCGTTACAAAATGAGTTCTCAAGATTGACTGAACTGCAGTGACCCGCGAGTACATATGTGAATCGCAGATGCCGAAATCTCAAATATCATGTGCAAACGGCACACGGGGAGACTGTAAACCCAGCTCGCAGACTTCGGCAACAACCTGCGCTCGGAGGGAAACACGCCGGAAGAATACGGAACCCAATCCGCTGGACGCACTCGGCGCCGCGCGGAACTTCGACGCGCCGGAGTGGACCGGCCCCGGCCTGGAGGTTTTTTCCGGATCGAAAAACCGAGCTGGGACGGAGAGGTCTGTCACTGTCTGGGCGGCAATAAGCGACAAACGCAGCTTCATCCCCCAAAAAAAGCCGGGGAGTGATCCGCGGAACCCAGCTTGCCAAAGCCAAAGAGCTGCTCAGTGACCTTTGACCTTGCCCCCATATGTGGAACGGCCCGCGAGGCAAGAGCTTTTTCAGTCGATTTCACACATTGGAACGGTGCGGTCATATGTCCGGCCTTTGCGCGCGGCACAATATGGCCGCTGGCCTCGATGAGATCCGCGGAACGAGGAGCTAAATCAAGTTTACGCGCTTGAGCGCATTGGGGGCAGTAGCTTCACTCGTTTCGGGATTTCGTCCCATGGGTTCATCGCCTGTTGTTGCACCTCGCCCTCTGCCGGCCTGCGCCGGTCAGATCGTTTTGGCGGTCACTGCGTCACCGCGGCAATCGCCAATGGGTCGGGACGCCGATAAATTCCGCCCTTGTTCAGGAGCGCCCAGATGATCCGCGCCGTCTTATTGGCCTGCGCGACGGCGGCAACCTTGAAGGGGCGTCTGGCGAGAAGCGCCTTCAGCCACGGCCGCGCCCGAACGTCGTTTCGGACAAGCCGCAAGACGGCCGTTGCCCCGACAACGAGGAGAGAGCGGAGTTCTGGATTTCCCATCTTCGATATTCGTCCCAACCGCTCTTTGCCTCCGCTTGAATGAGGCCGCGGCGTCAATCCCAGCCAGGCGGCAAAGTGGCGAGCCGACTTGAACCCGCCGGGATCCGGCACAAGCGCTTTGATGGTCGCCGCCGTAATGGCGCCGACGCCAGGGATCGTGGTCAACCGACGCATGTCCTCGTCGTGCTTGGCCTCCGCGACGATTGCGCGCTCGAGCCTCTCGATCTGGTCGGCTGAAGCTTCAATCTCGTCGGCAATAGCCATCAGCGCGAAGCGCGCTGCTGCGGGCAGGCGTGCATCTGTCTCATCCCGTATGATTGCGACCAGCGCCTCAACCTTTGCCAGGCCGGCGGTGGCGATGATCCCCAATTCTGCCAGATGCGCGCGCAACGCGTTGACCGACTGCGTTCGCTGCCGCACTAGAAGAGCGCGGGTCTTCAGCACCATCGCGGCAGCCTGTTGCTCAGCCGTCTTAATCGGCACGAAGCGCATGGTCTTTCGGGTCACCGCTTCGCTGATGGCCTCAGCGTCCGCCGCATCCGTCTTGCCACGCTTGACGAAGGGTTTGACATAAGCCGGCGGAATGAGCCGGACCTCATGACCGAGAGCTGCGATCTCGCGCGCCCAATAGTGGGCGCTACCGCATGCTTCCATCCCCACCAGGCATGCTGGCAGCTTCTCAAAGAAACGCAGAACTTCGCTGCGCCGTAGCTTCCGGTTGAACACGGGTGAGCCCTCGGCATCCGCCCCGTGAACCTGGAAAACGTGCTTGGCCAGATCCAGCCCGATGGTGATAACCTGTTTCACGGAACGGTCCCTCCTTTGTGGCGTTCGAACAACGACCACGTTCTAGCACTTTGATGCTGTTGGAGCGGGCCGTTCCACCACATCAAGTTTTATCCAGTCCTGAGTTCGCCCCGGCTGTTGGATTTGCCCGGTTGGGCGGTGGTAGCGACGGGAGCTGGCGCGGAGCCCTCGGCATAGCGCAGCGCCAGATCCCGGCGCGGATCGCAGGTGAAGGCGAACTCGGACGGCGTCTTCCATCCGAGCCGCGAGTGTGGTCGTGCGTCGTTGTAATCGGTCCGCCAGCATCGGAGCGCGACGCGGGCATGGGCCAGCGACGTGAACAGCGTCTCGTTCAACAATTCATCCCGCAGCCGGCCATTGAAGCTCTCGATAAAGGCATTCTGCATGGGCTTGCCCGGCGCGATGTAGTGCCATGCAACACGGCTCTGATCGGCCCATGTCAGGATGGCGTTGCTGGTGAACTCGCTGCCGTTGTCGCTGACCACCATCTTCGGCTTGCCGCGTTCCATCAGCAGCCGGTCCAGCTCCCGCGCCACACGGGTGCCGGAGAGCGAGGTGTCGGCTACCAGCGCCAGGCACTCGCGGGTGCAATCATCGACCACGGTGAGGATACGGAAGCGGCGGCCATCGGTGAGCTGATCCGACACGAAGTCGAGCGACCAGCGGTCGTTCGGCGCCATCGGCACCATCATCGGCGCCCGGGTCCCGATCGCCCGCTTGCGGCCGCCGCGGCGGCGCACCGCAAGCCTCTCTTCCCGGTAGAGCCGGAACAGCTTCTTGTGGTTGATCAGATAGCCTTCCCGCTTGAGCAGAACATGGAGGCGCCGATAGCCGAAGCGGCGGCGCTCCTGGGCGATCGCCTTCATGCGCTGGCGAACGCCGGCTTCGTCCGCCCGGGTCGTCCGGTATCTCATGGTCATGCGGCAGCAGCCGATGGCTTTACACGCCCGCCGTTCACTCATCCCGTGGGCAGCCACGAGATGCGCGACAGCCTTCCGCTTGGCCGCGGGCGTCACCACTTCTTTCCCAAGAGGTCCTTCAACGCCGCATTGTCCAGCATGGAGTCGGCCAGCAGCCGTTTCAGTCGCGTGTTCTCGTCCTCCAGCGTCTTTAGCCGCTTGGCCTCCGACACCTCCATGCCACCGAACTTGGCCTTCCATTTGTAGATGCTGGCGTCGCTGACGCCATGCTTGCGGCACAGATCGGCGACCGACACGCCGGCCTCATGCTCCTTCAAAATCCCGATGATCTGCTCTTCCGAAAAGCGGCTGCGCTTCATGCTCTGGTCCTTGTGGTGGGCCAGAACGAACTTCAAACTGGATCAAGCCCGAGGGGCAAGGTCAGATGTGATCGGGCACGATTGGTAGCTTTTGGAGCGCTTCCAACATCTGCTTGAGTTTGGCCGAACTGGCGTATCGCTCTTCCGTAATGTTGTCGCCGCCATGGCCGAGTATGTCGGCGCGGAGTTCAGAAGCCACGCCAGCGTGCTTCAGATCAGCGCCTCCGCTTTTGCGAAACGAATGGAAAACCTTCTTCTCGGCGGCATTGGGCACCGCGACGTTTGGCACTTTGATCCAATCACCATAGAACGTGTCGCCGAGTCCGGTCATTAGCCGCTCGCAGCTCCGGAAATAAAAGCTTGTGGCCCAGCTTTTTAATGGCGGAGTGGTATTGAAGAAACCCAAGTCGGAGAACTTCACTTATGAGCGGCACTCGCCGCATCGACTGCAGATTCTTCAGCGCTCGGTGCTCGTTCGGCCGAATGAAGATATAGGGGATTCCATTCTCTTCGAGAACGTCATCGATGTCCAAGCCGCATAGCTCCTCTCGGCGCCCGAAAGTGTATCTCGCGAGGTACGGTACGACGTGCAATGCGTCGTGATAGACGAGCGAACCGGCCTTGATCCTGTTTTCGGAATCCTTGCATCCTCTCCATGGAGCTTGACGGAATATAGCGGCCAAGTCTTCAGCAGAAAACGGATTGCTTTGGTCGCGATCCCTACCTTTCTTCGTTACCCCTAGGCCTGCAGCGATCGCATTCGTCAAACAAGGCGGCCTCTGGCGGGAGGTATCCGATCTTTGGCGTACGGTTCCGCCTCCGCGCGCTGAGAGAGAAAGATGTCGTTGGCCAGCACTGAGTCTCCGCCCGCGCGTTTCGTCCACAGCACGCCATCGCACCACACGTGGTCAACGCGGTCCCACTGGCAGGCAGATGCCGCATTCGGGAAAAACCCGCGTCCATTGTGATTGGCGCTTGTGTTGCATAGTAGCGGAATGCCCGTGAGGCCCTCGTATTCGACGAGAAGTTCGGCGATTTTGTGCTGAGAGGTCCTGCAAATAGTCTGCAATCGAGCAGATCCGTCCAGATGCACAACAGCGGGGATCTTGGCCCGCCATTCTGCTCGTGTTAGGTGCTCGAAGAGCATGTAAGGGTCTGGCGTTCCAGGACTAAAAATATCCGGCGCACGATCCTCCAGGCATATTGGCGCTACCGGCCGGAAGTGCTCGCGAAGTTTGATGTCGTTGAGACGGTCCTTCATTCGCGGCGATGTCGCCGCGGCCAGTATGCTTCTGCTACCCAAAGCCCGAGGTCCAAGCTCCGCGCGGCCGGCAAGGAAAATGACGGGCTTGTTGCTGGCGAGAATCGTTGCAAGTTCACGCATGCTACATGGTGAGCCGTCCCATCCGGGCGGCACGTCGCCTCGTTCCACGGCTGGACCACTATAGACGGACCATTCCAATGGTACAAAGCCTTGGTCCGCCCCTAATGCGGAGCAAGCGGCACCTATTGCCGAGCCACTGTCATTCGGAAAGGGTGGCACCCAGATAGCATCGAACAAGCCGGCAGCTCGTAGTGTGCTATTCCATTTTATGTTGAGACCGCAACCGCCGGCGATGCACAGATTGCGCGCGGGAAGCCTCGAATGTCTCTGTATAGCACTCGCGAGCTTGGTAACGAGCAGACGCTCTTGGAACCAATGAAAGGATGCAAGCACATCTTCGGGGGCTTTGGCTTTTAACCGTAGCGCGCTGGCATCGAAGAACTCGTGGACAGGCTCAAGCGCGGCGTCCTCGCTGCAACGATCGACTGGCTCCGTAAACGTGCTAAAGTGCTTTTCGTAGAGCTCCTGAAACACCTCGACGATGCCTTCGTCGACCGAACCGAGCGCGATATAGGCCATCAACTTGCCCGCAACACCGAGGTCCCACTTGGTCCGGTTCGACTGCTTGTATGGTCCGAAGTGGTAGCCTGCGGCAGCATAAGCATGCCCGATCAGCGGGAAGAGGCACTCGAGGAACCTGGCTGCGCGGCGTTCTATATGGTAGAGACGTGGAAAGGAGGCGCCGTCCCACACCAGACAGAACGCGGGCTGCCCGGCCTTGGCGAAAGGGCTAGTACAAAAGGCCGAAGCCACATGGGCTGTGACATGCGGATAGCTTTGATAGGGGAAGGCGCTCCCGTTGAGCATTAGCCCAGAGCCGTCGTGCGCTATGAGGAGGCCTTCGGCATCGCCCTCAACATACGGCGCCCCTTTAAGGGTAATGGGTGCAGTCCCACTGAAAACCTCAAATTGTGACTCGACCTCGCCCCACCATCCGTCGATGACGAAGCGATCAACGTCTCGCGGATCAAAACCGTGCTCTGCCAGGGCAACAACAACTGCATCGAGATTGTCGATTTTTTGATATCGCGGATTATTGCCCCGCTTCTCCTGCTCGATACAAAAGACAAGCCGTCCGTCCTCGATAAGAGCGACTGCTCCGTCATGGGTCAGTTTGATACCGCAGATGCGCATACTGTCTCCGAACCTAATGCCGGTGATCCACTCGACTTGAAGGCGCCGCAACTGTTGCTCATCGCGAGACTCAGATGGGCTCCCATCTGTCACGATGCACGCTCTGGGCCAGTTCAAATCAGTGGAATCGCTGGCGATTGTCTGATCAAAGTCGGAGTTGGAAGCGACTTGACCGATTCGTGACACCGGACGCGTTCGGTTTCGGACCAAGCACTCCCGCCTACGGCGACAATTTGCGTGCGTGCGACCTGCGGCCCTTTGTGCCTTCTCCGACGTCGAGCGAACGAGTGCATCGGAACTCTTTACCGGATGGTGAGATCGTCGACCAGATCAGGAGACGTGACCTCCAGAGGCGGCGACGAAATGCGGTCTTTGACGTTACGATTCGACCGATGCTCGCCGTTAACGGACATAGGAGCTGCTTACATTGCCGAGTGCAAGTCATCAGCTGAAGCGCAGATATTCACAACCATGCCTTTCGTCTGGAACTGGACCGGCCGTTATTTGATCCTAAGGCTATTTAGCGCCTGGACGACGCGCGTCAGGCCGATGGCCGATGCCCCCGGAGGGGCGCCGAATGAGAGTCGCAGACCGTTGACGTCGCCAAACGCGTCTCCCCCAACGCAAGCCACGTTAGTTTGCTTCAGGAGCCAGCTTGCAACATCATCCGTCACTCCAACGCGACCTTCGTCCTGCAAAGCAGATGCAAGCCTGTTCAGATCAAGATAGAAGAATAATGCCCCGTCGGCACGAGGTGGCGTTACATCACGTAGATTAGAAAGGATGTTAAGACCTATGTCGCGAGCGTCGAAAAGCCGTTGGTATGTCTCCCGCTCAATACGGCCGCCGACCTGAAAGTGGCTCAGCGTAGCCTGCTGCGCCTCTCGACTTGGTATCATCGCTGCATAGCCCTGAAGCTTTCTAGCGGCGGAAACGATGGCCCTTGGAGCCGCGAAATAACCCAAGCGAGAGCCTGATATCTCCAGCGCCTGTGAACATGGATTGACCATGATCGTTCGCGATCGCACGGCGGGGTGCGCCACGACGATCGACTCATGGCGGTGTAAACCAGTGAATACCAATCTTGAGTAGCGCTCGTCCGAAATGATCCATATTCGGAATTCGATAGCAAGCTCGCCGACGTCCTGCAATGTTGTTCGGCTGTAGACTGCGCCCGTCGGATTGTTGGGTGAATTGATAATCATCGCTTTAGTCCGCGATGTAATGGCAGCTCGGATTGAGTTGCCATCAGGAGTATATCGTGGGCGCTGAGCGTCGACGAACACTGGTACTGCGCCAGCGGCGTGAACCAGTGCTGGGACAAACGGTTGCCAGGGGCGGATAATGATAACTTCGTCGCCCCGCTCTAGGACAGCCAGGCCCGCACAAAGCAGCGCTTCCTTTGAGCCGGCAGTGATTGCGATCTCTTCCGCACTCCAATCAAAGCCTGTCTGGGCGGCGAGCCTTTCCGCAATAGCTTTGCGGAGCGGCATGAGGCCAATGGGATCCAGGACGCCGCTCGCCCCAGAATCGACAGTAACCATCGCCCTCTCGTGCGCTAATGAGAGTGACTGGAAGATCTCGTCATTTGCGAGATCGATAAACTCATGCCCGCCAAAAGCAGAACCCGACGCCACGTCCTGGGCGCCGGGCACACGCTCTGTAAAACAGAACGATATCGAGTCTGACTGCAAGTGACCTCCTACGGTCGTCGAACTCGAGCAGCGAGCCAAAGCTCGCGACCGCCGTACTCTCGCGGTCTAGCCATCGAACCATATTCGGCGAGGCTGGCGATCTCACCTACACCGACACAGCCCCCCTACACAAAGCCGACAGCCTAATCGCCCGTCGCTCCATGCTGAGTGCTTGGTGCGACAATTGTGGCTCAACATCAAACTGACGGCTCTTTGGCTCGACTACGCTGCATAGAACGGCTGGACTGCTTGCAAAATGCGGGCCCCTGCCATCCTCCTACTTGCGAAGCGTTTTGCAGCCGGCACGTGGATACTTGAACGACCTCGGGCTCAAAGGATTTCGCAAACGTGAGGACTAGGCACGTGCGCCGCGACAGAGCCGTTGACGGTGACATATTGCAGTTGCTCCTGCCAAATTCGTTCAAGGTGCATCGGCGCCCGATCCGCGCAGGCGGCACGGTGTGTCATCGCCAGGAATTTTGGTGCCTGATCAATCACCAGTGTTAGTAGTTGATCCGGTACGCGTTGAAAACGCGCGTTAAGATGTTGCGACCTTTCCAGACAATCATGCACCATGCAAGCTGATGATAGAGGGTCAATATGTAAGCCAAATGGAAGCGAAGATTACAATGGCGTGAGAAGGACGGTTTTCACTCTGTGGAGGTTGAGATCGACAAAGCCGTTCTATTCGTCACTCGCCCCCTGAGATTGATTAGGGTAAGGCAGGAAAACATCGGGCCGCGAGATCGGTCAGGCGCTCGCTACCCCAGAGAGCCTGTTCGTAGCAGTGTGCGCACAGCGGCTACCAAATGTGAGTTGGCCAAAGAACGGAGGGGCTAGGTTGCCTATAAGTCCATTCGTTACTCTGTCCCGCAGACGGACGTGCGCACTTCGACTGTCCAGGACCCGGCTCTCGGTATCGGCAATCGCGCAATGGGTCGCTTTGCATCATCTGCCGGGTCTTACTCGCAAAACACGAAAATACCAACGCGCCGCTACCAGGCCTGCTTGGAGCCCTTTTCTAATGCTGGTCGTCCGTAAGGACCCGCTTTGGTGGTTTCCCCGCAGAATGGAAGGAAATGAGTGGAACATCAGAAGGCTTTCACTGACTTCAAGCACTCGCACCTTCGCTCCGGTGTGGCGCTTTTCGCACACAGTCGTAGCATCTTGAACATCGTGTGAGGGCCTGAACGAGGCACAACACTCAACTGAGTGGCTAGAGTGGCTCGTGTTCCAATTTTCCTCGCTCTAGAAGTGCCAGCCAGTATTTTCAAAGGAGTGGTACGACGCTTGCTTAAGGATGAAGCGAACTTCCGCCTTCATATAGCCATGCGAGGCGCCCCGCCAGATCGGCTTCTTAAGAAGTGGGTGACTATATGTCCGGTGTCGCCGGTGCGTTTCTCTGCGCTTCAAGCGAACCATGGTCGCGTGTTGTTGATCAGCTGAAGAAAATGATTCCGACGCTTGCACTCCGTGGGCAAGCAGGTGTCGCGGTCTATGCTTTCATGCAAGAGCGTGGGATCCGATATGCAAGGGCGATTCAATCGAACGATAATTCAGTGCGCATCGACGGAATCGAACAGGACCCGCGCTTTCGGCCTCATGTTGCAATCGCGCAGATCCGCAGCGGAGGTGGGGATGACGGCGATGTGCAGTCAATTCCCAGCCGCTATTTTGCAATTTCTCTGGACGGCGCCTTGGTGAACGCTCATGAACTCAGGAGCGAATTGCTCGCTCAGGGACCACTGATAGATACCAACACAGACGCCGAGCTCTTGCTGAGGTGGATCGAACGATCTTGCGAACGAGAATATTGGCGTCACGGCTTGCCCGCAGACTACGAAGCTATCTTTCGCGAGCTTGATGATCGTATCGATGGTGCCATTTCCGCGCTTTTGCTAGATATGAACGGTGATCTTGTTGCATATCGCAATCGAAGCGGTTTGCGACCGTTGGAGACTATGCGGGCAAGCAATGGATTGTTGCTCTTTGCTTCCGAAAATTGTGCCTTCGCTGGCTTGAAAGGTGAGACCCAGCAGCTCTTGCCTGGGAGCATACGGCGCGTGGACGCCAAGTCCGGCCGCAGCGTTGACCATATCCTGAACAGCCGAGGATGTAAGGCCAAACTCTGCGCCTACGAAACTCTCTATTTGGGAAGTCCGAACACATCGGTTGAGGGCCATTCACATCGCCAGACCCGTCACAACATCGGGCTGGCCTT
Organism: Bradyrhizobium sp. USDA 376; assembly: GCF_054063675.1. Lineage (NCBI taxonomy): Bacteria > Pseudomonadati > Pseudomonadota > Alphaproteobacteria > Hyphomicrobiales > Nitrobacteraceae > Bradyrhizobium > Bradyrhizobium sp. USDA 376. The sequence goes on from NZ_JBSSGN010000001.1 coordinate 178,848, forward strand.
GGGGAGAATCGTTGCGGAGCGAGTCCAAGCAGACCCACTCTTGATGCCGCCAATCGTGTCCTCCATGCCAAAGACTGGGGGGCCGTACGCCGATGGTCTGTTTGACTCTCTCGCCGAACAGGGCGTGCTCGCCGAGCGTAGTGACGTAGTGGCAACGCAATTTCTTGAGCGAACGCTCCTGGGCAGACCCAAGGCCCGACAATCTCGCATTGCTCAGAAGTATCTCGTGTCGGAATCTGCCGTCGCTAAACGGACCATCATAGTTGTCGATGAGGCCCTCATTCGAGGAGATACCAGCCAAGCCGTCACAACGATGCTCCTTGCCGCTGGAGCCGAAGCCGTACATTGGGCAATTGGTTCGCCGCCTATAGTTGCTCCACACTACTACGGCATGGGTATTGATACGCTAGATGAGCTCGCATTCTGGCAGGCGTTGAAGCGACTGCCGCCCGAACTACGCGCCCAGAGTCTTCGCTTCCACAGGATGGATCCGCCAGCCCTCAAAATTATTGAAAGCAACATTGCGACGGCAATCCAAGCAGCCACCATCACTTATCTGCCCTTCCGTGCCCTTGTACCCATATTGGCCAACAGGCTAGAGGGCATCGATTTGTCGCCCTTCACGTTGGAGATGCCGACCCCCGCTGGACGTCAGCGCGCGGACAGAAACTTGAAAGCTTTGCTGGCCGCTCTTCCTGTCAATCCCCGTCTGAGGTCAGCATCATGATGCCCGCTCTCGTATTTGACTGGAACGGAACACTGCTCGATGACACATACGCGCTGCTCGAAACGACCAATGTAATTTTGGACCGCTTTGGTCGTCCGAGCATCGATATAAACACCTTTCGAGAGCATTGTGATGTTCCCCTCGATCGTCTCTATCGTAGCCTCGGAATGTCGCAGGAGGAGGTTGAGGCGGTGGAGCGTGACGAAGGCGCACTGTTTCACGACACGTACGAGCCTCTTGCGGATAAAGCCGATTTACGTGAGGGGGCGCGCAGAGTGCTCGCGTTAGCCCGCCGAGAATCTGCTCTACTCATCATCCTCAGCAACCACATAGTCGCGCCTCTACAGTTTCAGCTGAGGAGACTTGGAGTGGATGACTACGTCACCGACGTGCTCGCCTTTGAAAGCCGCGCCACGCAATACAAATCGATAAGCAAAGGAGAGCGGCTTCGCCTTTATATGAACAGGCACAACCTGAAGCCGTCGTCAACCTTCATCGTCGGCGATATGCCCGTCGAGACTGATATTGCACGCAGTCTCGGGCTGACAAGCATATCCATTACCGGAGGATTTGTTTCGACCTCGCGCCTGCAAGCTGCGCGTCCAGATTACACCATCAACAACCATCACGAGCTGTTGCCGATCCTACAAAGCCATGGCTTCTTTCGGAATACTAAATCATGAGCAAGGGATCGTCAGCGAACGCGGCTCCCAAAACGATCAAGCAGAGCATAGGGCTTATCGGAGCGGGGCGCATGGGAACAGGTATAGGGATCAGCCTGCTGCGTCAGCAAAACGAACTCCACATCAAAGTCAACAAGAACCGGTTCGGTGCTGATCGCCTGATGGGTGCAGGGGCCCGCGAGCATGCGTCGATCGCTGAGTTGGCGCAGCATGTAAGTGTGGTGGTGTTGTCATTACCGTCCAGCCGCGAAGTTGAGACGGTGTGCCTCGATCACGATGGACTGTTTGTTAACATGTGCCGAGGAGGTTTGATAATTGATTGTACGACCTCGTATCCCGCATCGACCATTGCATTGGCCAAAACGGCGGAAAGACGAGGTCTTAGCTTCATTGATGCTCCAGTAACACGAAGCCCCGAGCAAGCAGAGCTCGGCCTTCTCAATGCGATGGTTGGATCGGATGCAACACTCTTTCCCGTTGCTGAACGCATTCTTGCTGCGTTTTGCGAGACCGTTATGCATGTTGGAGATGTCGGACACGGCCACAAGCTCAAGCTTGTTTACAACAGCATGACTATGGGCATCGCTGCGGTCGCCGCTGAGGTCTGCCAATTCGCGGATAGTCTTCAGATAGATCTTGTGACACTGCGCTCTTTGGTCAGTCGGGGCTCTACGAACAGTGGAATATTCCAAGCCTTCGCCGCCTTTTTGTTGGGAGAGAAACCAGATGCACTGGCAATCTCGATTGCAAATGCTGCAAAGGACATCGAGTGTGCTGTGCGCCTAGCGCGCGAGAGTGCCGTTTCCGTGCCGGTCCTGGATGCTGCCGCGCAGGAACTCAACCTCTCAGTTGTCGCAGGCAAAGGTGAACTGACCCTCCCACATTTGGCCCGATCGTAGACGCTTGGTGTGGTTCCAAGCGGGCCATTTTTCCACGAGTCCCTGGTGCCCCTCGACTTCCTGGGCATCGAGAGCGATGACTAGGACGAGATGGTCCGCATCTTCAAAGAAGTCAGCGGCGTTTCTTATACGATGGGGTGGAGTTCGATCCAAACAGCGTCAAGGTCAATCGCATTCGCGAGGAAACTGAGTATGGCGGCCTGCGCATCACCGACGCGTTGGTCGATACTGCCAAGGCCCGAATCATTATCGATTTCGCCTTTGGTGATGCGGTCGAATCGGGTCTACTGGACATGGACCTGTCGGTTCTCCACGATCTTCCTGCTCGCATCTGCGCGCTTCTGCGCGTGAGATGGTCATCGCCGAGAAATTCCAGGCGATGGTCATGCTGGACCGCACCAATATTCGTGGTGCTCGCGGCCTCATCATTGGCGCGGATACTTGAGGGCTTTGGCACACGCAGCTGTTATCCGTCCGCGCTGATCTGCGGACAACGTATCTCATTTCTGCTCTCGCCTGAAAGAACAAGAAGGTGTCGGTCCAGCAAAGAAAAGGACCGCTGCCGGATTTCTCCGACAGCGGCTCAAGTCTGGGGAGAGGCAGACGTACCGGTCTGCCAGCGGAGAAGGGCGGAGCGCTTGAAGCGATCCGGCGGCACTAACGAAGTCGTTCTGCTCCGGTTTGGTATCTGGTATTCCGGTTCTAGCTCGCCTGGCTCACGAATTTGGTGTCGAGATAGCCCTCGATTGCCTCGAGGCCACCTTCCGAACCGAAGCCTGACTCCTTCGTTCCTCCGAAGGGCACTTCGGGAAGCCCAAGGCCATGATGATTGATCGATACCATCCCGCATTGGAGATCGGCCCCGATCGCGGCCATCGTTGCGGCGGATCGCGTGTAGGCGTAGGCGGCGAGCCCGTAAGGCAGTCGATTGGCCTCCGCCACAACCTCGTCATAGGTTTTAAACCGCGCAATCGGCGCGACAGGGCCGAACGGCTCTTCATTCATGATGCGCGCTTGAGGTGGAACATCGGTCAGGACCGTCGGCTCGAAGAAGTACCCCGTATTGCCGATACGCTTGCCGCCGATGCGCAACTGGGCGCCGCAATCGAGAGCGTCCGCGACGAGGGTCTCCATTGCATCGACCCGGCGCGAATTGGCGAGCGGCCCCATCCGGCTATCTCTTTCAAGGCCATTGCCAACCTTGATCGCGCTGGCCTCGGCAACGAACCTCTTGACGAAATCTTCATAGATACTGTCATGCACCAGAAACCGCGTCGGCGAGACGCAGACTTGGCCCGCATTGCGGAACTTGTTCGCCGACAAGATTCTTGCGGCTTTCTCGACGTCGGCATCCGGGAAAACGATGGCAGGCGCGTGCCCGCCGAGCTCCATGGTGGTGCGCTTCATATGGGCGCCGGCAAGGGCTGCGAGATGCTTTCCGACCACGGTCGAACCGGTGAAGGAGACTTTCCGGATGATAGGATGGCGTATGAGATAATCTGAAACTTCGGATGGCACCCCGAAGACGAGATTGATCACGCCCGCAGGCAAGCCAGCATCCGCGAAACTGCGCACCAGCGCCATGCAGCTCGCTGGCGTCTCTTCAGGTCCCTTGACGATGATGGAGCAGCCGGCTGCAAGGCTGGCGGAGATCTTCCGCACGGCCTGGTTGATCGGAAAATTCCAGGGCGTAAATGCGGCAACCGGCCCGACCGGCTCCTTGGTCACGAGCTGGACAACATTGCCAAAGCGCGCCGGGACGATCCGTCCATAGGCGCGCCGCCCTTCTTCGGAGAGCCAGTCGATGATATCGGCAGCAAGGAGCGATTCAGCACTCGACTCGGTGAGCGGCTTACCCTGTTCGAGCGTCATGATCAATGCGATGCCGGCTGCGCGCGAGCGTATGAGATCGGCGGCCTTGCGCATCGTCCTGTATCGGTCAAAGGCCGAAACCTTTCGCCAAATCTCAAATCCCTCCTGAGCGGCCATGATCGCACGATCGAGATCGCCACGAGACGCATAAGGAGTTTCGCCAATCGGCTGGCCGGTTGCGGGATTGAGGATTTTTTCCGAGCGATCCGAACCCCCTTCCGTCCACTCGCCGGCAATGAACATCCTGATCTTGGGGTACACAGGTTCTGCCTGCGTGGCTTGTTCTCGGCGCATCATGCCCGCATCTCAATGTCCCCAGCGAAGAGACAGCGGGTTGAGCTCACGCGCAAGCTCGATCAATCCAGCTCTCGTCGCCGGATGGATCTGCTCGAGCGGATGCCGCACGGCTTCGCATTTGATCACGCCGCCTTCAGCCATTACGCTCTTGGTGGCGCGCAGGCCGCACTGGCGGTTTTCGAAATTGATGAGCGGCAGCACCCTTGCATATGCAAGAGCGGCTTCCTGCCTGCTGCCCCCTTTGTGATGATCGAGCACGGGGCGGAGCAAATCGGGCAACAGCGCGCTCGACATTGTTCCGCTCGCACCGGCATCGAGGTCCGCCATCATGGTGATGGCTTCCTCCCCGTCAAAAGGACCAATGATGACCTCACCGCCGAGCTCGATCAGACTGCGGAGCTTGGCAGCCGCAAACGGCACCTCGATCTTGAAATATCTGGCGAGCGGCACCTCGCAAGCGAGCCGGACGAGAAACGGGACCGTCAATGTAACGCCGGAGAGCGGCGCGTCCTGGACCATAATTGGAATCCCGGCGGCGTCCGCGACCCGGCCGAAATGCCCGATCATGGCGCCTTCATCCGCCTTGAGGCTTGGACCATGATAAGGCGGCATCAGCATGAGGAGGCTTGCGCCACGTTCGGCCGCATAGCGGGCGCGTTGCACCGCAATCTGCGTGCTGAAATGGCTGCAGGTCACCATGACGGGCTTGCGGCCCGCGACATGCGAGAGGCAGAGATCGACCAGAAGGTCACGTTCCTGATCAGACAGCAGGAACTGCTCGGAATAGTTGGCCAGAATGCAGATCCCGTCCACGCCTTGGTCGATCATGCAATCGAGCACGCGCCGCTGCCCTTCGAGATCGAGATCTCCAGATTCCGTAAACGGCGTCGGAGCGACCGGGAACAAGCCGCGATAGATGGGGGGTTTCGCATTTCTCATGTAGAGGATTCCAGACAGGAGGCAGTCAGTTGCTGTCTAACTCGATCAGCCCATCGCGAATATCCAAGGAGTGGAGCCGATGCCGTCGGACTGTTTGGACAGATTGACTGGCGTGGCGTCACAAACAAGATTGGTTGGAGGCTTTGTTCGCGTTGGAAGCCTTTCGCGCCTCTAGATCCAGCCAGGCGGCACCAGATCCGTCAGGATGGCAAGGCATTCAAACAGGAAGTAGCTTCCGAAAATCAGCTCGACGTTCTGGGCCGCATCGATATCGCGCACGATCGCCTTTCGGGTGAAGCAGCCGCCGGTGAGCATTCCAGGCGGGCGCGGGTCATCGGGAGCAGTCGGTGTCAGGTATTTCGAGCTCAGTTGAGTAACTGTGCGCTCCGCAAATAATCTATATTTGGCGCCCCCCTCAGGACCAAGTGCGGATGCGAGGCGCAGCGCCGCGGCGGCAGCGATAGCAGTGGCCGCAGTATCCCTGCTGGTGTTGGGGATCGCCGGATCGTCGAAATCCCAGAAGGCAATGAGATCCGCGGGGACATGGTCGATCCACCAGTCAAGAAGGCGGACGGCGTAGTCGCGCCATAGCGGTTCGTCGGGGCGGACCATGGCGGCGTGAGCGGTGTAGAGCATCGCCCATCCCTGCGCCCGGCCCCAGGTGCTGATATCGCTATATCCCTTGTGCGTGTGCGTTCTGAGCACCTTACCGGTGTGATCAAGGGTGGAAGACTGGATAACTGAATTGTCCTGCCGCACATGGATCTCCAGGACGCGCCGCATATGTGCATTGGCGACCTCCTCCATCCGGGCATCGGAAAGCTCGTCCGCGGCCCAATAGAGCAGGCCTGTCGCCTGGAGCGAGTCGATGCTGCTCTCGGAAGCTCCCACTGCGCTCGCCTCCTCGGCATCCCTGCCCAACGGTATCAGTCCGAGGTGTGGATCGAACATATCACGAAGCGATCTTGCTGCTGTCAGAGCCACCGCGCGGGCGTTTTCTTCCTTGAACAGGATGCTGCCGAGGGCGCCGGCATGATAGAAGCCGAAGCCCTTGAAGGCCGTAAGCCGCTCGGCACGCGGCAACATTCGGCTTAGCGCAGCACGCGCGTCTTCGATTGGGAACTGGCTGCGATCAGCGAGGTGCGCGAGCCAAAGCTCACCGACAAATGCCCCGCCGGTCCAATCACCATCGGGGGTAAACGTCCATTTTCCGTCGGCGGCACTCGCCCAGTGTGGCAAGCCCGAGCGTGCGGTGTCCCGAGTCTCGGCAATGCGCTTCAGCATACGCTCGCGCGCGGGCAGATATTGGCTTTCCGACATGGCTTCTGGTCCAACATAATACTCGCCGCGCGGCTTTGCCCTGGCGGCAACTTAAAGCTCTTTACCAACAGATCCTGGACTGGCGCGAACGGTTGGTGTTCACGAGACTTCCAATCGTGCTTGGCTGCATCTCTGCGGAGTAGCAAGCCTCGTCAGCAGCACCGCAGGGAAAGCCGCGTGCAAGTTTATGCCAATCACGATGACCCTCCGACGTAAGCGTGCTGCTTTCGACAATCCTCGTTGTTCGTTAGTGATGCGAGTCCGCAGCGCCGATGGCGCCGGTTTCATAAAGATGCTTCAATTTCCTAGCGTCATAGCCCAGCTCTTTCAGAATCTCTTCCGTTTGCGCACCGAGCTTTTGCGGCGGCAAACGCACGTCCGGCTGCTCGCCGTCGTAGCGCACGGGATGGCTGACAAGGGTGATGGGAGCTCCGGTCGCGCCGGTCACGACCTGAAAATTTTTGTTATGCGCGATCTGCGGATCCGCAACGACGTCGGCATAATCGTTCACCGCAGCGTGCCAAATTCCACGCGCCTCGAACAGGACGATGCATTCCATGGTTGAGCGTTTGGCGATGTTGGCAGCAATCATGGCTGAGGCCTCGTCCCGCCGGCGATACGCCTCCTCGTCAGGAATTCGCTGGTCGGCCGGAAGGCCAAGCGCGCCTGAGAGCGCCTCCAGCGATCCCAAAGAGATCGCAATGTGCCCATCGCGTGTCGCATAGATGCCGTAAGGCGCACCGTAGTACCAGCCGGCCACCGGGCCCGGCTGACGGACGTCGTCAGGCCTTTGGCCGTTCAGGTAGCAGGTAAAAGATTCCATCTGCAGGTCGAGCGCAGCCGACAGCAGGCTAACATCGACGCGGCAGCCCTGCCCCGTCCGCGCCTTCCGCACCAAGGCAGCCAGGATCCCCGCCGCAAACAAGGCGGCGCCGTGATGATCGATGGCGGAAACGCCGACAGCCCGCGGCCCCTGCTCGCGACTTCCGGTGATCATCGCAAGTCCTGATAGCGCCTGGATCAAGAGATCCTGGCCTGGGCGATCGACATAGGGCCCGTCAGGACCGTAGCCGGAGGCAGCGGCATAGATGATCTGCGGATTGATCTTCTTTGCATCCTCGTAGCCGAGACCAAGCTTGTCGAGCACACCCGGGCGGAAGTTCTCTGCGATCACATCCGATTTGGCGATCAGTTGCCTGGCGATGACCACGGCTTCGGGTTTTTTCAGATCGAGCGTGAGGCTGCGCTTGTTGCGGTTTCCCGTCAGAAGCAACATTGATTGGCCGTCAACCCGCTTGTCCGCCCCGCCCCATTTCCTCTGAAAGGCCCCCCCGGGCGGTTCCACGGCGATCACGTCCGCACCGAGGTCGGCGAGAAACTGCACGCCGACCGGACCCATCAGAAAGTGATTGAGGCTGAGGACTCGAATGCCCTTCAAAAGATCGACCATACATCCTTGCTTTCGGTTTTACCTGAAATCGAGGTGCTGGCTCTCGATTTCTGAAATCGATTTCAGACTTAGGCTGTGCGAGAAGCGGAGTCAAGCGAATCTACCAACTTTCGAATGAGATTCGCTTCATCCCGCTCCATCTGTGCATGAGAGGGGCAGAAAATAGCGCCGATGGCCCGCATACAGGGCTTGAGAAGGTAGCGCTCGTGATGGTTTAACCCTTTTGAGGGGAGACCCTCTCCTTCTCCTGGTTGACCAACGCAAATGGACAAGAAACCTGTAATCGCGCCCAAAGGCCGGCAGCAGCCGCGCGTGAAGATCGAGGACGTTGCCCGGAAGGCGAATGTGTCGCCGGCGACGGTGTCGCGGGTTCTCAATCACCCCGATATCGTACGGCCGGAGCTTCGCGACAGGGTCATGCGGCATATCAATGACCTCGCCTACACGCGCGATAGCGCAGCCAGAGCATTGAAATCGGGACGCATGCGGACCGTCGGCGTCATCGTTCCGACACTGGCGCTCGGTATCTTTGCAGAAGGCGTGGAAGCCCTCCAGAACCGCCTCAGCGAAAGCGGCTACACGCTGTTCATTGCGAATTCGCAATATGACCAGCGGCGTGAATTTCAGGAACTGCAAAGTCTCATTGAACGCGGCATCGATGGAATCGTGCTGGTCGGAGCTTCCCACGGACGGGAGCTGAGGAGCCTGATCGAACAGGCAGGCGTACCCGTCATCACCACCTATGTTGCCAAGGCCGGCGGCGGCATCCCCGCGATCGGAATCGACAACGAAAGCGCCACCCGCGAGATGACGGAGTATCTGCTAAGGCTTGGACACGTCCGTTTTGGCGCGATTGCCAACGTTGTCGCCGCGTCCAACGACAGATCCCGCGCCAGGCTCGAGGGAATTCAGCGCGCGCTGTCGGACGCCGGTCTCCCGCTCAAGCCGAGCCAGGTCGTCAAGGCCGATTATTCGCTTGCCCAGGGCCGTAGCGCCCTTCGTCAGCTCCTCACCGATCATCCGGACACGACAGCAGTCATCTGCACCACCGACACGCTTGCCATCGGTGCAATGGCAGAGGCTCGCAAGATGGGGCTGGCCGTACCGGCTACGCTTTCCATCACAGGATTTGACGATGTGGAGCTGGCGGCGCAAATGGACCCGCCGCTCACAACAGTCAGCGTTCCGGCAGCAGAAATCGGCCGGGGAGCCGCCGATTATCTCATCAATGCCATTGCCGGAAGTCCTGTCCCGAGAAGTGTCGTGTTGCCGTACCGGCTGGTCATGCGCTCATCGAGCGCCCCGCCGCGGTCCAGCGTCCGTCCCGCCCGTCGCGGGCGCAGTCGAGATCATTGACCGGGCCACGGTCCTGATAACTATTTCAGAACCGGAGGCTGGCGTCCGCATCCCAGGACCCGATGACGCAAGCTGCTCGCCCCTTATCATTATTCGCCCGTAAGTAGAGGTGGCTGAGCATGCGATGCGCCGCCTGCGCGATCGTCAATGGCACAAGAGACTTCTCAATGCTCGCGTTCAACGTGAACGGAGTGAACGGGCGCATGGTGGTGGCTGGCGCCCAGTTCGTGCAATCTATGATGCAGGCGATGATGCGCAAGTTCCAGGGCAGCTCGCAGCCGCGAGTGTCGCGCTTCGTCGGACTTGGGAGCGAGCGTGTCCATATAGGCGATCGATCCCTCGATTTGAGCAAGGACCGACACTGCATCCGCGGTGGCAAAGATGGGCATTCCGCCTACTTTGACATATACCGCACTGGTGTGCGCCGCAATGTCGGCCTCGCGTCCGGCGACACTGCCCCGAACGCGCAGCGCGATCCAACATGACTCGTTGATGGGCAGGGAGAGCTGCCCCTTGCACGACAAGCCTCCGCATCGAACCTCCTCAAGGACCGTGCCGTTACATATGAGCTCCACCCGCGCCGGCGGGACGCTGACCGATTCGATCCGCCAGTCGATCGTGAGGGTGCCGCCTGAACGGGGAAGGGACACCGTGCCTCCAGGGCGACGTCCTTCAACGGTCATCTCAACCAGAGGCCCGACAGTGATGAACGTGTCCCCGCTGCGTACGGCATCCATCCAGTTGCGATACGTGAAGTCGCGTTCGCCCAATCGCACATAGGTCCGTGAGCCCCCGAGGAGCGCGGCCGCGTCCATCTTGTCGGAGCCCGCCACCAGCGGCAGATGGTAGCCGATGTTGAGGTAGCGATACCAATCGGCGAGACCAAATGCGCTGAGCTGCGCGGTCCGCGGGTTGAACGACATCATTTCGATGGCGTCGACAAGGCCGAGCACAATGTCGGCCGCACGCTCCGCCTGCGGGTTCGGCGCATGGGGCATTACCACCAGCCCCCCTTGCTGACGGCAGCGCTCCGCCCAGTCGGCCATGGTCGCTTCCAGAACATGGCCGATTGCAGCTTCGTTGGACCCGCCGCAAGAGAGCGGATTGATCATCTCACCTTCATAGCCGAGCAGCGATATGTGCCCCAGAACCTGCATCCGGTTCTCCGTGCCGACCCGAACCAGGAATTCTCCGTCGCCGCCGAAATCCTTTGCCCCGAACGTCGTGCGTCCGTCGAAATCGGCGACGTTGGTGAATAGCTCGCCCCACTGTGCGGCGAGCAAGTTGACCACGTTGACACCCTCCGCCTTGCCCTCAAGCAGCGCTGTCTGCGGGCTTAGGAAATGGACGTGCGTATCAGAGCTAACCCATCCCTGTTCGCGCCAGCGCAGCACACGATCGAGCTCAAAGGTGAGAGTGTCCGTGCTTGCAGTGATGTCGACGATGGTGCGCAACGGGCGCACCTCAAAACCCCTGCAGATCTCTACGAACACGGGCCCGAGCGGCAGGTCCGCCTCGCAACTGCCGTCCACGTAGACGTACTGGTTCAGCCCATTGGCAAATTCGCCCGAGAAGTCCTCGAACCTGCCGGTATTGACCTTGCGGTGATGTCCCTTGGGTGGCAGATACTCCCCATGCGCACCATGGACATGCAACCGCGCGGCAACGCGCACGCCACTGTCCTTTTCCATGATGCGGATCTTGACCGGCCTTGTGGCCGGTTCGACTGTCGCCACATTGAGCGAGGCGCTTGCGTTACCGCCACCTTCCAACGATCGAAGCTCGAACATGTGCAAGCGGCCATCGTCGGAGCGCAGATAGAGTCTTGCGTCCGGATGCGCCGAGTACTCAACGATGACTTCGCTCCCGCAGCGCACGGGCTGCACATCAACTTTGGCGCCCAGCCAATCCGCTCTGGAGTACTCGAGCACTGCGCGTGCCGAGATGACCGTGCCGAGGTCCATGCCGATCTGCTGGCCCCGATCGTCGACATCGAGCTCGCCAAGCTTGTTCAGATGGAACCCCGGCAGCAGCCTCACCTTCAGCTTGCGACGGCCCTGGAGGCGCAGCGGGTGCTGGGTGAGCGCTGTCGTGGTCACCGCAAACACAAGCGAGATTTCCTGTTCCGCGCGCAAGCTCAACGCCGAAAGCTCCTTGTCCGGATAAGGATTGGGGAGCGCGTAAAGCCACACGTTCTCACCTTGTCGATCCATGCGTCCCGATTGGGTGCGAGCCTCGCCCTGGAAGAAGTTCGCCCCCGGCGCTCTGCCGAGTACAAAGTCCTCGCCGGTGCTTGCATGTACGATGGGCGCGCGTAGCGGCAAGGCGGCGAACGCACTCGCACTCCAGGAGATGTGGTTCTGCTGGATCGCGAAGCGGCGCAGCACCGGCACGTCGGTCTCGCTGCCGTCGGCATAGCGGAGCCCGTATGTCGCCACCCGGTCGCCGAGTGGATTGCCTTCTACAGGCAGCGTAGCCGGGCCGATCTCTCCGAAACCCTCGGGGCTTGCACTGGGGCGGTCTGCCGCCACTTGCACGAACAGCACATAGCTCGCCATCGTCGGCGGCAACGCGATTACGGCAGGAGGGGCGCCGGGGCGCAGCTCCAGCACATCCGGCCCTATTTCGCTGCCGAAGAGAAAGGGCATGCCGCGATGGGTCTGGAGCCCGCGAAGTGAATCGATCCAGCCGGTGTCACCCGGGCGGGCGGCGAACCCTTCACCGGCATTTGCGCGCTCGGCGTTGAAATATCGCTTCAAGTCCACAGGCGTGAAGTGCGGCGATGAAGGTGTTTTCATGCTTCGGACTCCAGTTTCAGCAACTCAGTGCCTCGCAAGCATTCTTTGTTTGTTGTGAATCACTGCTCGCGCAAGGACGCTTGCGCCGACCCCATGCTCATGCCGAGCATGAAGAGATACGCGCGAGCCCTTATGTTTTGCAGCTAACGTGGACGCCTTGCGTCCGTCGCGGGCACGGCGAAGCGCAGGGGCAGAGCGTGTTCATTCACCTATGTAGAGGCAGCCGCGCTTCTTTGCGATCTGGTAGACCAGCACGCTCAGGAGCGCGATCAACGATCCGTAGACGGGAAACATCCAGGCGATGTGCTCGCGTTGCAACCAAACCAGCAGATAGGGTGACGTCCCGCCAAACAAGGAGACGCCGAGCGCATAGCCGAGAGCCACTCCGGTGGTCCGCACGGCGCGCGGCATCAGCGTGGTAGCGATGAAGTTATAGAGGGCCATGTTGAAGCCCACGATCGCGCCGCCGAACACCGTAACAAAGAAGAACGTGACGATGCCTTTTTCCGAATAGAGCAGTGTCAGGAAGAAGCATGGGATGAGCAACAGGCGCAGCAGCGCGAACGCGCGCGAGGGTCGCACCTTGTCCGCGAAAGCGCCGACAAACGGCGCCGTTGACATCCAGATCAGGACCATCAGGGTCATGATCCCGTACACATACGTGCTGTCCTCCTTGAAGACCGTATTGGCCATGTTGGGAAGACCGGTGTTCCAGGCATAGTTGGCGATCTGCACCGACCCGATCACCAGGATGACGGCGAGCAGCGAAAGGCGGACGCTCCATAGCGTTTTCCACACACCGCCAGTCGATTCCTGAATGCGCGAAGACTCGTCTTGCCGATGCATGGCTCGATTGATCAAGGTTTCCGGCACCGTCGTGCGCAGATAGATGATCAAAAGGCCCAGCACGCCGCCGACCGCAAAGGGTATACGCCAAGCCCACTCGCGCATGGCTTCAGGTGCGACCGAGGCGCTCACCAGGAAGGCAACTAGGCTGGATCCAAGGCTTCCCAATTGGATGAATGTGCCGCCAATCAGACCGAGATAGCGCCCCTCCTTACCAGGTGGCGCCAGTTCAATTGCAATGGCGTTGGCGACACCAGCTTCAGCGCCTGTGGCAAACCCCTGAATCAGCCGCATGATCAGCAGCGCTATGGCCGCCGTGACGCCGAGGTCCTTGTAGGTGGGCAACAAGGATATCAAAAGCGAGCAAACCGCCATGGCCGTGACAGAGATCAGCATGACGCGCTTGTGGCTGATGCGATCTGCGACCGGCCCCAGCAAAACAGCGCCCAGCGGTCGAGCGCAAAAGCCCGCGCCGTACACGGCAAGTCCCGCCAGCAGCGAGGTGGTGGGATCATCGGAAGGGAAGAAGTGCGGCGAGAGAAACGCCGCCATTACGCCGTAGACATTCCAGTCGTACCACTCTAGCGCCACCCCTCCTCCAAGGCCGGCGGTCATTCGCTTGTTGGCAGTTTGCTTGTCAAGCTGGACGGGTACAGCGCTGGGCTGAGCAATGATGTTCATGGGTCCTCGGGCTCTATTGATGACTTAATGATTTTGCGGGTCGCGCGAGAACGAGCAGCCGCTCGTCGGCTCAACTGCGCCCGCCGCGAGCGGGGGTCTACGAGAGCGGCGGCCTTGAGCAGGCCGGACCGCGGAAGCGCAAGCGCAACAGCTGCCCGGGATGCCGGCGGAAAGCCCGCCTGGCTTCACGTAATTGCGGGCCTCGCCTCACGAGCGGCCATTGCACGATCCTAATGGCGCAGGACGCCTTCATCGTTGCTTCCGACTTGCGCGGCGACTCGCATAAAGCGCGCGCGAGATTCCGTGCCATTCCCATGGCCAGCCTTCCTCCTGTTGCTCTAAGCGCGCTTCTGAAGAAGCTGATGTTCTTGTTGGACAGCGCGGCGTCACAAGACCCGTCGCATCGTCAATGAGATCCTTCAGATGTGACCCACTCTCGCCGGCCGCATCCTTCTGGTTTCCCGCAGTACCGGGCATTTCGACATCGAGTTCTGAAATCGATTTCAAGATTAGTAAGAATTCGGAACTGCGGAGTCAAGCCGTTTTTTACGGGTGAAGCCCGCCTCATGGTCTCCGTCGGCTCCGCGTTGAGCAAGGTGGCTCAGCGCCGCTGAGGCTGGTTCTTCCAAGAAGAGGCTTTTGGATGCCTCGTTGCGAAGAAATCGATTTCAGTCTAAGGCGTGGTTCTCATATTCCTTCAGGAGAACCGCTCCATGTCCGAGACGCCCGATCTCATCCTCTCGACATCTGTCGCGCCCCACGTGCGCCTATTGACGCTGAATAGGACATCAAAACGAAACGCCTTGAGCAACCAGTTGATCGTGGAGCTTGGCGCCATCTTGCGCCGTGCCGCAATCGATGAGGATGTCCGCTGTGTCGTGCTTTGTGGCAGCGATGCGTTCTTCTCTGCCGGAGCCGACATCAAGGAGATGCGGGAGCGCGGCTTTGAGGCAATCGACAATTCCGCCCGACGTTCTGCCTGGGGGGATGTCGCCAATTTCCCCAAGCCTCTCATTGCCGCGGTCGAGGGCATTTGCTTCGGCGGCGGCCACGAATTGGCGCTGCTCGCGGATATCGTGATAGCAGGTGAAGGGGCGGTATTTGGGCAGCCTGAGATCAACATCGGAATATTGCCCGGCGACGGCGCAACGCAGAGGCTGACACGCGTGGCTGGCAAATCACTGGCCATGCTGATGATCCTGAGCGGCCAATCCATCACGGCGCGGAGTGCGATGCAGGCCGGCCTTGTGGCGGAAGTTGTCGAAAGCGGCAGGGCGCAGAGGCGAGCGCTCGAAATAGCCGATCTGATAGCGCAAAAGCCTCCCCGCTCGGCTGAACTTGCCAAAGCTGCCGTTCTCGCCGCCTTTCAGACCACGTTGGACGCCGGGCTCGAGTTCGAGCGGCAAGCGATACGTCACGCTTTCAGCACAGCTGACCAGAAGGAGGGAATGAACGCCTTCTTTGACAAGAGGCCGCCGAATTATCGCGGGAAGTAGCCCCCCGCGATTGGCTCGCACGCGGCGCCGGCGAAGCTCGCCCGCGCAACATGCGACATTCAACACTCCTTCGGCTCGACCGGGCCGGCGCTACGGGCGACGATCTCGTATTGGCCGGCCTTTGCCACGCCAATGTACATGTTCATCCTGCAGTGGCGCTTGCCCGGCACCATCTCCGCCGGCCCGCCAGGCCCTTCCGCAATCTTGGCGTGGTCAAGCGCGGCAGCGACAGCCTCGCGGTCAATTGTACCGGCTTCCCTCACTGCGGCTTCCCACAGCTTCAGTCCTCGATACGTGCCGGTCGCGGCGCTTCCTGCTGAGAACCGGAACTTGCCCGGAAACTGCTTTTCGTAGGCCGACTGAATTTTGGCGCTCACCGGATCTTCCGCCGCGAGCGCCTTGTAATAGTCGAGGCTGCTGGCGAGGCCTTCGATCTCGTGAGCCTGGTTCATTTCGAGCGTGTTCTCGTCATAGTAGACGCAGCCCAGCTGTCCCCCATTCCTAGAAAAGCCCGCTTCATAAAGCTGTTTGAAGAACGAGCCGACGCCCGGGGGGATAACACTGTTGAAGACCACGTCTACCTTGTTGGACGTGATGCGGCTCACGGTCGATGAAAAATCGATTTGGTCAAGCGGGTAGTACTCCTCGAACACCACCTCCCCGCCGCTGCTCTCGATCACCTTGCGCGCATAGGCATTGATTGTTTGCGGCCAGACGTAGTTTGATCCAGGCAGCGCGAAGCGTCTGCCACCGTTCTTGATCAACCACGGAATGAACCGGTCGCAATTCTGCGCCGGTACCGGCCCGGTGCAAAACAGATAGGGCGTGCACTCCCTGCCTTCGTAGGCCTGTGGATAGATGTAGAGCGTCTTGCCACGAGAGATGATGATGTCCTTGATGGCGTTGCGCATCGAGCTCGCAATGCCGCCGAGTACCAGGTCGACCTTGTCTCGTTGAATCAGCTTGCGGACATTGCCAACAGCGACGGACTCGTTGGACGCGGTGTCTTCGATCAGGAGGTCGATCGGGCGCCCCAAGAGACCACCGTTCTCGTTGATCTCGCTCGCGACCATGCGCGCGACATTGGCGTCGGTATTCCCGGCAAAGCCGAGTGCCCCGTAAGGTCGGTGGCAATGCCAATCCTGATCGGGCCTTCAGCGGCGTTGGCCCAGTCAGGACGGATCACCCAGCTGCCCGGGCCGGCCGCAATGGCCGCAGACACAAAGGCGAAATTGCCGAGAAAGCGGCGGCGGCTGAGTTGCCGGTGATCATTCAACATGGAACTGACCTCCCCTTGGCTCATGGCCTTAATCCACGCGCCCTGCTCTTTCCTGGGGGGCGCGGTAACCGGAACGCTATCCGTCATTTTTCGGTTTCAAGTCGGCTCTTCGGATCAACTTTTTAAAATCGCGAACGAAGTGCAGCAATCAGGACAGTCTGAAAAGCTCCCTCGCGTTCTCGCCAAGGATCCTGACCGCCAAGCGCTCTGCGTCTCGGGGGCGAAAGTAGCCGCTCGCAACTTTTTCTTTCAGAACCTCGCCGATGAGCCGGCGTGCGCCCTGTATCGCGGCAAATGTCTCCTCAACGTGAAGACAATCTCCTCCGATCATCATTCGCGATTCATCCGGCAAGACTTCAATAGCCTCGTGCAGGGCCAGCTTGAAATGGGACGGGCTCAACAGGAAGGACCAGCACAAATCGAGCCAAACATTGCGGTACACAAAAGCCATTCCCAACAAGTCCCGGCTCCAGGGATAGGCCAAATGCATCAGCAGAAAACGGGTCCGAGGATGACGCTCAATCAACCCGGTCATGCGTAGCGGGTGGGAGCCGCTTATGATTGCCGTTCCAAGATGAGTTTGGACTGGCAGGCCGGCTTCGCCTGCGAGCTGACAAAACAAATCGACGACAAAGTCACAGAAAGCCTTGCGCGCCGCAGGGGATGGAGACCTTTGTCCCCAGGCCTGCCGAGCGAGGTCCTCGTTCGGTTCGTCAAAGCTTAGATCGCGGTCATAGGCGAGCGCGTTTTTGAGCGCAACGTGATTGCGCCGGGCGCAGCCGGCTACGAGCTCCCGGATTGCGTCGCAATAATCGTCGAAGGTTTTCACCTCCATGCCGAGGCGCCGCAGCAACGTATGGCCGCAATTTCCATTGTGATCGCGAGATTCCGGGTGCCAGCCGAGGGCGAATGCATTGATCCGCAGGACCGCATCGTAACTTTGCCCTAGGACCGGCCGCGGATCCATCAACGGATCGAGAAAAGGGTCCGTTACGATCCTTCCGATGGCGGCGCGCCCAATGACTTCACTTGGCCATGTCGCCTCCCTGTGGCGCAAGCGCACCAAAGCGTCTACTGCCTCCCAGTTGTCGCGCGTGATTCCGGTTTCGGCGACGCCGTAAAGCTCGGCGACACCGCCGGCGAGGTTACGAACGAATGCATTTGAGCCGCTCCTCTCCAGGAACGGAGCAAGGGCCTCCCAGGTGGTTGGCTCGGTAGCGGTAGATAACATATCGCCAGTCGCCTTGGGCTCGGATGGCAGGACGTGGCTTGTCCAAGCCGCATAGCTCTGCTGGAACAGTTTCAAAAGATTCACGTCCCGGCTATGTGCGACCTCGGACATGTGATGTTCATGGACATCGACGACCTGGCACGCATTCACAAAATCGCTCATGGTTTTGGACATCGTCCCTCTCTGTTCAGTCATCGCAAGGAACTTCAACGCGCCATCTTTCGGGCGTGGGATGGCAGCCGGGACGCCTCTACGGCGCCAGATACGTCAAGAGCCGCGGGTCGTCGCGCAGCTGTTGCGACGGGCCCGACAGCGCGACACGGCCGCGATCGACCACATAGGCCTGCTCCGCGACGCGCATTGCGAGATCGAGATGTTGCTCGACGATGATGATCGCGATCTCTCTGGCTAGTTCGATCAAGCGCTCGGTGATCTCCTCGATGACGCCGATCCAGACACCCTCGGTCGGCTCATCCAGCAGGAGGAGTTTGGGGTTTCCGAGCATCGCGCGGGCGATTGCGAGCATCTTGCGCTCGCCACCGGACAACGTTCCGGCCGGCTGATCCAGACGCTGGCCGAGTTTTGGAAACATCATCATGACCCGGTCCACTGCCGATCTATCGCGGTGCAAAAGCGATCCGACGGCGAGATTGTCGCGCACCGACAGGCGCCCGAACACTGAATGCTCTTGCGGCACATATCCAATGCCGGCCCGCACCCGCTCTTCGGTTCGGCGGCGATCGATATCTTGGCCGTTGAATTGCACGCCGCCCCTCCATGCCGGCAGTTCGCCCACGATCGCCTTCATGAGCGTGCTCTTTCCGGCGCCGTTACGGCCGAGGACGGCCACACCGCCCCGCGGTGGGACGGTCATATTGACACCGAACAGCACCTGGCTGCGTCCGTAGCCGGCGTCGAGATGCTTGAGATTGAGGAATTCAGGCACGGCGCAAATAGATCTCCTGGACGCTTCTGTTGGCCTGGATCTCGGCAACCGTCCCCGACGCCAGAACCTTGCCCTGATCGAGCACGGTTAGCCGGTCGCAGATGTCTCGGATGAAATCCAGGTCGTGCTCCACGATGACAAGCGAGCAATGCTGCTTGATCGGCTGCAGCAACTCGCCCGTGACGCGGCGCTCCTCAAGGCTCATGCCACCGGTCGGCTCGTCCAAGAGCAGAAGGCGCGGCCGGCATGCGAGCGCCATCGCGATCTCCAGCCATTGCTGCTGACCGTGAGAAAGGGTCGCCGCAGCATCAAACGCGCGATCGGCGAGCCGGAACTGGAGGAGCAACGTCATGACCTCCTCGTGCAGTCGTCCCCGACTGCGCGAGAACGCCAGATCCAGCAGTGAGGACCGGGCCTGCAGCGCGAGCAGGATGTTGTCGTATAGCGTGAGGGTCGGTAGCACGGCGGTGATCTGGAATTTCAGGCTCATGCCCGCTCGCGCACGCTCTGGCGGCGTCAACGAGGTGACGTCAGTATTGATGAATGTCACCTTGCCTCGCGTCGGCACTAGCGCACCTGCAAGACACTTCATCAGCGTGCTCTTGCCCGAGCCGTTCGGCCCGATCAGGCCATGAAACTCTCTCTCGCCGACGCTGAGCGCCGCTCCGTCCAGCGCGGTGAGTTTGCCAAAGACCTTGGAGATGCCGGCGGCTTCAAGGAGCGGCATTGCGCTTCTCCTTCAGGCTCGGGCCGAAATGACCTACACGTTCCCGCTCGCCCAGCACGAGGCTGATCAAGCCGAGGGGGCGGAACAGAATGACGAGCAACAGCAAAACGCCGAGAATGATCGGCCAGATATCGCGATAATTGTCGGAGAGCCAGAAGCTGAGGCCCTCAACAATCGCGGTGCCGATGACCGCACCGATCAATGTCCCGGAGCCGCCGAACAAGACGTAGAGCACGACCTGGGTAGACATGACCACGCCCAGCATGTTCGTCCAGACGAAGCCCTCGTGAAACGCATAGAGGCTGCCGGAAGCACCTGCGATCGCGCCGCTGATTGCGAATATGATGGCCTTCAAATGCTGCACATTGTAGCCGAAGAAGGCGATGCGCTGTTCATTCTCTCGCAATCCCGCCAGTGCCAGACCGAACTGCGACCGCAGCAAAAAGCGCGACAGAAGGTAGATCAGAACCAGAATGGCGAGAACCAGATAGTAAAATCCTGGTCCCTCGCTCAATTCGTGCGAGCCGATTGTCATCGGCGGGATCGAAGGGATACCGTTCTGGCCGCCAAGATAATGAGAACCCCGAGCGAGCCGATCGGCTGCATAAGCTCCGGTCATAGTACCAAGCGAAACGAAGACCACACTGGAGGGGTGACGGCCAAGCAGCAGGAAACCTGCCAGCAACAATGCCGCTACAAAACCGATCAAGGTTCCGGCCGGAAGAACGGCAAAAATCGATGCGACCCCGAAATCGCGTGAAAGCAGCGCCACACCGTAGCCGGCCGTGCCGAAGAACAACGACTGACCCAAGCTCAAGATCCCGGCATAGCCCCACACCAGGTCGAACGACAACGCGAAGAGGCACAGGATGAGCACTCGCGTTGCATAGACAGTGATGTAATCCCGCAGGACGAGCGGTGCGATCGAAGCGGCAATCAGCAATGCCAGTTCGAGAATTGGAAGCACCTTCGTTCGCCCTGCGATGGCAGATGCCATGACGGGCGAACGAGCAGCTTCAATCACGTGTGGCGGGGGCTGTGTGCCAGTGCCGGTCGATGACATCAGCACTCCTTCGGATCGACCAGGCCGGCGCTACGCGCGACAATCTCGTACTGGCCGCCCTTCGCCACTCCAATGTACATGTTCATCCTGCAGTGGCGCTTGCCGGGCGCCATTTCGGCAGGCCCGCCCGGCCCTTCCGCAATCTTCGCGTGGTCGAGGGCGGCGGCTACCGCGTCGCGGTCAATTGTGCCGGCCTCCTTCACTGCAGCCTCCCACAGCTTTAATCCTCGATAGGTGCCGGTCGCGGCGCTGCCTGCCGAGAACCGGAACTTGGCTGGAAATTGTTTGTCGTAGGCCGATTGAATCCTGGCGCTTACCGGATCCTCCGCCGCAAGCATCTTGTAGTAGTCGAGGCTGCTCGCGAGCCCTTCAATCTCTTGGGCCTGGTTCATTTCCAGGAAATTTTCGTCGTAATAGACGCACCCCAGCCGCCCGCCGTTTTTGGAGAAGCCGGCTTGATAGAGCTGTTTAAAGAACGGGCTGACGCCGGGCGGGACAATGGCGTTGAAAACCACGTCGACTTTGTTGGATATGATCCGGCTAACTGTGGAGGAAAAGTCAATCTGGTCGAGCGGGTAGTATTCTTCAAAGACGACTTCGCCACCGCTGCTCTCGATCACCTTGCGTGCATAGGCGTTGATTGTTTGCGGCCAAACATAATTGGAGCCAGGCAGGGCAAAACGCTTACCACCATTTTTGATCAACCAGGGAATGAACTGGTCACAATTCTGTGCCGGTACCGGTCCCGTGCAGAACAGATAGGGCGTGCACTCTTTACCTTCGTAACCTTCCGGATAGATATAGAGCGTCTTGCCGCGAGAGATAATGACGTCCTTGATCGCATTGCGCATCGAGCTCGAGATACCGCCAATCACCAAGTCGACCTTGTCTCGCTGGATCAGCTTTCGCACATTTCCCACGGCGACGGATTCGTCGGAGGCAGTATCCTCAATCAGGAGTTCGATCGGGCGTCCCAACAGGCCGCCGGAGTCGTTGATCTCCTTGACCAGCATGCGAGCGACATTGGCGTCAGTGTTGCCGGCAAAGCCAAGTGACCCGGTAAGATCGGTCGCAATGCCAAGCCTGATCGGGCCTTCCGCAGCATTTGCCCAATCCGGGCGAATTATCCAGCTGCCCGGACCCGCCGCGATGGCGGCGGAGGCGAAGGCGAAATTGCCGAGAAAGCGGCGGCGGCTCAGTTGACGGCTGGCGTTGATCATCGGTTGACCCCTCTTCCCGAAACAAGGCCTTGCGGCCGGAACTTGATGAAAATGATGGCAAGCACGAACACCAGAACGTCGGCGATAACCGGTGACATCAGCCAAGGCAGCCAGGCACTGAACGTGCCGATGACGCCGGCGCCAGCGACTGGGCCGGCGAAGGACCCGACCCCACCGACCATCACAGCAACGAAACCCTGGATAAGAAAGCGGATGCCGAGATCGGCGAACAATGAAAAGACCGGCACGATCAGCGCGCCGGCGAGACCCGCGAGTGCCGCACCAAATGCAAAGGTGACGCTGTAGATCATGCCCGTGGAGATGCCCGAGGCACGCGCCAGCTGTGGGTTCTCCAGCGAGGCGCGGACTCGCAGGCCGAACGAGGTGTAGGCGAGCAGAGCATGGCTCGCGGCCATGACCAGCAAAGTGATGATGACGATGACGCCGCGCCAGGCGGCGAAATGCAGACTGCCGATCGTGATAGAGCCACTGATTGGCTCCGGCACCGAGAGATACAGTCCCCCGGTCAGGCCGCGCACGGCTTCGCGAATGATCAGCCCCAGCGCATAGGTGCCAAGCATGGCGACGATTGGAGCGGCATAGAATCGGCGCACCACGAGTTTTTCCAGGACGAAACCAAGCGTGCCGACCGCGACGGGCGCGGCAAGCATGCCGAGCGGGACCGGCAAACCGACGCTGTGCATGAGATAAGTGACGTAAGCGCCGAGCAGGACGAACTCGCCTTGGGCGAAGTTGAAGATGCCCATCATGCTGGCAATGATCCCGAGACCGAGCACGACCAGCACAACAATGGCACCGAAGCTCAAAATCTCGAAGGTCGCGATAAGTAGCGTATCCATGCTGCTGCGTCACATTCCTTGGGCTTGCGAGCACAGCTTCTTCACGCCGACCGCGCGAAGGCGTGAGCTACTCGTTGGAATGCGAAGGGCTGCTGTCACAAGAGCGCTCCTGGAAGGTCATCCCGGCAATGGGAGTTGCAGGCGATGGTGGGCTTCTAGGGCGGCCCGCCTGTCGGCGCTTCATTCACGACATGCGGCTCGAGATTGCCTAGATCAACGTAGGGAGATTTGGGTAATGTTGGGTAATGTTGGCCAGGCGACCGACATTGCGGACACGTTAAAGAGGTCCTACGGCGGGTCGCCGGCCGTTCTCGCCAGCCCAATTTCGATGCAGCCAAAAGCGATAGAGAGCTATCCGCATGCCCTCACCGCAGGCTCCCGCAAACGCGCGCGTCGTTAGCGCCTACCGAACTATCGGAGGAAACCAGAAGAGCTGACGCACCATTTGCGATGGCCGCAGGCCGTGAGTTCAGCACCGAGAAGGCATCAAGTCATTGTGGCCGAGCACCTGGCTTGCCGACCAGCGGAAATGTGAATTCAATTCCCGCACCCGCAAACGTGGTCCACAGAGTCTGCAGCAGATCGTCGGATGCGGGAGGCGTGTCATTGTACTCTTCGAGCCGCCTGATGACGGCGCACGATAACCCGCTTCGCTCGGCCAACTGCTTCACCGACCAGTTCAGCATCCCCCATGCGGCTCGCAATTGCCTCCCCGTGAGCTTCGATGCGGCTCTCCGCTCCCTTGCGAGTATATCGTAATGCGCGTCGATCTACACGCCGAGCCACTCCCTTACACCGCCATAGCTGTTGCCGAGCGGTACAGCGTGCATCGATGGCAACGAGAAGGTCGCTGTCGGCGCAGTGATCATCGAGTCCGGCATCTGGGTTGCGACGATGACGGGCTTGGCAACAAGCCGGCAGGCCCTGACGAACTCCTTTTGCCGGCCCAGCACCTCCTCAGGGGGATTTCAACCCTGAGGTCGCCTCGCGCGACCATGATGGCGTCTGACAAGTGGATCATATCCCAATACGATCAAGCGCCATCGGGGTCTCGATCTTGGCAACGCCACCGGCGGCCTCACCGATCAAAGCTCGTGCCTCGACCAGGTCAGATGGTTTCTGAACAAAGGACAGCAACCCAGTCGACGCCAAGCTCGAGGCCGAACGCAAGATCGGCTCGATCCTTCTTGGTTAGAGGCGAGATCTTGAGCAGCGCGCCTGGCAGGCTGGCGCCCTTGTGATCACGGATGACGCCGCCGATCACAACGCACGCCATTCTCCGTTCAGAACCGAGCTTTTCGACGACTAGCTAGACGAACGCCCATCGTCAATGAGCAGGGCCTGACCGGGATAAGCGGCTGCGAATATTTCTGGATGAGGCCGCGGGATTGACTGCTTCCCGCCTGTCTCTTAGCGCGAAGCAGACCGTCTCCCCGGCATCCAGCGCGAGCTTGCCTTCATCGAGCCGGCCAATGCGGATCTTCGGGCCTTGCGGATCCTGCAGCACGCCGATCGGCCGATTGAATTCCAGCTCCAGCGCACGGATCGAGACGAGCACACGGGCGTGATCGTCATGGGTCCCCGCGGCTGAAGTTCAGCGTGAAAGTATCAGCCCCCGAAAGATAGAGCGCACAAAGCTTTTCAGGTGATGCGGTTGCCGACCCAACGGTTGCGACAATCTTGGCATGGCGTGAGCGGCGCATCGTGCCCCTCTAGTTCAGAAGATAAGTTCAGCATCAAACGAGATAGGGCCGCTCACAAGGTATTCAAAGCGAGCTGGCCGACGTTGCGCACTTTCGCTCTCTCCACCGTCCGTCGTTGCTGGACCAAGAGGTGAAAACACTGCACTTATGCACCGGATGCCGCCGCCGTCTGTCCCTGATGGGTGGATTGTACGATGCTGTTCACCGCGCGGTAGGCGAACACGATGGCTGGTCCGATCGTAATGCCGGCCCCAGGGTAGATCCCACGCATCGGTGAAGTCATGTCGTTGCCGCAGGCATAAAGACCTGCGATCGGCACGCCGTTTCCATTTAGGACCCTTCCGCCAGGATCCGTTGACAGGCCGGTCGCAGTTCCAAGGGTCGCCGGGACAATCGGGAGCGCAATGAATGGCCCGTTCTTGATAGCTCCAAGGTTCGGGTTTTTCTTTCCAACCGCGGGATCTCCCAGGGTTCGGTTGAAAGCCGATTCACCGCGTTTGAAAAGCGGATCGCGCCCTTCAGCTGCGTGGGCATTATGTTCTTCAACGGTCTTTTGGAGCTCTTGCGGGTCGAGGCCCAATTCCGCCGCAAGCTCCGCAATCGTCCGGCCAATCTCGATGTAACCCAAGCGGGCATACTTCTTGATACTCAAAGTCCAGGGCCAGGGGAGCAGGTGTCCCATGCCTCTGAGGCGGACGAATTCCTTGTCGCAGATGAAATAGAACCGCTTGTCCGCCGGATAGCCGCTATTGAACATGGCAAGACAGATGTCATGGTACGAATTGGATTCATTGACGAAGCGCTTAGCATTTGGCCCCACCGCGATGACACCTGGACGGCCACGATCGAGCCAGCCGTACGGGACCACTTGCGAGGAGCGGCCGTTCCTGAGGATCGACACGGGCGTCCAGAATCCACTCGATGCAACGTCATTATCGATCGCAGCTCCGAGCCTGCCTGCGAGCGCAATGCCGTCTCCTGTGACATCGCTGTGGGCCAGCGTATCATTGTGCTGGTGGGCTCGGCTGAGCTGGGCTCGCAATTTACCGTTCCGCGCAAAGCCACCGGTTGCCAGGATTACTCCGTGCGAGGCTCGGACGCGGAGATCCGTGCGATCCCGCTTGAGGAGTGCGCCAGTAACTCTCCCTCCCTCCCTCATCAGATCAACCGCTGGGCAGCTTGGCCAGATTTCAGTGTCGTATCTGCGAAGGCTTGCCAATAACCGCGCGATCAGAGCATTGCCGCCACTGAGTTCAGTGCCCCTCCTGTAGCGCAGCCGGTCGCCTGCGTAGCGGCTGACCCGGCGAAGGACGTGCTTGAGCGAGGCAGCCGACTGGAAGGGATTGAGAAAGCTTCTGACCTCGCCGGACGAAATCATCATGCCGCCGAGCACGACGCGAATCGGATCACTTATCAGGTCGAAATCCTTGCCGAGAAGCCGTCCGTCGTAAGCTGCGGGGCTCAGCGCCCGGCCCATGTCGATCCCGCCGATCTGGCTCGAATGATAATCCGGAGCGGAGGCCAGTGTGAACTTGACTTCACTCCCATTCTCCAAGCTGGCGAGCGCCGTTGGGCCGTCTTCAAGATAGGCATCCACGAAGTCGGGGCGATAGTAATCGCCAAGTTCGTGTTGCAGATAGATCTTCGCATTCGCAATCGAATCATCGATTTTCGCCGCTCGAGCCTGCATTGAGCATGGAACCCAGATCATGCCGTTCGAGAGGGCGGTCGTGCCACCGAGCCGGCCAGACTTCTCGCATACCGTCACGCGAAGTCCGGCTTTTGCCGCATAGAGCGCCGCGGACAGCCCGGCAGCGCCGCTGCCGATCACGAGCACGTCCGTCTCCCAATCGTGCGTCGGCTTGTTCGCTTTGGAGGAGGAAGCGGTACTAGGTTTCAATTTGGTGATCGGGTTGTTCATTCCTGCCTCGGTGCAGATTTCTGCATTGATTGCTGACGCTTTCGCGGGAGCGGAACGGCTTTGAATTCTTCGGCTGCAGCTTTCACCGCCCGCTCGATCGGAATCCGTTCGATGGAGGAGGCGCCAACGAAACCGACACATCCGGTAGACCGGTAGACTTCCGAGGTATCCTGGGGCTCGGCGATTGCCCCGCCATGGCAGAGAAGGATGACTTCCGGCCGAACGGCTTGAGCGGCAGCATTGATCTCGTTGATGCGCCTGATGGCCTCTTCGATCGACTGTCCCGCCTCATGACCCACAAGCCCGCCGCGCGTTGCGCCGACATGTGGGACAATGCAGTCGGCTCCCGCGGCTGCCATCGCCTTGGCATCGTGCGGGCTTGCGACATAGGCGAGGGAGAAGATGTTCTTCTTGCGGGCCGCCGCGATCAGCTCGACCTCACGCTCGAAGCCGAGCCCGACGCGGCCACGACGCTCGCGCCATTTCTCACCCATCGTTGAAATGGTCGGGTAATTGATCACGCCGGAGAATCCGGCAGCCCAGAACTTGTCCAAGAGATCATCGAGCTCGAGCCGGAGGGGATCCCAGGCCTCGACACCGCCTATAACAGGAACCGAGGAGACGACGTTGCGGATCTCCGCCGCGAGCTCGAGCGTGCGCGCATTGGAATCGCCGATCCGGCTCGTCGGCAGCCCCATCAACCGCGACAGCCCGGTGCTGTAGACCACGAGCATGTCGGCGCCGCCGAGAGCTGCGCATTTTGCGACGAGGCCGCAACTGCTCGCCGCGGCAAGCACTGCCTTTCCAGCCTCAACTTGAGCTGTGATCTTTGCGAGTATTTCGGCCCGATCAAACATCCGCAACTGATGAATCTCCTGGTGTCAATTGTTCGACGATCCACGATGCGGCCGCCTCCGCAAATTCCGGATCATTGATGTGACAATCCAGCTCGCGGGCGATGATCGATCGCGGCAGATGTCGCCTGACCGCGTCGAACCAGGCCCTATCGGCTTCAGGATTTCGAAAGATGCCGCCGTCCCGGTCATAGTCAGAGACCCCCTTGACCGGCCACAGAACGAGGGCGGGCGCCTTTGCTTGCGAAAGGCGCTCGGCTGTGAGCCTGCCTATGCGCTCATTCTCCGAGACGGTCGTACGCATGAGCGTCGTGAAGGGGGTATGCGAATAGAATTGGCGCTCCTTGAACTCGGCAGGCACGCTCGAGGGAGGGCCAAAATTTACCATATCGACGGCCCCCGGGGCGATGAGCTGCGGAATCATGCGGCGAGATGCTGCTTTGAGCCGACCCGGACCCGCACTAGCGGTGCCGCCGACAAGCTCGTCAGCGAGCTCGGTTGTGGTCAGATCGAGCACCGCATCGAACTCGCCGGCGGACACGAGCTGCTCCATCTTGCGGCCCCCGGCGCCATTGGCCGGAAAGACAATCGCGTCGATGCCTGCCTCTGCCAGCCGCGCGACACAGCGATTTGCCGCCGGCGTCGTGACCCCAAAGGCCGTGATCGCAACCGTCTTCTTCTTCCGCCGATCCTGAGCGGGCACATAGCGCATCGCCGCAATGGCCCGCCCCGCATTGTCCAGAACGCGTTCGGTGAACGCGTTGATCCCGAAAAGATCGACCAGGGTCGGATAGAGGATGATGTCGTTGTGGAGGGCCAATTCGGCCAGGAGGGCTGGCCTCGCGCTGCTCACCAGTAGCTTCGGGAATCCATACGGCAAATCCGATACAACTTCACCGAAGACCGCGCTGCCTTTGCCGCCCGCCACGCCGACGATGGCGTCGATCGCACCTGATCGGAGGAGCTCCTTGACCTCTTCACGCGCGCTTGCAGCTATTTCCCGCAAGACCTCGGCGGGTGAAACCACGCGTGCATCGCTGCTGTTCCTCCGGTTTGATGTGCCTACATCAATCGTAAGAGTCTTGCGGCCCCACTGTTCGATGACGCGCGCGAGATAAGCGGTTTCGCGGCCCTTTGTGTCCAGGGTTGCGACGATCGCGGCCATGCCCGCAGGATCGCACCGCTGACCATCCCGGATCGACCTTTCGTCGTCCGCGTAATGGTGAGACACGATCTTCCTCCTGGACGTTTCTGGACACCTGGAGGTCTAGATCGGAGTGAAATGGCCCATAAGCCCGGATACGAGCGCGATTGGGTAAAGTTGGGTAGCTCCAAGCGGCCATAGCAGCAGCCGCTTCATCCTGAGCGCCACCGTAACGAGGGAAGCCGCCTCTCCCCTTTGCAAGGAGGCGAGCGTCAGCTGGCGGAGCTTTGTGGTTTGGGCCGCCCGCATCGTCGGCGCGCTCCGAGACAAAAAGATGCCGCTGCCGGAATCTTCCAGCAGCGGCGCGAGTCAGGGAGGAAGCAGACGAGCCGGTCTGCTAGCGGATCCGTAGGACGCAGCGATAGCTCGCCCGGAATTTTCTACCCGAGACGCTTCACGGGCCCTTTTTCAGAACGAGCCGAACTCGGGCAGCATCGGCAAATCGTATCCGGCTCACAGCAAGGCGCGGAGAGGCTACTCAAGCAAGAACGGCTATGACGGCGTTAGCGTTCATCGCATCCAGCCGAGCCCGGCTCCCCCGCCGAAGAAAGACATGACATTGCTCCCCCAAAGATCGACGAGTGGTGGTCTAGACCTCGATGGAATGGCGTGTAAGATCGGCGAAAGGTTCAAATGGGTAGGATTGGGTAGAACCGTGAGAGCCAATGTCTTTGGTCGCCTTGCCGCAAGTCTCCCCTCGCCTCGCGGTGATCAGATAACGATCTATGCGCCGTCACTGCGGACTCTTCCGCAGAATGCCATGCTCGTCATGGCTACACTTCCTGTCATCGACTGGAACGACTGCCTCGTGCGGGACTTGCACGCGAGCCCCAAGGCGCCCCCTTGCTGCTATGCGGCCGTCGTCATGATCGATCCCTTTGCCTGCTGGGAAGATCTCGGAGATCTGTTACAGGATGCAAAGATGACCGGAGTGACGAATTTTCCGCCAGCCTGCATGATTGAACGGACATCGGCAGGAGTGCCGCTCGATCGCGGTCAGGAGCTCGAGCTTCGCCGTATGGAGTGGTTTGCAAGGCGCGGGTTCAAAGTCCTGTTTATCGCGGCGGACGAGGCAAAGATGACAGCAGCGGAGCAACGGCTTGGTTCGCAGCTGGATGGGGCCGTCTATCTGCGACCCGAGGCGCTTGCGCTGCCGATTGGATCGGATATCGGGCTCGTAAGCCTTGGCTCTCATGGATCGTCGTCGGTACCGAGGTTCTCCCTGGAGCAGGCCGCCACGGCCAAGCAGCCGCTACGACGGGCATGAGGCCTTATTCGAGGATCCGCAGTTTCTTGATTTTATTGTAGAGGGTTTTGCGCGAAAGCCCGAGAGAGCGAGCAGTCTTGCCGCGGTGAAGCCGGTTTCTCTTCAAGCCCTCGATGATCCAGTCTCGCTCGGACAGCGAGGCCGCGGGCCGTGCGCCAAAAGGTGGCTCCAACAACGGCTTTAGCACCTCACCGGTGATGTGACTTGATGGCAAGGTCACGAGCTGGTTCACGACCTGCCGCAACTCGCGCAAATTGCCTGGCCAATCGTGCCCCGCGAGCGCAAGGAATGCAGAGTTTTCTATCGTGAGCGTCTGGGCGCTGGAATCTCCTTTGGCTTCGACGGTGAAGTGTTGAACGAGTTGCGGCAGATCTTCAAGCCTGTCGGGTAGCGAAGGCAATTGGACATCCAGCCCGGTAAAAAGGTCGAGAAGCCGCGCGCACAGAACCGTTTCAAGACCAGCGCCTCGGGCCACGGTCGCGGTGGCAATGATCCGGGCGTTGGAACGCATGACAGTTACCCCGTTCAGAGGGGTAAATCCGCCTGTCTCGAGGTAATCGGCAAGGCGCTCCTGTCCATCGCGCGAAAGTTGGTCGACATGCAATAGCACGACGGCACCGTCACTCGACGCCTCCAGGAGTGACAATTGGCGTCTGCCGCTCTCAAGACGCTCGGCGCCGAACAACGGGCCAAGTATATCCATCGCCGGACCGGGGCGGCAATGAAACAACGCCGTTTTGGCGTGCCTGCGGTCGCTAAACGCGTGAACCAGGGTTGCTATTCTACGCTTGCCAGAGCCGGCCTCCCCCCAGATGAGGACCGGGCGGGGGGTCGCCGCAACGCGTCTGGTGATCTCAAGGATGCGCTTCATTGCCGAGGACTGTGCGATCACGCCGTGCCTGAAACCACTCAACTGCAGCTGCCGTTCGAGCAGATCCACCTTCTCGCGCAACAGGTGGATGGTCTTGAAGCCCGACGTCACCTCGAGGACCGACATCTCCAGAGGCACGCGGTCCAGCGAAGAGCCTCCGATGAAACCTTGGATTCCGGTCTCGCGGCAGATGTCGAGGAGTTCGTCCGGCTTCGTAATGGGGCCGCCCCCAAGCAGGCAGATGGTGCTCTTGTTGACGGATTGAGCAACGCGCGCAACGGCGCTCGTACGCGCTGCAAGTTCAGACAGGCTGACCGACGGATCGGCTCCGCTTTCAACCGCGCGGTTTAGATTGAAGTTGATGCAAATGGCCTCGGCGCCCGCTTCGACCATTCGACGCGCCTCGGATTGACTGCGCGTATAGGCAATTGTCATCAGGCCGCGTTTTGCAGCTTTCACGAGGAGCTCGATTTCCCGGGAGTAACCAAGACCACACTTCTCGAGCAATGACCTGCGCTCATCGTCGATGTGTATGACCGATGGGAAGTTGGTCACGCCGCCAAATCCCCATTTGATGATCCGATCGAGCCAACGATCAACATCGAGCTCGGGGTCGAATGTACAGGTGCCGAAGAAGACCGGCAGTTTCGTGCTGGGCAGAATTTCGGTCCGTCCGAAGCTTGCCACGAATTCGTTACTATTGCGGATTGGGAGGATCGAGGCAGGCGAGGCCCCACCCATGGCACGAAAACGGCCCGCATTGAGCGCGAGCACGAAATCGGCCCCCGCCCGCTCGGCGGCTCTGGCGGTCATGCCCGACCCGATCCCCGCACCAAGGACAAACGAACGGGAATTGCGGAAGAACTGCCTGATACCGGCTCCCTTCACCTCAGCCGTCCGCCTGTCGATCCTGAGCCGCGCATCATCGCACGGCTCTACGTGAAGACTAGCTCCAACTCGCAGGTGCGTGCAACCGCCATACCGCCTTTCCATTGCCCATGAACAAGTGGCAATCGGCTGGAGCGGCGGTGAGGGTGAACTTGGAGGCGCCTTTGGGCCAACCGGATTGTGGCGCCCTGGCGACGAGAGCTTCGTTTCCGGCATTACCGTAGATGTACGTGACGCTGCCGAGATGCTCGACGAAATCGACCCCAAGTTCAATCGAGATCTCCTGCTGCCCGGGCATTGACGAGGAGAAGTCGTCCGGGCGAATTCCAACAGTGACCGGCTTGCCAACCAGCATCTGGTCCGGCTGGACCGGAACGGAGATCGTGGGCCCGGCGTCCAACCGGACATCCATGCCATGTTCATGAGCTGCTTCGACCTTGCCGCCCAGGAAGTTCATCTTGGGCGAGCCGATGAATCCTGCAACAAAGCGCGAAGCGGGATTGTGATACAGATCGTGCGGGCTGCCGACCTGTTCGATGTTGCCGTCCTTGAGCACCACGATCTTGTCAGCCAAGGTCATCGCCTCCACCTGGTCATGCGTCACGTAGATCATGGTATTTCCGAGCTGCTTGTGGAGCTTGGCGATCTGAACCCGCATCTGCACGCGCAAATCGGTGTCCAGGTTGGAGAGCGGCTCATCGAACAGGAAAACTTTTGGTTCTCGCATGATGGCGCGCCCGATTGCGACGCGCTGGCGTTGCCCTCCTGAAAGTTGTCGAGGCTTGCGCTCCAATAGATGGTCGATCTGCAATAGCGATGCTGTTTTGGCTATCTTGGCGGCGATCGCGGCTTTCCCGGCTTTGGCCATGCGCAGGGGAAAGGCCAGGTTCTCTTTCACCGTCATATGCGGATAGAGAGCGTAGCTTTGAAAGACCATGCCGAGGTTGCGATCGGCCGCATCGATGTCGTTGACGAGCTCATTGTCGATGAGGAGCCGCCCACCGCTGATGGGCTCGAGCCCGCCAATCATGCGCAGAAGCGTGGATTTGCCCGACCCGGACGGACCAACAAAGATGACAAATTCGCCGTGATCGATAGTCAGGTCGATATTACTCAGGATCTCGATTGTCCCAAAAGTCTTCTTGAGGCCCTCCAGGCGAACGTCGGCCATTATGCCCTCCTCTGTCGCGGTTGAGCCGCGCGAGCAGCACTTACCTCAATCTCGCGCAAGCTCGATACGATGAAGTCGGGAGCCATCAAGGACGGATCCTGACGCGTTGGCACGCCGGTTGTAACAAGCACCGTGGCAAGACCCGCCCTCTTTCCGGCTTGAATATCCGTAGGAACTTGATCTCCGATCATGATGGTCGACCCGCGCTTCGTACCGAGGCGTGAGAGCGCTGTCTCGATCATCGGCACTTGCGGCTTTCCAACGATCGAAGGCCGCACTTGCGTAGCAGCGGCCACAGCTGCAATGGTCGCACCAGCGCCAGGTTCGAACCCGCTGGCCGTCGGCAGCAGAAGATCGGGATTGGTTCCTATGAACACAGCTCCATTGAGGATCGACTCAACCGCAATTCGCAGCTTCTCATGCGTGATGTCCCGGTCAAGCCCCATCACGACAGCTTCGGGCGCTCGGTCCGTGACCTCCAGCCCAACATCTCGCATGGCCGTCACAAGCGAGGAAGCTCCGATGACATAGATTCGCGTTAGGTGCGGATAATTGGTTCGAACGAGTTCTGCGGCGGTGATAGCGCTTGTAACGACCTGAGACGGTGCGATCGAAAGACCAGATCCTCTCAGCCTGCCGACGACGTCCTCCGGGGTATGCGTTGAATTGTTCGTCGCAAAGCAGAATGGCACGCCTGCTTTCTGCCATCTCGTAAACGCCTCTATGGCATCCGCTATTGCGGTGCCGCCACGATAAACGACGCCATCCAGATCGGAGATAATCCCTTCTATCGGCGGCCAGTTGATCTTAGAGCTGAGGCTAACCATTCATCAGCATCCCACCATTCACATGGACAATCTGCCCGGTCATGTAGGAAGCTGCGGGGCTGGCCAGGAACACCGCAAGCCCTGCGATATCTTCCGGCAGTCCGACCCGGCCCAGCGGAATTCGGCCACTATGGCGCGCTTCGGTTTCCTCCCGCGGACGCCCGTGCAAGGGTGTATCGATAATCCCGGGAGCAATCGCGTTGACGTTGATCTTGAACGGAGCACATTCATAAGCGAGCAGCTTTGTCACATCGTGCACGATGGCTTTTGACAAGCAATAGTCGGCGCCGCCAGCCTGGTAGTTGAAAACAGCACCTTGAGATGACAACGAGGACCCGACATTGACGATGCGGCCGCCTTTGCTCTTCATGAAGCGCTCGATCGCCAGCTTCGCGCAACGAAGCACTGCGACGGAATTGATCTGGATGGTTTTTTCGATTCGATCGGCATTTCCGGTCAGAAGCGCCTGAGCCGATTTTATTCCGGCGTTGTTGATCAGGACATCGAGCCTGCCGAAGCGCTTGGCGATCTCATCAAGCACCCTGCCGACATCATCTTCTCGTGACACATCCATGCTCATCGGCAGGATGCCATTGCCGTGCGGCAAACGAGTCAGAATGACTCGCAGGTTTTCCAAATTCGCGTCGGTTGCCAGGACGTTCGCACCGCCTTGACGGAAAGCATTAGCTATGGCTGAGCCAATGCCTCCACCTGCACCGGTCACAAGCACGGTCCTGTCTGCAACTGAGAACTGTTCGGTCATTCCAACTCCAAGATCGATTGAGAATTCAGAAATTCGTCGACGGCCCAACTGCTAGGCATCGATCTTTGGGCGCCGCGTCGCGTCACACATAAGGCGGCAACCGCGAGCGCCTTTTTGATCGCTTCTCGTATCGGCAACCGATGAGCAAGAGAGGCTGCGAAAGCTCCATTAAAGGCATCCCCCGCCGCGGTCGTATCAACGACCTTCACAGGAAATGCGCGGAGCGCGAAAGTCGCGCTGGCATCGGCGTAGTAGGCTCCCTGCGCACCTAGCGTGATCAGCGCTGCCTTCGGCCCGAGATCGAGAAGCTTTCCAGCCGCATGAGCGGCGCCGTCGAAGTCATGCACCTCGACACCGGTGAGCTCGAAAGCTTCCGTCTGGTTTGGTGTGACGAAATCGACACTCCTCCACGCCGCGGGCGACAGGCCCGCCCTCACGGGGGCCGGATTGAAAATAAGATCGAATTCCTTGACGCTCTTCAATGCAAAAAGGTGATTGAGCGCGGGGACCGGCATGCCCATTTCGGCAACGACGATTGCGTCCCGCTCAATGAATTCGGCCGCCTTCTCGACCATGCTCGGAGTGACATTTGCATTGGCTCCCGGGTCTATGACAATCATGTTGGAGCCGTCGTCGCCGACGAGGACAAGAGCAGAACCGGATATCTCCCCCGGGCATACCTCAATGGCATCAAGGCGGACACCTGCCTCACGCAGCGCTTGCAGCAACGATCGGCCAGCGTCATCATCGCCAAGCCGGGTGTAGAAGCTCGGCCGAAGCCCCAATCGAGCGGCGGCGACCGCCTGATTTGCGCCCTTGCCTCCCGCATTCTGCTTTAAGCTTCCCATCAGGCTTTCACCCGGCGTTGGAAGCCGCTCGACGTTGAAGCAGAGGTCAAGATTGGTCGTTCCGAAGAACATCAATGGTCTGGGGCTCATTTCACGGCCCCGAAGGTAAGGCCACGTTCGAGATGACGCTGGCCAAGGATAATCAGGACGATCGGCACAATCATGGTCACCACCAAACCCGCAGCCATGACCGGATAGAACTGAACGCCTGGATTAAGCAGCTTGAGCAGGGCCACGGTGACCGGTGCTTTCGTCGAACTGAGGATCAGGCCGAGAGCGAAATTGTGCCAGGCAAGCAAGAAAATGAGCAATGAAGCGCCGATTAGGCCGGGCTTTAGAAGCGGAAGAACGATGTGCCAGACTACACGGAACGGCTTTGCACCATCCATGGCCGCCGCCTCCTCAATGTCCTTTGGGATGTCCTCGATATATGATCGGCTTAGCCAGATGATCATTGGCAGCGTGACGACCTGATAAACCCAGATCATGCCGAGATAAGTGTCATAAAGGCCAACTGTTTGGAACACGCTGAACAGCGGTATAACGACAAGGAGTGCCGGCGCGAAGCGGAAGCCCAGAATGAAGAACGCGATGTCCTCCTTCCTAGGGATATCACGTCTTGCCAAGACGTAACCTGCGGGTACGCCGGCGATCAGCGATACGAGCACCGCGCCAAGCGATATCACGACGCTATTGGCGACCGGCGTCAGGAAATCAACCTTGATGGTGCCGTAGCTTGTCGCCCCGGCCTGGGCGGCATCGAACAAAACGCGGAAGTTTTCAAATGTTGGAGTGAAGACAAAGCGCGGCGGCAAGGTCATGACCTCGGCCTGCTGCTTCAGCGACATCATCACGATCCAGACCAGGGGAAATGTCAGGATGAGCGTACAGACAACAACCAGTCCATTAAGGAACAAGCTTGCGGGCGTTAAGCGTTTGAAGCGCATTGCCAGCCTCCTCTAGCTTACGCGCTGCCGAACCAACCGCCACAATTTTACCATGGCCAAGGTCCCGAGAAGCACGATCAACCAGTTGACAACCATGAGCGCGGCACCACGCCCGAAGGCGAGGTTTTGAAAGGCTGTGATGTAGGCGCGAACCGAGAGCACGGAGGTACTGTCACCTGGACCGCCCTGGGTTGTTCCGAAGATGATATCGAACTGATTGAGCGACTCGATCAGCCGAAAGACTGCGGCGATCAGGATATACGGTGCAATAAGTGGAAGCTCAATATGGAGGAACGTCGCCCAACCCTTAGCGCCATTGATCCGCGCGGCTTCTCTGATCTCCTCGTTAATGCCCTGCAAACCGGCGAAGATGATGAGCGCAAAAAATGGTGTGTAAGTCCATATGTCGATGAGAACTAGCGAGAACATCGCCGTACCGGCGTCCGAAATCCAGGCGAAGCGGCCGATCCCGACGAGCGAAAGCAAATAGTTCAGAATCCCGTTTTGTGGATCCATCATTGTGGTCCACATCAGGGCGACGCTCATGGGCGGCAATACCAACGGAAGGAGAATGACAGGCCGCATCAATTGTGCAAGAAACACGCGGCTTGCGAACAATTTGGCGAGCGCAAGCCCAGAGAACGCTTCCGCGAGGACCGCGGAGCAGGCATACACCGTGGTCGCCCGCATGCTGTTCCAGAAATCTTGAGTCTTGATTGCCACTTCATAGTTGGTGACCCCAATGAAACGAACCAGGGGACGGCCAAACTTGAGATCGGTCAGCGATTGGAAGACGCCATAGAAAAACAGAAAAAGAAATCCGAGCAGTATGATGATCGCGGGAGCAATCGCAGCAAGGCTCCACCAGTCAAGAGCATGCTGCCCGGCGCTTTGCACCTGCTCTTTTTTGGGCGGTGCCAGTTGGCCTACCGATGATTGTAGCATCACGGTTGCGTCGATGCCTCGAAGGTTCATCGCTCACTTCTCGAAAGATACGCGGGGGTAGTGGAGGCGGCAATCCGGTGATGCCGCTCCCCGGTTGCCTTACATGGAGGAGCGAATCTCGGAGGCGAGGTCGGCCAATGTCGCCTTCACGTCCGCACCATTAACCATCTTCTGCATGGCAACTGCCCAGGCGTTCATGGCCTCGGCAAACCCTACGCGCGGCGTAAAGGCGAGCGCAGCCCGGTCCTGAACACTCTTGAAGGTATCCACGAAATTTGTGAATTCCGGTTTAGCCGCATAGTCGAGCCAAACCTTGTCGCTCCAGGTCGAAGCGCGCGGCGAGTTGACGAGCTTGCCGGCGATGGCACCGTTCAGCTCGACCTGCTTTGACGTCGCCCACTGAATGAAGAGCCAGGCCGCTCCCTTTTTCTGGGAAGCAGCATTCATGGCCAGGGACCAGATCCAGATGTTCGATTCGAAAGTCTTGCCGTTCGGAGCTCGCAGTGGCGGAGCGAAGGCAATCTTGCCCGAAGCGGGCTTGCCGGCAACATCGTTCCAGAACCCGAACATGTTAGAATCGATCGCCATCGCTGTCCGACCCGAATTGATGCCATCGACCACTTGGTACCAGTTGTCGTTGGCAAAGGATGGGGCAGCACACCTCTTGATCATCTCCACGTAGTCTTTGTGGAAGGCGATCGACTCGGGAGAATTGAGACCGGTTTCCAACTTGCCGTCCTTGACGACGAAGTCGTGTACACCATAGGACTTGGCGATTGAGATCGCGGCCGTGTGGATGCTGCTCCAAAAGCGCACTCCTCGCACACCCAGGGGCGTGATCGCGGGATCGGCAGATTTTAGCTTTTCGCATGCCGCCGACATTTCCGGCGGGGTTGTCGGAACCTTGATACCGTGTTTGTCAAGAATGTCCTTACGGTAGAACAATTGGATGTTTTCGAACCCGTGCGGGATGGCCCACACCTGACCCCGGCCCGGTTCGATCTGCCCGCCATTGACTTGCCAAGTCAGCGCGTCACGCAATGCGGGGAAGAAGTCCTTGTAGTCATAGCTTGCCGATGTGAGCTTAGGGTCGTTCAGATAGCGGTCGAGCGGCTCAAGCAGTTGACCGGGCGCAAGATCCCAAGCCGGTTGAATTCCTGTGCCGACGACATCCCACGAGGGCGATTTTGTGCTCAGCTGGATGGTCAGCTTATTCCAATAGGCATCGTCCGGATAAAGCTCGGGCGTCACCTTGATGCCCGTCAACTTCTCGAACTCAGGAAGCTGTGCTGCAACCGCGTCAGCATATGGATGGATGTCGTAAGCCCAAACGATCGAAGCGCCCTCGAACTGGCGCCAGTTGATATCCTCCGCTTTGGCCTGGCCGAAAGATGCGGCCGCACCGGACAAGAGAGTTGAGCAAATCAGAGCGGCTTTGACGAAATGGTAAGAATGGCCGCGCGGTGCGGCTAGCGTCCTTGGCATTGGTCCCTCCTCTGGGCTCTTCGGCCCTCAAGTTCACGTGCCTGTCGTCTTCCAGGGCCGCGAGTGTTGGTAACGCTAGCCGTGATTTTCCGCCCTTATGCACCCATTCAGATCGAAGTTGGGTATTTTTGGGTAAGTCAAGAAAACAGCGTTACAGCAGCCGTTGCAAAAGCCATGGGGAGATGATCAATGCAGGCCCATGTTCAGACCCCGCGCAGCCAGCCTACAAACGAGGGCCGAGCCGGGCCAACCGCCCGAGCTGATGCATAGTAGCTCGTTCGAATCCCTCTGTTAATCTCACCTTGCGGCACGGACGCCTCGATCTTGTTCTTGATTGTGCTGCTTTTAAGAGGGACGAGTGCTTGATGCATTGCCGCAACCTTTCTCGATCCGCAAACAATCTGGTCTCTCAACCCGCCATATTGCAGGACGAAGCTCGAGCGCGACCGCGAGCATCAGCAACAAGGCGTTGCGGATTAGGCCCAACGAAAGCCTCAGCCAGGCTGAGGGTGAGGCGGAGATTGTGGTCGACGGCGGTGAAGGCGATGTTGGCGGCGTCCCCCTCCCGGCCCTTTGAGATGGCAGCGACCGAGATGCCCGTCGCTCTTCATGTGGCCATTCACGGCTCGATGACTGAGAGGCGCCTGAGCCGATGCGCAGATAAGATTGCCGCAACTTAAGGCCGCACTCGCGGGCCAGCCGATTGGTTAATCGCCGCATATTCCAGCTTGGCATCGGTCGGGAGGTGATGGTCTTGGGCTGAACGGTGGTCTCCACCGTCGCTGCTTGAGATCGCGCGTCCGCAACGCGCCGGTCTCATGCGCCCCCTCAAGCTCTCGGCCAGCAAGAGCTCCAGCTTGTCACCGAGCCGCTTACGTCAATGGCCAAGCGTGCCCGTTACGCAAGCTGGCGCCCTCGTCAGTCCGAACGCCTACGTGGGCGTAGGAAGAATCGGATCAAGCTCCTCCTGCTCGAGGATCTTGGATCCATCTTTGGCCAAGTATGCCGCCAGTGAAGCGATGCCGGAGTTTGGTGGGCAACGAGCGGGTGCGGACTTTTTGGTCGGCGCCCGCCCCGAGATGCGGCAGGATCGGTCGTCCGACGGCGCGCTCCATCGTGTGGAATATCCAGGTGCCGTCCGGATCGATATCCGACCAGTGAAAGATCGGGGTTTGTTCGGACACCATTGCCGAGATCGTGCGCAGGGCCTGTTGGCTGGCAAGCGAGGGATACCCGCCAACATACAGCGTAGCACCCAGTCGAGCGGCGTCGGCCTCGGCGACGTGCCTGTTGAAGCTTGCCAAGTTTTCGATCGTCAAAACATACGCCGGCGGCTCCCGGAAGCGGACATGATCTGCCTCCTTAGGCGCGATCCCGAGATGAGCGGAGTGGCTCCGGAGAGATCGGCCCCAAGAAGATCGATCTTACCCGCGATCAGCAGCGGCGGGGCAAAGCGTTCCAGCCCGATCGCCCGCAGTGCCTCGCGGGGCCGCGCGCCCGGAGGAAACTCGAGGACGCCACTCAGGAGCCGAACCACGACGCCTTCAACGCGTTCCAGCGTCTTGCTGTGCCTCACCGTCCGTCGCGAGAAGGTCTTATAGTCCACGTCGAGATGCTTGTTGTCCAGGATGGCCTGGGCGAGATCGAAGGCGTGGCGCAACGTATCGACATCGGACGAAGCGACCCGCGGGCTACCGCTCCCGGTCGATCAACGACGGATCGACTGGTGCGCGCATCCGCACCTGAAGCGGTGGTTCGATCTGGTCAAGGCAGGCCGGGCGTGATCCGCGCGCAGCGGCGTTCATCGAACCATGATCGCCGCCCGGCGCGACCCTAACGATCAGCTGGCCGGCGTATGGTAGCCTTTCGGTTGCCATGCGCGACCCTTGAGGCGATCCATGGCCATGATCGAGTCCGCCGCCCCATCCGCGCCGCAAGTCCAGCGACATGGCTCGATCTTTGACTGTAGGAGGCGCTTCATCCAGAATAAGAGTTTAGGACTTTGGTTCTTTGAATGCCTTCTTCTTCAAGGCGGATAAATAATTTCCTCGAACTCTTGGACGAGATTTACCGGCCAAGCGCATTTCTAGCGTCACAACAAGTTCCTCAAATTTTTTGCGTGTTGCGCCCGCCAGAGGTCGTTGCCGATAATAGCTGTACAGGCGCTCGGTTATGACAGCTGTCACCCACCGTGGCGTATCTTCCGATTCGTAAAACTCACTTATCCTGGTTATAGCTAGGGAACGAGTCGATCTCGAGCAACATGAAAGAGCAGAGCAGCGTGCGAATTGCAGATGTCTTCTCGCTGCGTATCTGCTCATCGATAAAATCAACCAGCTTTTCGCTTCCAAGGCTTTGATAGGCGATCTCGGCAACGATGGTCGGCATGACATGCTTGATCGTACCCTCGATGAACCTAAATAGCTGGGACAGCTTTTCACTCAGTACCGGGCGCGACCATTGGACGGTGTTTGGGCAACAGCTCCTTATCTGCACAACGGGTCTGTTCCGACCCTGAGAGACATGCTGGTGCCGCACGCCAAGCGGCCGATGTCGTTTTGCGTAGGCAGCCGTGCGTTCGACCCGGTCAACGTCGGGCTCGCGACGAAAGCACAGTCGTCCGAAAGCTGTGCGGCCGGTCTGACGAACTTCGATGTGTCGCTGCTTGGGAACAGCAATCGCGGACATTCTTTCGAGGGTAAGGAAACCGACTTAAGGAAACTGCCGCCCGGCATCATCGGACCAGAGTTGACCGACGCCGAACGGCGAGCGCTTGTCGAATATCTCAAGACTCTATGAGCGATGGCGTTCGACGCCGACTTGTGTGCCGGCGTCGCTAGCTTCCGCCGAGTTCGAATGCGCCTCGTCAGAACACGTGCCATTCGGCAGATTGTCCCTGCTCAGCCAGGTCATGTGTCCCTCCTGCCGGGACGTCGTCGATTGTCTTGAAGCCGCCATGAGCTCGCCGGTCCTAAGCAGCCCCGACTTGGCGCAATCCTGACGATCCCGCCCAACCGCACTTGGCGATGCTGGGCGCGGCTACAGTTGCGCACTCGAAAACCTGTTCATTTTCCAAAATCTGGGCGCTCCAAGTGTAGTTTTTACAACATTTAGCGCCGAGCTATTATGGTTAAGCCAATAATTCGCCCTACAACCTTGTTGTGCAGCGTAGCAACGAACCGGAAAGTTATCGCGGAAGAGGTGGTGGCGATCATTGGCGTGCGAGATCAGCCGGCTGCTACCGATCGGGGCCGTATATCGGCCGACAATAAGCCAAGGCGAGGACTTGGGAGGAATAAGAGCTTGGCGCCGACGGAGCCTCTGAAAACGCTCGCCCCTCTTAGACGGCAGTCGGCCTATACTACCTCTCCTCAAATGCCGCGCCAGAAGCTTCCTTCCATCACCATCAACAATCTCGCTCCAAAGGCCCGCTTTCAGAGACCTCCAAAGCTACGCTTCCGGATTAAATCGACAGCTGGGGGTTTATTTATCGAGGCCAGTTCCGCCCGATGCTCTACTGTTCATCGTTGACCACATATTGTCGCGGCGGCGCTGCACCGAGGACCGAATGCGCATGGCTTCGCGGTACTTCGCGACCGTGCGGCGGGCAATATCAATGCCCGAGACTCGCAGGCGCTCAACGATCGCGTCATCGGACAGAACCGCTGACGGCTCTTCGGATTCGATCAGCTGCTTGATGCGGTGACGCACCGCTTCAGCGGAATGCGCCTCACCGCCATCCGCCGAAGGGATCGATGCCGTGAAGAAATATTTCAACTCGAATGTGCCGCGATTTGTTGCCATGTATTTGTTGGCGGTGACGCGCGACACCGTGGATTCATGCATCTGGATGGCCTCGGCAACGGCCTTTAGATTCAGCGGCCGCAAATGCGCAACACCAAGGGTAAAGAAGCCGTCCTGCTGACGCACGATCTCGGTCGCAACTTTCAGGATGGTGCGGGCGCGCTGGTCGAGCGCGCGCACCAGCCAGGTCGCGTTCTGCAGCGCGTCGTTGAAGTAGGACTTATCGACGTCCTTGCCGATCTTCTTCGACAGCTTGGAATAATAGGTCTGGTTGACCAGCACGCGCGGCAAGGTGTCGCTGTTGAGCTCGACATGCCAGCCGCCATCAGGAGCCGGACGGACATAGACGTCGGGTACCATCGTCTGCAGCCGCGCCGACCCGAACTTCATGCCCGGCTTGGGACTGAGCCGGCGGAGCTCGTCGATCATGTCGGCGATGTCCTCGTCGTCGACGCCGCAGAGCTTGCGCAAGCTCGCGATGTCGCGCTTGGCGAGGAGATCGAGATGCTCGACGAGGGCCTGCATCGCCGGATCGTATCTATCGAGCTCGCGGAGCTGGATCGCCAGGCACTCGCGCAAGTTACGCGCACAGACGCCGGGCGGATCGAACTCCTGCAGGACGGCAAGAACGTGCTCGACATCCTCCTGCGTTGCGCCGAGCCGCTCGGCGGCCTGGCCGAGATCCGGCGGCAGATAGCCGGCTTCGTCGACGAGATCGATCAGATACTGCCCGATCATGCGCTGCGCCGGCGCGGTGAATGCGACCGACAGTTGTTCGGCCAGGTGGTCGGACAATGTTGTCTCGGACGCGACAAACGCTTCGAGATTGTAGTCTTCGTCACCCGAGCCGCCGCCACCCCATTCGGTATAGGTGGTCATGGCGCCATCCCGGGCGTCGCGCACTTGGGCCTCGGCCAGCTGATCGCCGC
This sequence comes from Bradyrhizobium sp. USDA 376, assembly GCF_054063675.1. NCBI lineage: Bacteria > Pseudomonadati > Pseudomonadota > Alphaproteobacteria > Hyphomicrobiales > Nitrobacteraceae > Bradyrhizobium > Bradyrhizobium sp. USDA 376. The sequence continues at coordinate 221,965 of NZ_JBSSGN010000001.1, forward strand.
TGACCTGATCGACCTCAGTCGGGGCTTCGGCCCCAGCTGCATCGTCACTGGCACGCTCGAGCAGCGGATTACACTCCAGCTCTTCCTCCACGAAGGTCATGAGGTCGAGATTAGATAATTGCAGCAGCTTGATCGCCTGCATCAGCTGCGGCGACATGACCAGCGACTGGGATTGCCGGAACTCTAATCTTTGCGTGAGCGCCATGAAGCAAGAACCGTTACTGAAGTTGGTCTGCGTTTTGCTCATCTAGTCAGGAGCTGATCTAAGCGCTTTGATGTCGCGCAAAAGCGGATGCGAGGTGAGATGAAGGCAGCGAACAACGGAATCCGACACTCAGTCGGAGCTCCCTCGTCAATCCCCATTGTGCGCGAGATGAGAGGACTAGGAATTCGGATGCGGCACTGTGACGCGAGGGCATCAACAAACAGGACAGCTTCCCGTGGCGATACTCCTATCAAGGACTTGCAGTCCCCGGCAGTTTCGGTGAGTTCTGCGCGTAGCCGCGATCCTCCACCCTCCCGCAGGAGCGCCGGCAACAGCTGCGCGGGGCTCAGGATCAGTGCCTGCCGCCACTCAGACAGTCCCTCGCTGTCGAGCCTTGCTGCACGCTCGAATTAGCGCGAACTTCGAAGCCGATCGTGGAAGGAAGTTGCCCAAACGAATTGGCACTAGGGCTGGCAGTCGAAAATAGTTGAGGTAGCGGGTTGAACCGGCCGCAAGATCGCTATTGCGTCAAACGCGATTGCGAGGCGATCACCATTCAGCTGCCCAACGCCTGCCGCTTGTTGGCCGCTAGCGTCTGCCCCATGTGCGTCGAGAAGAGTCTCTTGTCCGGGTTGCTGACGCAAATCGGCAGAAGTTCGAATAGCGGGCATATATTGGCCTGCTCTTCGGCTTATCCTGCCGAAAGTTCCAACGTATTCGGGATGACGAATCTGGGGCCTCTGACGCATCAAATCTGGGACAGTTAGTTTCCTCCGCTTGGCCGCTGAGCGGGACGATCTTGTCGGTTTGGTCGAGAGCCCTGCGCCAGTCGCCTTGCTTGCAGCGGCCGGCCGACATACTCGCTCCGCGAGAGGCGTCCGCACGCGCGAGACCGCCATGATGTTCCTACGACCTCGAGCAACATTTCATCGCTGGCCAGCGGGGTCTTGCCAGCGCGTTGGCCCACTCCTCGCCATATCGGTGCTGCCGGTGAAGCCTGCCGCCTCCCCAAACAACACCTCTCCGAAGCTTCGGTGGGATGCCGCCCCCAATCACTCGCCTCAGTGGCATCTGAGCTGCGGCGAAACGACAAGAAGAATTCGCGCTCTTGGTACAACTCACCGGGTCGCAGAGGCAAGCTCCCGAGCCGAACCCCGGCTCATCGCCCGCGTCGTCGTACCTGCCATTCGCGCTCCCGCTGCCTCTGCGCCGATGGTAGCACCATACACCGCGCTGTAGAACACCGCAGCGGAAGTTGGCGCCGCGACATCTTATTCCGGCTACCGACGCAATTGAGCGGCCGCGTGAGGAGTTCGAGCGACGGATCAAGATCAAGACCGTTTGCCATCAGCGGCCGCCGCGGCAATGCCGTCCTGGCCTGCTCACCCCCGGCCAGATCAACATGCGCAAGGTCGACGGCTGGAGACCCCTCACCACAAATCCTTCGATAGGTAACTTGGGACGCGCCTAGTTGTGGGGCGCGCACCATAGCCACAATGCAATGCGCATCGCGATTGAACTCGCTGCGCACGGGCAGGTAGCTTCATGTTAGTGGAAATCGCGCCGACATTACCGCAGCTGGCAAGCCTCGATTGCACAACGCGAAGCATCAACTTCTCGATAAGGGCCGCGCTGCCGCTCAGGTGAAGGGCCTGGCTTCAGCGATCACGGCTTCGTCCAGCGGCAAGCCCCTGCCATAGGGACGAACCAGCTTTCGCGGGCGGTCGCATCGAGCAGCGGCACCTCAGTTGCCTGATTGATATGGCCGGGACGGCCGGCTGGCGCAGCCTCGAGAGCCTCGAGACGGTTGGTGGCGAGAATGAAGATGTTGTCATTGTTGCTTCAACCCGTTCATTGCGTTGAGCAGCCTGTTTAGCAACACTTACTTGCAAAAACCTATAACAGCGCGATTCCTGGCAAACAGATCGACATCCTCGATCTGAAACGGATGGAACTTCATATCAATAGCGCCGGGATCGCGTGGTCGGTATGACAAAGCATGCGATTTACCGCCTAGGACCTGCATTGTCCGAACTAGGAAATCCAGCCTCAGGCGAGTCTGACGCAGCGAGACTTGCATGAAGCGCCGACGCCCCTAGGTCCACGCCAGCCACTGATAAACACCGGACACGCGCGCCGGATGCGCTTGCCCCGTCATCTGGTTTGAGCCAATTCCGTTGAAGTACATCGTTGACTCCACTAGAGATCGGCTATCCCGACCGCAGCAGATGAATCGCAAAGGAAGAGCCCGCCGACGCAGGGTCCTTGATCGTTCCTTTGAAGGCGTACGGAGCTAAATGATGCCGCGCCGGGTTGCTTTGGCTACAGCATTTGTCCGGTTTGCCGCCCCTAGCTTTCTGATGACGTTCTTCATGTGGAAATTGACGGTATTATCAGTGACGTTAACAAGTTGCCCGATTACCCAGGCTGACTTCCCCTCTGCGACCCAGTATAGGCACTCTGTTTCTCGCGGTGTTAGCGGAATGTCTGTCTCGCAACTCTCATCAAGCGGCGGTGTAATCTGCGCGACAGCGTTGTGAAACGCCGACGCCAATGTCGTGAGATGAGCCATGCGATCCTGTGGATCGGCATCATCGAAAGGAGATGCAAACGATACGAAAGCCGATCGGCCTTGCGATCCAAACAATGGCACGCTCATGCCATGCTTAAGGCCTGCTTCTTTGGCCTCGCGTAAGACGCGCAGCTCACGGGGCTGCAGTTCATATCGACTGGTTAGTTCATCCCAAAGAAAGGGCCTTGGCAGCATTGCTGTCCGCCGGACCACCGGGTCGATCGCTTGATATTCTTGTTCAGCATAGCGTTGGCACCAATCAGACGGGAAGTTTATAGTTGGCGGGGGCGGTAGATACTCTGGCAAACGACGCTCATTGGAGCAGGAGAGTGCTCCGTAGGCGACTTTATCAAAGCCTTCATTGCTCGCGAAATTCACAAGAAGATCGAACAGCGCTGCGATTGATCTTGTCTGTATAGCGCACTCGATGAAGCTGAATAGGTCGGGCCCGCGGCTTTCCCGTCTGCTTGAAGCGAGTGGCATTTTGCCGTGCGACTGGTCATCCATTTTCTATTTCCGTTTGCTTACACAGATGTTGGCTTTGCTTCTTGCAGCTGAAAGCTCGCGCGCGAAAGGAAAGCGCCGGCCCAGAACTGTTTCACACGGTCCCAGCACGCTCCGAGAAGATAATCGGAGCGACTTGACGCACGCTGGCAGGTCGAGCCAAAGCGAAGCTGACTTTGTTCGCTGCTGACCGGTCGGGCTGCTCTCCGAGGTGCCAGTGCCCCAGTCTCTCGAAAGAACGGCTGGCAAATCATGCAACGATTGCGGCGGACACGGTCAGCACTTCTCGTAAGAACATGCCGGCATCTCGAGCGCCACCGCAAAGGAGCGAGGTCGGCATGGAACTGTTCGCAGCTCGGCACACCACACCCGGACGGGTCCAGCGCCCTCAGGTGCTTGCGCATTTTGGGCCACCACCCGCGGACATCAACAAATGGCTGCTTGACGAGGACGACAGCGTGCATGCGATCCTCAGGACTTTCCAAGAACCACCGATGCGCACAGCAATTCTCGCACCACTCGCCGATCGGAGAACTTGCCCCCATAATAGGGGCACTCGCAGAAAGATGGTCTCCTCTGGTTGAGCGGATGTGACATACGTCGAACATGCGACAACGTCTCATGCGCGACACAGAATTTGATATAGATCAAGAGCGTGATTAAAAGGCCTGCCGTCTCACCTGCATTGACGGGGCGCGAATGGCACTCCCTGAGTGCCATCTTAACGCGCGAGGCAAGTCCAGTACCAACCTTCCTGCGGGCAGCGGAGCAGCAGTTTAGTGTGGCTCTGCTTTTCGAGCAGTCGAGGACGGCACTTTCGAACTTTCGCTGTGGCTCGCCTTTGCGAACTTCCCATCGGCGTCGTGAAGACTTGCCCCCTCCTTGCAAACCCGAGGAGAGAGCGAATGAACGAGGAAAGAAACAAAGGCTCGTTGTTGATCGGTCCGGGAGCAGGTTGATAGAACTCCTTGTGGCGTGGCGGAAATGTTGCGCCTCTCGGGCCTAGGGTCTGAAGCGGGTTACACGCCAGCTCGGGTGCAGCCTTCACACGATGAAGGGCTATGGAATGGCGGGTGAGGTGAAGCCGTTCAAGTCGTGTCCGGGTTAGCTCTCCCGCACCACGGTCTTCAGGTAATGGTAGGCCTTGATGATCTCGACCAGGCGCTGCTCCGTAGAGCGGTCGCCGCCATTGGCATCGGGGTGGTGCCTCTTGACCATCGCCCTGTACCTCGCCTTGATATCTCCGAGCGTCGCATCGACATTCAGGCCCATCACCTGCAACGCTTTCCGCTTGGCATTGAAAAGCTTGCGCGTCTCAGGCCTGGCCTCCGCGCGGGCGCGTCCCTTCAGCTCAGCGAGCATGCAAAAAGCATCGCAGTCGTCCTCGGAATGGGCCGGGCTGCCGGTCATCTTGCGGGCGCTGATGGGCTCGCCGATTTTCCAAGTTGGACGATGGCCCGTCAGCGCGTCATTCTGGTAGCGCGCGATCGCTTCGGCGTCCATCCCGGAGAAGAAATTGTAGGACTGATTGTATTCGCGAGCATGCTCGATGCAGAAGTGCCAATATTCGCGCGCATTGTGGCGGCCCTTTGGCGCGGGATGGGTTGCCTTGTTCTGGCAATCAGGCCATTCGCATCGCACCGCGGTCCGGCGCTCCTCCTGCGCTTCCTGCTTGTTGATGCGAATGGAGGCGAAGAATTTGGATGTGTCGCTCAGCATGACTTGGCTCCGTTGGGCGGAGCGGCAGTTAGCAGCGCCGCTTCTAAGCTAGAGAATTGGTTTCGACGGCAAGTTGGATCTGACTCGGCCTTTGCGTCTAGTTCAGTGCATGGTGTAGCAAGCACTTCCCAGCAATCGACATGCCAGGACTCGCGCGCTTGGTTCAGACAATCATCTCTTTGCGATCTCAGATCGATTCAATTGCAATGTGCTGTCGGGCTCTGCACATCGAGGTCTTGAACGGGACCGGTGAATACGAACAAAGCGGGAGCTATGCAGGAATCTGGCTGATGACGCGCTTAGGGAAGCAGCGGAGCAACGCGGATGGTGAATTTGCGAGAACTTCTCGACGAGGCGATATGGCCAGAATGAGACTATCAACATCCTGCCCTTCGCTCAGCCGCCTGCGGTTGATCATGCGTGCTACAAATTCTGCGCAACAGAGCGCGTGTTCTGCTCGCCCGGTGCCGCGACGGAATCGTTCCAGAGACGCCGGCGAGATGAAGCGGCCAAGGATGGCCGCGCAACACCGCAAAAGCTATCGGCGCAATCGAGGCGGCCGGGCCCAAGGTGAGGACCGGGCGCGCGACTCTCGCCGGTTGGATCCGCTTCACGTACTTGATTTTGCCAGCCGAGCGCGGCGACCAGGAGCTTTGATCCCCTGCTTAGCCGGGCCGTATGTTGACTCGCGATTTCAGGAGGCACGATCGGCCCTGCTGGAAAGGATGCGGCGAATCTTTTGCTATTAGCGATTTTTGGGGCCTGAACAATCGATCGCGGGGCAAATACGTGCGCCGCAGCACAAGTCCGCCGGCGATCAAAGAGAGCCCGAGCTGGTTCTGAGCGGCAAGAAGAAGGCCATGGAGGGTCTCAACGGCGCCCAGCCGGCGCGGTCGCGGAGCATGCACTCGACATCTTTACTGCGAGCGCACCAAATATGTGCGTGGCCGCGATTACCGGACAAGGATCGCCGATATAAAGCCTATTGGCTTTCTGTGTCTTGCCGGCCGAGCACCAGCAGAGAACCACAATCCGAGCGAGAGCATCCGCCGCGGTACGGCACACGAACATGCGAGCCAGGAACCGTTGTCGGCCACCAACCGTATTAGATTGTGCAAGCTGAGCAAGCGTGAGACGTTGGGATGACCGAAGAGCCACAATCAGTTGCCGAGATCATCGCGGCGTCAGAGTGCCGACAGTATTTGAGCCCGTCCCAAACAGGCAAAAACGATGCCGCCTGCTCGGCTTCGTCACCAGTCGCGATTGCGGCGAAATGACTGAGCTGAGATCGCACTCCGGTTAGTCTCTAAGCACGTCAGCTTGTCGACAGCTGATCCTAATAGAGTGAGACAGTGACACGATTGGATCGGCATTGCGAGCCGACTCAAACCACCGGAGAGTCGACATGGACCCTTTTAACCGCATCAACCCACTCGACCGTGACCACGCCGCGGCACCGCAACAGCAGCAAGCGGAGTTTGAGCCTTACTTGGATGAAGTGCCCCAGCTTGATACCTCGACAATCGCAGAGAATCCCGTTTTTCATGATCCCTACTACCCTCATCTGTCTGAAGAAGGCCTTAGACTGGCCCAGGCATTGGGACTTGAGCACCAGAGCACGGACCGTCCTCATCCCGAACACGCAGTCACCAGACGCGAGGACGCCGCTGCGCAGCATCGCGCGCCGCAGGGTGGGCCGGAGGAACTGACTGCGCAAGGTCACGATCAGGATCCGTGGCAAGAGCCGATACGCGAAGCGATCCTAGCATCGTCTCTCAACCGGCCAGCCCCGGGTGGTCTGGCACCGGATCCCGAAGAAGCCGTTCGTTACTTCAGCTGGAGCGGCGCCTACCGGCCGGCTGCAAACGAGCTAGCCTCGGTCGCTTCCAGCTCAGGTCACGAAGTCGTTGTGGATGAGGATTACACCGGCCAACCTACGAAGAGGCAGAGGACACTAAGCCTGGCGGAAGAAAATGCCACTGCGCGCCAGCGCACCGAGCCCGGCAATTCAACCGGTCGCGAGTTAATTGAAGACGCCGGCGCACCGCTTCTGGCCAGCAGCCGGTTCGTCCTTCCTGAGGAAGTCTACGATCAGGATCTGCTGTGGGCCATGGTGGATAACGCTCGCCCATCGTCATCTCTCGAACCAAACGAGGGTCATCACCAAGCCCTGGACTCAGAAGCGGCCGTTGGTCCGTTCAACGCGCAGCACGGCGACCAGCACGCGTCCGCTGCGCACGAGCGCAGCAACGTCCCGCCGAGCCAGGACAGCCGACCTACCAGTTTTATCGTTCACAATGACCGTTACACGGCGCTGTTCGTGCCTGCGGGGGCGATGAGGCGAAGCACCCCACTCAATCCGCCAGGCTCAACCATTCAATTCGGATCTCGACCGGAAAACGTTCTGCCGCCCAGCCTGCAGCCAACGGATCGAACCGCCCGATCGCTTTTTGGACGGTCGATTGAGCAAGCCGCTCCGGCGTCCTCCAGGGCTCAGAGGACGTACCCCGCGGCCCGCGAGATTTACGCTGCATCATTCTCCGTTCCCGAGACTTTTTTGCACGGCACCCAACCCGCGCCGGACACGATGCGGGCGAAACTCGGCCAGTGGGGCCTTCTGCCGGACGAAGCGCATCCGACAAAACAATACGACATTCATGGTGAGCGCTACACCGCCCTTTTCGGACCCGGAGGCTCCGATGACCTTCGGCTCATCCATCACCCACGAATGTAGACGCCGAGGGACATCTCAAACGCATGGAGCCCGTCCAGATAGTTCCGGAATTGGACTTGTTATTGGACCATAGCTTGCTCCGGCTGCTCCTGCGAGGTTGGCGCGGTTCTGGGCAGCACAGATGTCCGCTGCTCGCGTCGATGACTTGCCAGCATCATCGCTTAGCAACTCCTCGTTGGGCCGAACTTCTACCTCCGTTTTCTTGCTAACTACGGCGTGATCACGTTGATTGCCTCGAGGCGGTTGTGCAGCGAAATCGGCAGTCGAGTGCCGGCCTCCCGCGCACTTTGCCTGCAATATCTGCTCCACATCCACAGTTGCCTGGGCACGCACTGACGCATTCACCCGCGGGCGGCTCTTGAAGCTGCGATGAAGGGCTTGTCGGCGGCTTGCCGGGCCGCGAGAGCATCGAGCGCGCCGTCGCGCTGGTAACAGGTCATGATCGTGCGACACGAGCTCGCCGCTATAATCGACACGGATCTTTGCTCGGAATGCGACTGACTTGCAGCCCTCCCAGCTCACGGCCTTGTCGCTGGAGGCGATCCGCAGCAGGCGGCCCAATACGCCTGGAGAAGACATAAATTGTGATGGAGGCGCGGATAAACGAGCCTACCAATTCGTGCAGCAGATTTCGCAGCTCACGTCAGTTAGTTTGCTGGGTAGTAACTCCGGGAGACTTCTTCAATGCTGATCGTCGACACAATTTTGAAGCCAGACAGGTTTGGCGGTATTGGACTTTTCTCCGCGACTCGTTTGCCCAAAGGTTCGTTGATCTGGATTCACAACCCAATCGTTGACATCACGGTGACGCCTGAACAATACGAAGCCCTAGCTCCAACATTCCAAGCGCTACTTGATAAGCATGCCTATCCAAGAGACTACAAGGCTTACGATGGTGTTATCGAGTACAATGCTGACAATGCCCGCTTCATGAACCACAGCAGCCGCCCAAACACATACCAAGACGACCGCCGAGTTTTCACAGCCCGTGACGTACAACCCGGTGAAGAACTGACCTGCAATTACTTATTTTTCGATCCACGGTGTGACGTATCGTGGAATGAAGAACCATCCATGAATCTTGATGCCCCAACGGGCTAGGCGACGGTGGATTCAAGTTCGCGGTCTGACGACTTGATCCGTTGGCGAATTACGCCGGCAAGACTTTCGGCAACTCGTTGTGGCCATCGACCGACTCGGCCAATTTTCTAGCTGCCTTACCGAGCAAGAAGATTTGCGAGCGGAGCCTTGTTCGACAGACATCCCTTGGCGCGCAGAGCTCCTTGGCGCACCGTCGCGGGAGCGCTTTCGATGAGGTATCTCCTCGAGGCGGACTTCATTGCATCTCTAGAGCTTACCCAACGCCGGATCTCCGCGGATGTGCCCGTTCTCGCACTGACTTTTGAGTCTTGATCCTCGATATTTCCTGAGATGGCCCGGGCACCGATCCTGATATTACCTTTAGGATAGGCCGATTGTGCCGCTTGATGTCAGAGTAGCAGATGTGCTGTTACAAACGCACTTGATGAGGGCTTATCGCGGCTCGATCTTTGCGCCTCCGATTTAGCTTCGCGCAATGCAGAGAGCATCCGTCCCATCTGGTCACGATCCTACATACTGCCATATCAGGACCTGTTTAGATAAGAGATCAGCGACTATCGTGTGATCGATTTCGTCGGCCGAGGTCCATCCGATCTTGCCGATCAACTATCATTACGCGCTCAAGGATGCCGCGAGGGACGAAAGCCGCAAGACAATGGGCGCGTCGATCCTAAAGCGGTCCGAGCACGACTCCTAGCTTCCTGGCGTACTCACGCTCCCAAAAACTAGGGTCCAGACTCAATTGAGCCAATATGCGACGAGAGCGGCGAGATGAACAGCGGCCAAAAAATTACGGGCGAGCTTGTCATATCGCGTGGCGATGCGCCGGAAGTCCTTGAGCCTGCCAAAGCAGCGTTCGATGACATTTCGTCCTTTGTAGGCGCGTTTGTTGAAGCGATGGATGACGACACGGTTAGATTTATTGGGGATTACGGGCTTGGCGCCACGACGAATGATTGCGCCGCGAAGCTTGTCGCCATCATACCCTTTGTCGGCGAGGAGCACGCTCATGGGTGGCGCGAGCGCCAGGACATCGGGAGCCGCAGCGATATCGGCATCCTGGCCTGGAGTCAGATGCAGGACGACCGGCCGGCAGAGCGGATCGCTCAGCGCATGGATTTTTGTCGTGCGGCCTCCGCGCGAGCGGCCGATTGCTTGATTGTGCTCCCCCCTTTTCCGCCGGAGCCACACCGGTGAGCTTTAATCGAGGTCGAGTCGAGCGACAGTACGACGCCGTCTTCGCCAGGCTTGGCCAGCGCTTCGAAGATTGCGCACCATCGTCCTCGCTTGGCCCAGCGATTGAAGCGATTGTAGATCGTCGTGTAAGGGCCGTATTCACGTGGACAATCACGCCATCGTGCACCCGATTGCAGCATGTGAATGATGCCGCTGACGATGCGTCGGTCGTCGTCCCGATCCGGCCCCGTCAGTCCCCTCGGCAGATGCGGTTCGATACGCGCCCATTGCCTGTCGTTCAGCCAAAACAAACCAGCGCGCATTCTCTCGCCCCCGAATCAACACGTAGGCAAGAGAATCACGTGGCGCTATTTAGGTACAGACCCTAGTACGAGCTGAACTTGCAACGGCCGGCTGGTTGCCATCAGGCAGCTCGCGGAGTGAAAAGAACACTAGGCTTGAAATCTCACGGCTCATCCAAGCTGAACCAGCTTGTGCTCACCGGGCAGACCACAAAGTTCCGGCACATGCACGTGCCTTGGACGCTAGCTCCGCAATGCAGCGAACCTCGACACTCGTTCGTCCGCCTTCCACCCAATGTAGGGAAGTTGACGCGGCACGCTCTTAGTAAGCTCCTGCAGAACAAAGGAATTGCTCCGGCACGCGGCTTGCTACGTTGAGGACGTCATCACCAATCGTCGTGCGGTGATCTTCGGAGCGGCCCCGGCTCGTTATTGGGGGCCTGGTGCTCCGACGATTTGCCGTGCGGCGATACTTAGCGAGCGCGACTACAACTCGGGAAAGTTCAGGGCAATCTTTATGCGATCAAGAGTTCTCTTTTTGGGGGCTGCGACCATGGCGATCGCCACAACGGGTACATCTATGGCGAACCTCGGGCGAGAAGCCCTGCCACCGTCGGTGTGGAACTGGTCCGGAGGCTACATTGGCGGGCATGTAGGCGGCGGGTACGGTCGAACCTCTTTCACCAATCCGTTCGGCCCACCGATCTACGGCGACGTCGTCGATATTCCCTCCTTCGTCGCAGGTGGCCAAATCGGCTACAATTGGCAGAACAATAGTTGGGTGTACGGCCTCGAACTGGATGCCAGCGCAGCTGTCGCGAGCGGCTCAAACACCTGCCTCGCAGCCTCAGACTTGATTGTAAGCGCAAACTGCAACGCAGCTCCGAACCTCTTTGCGACCGGGACCGGTCGCATCGGTTACGCCTTCGGCTCGCTCGGGCAAACGCTTGCCTATCTCAAGGCAGGTGCAGCCTGGCAAAATAATCGAGGCGACATCGTCAACAACTTTGAAGGGGGCGACCTGCCACAGGAGAAAACCCATTTCGACTATGGCCAAGTTGGTGGCGTCATCGGGCTCGGTGTGGAGCAAGCCCTTACGCCTTCATGGTCGGTGAACGTCGAGTATGACTATCTGCATTTTGGCGGGCCGAGCGTCGCGACCGCTTCGACCGCGAAGTTATCTCCGTCTACGATTTTGCCGGCGAGCACGACCAGCCTGTCCAGCAACTATCACATTGGGAAAATTGGTCTGAACTACCACTTTGGTGCGGACCCAGAAGCCGCACCAAAGTCCGATTCGCCGCTGCATGCGAGATCAGCCGGCAGCGTACCACCCATTCCCTACACGTCCGGTTGGTCGTTCGAAGGGGGCTCGCGGCTCTGGCTGAGCCGGGGAAGATTCCAGTGGGATCAAAGCGCAGTCCCGTATGGCTGGCCTGAAGACCCCAGCATACTGATTTCCAGGCTCACTTATCATGCACTGGACGGACTTTCGGGGGAGGTATTCGGCCGTGTCGACAGTCCCTGGGGAGTGTTCTTGAAGAGTAGCCTTGGTATCGGGTTCTTCAACAAAGGGAAATCGAACGATGAAGATTGGCTGCCCCACGAGGGATACCCCTACCTAAATACTCGTTCAGGTGAGTCAAACGGGCGATTTGCATATTACACGGCCGACGCCGGTTACGATGTCCTGCGCAGTACGAACTACAAGATCGGCGGATTTATAGGCTGGGCCTATTACAGCCAGAGCTCAGACTCGAGGGGTTGCGTTCCGCTCACAAATCCGCAGGACTTTTGTCGTATCAAGCCGAGCGACGATAGGATCGTTGGCAGCCAAGATACTCAATGGAATGCGCCTCGAATCGGCTTGAGCGCCGAAACTATGCTGACCGAGCGCTGGCGCCTGAATGCGGACATCGCTTACCTGCCCTGGACCGACTTCAAGGGCCGCGATAATCATCTCTTGCGCAAAAAGACCACCTTTAGTGAGCAACACGGCAATGGTGGCGGCGGCGTCCAGGTTGAAGGCCTTCTGTCCTACTTTGTCACCAACAATATCAGCCTAGGCGTTGGAGGCCGCTATTGGGCCATGTGGACGAAAAAGGAAGCGGACTCCGCGGACTGCGGAAACGGCTGCGGCTCGCTAGGATTTGCGAACTACAGCATGGAACGGTGGGGTACGTTCTTCCAGGCGTCTTACAAGCTCAACTAAGGGCTTCACTGTTACGAGGCTCCAAACTGCAGATGCTTAGGGGCCGTTCTGAAGTTCGCTGATGGCCCCAGTCCTCGGCGCCCATTCGCCGCCGAGGACTATGTCGCGATCACGCCTGTACACCGGCTTGCTTCGATTGCAAACCGCCCGCATGGACAAGGCGAGCGCAACTCCGCTCGCGAACCGGAGCTCGTTTCTGGTGATAAGAGCTCGATCCGTTGACCCGGAATTCGCTCCAAAGCCGATTCCGCGTACCATTGCGAAGGCGCCGACCGACCGGGAAGCCGCGGCCGTTGTCTCATCGCGCGGCGGCCGGAGGCGGGCGCAAAGTGCCTGGCGAAAGATCAACGGCTTATTCACCGAGGGGAGAGTTGAACGGCTGGCGGTCTGCAACGGACGAGCCGCTCACAGAGGAATTCAAGCCGTGGGTACACAGCGTCGGTGAGGTTCTGCGCGAGGATCCATCCAGCGCAACGACTCGGGCAGTATTGCTTGGCGAGCTACCCGCCCTTGCATCGCCACGCGAACTCACGCGGGTCATTTCCTTTCATGTAACAGCAGAAGATCACCAGATGGAATGCGAGCCGCGCGTCCTTGCCCCCGATCACCAGACGTGACCAAGGATTCCAGACCGTCCTGATTCCTACACTCCCCGCTATGGCCCGGTCGTCTGCCCCTGCTGGGACCTTCATGAGCAGCATCATCCGACATCAAATTCAGCTTACTGATCGTGTGAAGGGCGAGCGCAAGTTCAGTTTTTGCAATCTGCTCATCGTATTTGCCTGCACTTTGGTGCCACCCCCACGGGCAGATCCTCGGCGCTAGAAGTGAATGCGGCCCAATTGGCTGGGGGAGACTAAAGGCAATCGGCATTCGGCCACTTTTCCTCGCCAGCCAAACACGTAACCGGCGGCAGGGCGCCGAGCCCGTATGGAAGGCGCGCCCCCACGATTCCTAAATTCCGCAGCGGGATCTCTCCTGGGCAATCCTGACCGCGGCGAGCCCCAACATCACGTCGCCGGTGAACCCGAAATGGAGACGATAGAGCCACCAGATTGCGCAGCACCGGTCAAGATCGGACAAGGCTAGCCCGCGCCTAATTGCTGCGAGCATCCGCGCCATGGGCTTCATTCCGTGGATCATGTGGAAGCCTCGGCGTCTCGGGGCCGGCGCTCGCCATTCAATGACTTTCCGGGCGGTGGCGGCTCGCTGTCCGGCGCGTGCACCTGCAATAGATTGGGAGCTGAGATTGATGTTCGCCATGACGTTCTTTTCCGGTTTTTGAGGCTGGTTGCACACGCCTATGTGCATGCGATCTTGCGTGACTCTACGGTGGAGCTACTGCTTGCAGAACGCCCAGATTTGGTAGTGTTAAATTGACACGATTTCCTCGACAAATACGCTCACGCAATCCCACTGCTACGCAAAGCGACTGCGCCACTTGCGACGGTCCTTGCGGCTAGGCGATCTTTGCTGCCACCTCCTTGAGAATACCTTCGCGTCCGCCAAGACAATCCAGCCTCGCACTTGCAGGGCCTCCGCCGTTTCCAAGCAAGTGCTCAACGGGCACCGGTTTCTGCCCAATTTGCCGAACCCAGCCGACATCGAGCGCTGGCTTGCGGCCGAGCCCCGTTTGCCCTGGTAATTCTCGGTCACCTCGCGAAGCACCGCCCCGAGCAGTTCGGCCGCGGCACACCGTCGTGCAGCGCTCACGGGGATCCCTCAGACGCAAAGCAGCCGAGAAGACGATCATCCCGCGCACGGCTAACAGTGCGGCGCTGGCCGGTGATCCCGGGACCGGGGCGCGGCGGCGTGCCTTGGGCACTCCGCGACGCACCCCGGTTCTTCCGATCCCGCGCGCAATGGTGCAACCTCGGACTGGCCCACAGCCGGAGCTGTATCGGTCAAGCGCCAGCAACATCCTCGAGTGAAGCAACACGGCGACAATATTGCCGGCCGGATGACAGGTCGGCACCACGCAGACGAATGGCCAGGATGACCGTGCATCTCGAGCGCTGCCAGCGGGCCCGATGATGCGTACCCGCTGGCGGCTCGAACAATCCACTGCTAAGCGATGAACCGTCTATCCAGGTAAGGACAACCAAAGTGACCGCACGACTCAGACCCAGCGCGATCGGCTCACCGTCAAGTTGGTCTCATACCCGCGTAAGCTTAACGAATCCTCCTTCGGCTAGTTCGGCTTTGTAGGCCCGTCCGTTAAGATGGATGGTCGTGGGGCTATTGGCGGTCGGCATGAAACCTTCTTCGCGCAGCTTGTCTATGAGGGCAGGTGTGGCCCATTGCTGTGGTAGCGGCCTTCCATAGCGTCGGTTCTCCGCGAAGAAGGCTCCGAAGTCCGGTACCCCCGCCCGGCCGGCCCCAAGCACTTGGTCTTCCGCAGGGTTATGAACAAGAAGAACGCGATTACACTCATCCAAACCGGCCGTGTAGCGGTGACCCTGGATTTCATAGGTCATTGTCGGCTGGTCCGAGTCCGGCAAGAGACCCCGGTGGAACAGCCTATCGACCATCGAGTCAGGGGCGATTTGCGAACCGTGTAAAAATCTCTGGGGAGCGGCGAAGGAGACATCTACCGCTTCCTCAGGTGCGGCAGACGATGATGGTCCAGCTTCATTCATGATCTCGCTGAACAAATCATGATCTTCCTGTGTCCAGACGTGCGCTGTCGGTGATTCTGGTGAACGGGCATTATCGATCGGGCTTGGAGCCATAAAGCCCTCCTTTTTGTTAAGAGACCAAAGGCCTCTAGAATATCTCCCAGAGGGAATGAGCTGAAGTTCGTCACGAATTCCGGCATGGGCAGCTTCGTCATCAAGAGGCCAAGTTCGAGTGTTAGAGAGGCTGGCTTTCGAGAAGCTGACAAAGGTCGAAGAAGAAAGACAAACTCGCGGCTGCATCTACCACGTCTGATGCGATCATCTCCGATCCTGAACTCATTCCACCTCAACTCGCGGTCGGCGCGCAGCTCTGCGTCCTGCATCGTTTCATCTGACGGAAAGCTCGTTAGGAGGTCAGGCGACGCTGACCGCAGCCAGCCCCAGTCCCATACCGAACATGTGCATTTCGATCTCTGTCCGCGACCAGTTGTTCTGGCCTGCACTTGAGCCTATGCTTGGTCCGATAAGCAGAATGACCGCGATAGCCGGGCCAACGCGAGAACAGACGAGAGCGCGATCTGAGAGTCCGGCAAGAGCGGAGCGATCTGTTCACCTGATTAAATGAAGAAAGAAATCGCTCAGACGCAAAGCAGCCCAGACGATCATCCCGCGCACGGCTAAAGGTGCGGCGCTGGCCGATGATCTCGGGACTGCGGCTGCCGCTGCGTTTAATGCGCACTCCGCGATGTCCCCAGTGCGTCCGATCCTGCGCGCCATGATGCAACGTCGGACAGGCCGTCAGCCGGAGCTACATCGGCCAAGCTGAGATTTTCATCGTCAGATGAGGCAATACGATCCGCCAACTTTATCCGGCTGCTATTGATGCTACGCGTCATGCAGATGGCGCTCGCGCCTTGTTGTTGGAAAAGAGGATTCACTCGTGTCCTGATTAAGACAAATCGTTGTAATTGTTGGCGAAGCCGCCGCTGAAATGGCCGTCTTCCTCTAAGCGTCCGCTGGCGAAGAAGCGTAGCCGTTTCTTGCTTGCCCGCCCGGGCACACAAACGCTAGCTTCTGCGTGTGGCGCTATCGATTAGCCTTAGCAGCTCTCCACATGGTTGACCAAGATGGGCGACTCTGAAGCTCGCGCTCACCTAACGACTTGAGATCGGCATTCGTCGGTGTTGCGGCCGAACAGCTGGGCCTTCTCACGTCCTGGACGACGCGCTCGCTCGGGCGATAGCCAAGATGCAAGCGAGCGGCGCGGAACGCATGACGGCCTCGGTCCTGATGGTCGCCAGACCCAAGCGGCTCGGGGGAAAGCGGTTTGCCCGTCCGCTGGCGATCCGGCCGCGACGGAAAGTGGAGCACTGGTGAATGGTGATCTTGCTCGCGCGCAAGAGACCGCCTCGGGCGCGTTGATTGGCAGCATCGTCTAGGCGATGACGCAGCCCCGACTGGCTGTTTAAGGAGCGGACGCAACGCGTGACGCTGAGGTGGCTCGCGTCCTCGTCGATCATGTTCGGCGCCAGCCAGTCTTGTCGCAAACCCGCCACAGCAACGTAATGTCTGCGGCGCCCGACAACTGCACCAGGTTCTCATATTTCTCTTACCGTAAGCGACGTTCGCGTCCCACTCGCAAAGGTTTGGCGTGGGGATTGCAGTCTGTTGATCAACGTGTTTGCAAATCGCTGGCGGGGGGTATGGAGGCGGCAACGACGGAGAATTACGAGGTGCGGCCGAACGACCAGGGCAGGAGCTCGTCGATCCGGGACTGCGGGTGACCGGTTGCGATCGCTTTGAGCGTCGCTTTCATCCAGACGTAGGGCTCCACGCTGTTGATTTTGCAGGTGGCGATGAGCGAAGCTATGCGCGCCCATGAACGACCACCTTCGTCGTGACCAGCAAATAAACTATTTTTACGCGTCAGAGTCAGCGGCCTGATTTGATTTTCGACGGGATTGGTGTCCATCTCAACGCAACCATCGTCGAGAAACAAGGTGAGGCCATCCCAATGGTTCAGGAGATAGGCGATCGCCTTGCCCATCTCGCTGCCCGGCGACAGGCGAGCGGCTTGCTCGCGCAGAAACCTCTCGAGTTCAGCGACGAGCGGCCGTGATCGCTCGTTACGGGTCGTTTGCCGAGCCGGGGCGTCGGCGCCACGGATCTCCTTCTCGATCGCATAGAGTGCGGCGATGCGCGCGAGAACGGCTTCGGCGATGGGTGAGCCGGCTTTCGGAGTCGCTGCGATGATCTTGCGCCTTGAGTGGGACCAACATGCGGCCAGCCGCAGCGGCACGCCGCCTTTGCGCTTGGGCCGTGCGAGCCGATGATAGCCCTGGTATCCGTCGACCTGAAGGATGCCGTCGAAGCCCTCGAGGATGCGCTCAGCAGCTTCCAGTTCAGCCCTTCAAACAGCGCTTCGAACTGCACGCGCGTCAGATGCATGACGCCGTCGCTGATCTGCGGCCACTCGAAACGACCATCGCGGCCAAGGCGCTTGTAGACCAAAACGAGGCCCGTGCCGTCCCATAGCAAAATCTTCAGCCGGTCGGCGCGCTTCGAACGAAAAACCACGATCAGGCCCGAATGCGGATCGAGCCCAAGCGTGTTTTGCACAAGACCGGCCAGCGCGTCGTGCCCGCACCGGAAGTCAACAGGACGCACAGCAAGCACAATCCGCAGTCCCTGCGCCGGAATGATCATGCGCCGCGCTCGATCGCAGTCACGATCTCCGCGATCCGCACCGCCGACACGTCCGCATCCAGGCGGACCGAAACCTTGCCAATCGTAATCTCGACGGGCCCTCGCTCTTGCCTGACGCCACTGGATCGCTCAGCTCGATCGACACGAAATCCGCCGCGTCGTCCGTGACCAATGCGAGCCGGCCAGCACGCGCCAATCTGCGCCACGTCGTCAACTGCTGGGCCTTCACACCATAACGCCGTGCGACATCACATACCCGGGCGTCGGGCTTCATGCTCTCGAAAACAGCGCGCCCCTTGATCTCCGCAGACCATAACCGGCATCCAGAACGCGTCCGGCGCGTAAGCTTCCCCACAAAGCCATCAGCTTCGGCTTCCTCCCCCGATTGTTCCATCGCCTTCAGTCTCCTCTCGGCTCTCTGACAAGCCAAGGATCGCAGAGCGAAAGCCGAAGCGAAACCAGTCAATCAAATGGGAGAAAAGCTCCGCTTACCTCTTACCGGCCAGGCCTGGGATCAGACCAGAAGTCAAATCGGCCCAGAAAGGCAGGCATTCTTATTGCAGACGTTACCGTGAGGTTTGTAGCGACGCGCTTCAGGCTACATGTGGACAGGCGCAATGGCCGTGAAGGACGAGTTCGGGCAAGCGGACTGCAACTTTGCGCGACCGGTGTCTGGTGGAAATGTTCGGGCCAGGGTTCGCGCTCCAGATCAGGTTGAGGATGGCGAGGCAATTAACTCGAGAGAGGCTGGAGCCGGTCCCCAGTCCGGCAGACGAAGGCTTAACGCGCCGGGCGGTGTTGGGCGCCACCATCGGCAATATGCTCGAATTCTACGACTTCGGCACCTATAGCTTTTTCGCAATACAGATCGGTCAGGCGTTCTTCCCGGCAACCGACCAGTTCGCCAGCCTCATGCTGTCACTCGGAACCTTCGGCGCGGGTTTTGTGACCAGGCCAATCGGGTCCATCGTGCTCGGCTCCTATTCGGATCGGGTTGGCCGCCGGCCTGCCATGACCGCCAGCTTTGCTATGATGAGCGTCGCGGTCCTATTATTGGCCATTACGCCATCGTACGAGACAATAGGATTTGCCGCTCCGTTGCTAGCCATCTTCGCACGCTTGCTGCAGGGCTTTGCTCTCGGAGGCGAAGTCGGTCCAACGACAGCCTACTTGATGGAAGCGGCACCAGCCAAAGCCCGCGGTCTTGCTGTCTCCTTTCAGCCCGCGAGCCAACAGGTCGCTGCGACGGCTGGAGCGTTGGTTGGAGAAATACTCTCGCTCACCATGACAAGTGAGGCGCTCAATGCATACGGATGGCGGATCGCGCTGTTGCTCGGCGCCGTTACTTTGCCGTTCGGACTTTGGCTGCGGAGCGTCCTACCCGAAACGTTTCTCCGCCCGGAGGCGCCGGTTCTGGTCACCCGGCCTGTAAGGCGATCGCCCGCCGCTCGCCGCATCATGAGCTTGGGATTCGTCATCTTGGCCAGCTGCACGATCACTACTTACGTTACGGGATATATGACCACCTACGCCTTGAACACCCTCCACGTATCCGCGCCTCTCGCCTTCGGCGCCACGCTCATCAGCAATATGGCAGGCATTGCTGCGGCGCTGTTGGGCGGCCTGCTCGCCGACCGCGCAGGCCGCCGGCGCATCATGATATGGCCGCAGGCAGCTGCGTTGCTGATGATCTATCCGGTATTCTTGTGGATTGCAGAGAGCCGCAGCGCCTTCGCACTTTTAGGAGGCCTCGGCACGCTCACCCTTATCGGAACGGTTCCGTATAGCGCCTTCTACGTAAGCATGGCCGAGAGTTTGCCCAGGAACATTCGTGGTGGCGCCTTCGGGACGACTTACGCTTTTGCCATAGGCATTTTCGGAGGCACAGCTCAACTGGTCGTCACATGGCTGATCTACTTGACCGGGAGCGCACTCGCGCCCGCCTGGTACATGCTTTTCGCGAGCGCGGCCGGGCTCTTTGCCATGGTGATGATGCCGGAGACGGCGCCACTCAATTTCGAGCGAAACCATAGACGAACATCTGTAACGGCACGATCGCCGCCCTAGTAGCTTAGCCGAACAGGTAAGGATGACATCTGTGACGTCCGAAATGCGAACATCGAGCAGGAGCACGGTATGGGGCTAGCCCGAACAGCAATCTATCCTGAAAACTGGCGCAGCTTGACATCGTGAAGGAGTTCCGGCCGTAACGGCAGCGTCGCGGTCTGAAACGGCTTTCTCCGTTTACCCAACGTTCGCCGATGCTGCAGTTGAGCGATCGGGCTGCCGTCACCCGCCGGCTGGAGTGAGCAATGACTCTGATCATCTTTAGAGAACAAGAAGGCGCGGCTCGCACCATCCGCCAGCGTAAACGAACGGCATAAGGATGCGGCCGCTGACGGAGCAGCGGCCGCACGAGGCTCGATCCTCATTCTCTGCTTGATTGTTTTCCGTCGTCAGTGCAGCACGCACGCGGGATCGGTCAAGCAAAAAAACAGATCGCAGATACCATTCAATGGGTCATCGGCGCACTGAGGATACGATGTATCGGCTACCTGCACGCTGGAGGTGAGCGGTTGCGCGGCAACTTCTGCAGCAAATGGAGGTACCGCCGCGGTCGCAAGTGCGAGGGCGCTCGCCGTCACCAAAACTGACTTCTTCATTGGGAGATCGCTTCCCTAGGTTAGCCCCAGCCGTGGTGACGGTCTATATGACGACGCTACAATCGGTAAAATTGATTTTCTTGATCAGATCTATCGACCGAATGGATAAGTTCGGCCATCACCGCATCGCTCCGTCTACCCGCTCGGAACCTGTAGACCTACTTATGATCGGATGCTCGTCGCACCTCCGTCGATGCATTTCTCGGAGCACCCGACTAGGGTCTGTTTGGATTCAGGATTGAACTTCCCAGCCGGAACGATTCAAACTCAATCCGCTGCAGAAATGCCGGGGCCAAACACCTAGTTTTCCGTTAATTTCTCGGCGTCAGCTTACGGACAGCTAAGCTGCTTATCTGCGGAGTCAGGTCTAACGACCTGAAACACAATGCAACCGGCATAGGAGTGTGGTCGTCATGGACGATCGAGTTAACAATATGTCGCATGTTCCATCCTACGATGAGTATCATTACGCTAGCCCGTCTTATTCGTAAAGGACCGGCTCATGCGTCGGCTTTGTCAGCTTTCTGTCAGCTCGTCCAAATAGTAGCTCGTTGTGATGAGAACCAATTACAACAACTGGCCCTCCGACGGGCAAAGTGTGGACCAGCAGCGCGATGCGCTGGCCGGCACTTCTGGCGCAGATGGTGCTGCTTTTACGGCCGCTTTAGCTGCTGGACCAGCGTCTTCCGCTTTTGACAAGAGGACAGGTGTGTCAGTCCGCCTACACAGAGTAAGTAGCAATATTGGCAACGCCCAAAGTGTTTCTTTGTTTACTGATGCCAATGAACGCAATAAGGTGGGAGCGATGACCGTGGCGCCGGGGCGCAACAGTTTGCGAATTCTCAGCATAGAAAATCTCGGCCGGTCGAGGTACAAAGGGGTCGGGACGGCTATGATTGAAGTCGCCGATCATACTAGGCAGTCCGCGGGCCTTTCCAAGCTATCCCTTCTCTCTCAAGATGAAGGAGCTTCAGCATTTTTCTACAAGAAGGGATTCCGGTTTGCGGACGAGGGCAAGAATGCGGAAATGCGGACTGTCATTTCCAATCCACGATACGTCTCAGATGAAATTCTTATGGGCGAGATGGAGCGCTAGCCCGTCTTATTCGTAAGAGTGCGCCTGAGGGCTGGCGAGCGTGGTGTAAAGCGCTGATGCGGCGTAGGATTCGGTTGCGAAGCCACCCCATCACCTTAAACCACGCCCGCCATGACCGATGATACGATTCTGCCATCCTCGTTTCCAGCCGTTCACGCCAAGAAAGTCACAGCTGCCTTCGATGGCGGTCGATCCACGTCTACGACACGGATAAGAGCCGGCCCGTGGCCGTCGTGCTGCGGCCCGGCAAGACGCCGGGCGGCGTCGAGGTGCGTGCCCATCTGCGCCGCCTGGTACGGCATATCCGCACGCGATGGCACAACACGCAAATTACGTTCCGTGGCGACGGGCACTATGCCCGGCCGGAGGCAATGGCGTGGTGCGAGACCAACGGCATCGACTACATCTTCGGTCTGTCCGGCACCAAGCCTCTCGCCAGAAAAGTCGACGAGGTCGCCGACGACATCCGCACCCGACGCGCCATCGAGAACCTGCCGGTTCTGCGTGGCTATACCGAGACCCGCCACAAGGCAAAGTCCTGGGATCGCGAACGGCGCACTGTCGCCCGTATTGAGGCGGCGATGCTCGGCCTCGACATCCGTTTCGTCGTCACCAGCCTCGATGTCGGCTCGGCCGAGTGGATCTACGACAGCCTGTATTGCGCGCGCGGCCAAGCCGAGAATCTGACAAGCTGCATAAGTCACAGCTCGCCTCCGACCGCACCAGCTGCCGTTCGGCGCTCGCCAACCAGGTCCGTCTCGTGCTCCATACGGCCGCTTATTGGCTGATGCTGACCGTGCGCGAGGCCATTCCCAAAGTCCGGGAATTGGCCGCTGCCGAGTTCGCGACGCTGCGTCTTCGGCTCTTGAAAATCGCTGCCCGTGTGGTCGAGACCACGAGCCGCATTCGCCTTGCGTTCGCCGCGGCCTGTCCGGAAGCCGACCTGATCCGCTGCTTGCCAGGTGCGCTGCTGCCGCTCGGTCCTTGACCGGCGGGGCG
This sequence comes from Bradyrhizobium sp. USDA 376, assembly GCF_054063675.1. Taxonomy (NCBI): domain Bacteria; kingdom Pseudomonadati; phylum Pseudomonadota; class Alphaproteobacteria; order Hyphomicrobiales; family Nitrobacteraceae; genus Bradyrhizobium; species Bradyrhizobium sp. USDA 376. The sequence continues at coordinate 244,572 of NZ_JBSSGN010000001.1, forward strand.
TCCGCCCCCCGTTCGCCCAACCTATACCTCAAGCGCGTTGCAAAGTACGGGTCGTCAGGCGGTGAAAAGCCGAAGGCAATCCTGTGCGCCTCGTCAGACAAGATGTTCGGCCGCATCAATCGGGCCCCAAAGCCGCACTCTCACGAATAGGACGGGCTAGCATTGTTAGGAGGTTTGTGCATGTGCACATGATGCGCGCCGACTCGAACGACGGCCAGGCGCGGAGACGTGACCATAGGAGACGTCCGTGAAATCTTGGACGGACTTCGCTGCAGGCTCTCCGATTGATCGATATCGTACAGATTCGTCGCACTCTCAGGATTGCTGGCTTCTTCAAGAATGCAGGAGCTTTGAATGAAGGATGGGGAATGCCATGGGTGTGCTGGTTTCCGCTCGATCTCGCCCACCGTTCCGATTTGGTGTCGCCCGCCATGCCCAATCGCTTTTCTTAGCTGCGGCTGAAGTTCGTGCATGGTTTCCTCGGCGCGCCCGGTGCTGCTGCTTCTTCCTCGCACGTGCGTCAGGCATTTCCTGGCATTGGACGGGGTCTTCTCGGCATAACGCATTGCAAGCTCGTCAGGCTCCAAGCTCTTCTCAGGCAATTGCAGACGCGACAACCACAAGCAGTTCTGCCCGCAGCAGCCCATTACCCTTGCCGTCCCACCAAGCCTGGTAGGTGCGATCACGGGTCGTTTCGGGGATGATCCGACGCGAGTAAAGGTGCAACAACGGCTACAGCTATCAACTAGGAAATACGAGCGTCGGCCTCCAAAGAACGGAAGCCGGATTTCCTATGGCGACTGGTTTCACCAGCCAGCGGTGGTGAGAACTGTTTCCCGGACGGACTGATGTCACATCAATCGTGGATTTTCAGGTTGCACATCCGCTCGTCGGTAACGCCGGCGATATTCTGCTCGAGCACCAACTAGGGCGAGACGGCGAACGGCCGCTAGTGAACTGGCGTCCTGCCAATGACGAAGCGAGAGCCCGTGCAGAACAACTGGGCTTCGTTCATGTGGATCCCGATGATATGGTACTTGATCCCACCCAGTCCAAACAGTGGAGATATAGGGATGGTGAATGGCAGCGCGCAACCAATTCTTCGATGTATCTCTCCAAAGCGTCGAGCGATGATGAACCTTCATCAGAGCCCGACTCGGATGGAGACTTCATGTGACGTGAGATCTCTACCAATCCATTTGAGGTGGAGCAGAGCGCAGACCAACCGACACCTGCGGCTTACGATCGAGCCTTGGACGGAGCGAAGCCCAAGCCAATTCGGCTCAAGCCGTGAGGTGCACTGTACTGGCGGCGGTTTACGAGAGCTGGTGCCTATAATAGCACAAAAGAAAACCCCGGCTTCCAGCCGGAGTTTTCGACTCCCGCCCGGGCGGGAGGAGCGGATTGCCTATGGCAGGCGCCAGCGTCGTTGTGTCCTCGCCATCAGAATGGCTCGGGATCTTTCCGGGTTGCCTGGGTGAGGAGGGTTTCGTTGGCCGTTTTCTTCGTAGGCGTCTCGAGAAGTGTCGGGCCAACTCATCGAGCAACGAGACCATCCACCCGGGCTCGCCGGCATTGGATGCGAAGATCAAAAAATGGAGCAGATGTCAGGACAACTACCTTGCCTTCGTTCAACTCGCGTCAGTCAGGCTATGGCTGCGCCTTAATGAATCCGCGCCCTAACACTACTTTGGCAGATTGTTAGAATTGGGCTTTTTATTAGGATTCTCATCCTGGCTTGGTTGTGATTCAAGCTTGGGATGGACCGATTCGTTTTGACTGACGCCCAATGGGCGAAGATGGAGCCGCTGTGTCTTGGCAAGCCGGGCGATCCCGGCCGGAGCGGCAAGCTGTTTGTCGAAGCCGCGCTGTGGATTGCCCGCACGGGCAGTCCGTGGCGCGATCTTCCGCGCGCCTTCGGCAACTGGATAACTGCGTACACGCGCTTTCGCGACTGGGCGAAGGCGGGCGTCTGGAAGCGCATGTTTGATGCGGTCTCAGACGAGCCGGACATGGAATATGTCATGGTCTGTAGAAGTTTCGACTTAATCTGACGGCAAGGTTTGAACTGGCAGGGAATGGAGCTGCGGGCGAGCAGGAGCGCTCACCCAAAGGGCGCTCCCGCGCAGCCCGCGGCGTCTCACAGGGAGACGTTACCATGACCCAGGAACAGAAGTCATTCGCGCGAATGTCGGCATGCTGGAATTGGCCAAGCAGCTCGGCAACGTCAGCCAGGCTTGCCGGATGATGGGCTATAGCCGCGACAGCTTCTACCGGTTCAAGGAACTGTACGACAAGGGCGGCGAGCTGGCGCTGATTGAGATCAGCCGCAAGAAACCGGTCCTGAAGAACCGTGTCGCGCCGGAGGTCGAGGCAGCCGTCGTTGAGCTGGGGATCGACCAGCCGGCCTGGGGTCAGGTGCGGGTCAGCAATGAGCTCAGGAGCCGCGGCCTGTCGATCTCCCCGTTCGGCGTGCGGGCGGTGTGGCTGCGTCACGACCTCGCCAACGTCAAGAAGCGGCTGACGGCGCTGGAGGCCAAGATGGCCCAGGACGGCCTGGTGCTGACCGAGGCCCAGCTCGTTGCGTTGGAAAGGGCCAAGTCCGAGAAGGAGGCGCACGGCGAGTTCGAGAGCGAGTGCCCCGGCTATTGCGGTGCGCAGGACACCTTCTATGTCGGCAACATGAAGGGGGTCGGGCGGATCTATCAGCAGACCTTCATTGACACCTACAGTAAGGTGGCGTTCGCCAAGCTGTATGATCGCAAGACGCCGATCACGGCGGCCGAACTGTTGAATGATCGCGTGGTGCCGTTTTTCGATGCGCGGGGCATCCCGCTAAACCGGATCCTGACCGACCGCGGCACCGAGTATTGCGGCAATCCGGAGCATCACGAATATGAGCTCTACCTCGCCGTCGAAGACATCGATCACACCCGCACCAAGACGAGGAGCCCACAGACCAACGGCATTGTCGAGCGCTTCCACCGCACCGTGCTCGAGGAGTTCTATCGCGTCGTGTTCCGCAAGAAGATCTATCCGAGCATCACTGCCTTGCAGAGCGATCTCGATGAGTGGATCGCTGCCTACAATGAGGTGCGCCCACATCAGGGGCGCTGGTGCTACGGCAAGACGCCGATGCAAACTTTGCGTGACGCAAGTGCTCTGTCGAGAGAAAAATTGTTGCCGGCTGCGTGGGGTCGCACATGAAACCTTTGTCGGACACCTGCCGCGACAAAGCACTCGCTGTCAGCTCAAGTCCCTTCTTTTACAAAGTTTTCCGTCTTGCAACACTCAGCGGCCTACATTCTCATCCGAGCGCCGATGTTCGCCACACCCCGCAATGGCAAGCTTGCTTGCGCGCCGATTGGCGATCCCCCGGACTGCGGGCTGATAACCCTCCCGAAAGGAGTGTTCTCTCCAGGCTCCATGCTTTTGTAAGATAGAGCTTGATGGGGCTCGGCGCTGCTCAGGCAGTCCGCCAAGCCGATGGAGGCATGAGCGCTGTCACCGGATGGCTCACCGCCGCAAGACGATACCTCACCGGATCCCCAGTCGAGCCATCTGCGCTGAAGCGTGCTCCGGATCGGGGAGGGGCTGCCACGGCTGGCCAGCGGCGGTGCTTAACAAGGACTTGCAGAACACAGGAGTGAGCCTGCCGCGATGGATCACGACATTGTCGTGCCCCTCGGCGGCTCGAGCGCTCTGCCAGTGCCGATTGTAGCCGCGCTGTTCGTCGGACTTGACGTGGCAAGCGGCGAATTCGCGATCGCCCAGCGTTGCCAATTGCCAGGCATTTACCGGGCGCTTGGTATGGATGTGCACCCACATCGGCCTTGGCATCGCACCGCTGCGCAGCGCCCTGGGCTGCAGCTTGATTTCGAATAGCGTCCCCGGCTCTCCCTTCAAGGCGTGCGGTGGATCCACTGACGCCAGTTCTCCCGCTTCCCGCAACTGTTCTAGGTATTCTTGCGATGGAAACGCATAGGTCTTCGTGCAATCGCTTGTGATTGCTGCCTTTCGCGCGTTCAATGAGCTTGCCTGTCCCTGAACCTCGGACCACATCCTTGTCAGCCGGACTATTTTTTCGTGCACTTCAGGCACTTGCGCAGGCGTGAGCAGGCCTCGCCGGCGAGGCTCCTCCAGCGCGGCTACACAGGCCTCAATCTCGGAGGACTGCGTCTGCATGCGCTTGATGACGACATCCAACACGTGTTCGGCGTCCTCGGGCTTCATGTGGCGAGCTTGCGAGGCGGCGCTTTGCTGAGCCGGCAGATCGAACTGCAGCAGCTGGTCCAATCGCTCAAGTAATCCCGGCAGTGCTTTCCTGGATGGCGGAGCCATCCACATCTGGAGGTTATCGGCCGCAGCGGATGACGCGCGTGCCTGCTCCGGAGTGGCGAGTTTCTTTGTACCGAGATCCGAGAGCACGATGACCTTGCCCGCCGGGGCCGTCGCCGCATCGGGCCTAGCGAGTTGCGGCGTGGCGGGGCTGGCCGTCGAACTCCCCTCTCCTGCGGCTGCTGCGGGCCTTGCTTTGCCCGTTCTGCGCGCCGGACTGCCTCCGCCCGCTGGGCCAATATTATCCGGAAGCGCAGCCCAAGCCGGCGGTTCAATCGTGGCTTGCGTCTTTGGCTGCAATGCCAGCAGCCGCATGACTTCGTTCGCCGTCACCCACGCAGCTTCCACGATCTGGTCCAGCAACGGCAACGGAAGGTCAGTTTCCGTTGCAGTCCCCCTCAGGCTGTCAAGCATGCCGCTCAGCCCCGATGCAAATTCCGAAAGTCGTTCCATGACTCCTTCCAGAACGGCGCGATGCTCCGCTTCGAGCGCCGCTCCATCGCTGTACAGAACGGCTTGGGCCGTCGAGACGAACGCCGGAAAAACATCTCCGATGAAGGCCCCGAGCAGGCGCACCCTCCCGCTCTCATCCATGAGGGCGTCGCGCACGTCTGGTTCCAACGTGCTCGCTTGCGAGTTGACTAAAAGCTCCACGAGAGCGATCCGCGATTGCAGATACATGCACTTCGTAAAGAGCGCCCAGCCCGTATGATGCCTTAGTGCGGCATCTTCGGCCGTGCGCATGGCGGGCGTGCTGCCTGGAAGGTGGGCGGTAGCGGCACAGACTGACTGCATCCGCTCACAGCGCAGCACCTTCTTTCCCCACAACTCCATGCATGCTGCATAGTGGTTCGCAACGCTTGTAAACAGGCGGCTCAGCTGTGCAGGCGAGGCGATGTCTTTGAGGCTGTCGAGCACGCCTTGTGCTTTCTTTCTGCTCTCCTCCAGCTCGTAGATAATCTGGGTCGCCACTTCATTACATTCGTCAGCCTCCCTCACAGTGTCATCGCGGAGCCGGCGAGCCCGATCGTTTGGCAGAATTCGGCGCGCCAAATCGGGTGGCAGACTGGCGTAGTACGCCAGAACTGTTGCGCCTGCTTTGACGACCTGATCCATCAGATCTTGTCTCTCCGGCAAGTTCCGGGCATGCCCGGCCGCTCGGCGGCAAGCTTCAAGTTCCTCAAGCAGGCTGCTCAATTCTCGCTTTGCTGCCTTTATCTCCTCCCTCGTTGGCGCCGCTACGTCCGAAGTTGGCGGCGGGTTCGCAAGCGTCGCCGCTCTCACATCAGGCTCAGACCGTATCCGCCCTACGACGGCATCGAAGGACTGATCGCGTTCCCCAGGGAAGAGACCAGACTCCGGGCTCGAACGGCTCGATTCCCTAATGCTTTCGGCTCCCGCGGCCTCAAGCTCTGATGGACCAGCTCGGCCAATGCCTTTCATGCTTCATCTCCGGATAATTGAGGGTGCGCAGCCTGTCTGGATAGGCCGACTGGCTGACGACTAGCTGACCAAGAGCATTCATCCGGATGCGCAAGGAAGAAGATGCGGCCTTGTGTTCGACTTCTATCGCAGCTTCCATGCTGCTGGAGTAACCGCGTCAGTTCCGGTGTCATCAGCTGAGACGCGAACAGGCCAGACGCCCCCTTATAGAAAACTGACAGCTATAGAAAAATGACAGTCGCGTGCACCAAGCATTCGCCTCACGTATCGTTCTTCACGGGCGATTCAACGTCTGCCCGGTTATAAATAGCTGCCGACAGAACCTTCGCTTCTATCCATTCATCTGCGCAGTTTGAAGAAGCCAAGATAGTTCACATCAATCCACACCCACCGCACACCGGCGGTCGAGACTGTCCCGATCATGGCCTAAGCTTCAATCCGCACGGGGAGAGCGGAATAGCCGTGCACGAAGTTAGATGCAATTCGCTCGGGTTCGCCGACGACCTTGATCTTCAATCCCCCATCCAAAATCTCTTCCCAGAGGACTCTCAACTGCAGTTCCGCAAGGTGTCGGCCAAGACAGCGATGGATTCCGAATCCGAACGAGAGGTGTTGCCGCACATTCTTGCGGTCGATCACGAAACTGTTGGCGTTCTCAATGACCTCTTCGTCTCTATTGCCGGAGATGTACCACATGACGACCTTGTCGCCTGTCCTGATCGGTTTTCCCCCAACGATGCTGTCTATAGCAGCAGTGCGGCGCATATGTGCGATCGGCGTCTGGTATCGAATGATCTCAGACACGGCGCTCGAGATCAACTTGGGATTGTCAGTTAGTTTCCGCAGTTCGGAGGGGTACTGGCTCATGAACAGGAGGCCGCCGGTAATCGAGTTGCGCGTGGTATCATTGCCGCCTACGATCAGTAGAATGAGGTTCCCAAGAAACTCAGTTGGCTCCATATGGCGTGTGACGGGTGAATGCGCCATCAAGGAAATCAGGTCGAGGCGTGGCTCGGCATTGATGCGCTCGTTCCAAAGCCGTGTGAAATAGTCCAGGCACTCCGACAAGATGGTGCTTCGCTTGTCCCAGCTGTCGATGGCATAGCCTGCTTTAGGAGTTGTAACAGCTGCGTCCGACCAATAGGTCAGGAGTCGCCGATCCTCAAATGGGAAGTCGAACAGCGTGGCGAGCGTTTGCGTCGTCAACTCTATGGAGACCTTGGTTACCCAATTGAAGACTTCATTACGCGGCAAGCCATCGAGAATCATCCGGACCCGAGAGCGGATCAAGGTTTCGAGCCTCGTCAGGCTTTCCGGCCCGACGATCGGACTCACCGTGTTGCGCTGCTCGGCGTGCTGGGGAGGCCCCATCTTGATGAAACTTGGGGTCCAGTGCTTATCAGGCACCTCGACAATGGTGACACCTTGCTGTGACGAAAACGCGTGGTGGTTTGTGTCGACCGCTACGATATCCCGGTATTTCGTTATTGACCAATATGGACCATGAGCGCTATTTTGACAGTAGTGAACGGGATCTTCTCTTCGCAACCGCTCGAAGCAACCCCATATGCTGTCGTCTTGAAAGCGCTTGCCCTCGCTTACATCCAGCTCGCTGAGCGGGATAATATATCCATCATCCGCTCTATGGATTTCCAATCGCCTGTTCATAACATCTCCGCAGATTTTGTTCGCGAGAGCTTACGGATCCAAACTTACGATTCACCGGTTTGAGCTGTCGTGGCGTTTGGCTGTGACAAGCTACCCGAACAGACTATCTCAAAGTGCGGCTAGCCAGCCCTACCATGTCGGGCAGTAAGGATCGCATTGACTTTCCGGCTCCATCTACTCAATGGATCGCTGAGAGCTGTCACCACCGCTGGCCTCGCCGTTTCCGGGAACGGCATCGGCGTCAACATAGTGGCTGTCGTTGCCCTGACGGCGAAGGAGCTGGTCCGGCTGCCGCGGCTAGGTCCTGTTCTTCCCAGTGACACCGTCCTGCGCCGCCCTAACAGAGGCCGCCGACGAACGTCATCGCGCTGCCCGATCGCTATCTGAGCGCTACCGCGCGAGCCCAGCGCGAAACTTCGCCTTCATTGAGGGCTCCTACAACCGAACTTGGCTTCATTCCGCTCGCATATATCGCCCCAATCGACATGGAGCTAAGAGCCACCTAACCCCGTCTACTTTTTCGGGCGAAGATCTATGAGTAATCGACTCGCTACGACTGCTTAGGCAAATCGATCCAGATATCCTGAGCACCATTTAGGAGCGTATCCTGATCTGGAACATAGATGCTATCGGAAACCGTGAGGCCATGAGCCATTGCAGCCCCAATAATTAAGAATGGGAGCTTGACCTGCTCTAAATCTTTGAAATTATCAGCGTCGACAATCCGAACAAACTCGAGTCTAAACTGTCGAAACTCTATCCGAGATGTCGCCGACGCGACCAGATCCTTCACGCTTGACGCTCCTCGGGCGATCTCTTCTCTTGAACGGTTGAGTGCCGTGAAGAGACAGGACAGCTCATCAAGCTCGGAACGGTTAAATCGCCTCAAGCGCGACGAAATGGGCACTCCGTTCTTGTATCTCACGGTCGGCACAAACCTTATCTCGCAATCGAGAAGCAGGTCTGCGACGGCGCGCTTTACCAGGATCGCCTGACCTATATCTTTCAGGCCGAAGTAACTGCGAGTTGGCCTCGAATAGCAGATCCAGCGGATTGCTCCAGTAACGGCTTCCTTCAAATAAGTTTCAGGCCCCCCTAAACGCAAATCACAGTCACCTTGCGATACATACGTTCGATAGCCGACCGGGAACATTTCGGTGTCGCTCGACGAAATCACGGCAGTTGCTCCTGAACGTAGGGCAAGTCCAATATCATCGTCCAAATTGAAATCGTAGCTCCCACCTGGTCTAAGCTGGATCTTGTTCGGGTACACTGTGACGATCGCGACATCATTCTCCAATGCCGCTCTTCTAATCAGCTCTGCATGCCCAAGATGCAGGGCGCCGAGAGTGTGGACCGTTCCAATCGTCTGACCTGTTCTCGCGACCTCCCGGATGAACGCCTTGCCTGCGGAAAGACCTGTCAGATGCATCTTCTTACTCCGCTTTTTGAACGCCAAAATAGTGGCGCGTTCGGATCTCGGAAGGCGCGCCGCCCAGCGTCTCGTGGGCCGCGCACGCCAACGAGCACCAAAGAGGTTTTACGCCCTCTCACACCTCGACCACCGCACGAACTGTCCAAAGCTCGCGCGCACTGTTCTTGCAGCTCCGAAGCAGTCAGGTTGACCCTTCTCGACCCCGTCTGATCACCGATGAGAATTCAGCCAGATAGCTTGATGGTTCGCGCGGCTGCCGCCCCTCCAGAGCGACCTGCAGTCCCCGACAACGGTCGGCGAAAAATGGTGGCTCGAAAGTGGTTATCTTAGCGCCCGAAAAGTCCACCTTTACGAAACTGGCCTGGAACGGCGATATCCCACTCAGGTTCGCATCGCGCAGGGACGATTGGTTCATGCGAACGTATGCGGCTCGCGTTGCCTCCAGGTTACTTTCGGTCATATCCGCGGCGAGATATGCCTGAACGAGATTTGATCCCTCGAAATTTGCGTGATTCAATGCCATTGATTGCGGCGGATCACCGGTGATCATCGACCTGTAGAGGTAAGCTTGGGATAGGTCCGCATGCTCCAGATCGCAGTCGCGCACAAAGGCGCAGCGGCCGCGAAAACCGGTGAATTTGGCCGCTCGCATTGTGCTCTCTGTTATCGAAATGCTTTCACCTGATGCGCTAGATAGATCCGCCCCATTCAGCTGACAGGAGTGAATAGATGCACCGGTAAGCACGGCACCCACGAGGTTCGCGTCGGACAGGCCTACGGACAGAAGCCGCGCCTCGGTCAAGTCTGCCTGTTCCAGCTCCGCTCCCGCAAGATTTGATAGGTGAAGATCAGCGAATGGGGCGCTCAGGGCTCTCGCCCGAATCCGCCCGCTCACCTTTGAGAGTCTCAGATACGGAAGATGAGCGCCCTCTAAGACGAGACCATCGATCGAGATGGGACGCACGATCGATAAACAGTCTCCCTTCGACTGAAAGAACGAGCAATCCGCCAGATGCGCCTTCGTGATCGTGACCTGGCTCAGCTTTGCGAAGCGGAAGGACGCTGAAGGGAGGAAGCATTCATTGATGGTTGAGCCCTGTAATTCCGCGCCGTCGAATACAGCATCACTCGCGTCGCACTGGTAAACGAGGAGCCCGCTGAGCATCGCGTTGTCAAAGCGTGTTCTTTTCATGCTGCAACCGTGAAAAAGGCTGCCGGTTGCATCGATTACATTGCGCAGACTGGCATCATCGAAGTTGCAGACCTGCGCTGCCATCGCATGCATATAGGCAAAATCGAGCTTGGCCCCCATGAAACTTGCCCGCTCTAGCCCCGGACAGATAAGGTTCGCCTCAGAAAGATCTGCTCGATCCAACTTTGTTCCGTAGAGCTGCGCGCGATTGAGGGTACAGCGTCGCAGCGGGAAATCTGATAGGTCATGACCGCTAAGGTTCTCGGAGGATAGCTGCAAGCCAATCCCGGTCCTTCTGATTGCCTCCTCGGTTCGCCTCCTAACAGCAGCAACCGCCAGCAGCCGGTCGGCAGCCCGGCTCCAGTACCGAACGAACTCGCCATCTGATGAAAGCTTGTCTTTCGGATCTGAGTAGTGCTCTGCCCCTTCATTCACGGTGCACTCGCTATCAGCGCCGATCCTTTGCGACATGTCGAGAGTTCCGTACTGCCAGGATTACGAGGACCTCTTTGTGCTTGGCATGGACGCAGGCTGCGGGCTTTGTGGCGAACTCGCCGGGGATTTGGTGACACGACGTGTCGACGAGACTCTTATCATGTCGCTGTCCGCGGCGGCCGACGCTTGACCACGTCAGCCGAATTCTTGTCATGCGTGTCCACTGCCAATCGGTGCAATTGTCTACCACACCCACCAACCCTGATCCGTTGTTTGGCAGCGCTGATATGTCCGAAAGTGTGTTTCTTTTCGCCAGCTCTTCGACACTCCACATCACTCTCCATTAACCCGAATGCGCAACATTCTAGGTCTTTCTTCTTGTTCGGAATGGACCCGCGGCTTGCGGGCGGAACAGTGATCGTTCACCTAGCTCTGCACTCAGCCTGGCCTTACCTCATCGGCAGCAACAACCGTGCCAGCCGCATCAGTCGGAATTGTCGAGCTAAATCGGCAGCGTAATTTCCACATGGGCGCAGAATGTTCTGATTCTGACAAACACGGTCCCGCTGACAGAAACCGCATTATGGTCGCTACGCCACCTTGAAAGCAAAAATTCCGACTTCGGTTGCAGGAGGGCAAGAGCCGCAGTCCTTACGGGCACGCAATCGATCAATTGCAATTCGACACTTGCGGATCGCCGGCCTCCTGGTTAGCCAAAGCTCGCGATCGGCTAGGCCTGCTCCGCGAGCCGACGGGTCCATCTATGGGAGAACGAGTTGGGCCGATCGAAGTCGCACCCCCGTGGCTTGTTTTGCGACTAACGCTCGGCGCGCCGACGCGATCCATCGCATCAGTATTCCCAACAATGGATCTTCATGCCACGCGGCCCGGTCAGAGCCCGATGGCCGCGGCATGATCCGGCGTTAGTATCCCCAGCAGCTTCTTGAAGAGCTTTTCAAAGTCCTTCACGGGGAGCCGATGCAAGCTAGTCCAGGCAGGCTGCCCCATGCGGCTCAAGCTTACGGTAAGCGGGCCCTCCCCCGGGCTGCTTCCCCATAACCTTTCATACGGTACTGCCATGAAGCGGAGAGCGACAATGGCCCATCTCGCCAAAACTCTGCTCCGCAATAAACAACAGGCTCGCCGGCACAGACGCAATGGCCACGGGCTTTCTTCAAGCAATTGGGTCTGGTCAGCTGTTCGACAGCTAGGCTTTCTAGCATAACAGCATCTTTATCCGGACTGGAGCCCGACTCGAACACAAATATCTGGACGAGAAGCATGAGCTGGATTGCCGGTCAGGGGCCTGCCGCACGCCTCAACACCGGACGTTCGAGAACCAGACCGGTGCATCTTATACAAACTGCGCCCGTCTCAGTTCCTGCTCCTGATCTGATCAACTTTTGCATGACGATATTGAAGGCCGACAAAAGGAGACCGGAATGGCCCCATTTGACAACGTCAACCCATCCGAGGCTCGGATGCATAACCTCGATCCACAACAGGAAGAGACGGCGCAAGCAGACTTTGAGCATCGGCTTGGAGAGGCTCAGCCAATCCTCGCATCATTAGCTTCACCCGCGGCTGGATCGAACCCGACGGTAACGGACGGCAACAAGAAAGCGCAAGCTATCCCTGAGAACGAACGGTGCGCGGCTGCATCGTTCGTGAGAACGCGCGGTCAGCTTGCCGCAACGTTGACTTGCGCTAACCTTGCGGAACTCAGAAGAGACATCGAACTCGCTGCGCAAAGATCAGCACAATGGCCAAGAGCGACTGGATCGTCAGCCTATCGCGTCGACAGTGACCGCGTTTACGACGACGTGTTGGCATCGTCATACACGGAGCTGCAGCGCTTTCAAAACCACGCCAGCCACTGCAGGCCACATGTGTTGGACCGTCAAAGCGCGATGGCCCATTTGCGTTCCATGGCGGCTTTGCGTTACGAGCAAGCTCCCTGGAATATCTGGGGAGGCCAACGACTAGATCTGGGCCGCGCAGCGGCAGAGCACATGAGGGGCGATACCAATTCTTCGCCTTTTGTGTCACTGTCCGAGGACGCCTCACTACTGCTCGTTTCGCCGGACGACGACAAGGAGTTTGGCGCCAAAGTCATCGCGGAAAACGCGAATGAGTTGCACACCTACACGGTGCCGAGGGTCACAACTTGGACGGCGGAAGACATCGTCAGTATTCTCGAGGATGGAACCGAAAATGATGAACCCGATCTGGCATGGGTGAGTGCTACCCCAACCGAAGAGCGTGAGGTACTATTTCTGGGTGGGAATCTGGACGACTTTCGGACGGCCAGCGCATCGAATCCGTACAAAAAGTCTGGAGCAAAAGGCTGATGACGCAGGCTCCGGAAAGGGTGATTTGCCTTTTCCGATGCTTGGAAAAGTCGAAAACAGCGTTCATGCTATAATCCTCCGGTCCGTCTGCCCGGCGAGGGGGAGCGTCAACAACGCCGGTCCTGGCTGGATCCGCTTAAATATGATGTTCTCACGAGGGCCGCGGGCAGCGCGTGGACGTAGCGAGATCATCTGGACGTTCAACCGAGAGGTATTGGCTCAGCCCCATACGACGACTGCATGAGCCGCCGATCTTCCACCTCAAAGATCGAATGGAGATCGGCGACATTCATGAGTTAGCTGAGCAACAAGTTCAGGCAACTTGATCCTTCCCTGACGAAAAGACGGCTAGAAAGAGTCTGGCAGTCCTGACGATCGAAAAGATCCGTATCATGCCCGGCGAAGCTGTCCACACGATGGAGGATCAAGTCTACGAAGCGCCCGTCTGCTCTGTGCTCTTCGTTACCAGATGAACTTTGCGCCATCCGGCACTTCGCAGATGAATTCGCCTTGATTCGCGAGTTCGGTGGTCCCGACGACAAGTTTGGAGGCTCGCACCGTCAGCTTGCCTTCGCGGCTAAGGCTATGGCGGATGTACTCGGTCACGGCATGTCCGGAGCTGTCGACCGTTTGATGAGCATTGGCGAAGCTGATGCCGCTCTGGCTGGTCACCCTGAAGGCATTGATGACCAGACCGGCCTGCGTCGCCGACGCAGGTTTGCCACCATCCGCGTTGGTACAGTGGGTCATATCGAGGATGAGCTTCACATTCTTCCCCGCTTGGAGGGCTCTGAGTACTTCAGTGTATTTCGGCGAGGGGTCGTCGGCTCTTGCCGGCGCGCTCGCGGCCGAAAGCAAGGACAACAGGATCGTTAGTCCTCGGCCAGTAACCTTCATATGCTCTTCTCCCTCGATAAGTACCGCCGATTGCGGCCTCCAAGTCGTGATGCTCGCGATGCGTTTGGCTGATTCCAGACAACAAGCGCGCTCGTACAAAGCAGCCTGTCGCAACGACGCGCAAGACGTTGTAATGGCTATTCCGACATCACAACCTCGTATGTTAGGTTTGCGGAAGTGGCTTAGCTTCCCGCGCGTCGACTAGACCGGCTTGATCCAGCGTCGTCCGCTTGGAAACAGCAAACCAAACCGGTTGCGCTGGTCCGCCACAGGCCTCTCGAGCGAGAGAATGTAGTTCTCGCCTCTGCATAAGTAGACGATCTACGAACGCGCCTTTCGCCACCTCAAGCACCGGCTCGTCCATCTTGCTGTGCACGGGCTGTCTGCCTTAGATCACGCGTCCACAATGAAGTGGTGGGCGCGTCCTGGCGTGCCGATCCGAACAATCTCAGGCATCCAATAGCAGCCCAATCGAACACCAATGCCAGGAGGCAAACGGCAGCACCGATTTTGATCCGACGCTTCGCGCGACTTCCTTCCGGCTGGCTGTTCGCCATGCTGACTGACTCAATTCGACTCCGTCAAGAGCTGAAACTAAATGGCGCCCTCTCTGGTCTGTCAGCTTCTCGAAAGCTGCGCCTGCAACAATCTAGGCTGGCATCCGGCACTTCGAAGGGAGAGAGATATGAACGTTGATCCACGAAATGCCGTGGACACTCCCTTTGAGGTTCACAACGTGGTACAGCAGGCGCGCCGCGTCCATGGACAACAGGATGAGCTTGGCGCCGAGAGCAGCGCAACGGCACACAATTCCGAAGATCAAGCAAGCTTCGAGCAGCAGCTGAATGACTTGGATATAGACGACCTCGATTCGGCCTACCCGACGCCGCCTTCACTCTGCTTAGCGGCAAATTCCGCGACTGCCACGTCCTCGTCTGCGCCAGGCGAGGCCGCCTCGGAACCCGGTAGCTGCCCAGCCCCATCATTTGTCAGTGCCCGCGCTCAGCTTGCAGCAACACTGACAGGTGCCAATCTTGAAGTGCTTCGCAATGAGATCGACCTTGCCGTGCAGCAGGCGGCGCGCTGGTCACCGGCGAGCGCACCTAGCATTGACCGAGACGGCGTATTTGACGACGTCGTGAGGTCGTCTTATGTCACACTGCGGCGTTTTCAGAATCAGAATAGTGACTGCAAGCCGCATACGGACGAAAACACAAGCGCCATATTGCATGTTCGCAACACGGCTCGGGATCATTCTTCCATTGGAGATCATCCAGAGCGGTATCCTATTGACCGGGCGCGCCAAGCTGGCTGGCATATGCGCGGCAAGACAACAACATCACCCTTCGTATCGTTGGTCGAAGATCCGGCGAAACTCGCCGTTTCTCGCGATCATTGGGCGAGGGCGATCGCCAACAATGCGAACGCACTGCACACCTACACTGTTCCGAAGCACAGTGTCTGGACGCCAGACGACGTGATGAGCAGCATTGCGCTCAGAATGAATGCTGAAGACTACGACAACATCGATGCGGACGTCGATTTGATGTGCTCACTTGGCAGAACGCCAACGAAAGAGACCGAGCGCCTGTTCTTGGGCGGAAACTTGGAAAGCTACCGCACCGGCAGAGAAGAAAATCCCTATAAGCGCGAGAGCAATGAGTAGATGGTCTCTCGGCCAAACCGTTGGGCTGGTTCGTTGGTTTTCAAGCACCCAAACTCCCAAAAGAAAGACCTTGAAGCGGCGTACCAACTCCGCACACGCAGAACAGCTTAAGCTTATGCGGCGACCGGCGGCCCGATCAACTCGCCGGTCGAGCGGCAGAGCGGTTGGGTCTCCGACAAGATGCACTTCCGGCGACGCGAGGATGTCGGACAATCCTCCTCCTGTGCGCGCTCGTTGGAGCATCCCGGCGCCTTGGACATTGTGAGTTCGAACGACATACGAGCTCACGGCTGGCTGGCGGCTTTGGTGGAGTTACGCCGCTGAACGCGCTGCGTCCCTCTCTGTACTCGGTCTGAAATTGGCCGCGCGGTCAAGCAACAGGTGTTTCGGCCGCGATCGCATCGGGCATTCGCTCCCCGCGATAAGCCGCGCTGTTACAAGACAGCCGATCCGTCACCTGGATGCGTTCCATCAAAACAATCGATTTTGCGGAGCGCGCCTAAGAGGCTCATAGTCGATCGCAATATAAGGAGGCCGCATTCAAGATGACGTCTGGCAATCGATTCTCTCCTCAATCCCTTGCCGAACAACTTGGCTCGAGCGATCGACAGTCTTCACCTCGAACGTTGCTTCCTGTTCATCAAGTGGACGTCCACCTCTCGCCACGGTCTCCCCGCTAAATTGACACGCATGAGGCGGATCGGATCGCCCCGCTCCTGGTGTCATGGCTTACCCCGCTTGCCAAGAGCGCCTGCCTCTTCTGCACTCAATAGCGCTTCTGCGAGACGTTTAATTGGACGGACGAATGCTCACGGCTTTGTACACAGCGAGACGGACCGCCGCGCGCAGTTCGACGGCATGGTCGAACTGTGTCGCCGTTGCCTCACAACGATTCCAAACTGAAGGCACCCCGACAAAGAGCATTCAATTGCACTTGAATCTCACCTCGCGTCAGATTGTAGGATTTCCGACAGTCTCGCGACACAGTCCGCTCGTGTGAACTCTTCCTGACGGGTACCAACAATTGCGAACGTCTCAAAAACTCAATGCTCGGCCGATTCGGTTGATCACACTACCCAACTCCTCCTTTTTAGAGCTTGCATCGTTCATCTGCTCTGTGAGGGCTGGGCGAAGCGCCGTCTTCGCAGGCAGACCTGGATCCAGCGCGCGAGAACAACGCGGGCAGTCTTTGTTTCGCCTATGCCGACGAAAGGCAGAGTTCCTGAGCCGTGCACCCGATCCGACGACATGGAGCCGGCGTCGCCGCCTCAGACAAGGCACGACAGCAATGCCGCACGTAATTTGTCCTTCATTGGCAGCACTAGCTCAGTTGGGACGGAGAACGCCTCGGAAGCGACCGAGCATTGGAACGGTTGACATCTTACTTGGATAACGCCGGCAAACGAGAGGACGTCTGTCCCGAAGGACGCGTTGATCGTTTCGTCGCTTCTCGGCCTTTTACGCCCCATTGGCCGGCACATAGCGCGCGAAGTGTCTTTAGCGCGGAACACTTGCAATGCCGCGACTTGACGGCACTACGGCCAACAGCCTCGCAAGACTGACCGCGGATCAAGACGAACTGGGAAGTATTCAATGTCGGTTTCGCAAGCCTGTTCGACGACAAATACAGCTGATCTCGCCCGTGCCTTGCTTTCGCTGGGGCAGTCTCGCGCGATCACTACCGCTAGCATTCGCGCAGCGCATGCAGGCATTGCTATGTGCCGCCCACAGATGCATCAGTGCGCCGCCAGGGCTCTCAACCCCGTAAGTCATCGCAGAGCTCTTGCCAACATAACGGATATGTTGAGCTGCGCCGCCCGCCCAGGCGACCCGCCGCGAGCCGTCACATATCCGATGTCAATGGATGCGCATGCATCGGTCGCCTGCCAACAAGCTCTTGCGGGTCGTCTACGGCTTTTCGAATTCATGCCAGACCGGCAGCATCCAGTCGCCGGATCTCTTGGTCAACCCTAACACGCTCAAGTCTTGCCGAGGACGGACGAGAGGCGATGGATGCGAATTCTCCTGGTTGATCATCATGCGGACTTTGGCCGCGCTGTGAAGGCAACGCTCGTGAATTGCGGGTTCGCGGTGGACGTGACGCCCACGCTGGATGAGGCGTCAGCCGCGCTGGATTGCGCAAACTACCACCTCGTACTGCTGGAGTCCGTCTTGCCGGATGGGGATAGTTTGGACTGGTTGAAGCAGTTGCGGCGCGAAGGACGATCAATGCCGGCAATGATGATGAGCAGTCTCAATGATCTCAGCCGCCGGATCGCGACCTTCAATGCGGGAGCGGATGATTTCCTGCCCAAGCCTGTGTCGATCGACGAACTCATCGCTCGCATGCGGGCCATTTTGCGAAGGTCAACGCAAATGACGGCGCCGGTCGTGACATTCGGGAATCTGCATTTCGATCCGATCGCCAGACAAGTCTCGGTGGGTGGCCGGATCCTGAGGATTGCTCGGCGTGAGGTGTGCATTCTCGAGCATCTGCTCAATCGCGCCGGCCGCACTGTGCCGCGCGCTTCGCTGGAAGATAGCTTGTACGCGTTCGATGACGAGGTTTCGACCAATGCGCTGGAAGTCGGGATTTATCGCTTACGCGCGCATTTGAACCAGGCGGGTGCGACGCTCAGAATCAAGACCGCGCGCGGCGTCGGTTACACTCTTGAACTCGTTGGCACAGCATCGGCTGCCTAGCAGCGTCACTTAAAGGCAACAATCGCTTGAAGGTCCTTAATAATGCCGCCGGCGCTACCCAGCCGCCTGCGATCACCAACCCACAACGCTCTGCCGCTCTCAATCGTCTCTGCTACCTCCTATGCGGATTTGCTTTGCTGTTTCCGCTTGCGGCCTCAGCCGAGACCAAGCGGGACGGCAAAGGAGAGATGCCACGTGCGGCACCCGGCAGCACCACGGGCACGCTCAATATTACCTCGTCACAGGGAAAGACGGTGCATTTGAGCGCACCGGCGGCGACCATTTTTGTCGCCGACCCTGCAATTGCCGATTATCAAGCTCCGTCGAGCAGTACAATTTTCGTGTTCGGCAAAAAGTCCGGGCGGACGAGCCTGTTCGCCCTCAACGAAAACGGCGAGGCTCTTGCCGAGCTGCGTATTGTGGTAACCCAACCACTCGAGGATCTACGGGCCGCGCTCAAGGCCGAGGTCGGCGACTATCCAATTCAGGTCAGCTATACCCCGCGCGGGGCGATCCTTAGCGGTATAGCGCCCAATGCCGATGTCGTTGAGGCTGCGAGGAAGGTCACTGAGCAATTTGTTGGCGCGGGCGCCCCGGTCGTCAACAAGATCCAGGTCGCCGGCTCACTGCAGGTAAATCTCAGCGTGCGCGTAGCAGAAGTCTCCCGCACCGCCGTCAAGGATCTCAACATCAACTTCACCGCCTCGGGCCCAAACGGCGCTTTCCTTGCCACCGGCAAACCGGGAGGGTCCGGCAGGGCTGGCGGCGGCGGCACGATTGGGATCGGGTTTAGCACCGGCAATATCAACCTCAGCGCTGTTCTCGACGCTCTCGCCAGTGAGCACCTCGCCTCAATCCTGGCTGAGCCGAACCTGACGGCAATGTCCGGCGAAGCCGCAAGCTTCCTCGCCGGCGGCGAGTTTCCGATCCCAGTCATGCAGGACAACAGGCAGGTTTCGGTCCAATTCCGGCAGTTCGGCGTGAGCTTGGAATTCGTCCCGACAGTGCTCAGCAACAACCAGATCATTGTCCGTGTGAAGCCCGAAGTCAGCGAACTATCGACCGAAGGCGAAGTCAAGATCAATGGTATGGCGGTTCCTGCCCTCTCGACGCGGCGGGCGAGCACCGTGGTCGAGCTCGCCAGCGGCCAGAGCTTTGCAATCGGCGGCCTCATCAGGCGCAACTTCAACACTGATATCGGCGAGTTTCCCTGGCTCGGCGACGTACCGATCCTTGGTGCGCTTTTTCGCTCTTCATCGTTTCAAAAACGCGAAACCGAGCTAGTTATCGTTGTTACACCTTACATCGTACGGCCGGGATCAAATCCAAGCCAGATAAGTATTCCGACCAACCGCATCGCACCGCCATCAGATGCAGGCCGCATCTTGACGAACACGGTGGCACGGCCGCCTCAAGGCCGCGATGCGCCGCGCGCGAGCGCACCGGGACTGACGGGCAACGCCGGCTTTATCATCGAATGAGGATCGACATATGAACATGCGATATTTGTCCCATTCGATTGTCCTTGCCGCAATATTGGGGGGCTGCGCAAATACTGCGTCGATCCATCCCAATCCTGCCGAACAAGGAGTCCAGGTCGAACAGAAAAAGCGTGTCTTGCTTCTGCAGAGCCTCCATGCCCTCGAAAAGCTTCAGCTGCGTAATTTTATCGCCGACGCAAGTGGTGGCCGGCGGGATGCGCTCCATGTGGATGTCAGCGGCTCCCATAAGCTCATTGCGCAGGTGGCGCACGAAGCACGCGCCATGGGGGTTGTTCCCTCTAACATCCGGCTGTCCGCTTCTCCCCTCAATTTATCGGGCCGTTCCGCCGTCAGGATCGAGGCGATTACGTTTGAAGCGCATCTTCCGAACTGTCCGTCGCTTTTGATCGCAGGACCAGCAGTGGACGACAATTCGTTCGAACCGACTCTTGGTTGCTCGACCAAAAACAACCTGGGAGTGATGGTGAACGATCCGCTCGACCTGGTTGATAATCGGTCTGTCAGCACGGTAAATGGCGATCGCGCCGCCGCTCCTCTTGCTAGTCACTCTACTCTCGCAGCGCGCAACAAGGGCAACGGAGAAGATGGAGCAAGCACGACAGCGCCGGACGCAGCGGGACCAACAACACAGAATGTGCAGCCGCTCCGATAGGCGCTTTAAGCGCTTGTCGGAACCTACTGTGCAGCACCTGGCGCTCAGGCGCACGAGCGATGCTGCAAGGCGCAGAGAAGGCAATTGCGAGCCATCATTTATCCTTTCATTCTACCTTTCCGCTTGGCGATGTCAGGTTTTGGAAAGCAAACGTGAGTAGCGAAATAGCGAGAGAGCGAGCCCTGCGGACTGAACATGGACCGATTCAACACGATCAACCCAGCCGATAAGGCGTCCGCTGCGTCGGATGCCGCCGTGGAACAGCCGGATCAAAAGCATGTGGCGTTTGAGCAGCACCTGGCAGGCGTGCGAGAGGCGGGCCCTGTATATCCGCACGCGGCGCTTCATGATGTCACTGAGGAAGACGATCACCTCATCCAGGCGGCATCGGCCGCTGCTCTCAATGGAGGGCCGCCGCCGAGTGAGACCACCGTCAAAATTTATGATCGTCGGCTTCGCAAATTCGCCGAGGGGCTGAAGAAGTCCGGCAAATCAATTGCTGGGCTCGATGACGATGCCTTACTCGCTAACGCTAGGAAGCTGCTGCCAAACGACAGGGTCATCGCGCCAGCATTGTTAATGATCAGTCGGTACCGCGAGCCCGACGCCAACGCTCGCCCCCTCTCAACACATTATCGTCCTTCCAGGGAAGATGAGGGTCTTATCAGGGATGCCGCCGAGGCAGGTTTTGGTCGACAGATCGGCAGGAAAACGGCCGAGAGCTATGCGAGCGGACTGCGGAAGTTGGCGGTAGCGCTCCGACCCTTGTCCATTGCCGACCTCAGTGATGATAAACTGCTCGGACACGCGGATAGGTTGTTCCCGAAGGACAAGATGCTCATCTCCGCCTTGAATGGCCTTCGGGACTATCGCGCCATTACCCTGCAGACCAATTTAGGCGGAGAAGGAGGCAGTTCGCGCCAGGTCATCCAGCCGTCCACCCCCTCAGCTATGCCGGCCGATGAGCAGCCGATTGGGGACGATGCAGATGAGCGCAGCTCACGGCCGCCGGGGTTCAATGCTCCGCAGGTCTGGCATGGAGTGGGGTTGGCCGTCCATTCGCCTACGGAAAGTGTCGCCCAGGACGTGCTTTTCGATGCTGCAGAAGCCGAGAGCTTCTTGCCGGCGACCATGCTTGGGCCAACGGTCAGTTCAATGGTTCACTCGCCGGTGCAAAGTGTCGATCAGGAGGCGCTTTTCGATGCCGCGGATCGTGCGAACCTTTTGTCGGCGGCGACCTCCAATGCGCCGGTACCTTGGCCAACGATGAGTCCAACCATTCCCTCGCCGGTGCAACGTGTCCCTCGGGACGCGCTTTTCCATGCCGAGGGTCGCGAGAACCTCTTTCGCGCGCTGACCTTCGATGCACTGGTGCCTGGTCCAATGATGAGTTCAATCATCCACTCGCCGGTGCAAAGTGTCCCTCAGGACGCGCTTTTCGATGCAGCGGACCGCGAGAACCTTTTGCCAACGCCGACCTTCGATGCGCTGATGCCTTGGCCAACGATGAGTCCAACCGTTCCCTCGCCAGCGCAGAGTGTTGCTCAAGAAGCGCCTTTCGATGCCCCTGCTTGGCATCCGAGCTTGCGGCAGCCCGATTTCGCCTCTGAAGACCACTCTGGACAGATGATGAACGAAGGCGCTGCGGCGCAGACCACCCTTGAGCAGACGATCGCAGCAGCCAGCGAAGCCTTTGATGCGTCTTTGAGCGTTCCCGAACATTTCTCCCACGGGACTCAGGCCGCGCCGAATATGATGCACAGGCTTCGCCGCTGGGGCCTCTTGCCGGATGCAGCACAGCGGGTAAAGGCCTACGACATTCGAGGTGAGCGCTATATGGCCGTCTTGGGACCGGGAGGGCTCAACGATGTTCAGCTCGTCCATCTGCTGTCGCCCGCTGTCGGCGATACGTTTGATGTTTCTTTCGCCGTTCCCAAGAATTTTTCCCATCGCACCCAGCCGGCCCCCGACGAGATGCTGTCCAAGTTAGGCGAGTGGGACTTCTTGCCTGTTGTGGAACATCCAATCATGAACTTTGAGATCGGCGGCGAACGCTACACGGCCATCTTGGGACCGGAAGGGCCCAAGGACGTTCAGCTCATTCATCACCCTCGGCCCGCTTTGCCGGGCGAAGCTAGGCCTGCGGCACTGAGGACTTCCTCAGATATCTACGGCGGTCTTGCGCCAGGGCTTGATTCGGCGGCTCCGTTCGAATGGAGTAGGGACGCTCCCTCGGCGCTGGCGCCGAACCTTCCTCTGCCGTCTGCCGCACCTGCATCAGGCCATCAGCCAGTCCCGCAAGTGCCTGAACTGGGAGAGTTCTTGGGCGACGGCTGGACGCACGCCTCCCAAGAGGCTTCGCCCGCCGTGATCGACATATTGCAGAATCTAGGCCTTCTGCCGAGCCGGGACGTCCCAATGACCGCTTTTTTTATCCACGGTCAGCTCTACACGGCAGAGAGCCTACCGGGAAGCCGCGTTCTTCTCTTCCATCAGCCACAATTTGGCTGAATGAGGGGCTCGTCGGCACCTCGGACAGCTGCTCAGGCGGACCTAAAACCACGTCTGATCCTCCTTCCGGAGATCTTAGAAGCACGCTTCAACGATGCCGGGCGGTGAGCAAATCCGACCTTTCCAGTGCCACCATGATCTCAAGCAGCTATCGATCAAGTAAGCATTCGGCAGCACCGCACTCTGCAGAGCAAGAGAGGCGCGGTCGAGTAGCTCAGCCATTTGGCTTTCGCCCTCACAGATCCGGGCGGGCGGATTTCCCGCACCCGGCTCTTCCCGAGGGTAACCCGCGTCATATCCGCGCCTGCGCCCAAGTGCGAGTGATGCGTGGAACGGGCAGAGGGAAGCGTGCCGTCAGGGTGTCGAACTCCGACCAGCCCATGCGCCGACTTTTCTGGCTGCGTCGTCTCAGACAACGTAGCCAGATCCGACGCACTTCGCGGTAGAAGCCGTTGAGCGCTGGATAATTGTGCGGCCTGCCATAGTAGCCGTAGTGCCCGCGCAGTGCGGCGGCGAACCGCTCGTGCTGCGTGGCCAGTGGCGCGTGCATGAGCCGCCAGGCGTCCTGGCGCAACGCCGTCAGCTTGCGCGTCAGGCGTTTCCCTTCCGTCTTGTGCTTCACGATGAACCGGCCATCTCGGGTCCGCCCGCAGTAGTGGGTGAAGCCGAGGAAGGCGAAGGTCTCTGGTCGCCGCTCGCCGCGCCGCTGACGCGAGACGGCCGCGAACCGGCCAAACTCGATCAGCCGCGTCTTGCCCTCATGAAGCATCAGGCCAAAGCTGGCCAGCCGCACCTTGAGGGCCAAGAGCATTTCCTGGCGCATCTGCCTTGCTCTCGAAGCCCATGACGAAGTCGTCCGCATAGCGCACGGTCACGACGCGACCGCGGGCATGACGACGACGCCATTGGTGGGCCGCAGCCACAGCTCGAGGAGCCGTAGGATGCGAGGATCGGCGATCCTGTGCGCCACCATCCGCAACAGCCACTCGTGGTCGACCGAGTCGAAGAAGCTGCGTATGTCGGCATCGAGCACCCAGTTCACACGCTGGCTCATGATCGCCGTATGCAAGGCATCAAGCGCCATATGAGGATTCCGCCCCGGCCGGAAGCCGTAGGAGAACCCAAGGAAGTCGGCCTCATAGACGGCGCTCAACACCTCGGCCACCGCGCTTTGGACGATCTTGTCCTCGAGCGCCGGCACACCGAGAGGCCGCTTACCGCCATCGGCTTTGGGGATGTAGACTCGCCGCACCGGCTGTGGCCGGTAGCGACCAGTGTGGACCCGTCCGCAGAGGTCGCGGATGTTATCCGTGAGCCCCTCTTCGTACTTCGCCATCGTTACCCCATCGACCCCCGCGCTGGCCTGCCGCTTTTGTCGTCGAAACGCCCGAAGCAGAGCGTCCTCGTCGATGTGGTGCAGCAAGGCCGTGAACCGGGTTTGGGCAGCCCGCTTGGCCGCCGCGTTCACCCGATCGAGGTTCGGCGGCAAGGCAACCCGGCTCTGTGTCCGGACCCTGGCCTTCTCGCGCGGGCTCCCCTCGGGCTGGCCCCTTCCCTCCATACGTCTCGTTTCCTTCGACGACTTCACAGGTACTATGGACCAGTCCGACTCCCGACCTCAGCTCGGACCGCGGCTCTGGCAGTGCCTCGCCGCTGTCCCCCACTGGAGACCAATCCAGTGGACCCGATCGGGCCTCTCATGTTCCGATGATTGCCTTCCTGCGTGATGCGGCCATCGACCCCGACGGAGCGGCATCGTCTCGCATAACGACGATGCTCATGCTGCCTTCGTGACTAGGGAACACACTCGGCCTCCGGCTGATGGCGCTGGTGGTCGAAGGCATGACCGGCGCGGCATGTGCAGTGAGATCGGCGACAACGTGAAGGCCTTCCTCAACCGCCCGCTCTAGGGCGATCGGCCCTATCTGTGGATCGGCCACGTACGTGAAGCTGCGTCAGCAGGGGCGCATCGTCTCGGTCGCGGTGACCATCGCGTCGAGTTAACAGCGACGGCCGGCGTGAGGCGCTCGGCATTGACGTCGGCCCATCCGAAGCCGAGACGTTCTGGGCCGCGCTCCTGCGCAAGCTCGTCCGCCGCGGCCTGCGGGGCTACGGGCTCGTCGTCTCCGATACTCATGAGGGATCACGGCCACGGTCGGCGAAGTTCTCAACGCCACTAGCGCTGCCGCGTCCACTTCATGCGCAATGCGCTGGCACGTGCCGGCAAGAGCGCACGGCGCCTCGTCTCCGCCTTCATCGCCACGGTGTGCGCCCAGGACGATGCCGAGGACGCGCGGGCGTAATGGCGCTGCGTCGCCGACCAGCTCCGCTCCCCTGCCAAAGCGCGGCGCCTTCCTTGCAGCGCCGGATCCGCTACTGACGGGCAATGCACGGCGGCGGGCAGGAACTCATCTTCCGTCAGACCTCCGGCTCTTGCGATTGATTTGATACGCAAGCGGCTGACCGCTGGCGTTGTCACGTGACGATCTCCTTCATCCCGCTAATCCCGAATCTTTTTCGATTCGCCTGTGCGATGTAGTGCGCGGGCTTCTTCGCCATGTTTCTGAACTTGGCCACTCTAGAATCAGAAATGCCGTCAGTTGCGAGTTCCTTGCGTGCAATGAAAATTCAGATCGAAGCCCGTAGCACGAGTAAGTACGCGGCAACGGGCGGTGCTCCCGCCGCTCTTCGTAAATATGAATGTGCATCACGTCTTCGACCTCTGGACCCACGAGTGGAGAAGCAGCGGCAGCTATGCCGGCGGCAGTCTTATGGGCTTCGAAATAAAACAGAGGTCCTACGCCTTCTCGACGCCCTGCGTGAGCGAATAGCGGAGTTCGGTCTTTCGCTAAATGAGGAGAAGACCCGGATTCTGAAATTTGGACGGTACGCGGCCGAGCGCCTCTCGCGCCGGGGCAACGCCGCCCGAAGACGTTCGACTTCCTCGGGTTCACGCACATCTGCGCGGTGCACCCAACGAAATCCGCACTTCACAATGCGGATTTCACGGATCGTGAGCATCGATTTCGCGCGATCGTGAGCACTGAATTCAGACGATCGTGAGCAGCCCGCTACGGCCGATGGGAGATAGAGTCAGTGTTCTGGTTGCCGTCAAGGGTGATGGTTTTGGCGCTGCGTTTTCGCATGCTTTCTCCGGTGAGCTGGAGGCGGTGGGCGTTGTGGACGAGGCGATCGAGAATGGCGTCGGCGACCGTGGGGTCCCCAATGGCTCCATGCCAGGTGTCCACGGGGAGCTGACTTGTGACGATGGTGGATGCGCGGCCATGTCGGTCCTCGAGGATTTCGAGCAGATCGCGGCGTTCCGCGGCGGTGAGCACCGATAGTCCCCAATCATCCAAAATCAGAAGCTGAGCGCGGCCGAGGCTTTTGAGGAGCCGGGCGTAGCGTCCGTCTCCGCGCGCGAGCGCGAGCGCCTCGAACAGCCTTGGAACGCGATGATAGAGGACTGATCGGTTGTCGCGGCAGGCCTTGTGGCCGAGCGCGCAGGCTAACCAACTTTTGCCCAGGCCGGTTGCCCCGGTGACGAGCAAATTCTCGTGGCGATCGATCCAGCGACCTTCGACGAGTTTGGCGAAAACGGCGCGGTCGATGCCCCGCGGGGTGCGCAGATCGACGTCCTCGACGCAAGCAGTCTGGCGCAGTGCGGCGATCTTGAGGCGCGTGGTGAGCCGCCTGGTGTCGCGTTCGGCGGCTTCGCGGTCGACCAACAGGCCGATGCGATCTTCGAACGGCAGGGCTTCGAGATCGGGCGATCGGCGCTGCTCCTCGAAGGCCTTGGCCATTCCGGTCAGTCGGCGCCGTAGCTTTTGACGAGCGCCAGAATGCCAAGGCAGGTTCGAAAGCCTTGTTCTGGATGGGGCCGGGCGTCGATCGCGGCCTGGAAAAACGCTGCTGTCGAAGGACCGATCCGCTCGCCGGCGGCGATCACCGCGGCGGGGGTCCATTTGCCGTAGCGGCGATGGGCGCTGGGCATGTGGTCGGCGATGGTGGTGTGTCCGCGTCGGTTGGGCGCGCGGGCATGGCTGGCGATCCGCTGGCCCTTGTGGAAGATCTCGACCGTCCGATCGTCGATACGGGCATCGACCAGCTCGCCAATCAGACGATACGGCGCGGAGTACCAATGGCCGTCGACCTCGACATGATAATCGGGAGCGAGGCGGCAGCGCTTCCAGCGTGCGAAGGCATAAGGCTGATCTGGCAGCGGGGTTAGCTTGGGTTTGTCGAGTTCGGCAAACAGTTCGGCGCGGCTTGAGCCGAAGCCACGCATTTGACGAGCATTGAGTTCGTCGACGAGTGTCTTGATGGCGGCGTTGAGCTCGGCCCGGGAAAAGAAGCGCTGATTGCGCAGCCGGGCCAGAATCCAGCGCTGGGCGATTTGCACCGCGACCTCGACCTTCGCCTTGTCTTTTGGGCGCCGCGGCCGTGCGGCGAGAATGGCGGTGCCGTAATGGCTCGCCATCTCGGCATAAGTGCGATTGAGGCCGGGATCGTAGCGGTCGGGGTTGCTGACGGCGGCTTTGAGGTTGTCGCAGACCACGAACGTCGGCGTTCCGCTCAAAAACGTGAACAAGTTGACGTGGGCCCGGATCCAGTCGGCCAAGCTCTCGCTGGGGCAGGCCGAGCTATGGCTGATTTTGGGTGACGCGGCCTGATCAGGCGGCGTGGCTTTCAGTGTTCGGAATGACTTCGATTCCGTCGATGAACTTTACACCGGCGATGACTTTCGGCAACTGGTTCGTGCTCTTCAATCGCCGCCAGGTCTTCGATGCGGCGTCGATGAGCTTGAACACCATCAGCTTCGCAGTTTGTTGCGACAGCGATCCCTTGGTCCGCACCGTTCGGTGGCGCACCGTGGCGAAGACGCTCTCGATCGGGTTCGAGCTGCGTAGGTGGATCCAGTGCTCAGCAGGGAAGTCGAAGAAGGCGAGCAGCGCATGGCGATCCTTGATCAGGCACTCCACCGCACGTCCGTATTTGACGTGGTATTTCTCGACGAAGACGTCGATCGCGGTTTCAGCTTCGGCCCGGTGTGGGGCCAGATAGATGTTCCGCAGGTCGTTCTTCATGGGGCCCTGCACGGATTTGGCGACCTTGTCGAGTACGTTGCTCACTTTATGGCACCAGCATCGTTGGTGCCGCGTGCCGGGAAAGGCCTCGTCCAGTGCCTTCCAGAAGCCGAGGGCGCCGTCGCCGATGGCGAGTTGCGGGGCAATCCGTAACCCGCGTTGCCGCAGGTCGATCAGGAGTTCGCGCCAGCTCTGCGCGCTCTCGCGCACGCCGACCTGGAAGCCGATCAGCTCCTTCTTGCCTTCCGGCGTGGTGCCAATCAGCACCAGCATGCATTCGCTGTGATCTTCCATGCGGGCCTGCAGGTACACGCCATCGGCCCAGATGTAGACATAGCGACGCGCCGACAGATCGCGTCTCTGCCAGCGTTCGTACTCGACCTGCCAATCGGCCTTCAGGCCGGCGATCACCGAAGGCGACAGGTTCGGCGCATCCTTGCCGAGCAGCGCCGAGAGCGCCTCCTGGAAGTCGCCGGTCGAGATGCCGCGCAAATAGAGGACCGGGATCAAGGCATCCAGGCTCTTCGTCCGCCGCGCCCATAGCGGCAGGATTGCCGAACTGAAGCGGAGGCGGTCGCCTGGCCCGCTCGCTCCGCGGTCGCGGACCTTGGGACGAGCGACCTCCACCGGACCGATGCCGGTCGCAATCTCGCGCACCGGACCGTGCCCATGTCGGACCAGGCGCGCTCGACCGTCGGGCAGCGTCAGATTGGCCGTGCTGGCCAGAAACGCGCCAACCTCGATCTCGATCGCCCTGGCAAGCAGGTCCCGCGCGCCGGCACGAACGATATCGGTCAGTGGATCATCAACCGCGGACGGCTGACGGAAAGCAAGAACATTGGTAGTCTCGGTCATGGCGTATCGCTCTCCTCGAGAGGTTCTGGCAGGCTCGTCACCCGCCTCGATACGCCGCCTTCCTCACACCGTCATCACCCAGATTCCGCCATAGCTCGGGCAGGCCTCGGCGTAGGTGTAGTTCGAAGCGCCCATCGCCGCGACGAACAGCTTCATCGGCTGCACTTCCCCGGTCAGGGGATCGACGATGTCGATGGTGTCGCCGGCGAAATCCACGAACACCTTCTCGCCGCCCAGATGAATCTGCCGCATCGAAGGTCGGACCCGCCCCTTCCAGGCCTCGTAGGTAGTGCAGAACCACGTGTACCCGAAACCGTCGGGATTAACGGCGCGATACTCCTCCCAGAGCAGGCGACGGGTTACGTTGCGCCGGCGGAGCTCTTTATCGATGTAGCTCCAGTCGGGCACCGGCCGCTGCGGGCTCTGAGACGCTGGTCGTGGGGCCGGGAAAAGCAAAAGCTCCAGGTCTTCATCGGTCATTCCCTCCGGAAGCGGCCAGCTCAACCCAGCAGAGCGGGCGCGGCTCAGGTAGCTGTGCACAACGCCGTTGCTGACGCCCACGCTCCGCGCGATGGCCCGCTCTGGCAGGCCTTGAAAATGTTTTAACCGAAGGACTTCCTTGATCCGGCGCATCGACAATCTCTGGGTAGGCATTGGACTTCCTCGTTAACCACGAGGTCATCCCTAAGCCGGTTGAGTTGTCGGCCGAAGCGCTGCAAGGCTCCGAAAGCCTTGCTCACGATCCTGCGAAATCGTTGCTCACGATCCCCTGAAATCCGCGCTCACGATCCCGCGAAACGCGCATCACAATCCGACGGGTGACAATCGACTCCCGCAATGCCAGGATGGCACGATACGACACGGCGTAACGAACCGCCGCCAGGCGTTCATCGTTGATACCGGCGCGTGGCTCCGCCGCGTGTTGCAGGGATACCTGAACTACGACACCATTCACGGGACTCTGATACGGGCTCGGGCCTTGGCCCGGTGCGATGCTTACGCGCTGGCCCGCCGAGCGACCACAGCGCGTTCTGCAGACCCTCGGCCAGGGCGACGAAGCTCTCGCCCCAGGACTGGTAGTCGCCTCACGTGTCTCGGCGATCAGCTTCGGATGTTGTCCGTGAACAAGCCTCCAAGCACTTGATTGAGAGTCTGTTTTCCGGTTGCGGCGGCATTTGAGATTGCAGGGGATTGGGGCTTCACAGCAAAAACCTGCAATTTCGATTTTGGATTTCCCTGCCGCTGCGAACCGTGATTCTGTGCTGCATCGGAGGGACCGATGCGACCAAAGAAGCACAGGACGACAGGCTCGAACGATCTGTTCCGGTCCCGGCTGGACCAGATCATCAACATGCGACACGAGCTGGTTCTGCTCGCCGGCAGGGTCGATTGGGACTGGATCGACGGCGAGATCGCGCCGCTCTACAGCGACAACGGCAGGCCGGGTATCGCGACCCGCTTCATGATCGGATTGCTGCTGCTCAAGCACATCTACGAGGGGGTGTGCGAGCGCTGGGTCCACGATCCGTACTTCCAGTTCTTCACCGGCGAAGAGTTTTTCCAGCACGTTTTCCCGCATGAGCGCTCAGACCTGAGCCACTGGCGCAAGCGGCTCGGCGACAAGCTGGAGCGGTTGTTGGCCGAGAGCCTTCGCGTGGCGCACGCGAGCGGTGCGTTGCGCAGCCAGGACCTCAAGCGGGTCACGGTCGACACGACCGTCCAACCGAAGGCCATCAGCTTCCCGACCGACGCCAAGCTGCTGCATGCAGCGATCCGCGGGTTGAACCGCCTGGCGAGGAAGCACGGGGTCAGGCTCCGGCAATCCTATGTTCGCGTGGCCAAAAGCGCGGCGATGATGGCGGGCCGCTACGCTCATGCCAAACAATTCAACCGGCATCAGCGACAGCTGCGCATCCTGCGCAGCCGGCTGGGCCGGATCATCCGCGACATTCGCCGCAAGACCGAGGGCCAGGCCGCATTGGAGGGGGCATTCGCCCTGCCGCTGAGCCGAGCCACCCAGATCGGCTCGCAGCAGCAGCGCCAGCGCGGCTGGAAGTTGTATTCCTTCCATGCTCCGGAGGTCGAGTGCATCGGCAAGGGCAAGGCCGCCGCGCCCTATGAGTTCTGCGTGAAGGCCTCCATCGTCACCAACAACCAAAGAGCTCCGGGCGGCTTGTTCGTGCTCCACGCCTGCTCGCTGCCGGACAACCCCTACGACGGTCACACCCTTCGCAACGTCATCGAGCGCACCGAGAGCCTCACCGGCTGCCCGATCGAACGGGCCTATGTCGACAAGGGATATCGCGGCCACGACACACAAAATCCCCGCCGCGTCTTCATCTCGGGCCAGAAGCGCGGCGTCTTCGGCGTCATCAAGCGCGAGCTACGCCGCCGTTCCGCCATCGAGCCCATCATCGGACACATGAAGAACGAAGGTCACCTTGGCCGCTGCTATCTCAAAGGCCGCGCCGGAGATGCCGCTAACGTTCTCCTCTCGGCCGTTGGCCACAACCTCCGCCGTGTCCTGGCTTGGCTCAGAGACCTTTTGTCCCTCTTCCTGCTCTCACTCTGGCCAACGCTCAACTGTCCAGTTCAGCCCAATTCGGCTTATTAACGATCGACTCGGATCGCAGGCAGCGCGGGCGACTCGCCGCCTTGGCTGACTTCAATCGGGAGCTAGTTCAGTTTCTGCGGAGAAAAATCTCGTGTTCCGAGCCTGGCGGCCCGATACCGGCTGTTTAGTTCACGTCCCCGAGAGTAAGACTTTTATTTGGCTCAGATCCGGATGGGGCAGAAGCTTGTGCAAACCCATTCGCAACTTGAGGTCTTCCGGCGCCCACGGATCTCCCTGCTGCCAGCTCGGGGGCACATAAAGAGACAAACTTGGCAGCGGCTGGTTGCGCCGCACTTGCGGCGCATAAGGCGAGGATGTTGAGTTGAAGCCGTCCATGTTCCACCCCCTGAACGCTTAAAGCCGACTACAGAAGGTCAGCGACAGGAAACAGCGCGGGCGCGGCCTGGCGCCTACCGACCTGGGGGGCTGGATAAAGGCACTATCCCTGCCGCTCCGCGCTGCCGTTGAGTTTAGCGGAAAGCGTGACTCGGCGCTGACCGTTCTGGATAGATAGCGCTGTCCCTGCCACGTCCCGTTAACCACAACGGCTCTGTATCCGGGCTGGCTTACTGAAAGCTGACGAGACCCGGCAATTCCCAAAACGAAAGCGGCCCGTGTGGGCAAGTTGCAGTCAAGCGTGAGAACGACGTTCCGGCGGCACGCTTGGTACCACGTCAGCCTGAGCATTCGCCAGCTAGCAGCTCCGGTGTCCAGCGCCCGGCCTGCCGGAGGGCCGCAGGCGGTGGCCACCAGAAGGGCCTCTTCCTTGTCGTTGAGTTCGCGCTCTGCCCGGTAGGCGGCTCTTCGCTCTGGTTCTCCGCCAGGTTGCCTTCGACAAAAACGTCGAAGGGTGGGAGACCGCCAAGTGGCCGACGCCCAGGCTTGTGGCGATCACGTCATCACTCATCCCGGCATCGGCCGCCAACCGAATCTGCGCCCCCTTGAGCGGACAGCGGTTGCCTGCCTCCGCCTAAGAAAAGCTCTATTCGACAAAAAGAGAGGTATCTATGGCAAACGAATCTTAGATAACTCGCGGCATCTTGAGTTCAGAGCAATCGTGGGATTTGGCGGGTGAGCTGAAGCCACTAAAGCGACCCACACCCTCGTCAGTGGGCGACATATGCCCTCGGCTCTGGAGGAAGTAGCTGCGATCGGGCTCTTATCGCAAGCTCAGTGAAGCGCCTGCCTTCCCGCGGGTGATGGCTGTGGCTTGAGATGATCCAATATCTTCGAGCCGGCGCTGAACGACCTCGACCAGAATTTCTCCAGAAAATCCAGGTGACACCGCAACAGCTCCGAGGAAGTTTTGGAGTCCGCGATATCCTTCAGAAAGGTGGCCTGATCGTGCAGGGAGGAAGCCGCCAAACCTAGTCCGTCCTTCAGGGCCGCAGCGAACAGGTTGCTTGTCGCTTCAATCGAGCTCTGCCATTCCCGAAAAGTAAATGGAATAGGCGATGCGGCTGTCGTAGATTTCCCAGCGCCATCGGCGGAAGCGCCAGATATCAGAGCCGGGTCGTGCCCGACATGTGGCCGCCGCTCGCGTTTCTCGTCTTCGCTTGCATTCGGTGCCATTCGAGATCTCCTAGCTTGAAGGGCTTATAACGTACTAAGTTGTTCGCCGCTCATTTCGATCATCCCCTACAAGGTACCACAATTGCCAACACGCGATACCTACCTCATTTGGTAACGTGGCAGCAAAGGAGGCAGTGAACGCGATACGGCCAGAGCCCATAGGCTGTAAAGCGCGCGTCCGTGTGCTGTCGCTTTGCCCACCGGTGCCGGCCCAGAGGCTGAGAACTGGGGCGATCGGATGGAGGATGGTGCCGGCTGCGCGTAGATGGCTGGCGGCGGCAAAGTCGGTGAGCGCACGTACATGGAGCAGCAATCAACATTCAATAATTGTTTAAGATTCTCCAAGCCGCTGGAACGGGCGATCGCTTCTACCCTGCTTCGAAGGCTTCACTGGCAGCCTGCTCGGCCTGTTGACGGCCCTGCCCTCTGAGCCAACGAGCGCTTCTGGACGGGCCACATGAAAGCGACTTTGAATCGCGGTGGATGCCCTCGACGGCTGGAAGCCGATTCGGCCGGCTGGCGTATATGATCTATTAGAACCATCTCGGCGGCTCGCGCAACCAGGCGACCGCCAGGCACTTAACCGCCGCGGCACCGCTATACGGGATCATCCAGAGGTTCTTGCCGACCGAATGCGAAATCCATGCTTCGATACGACGAGCTAACTGCCGGCGCAAACTTGCGATGTTCGGCGAAGCTTGTCCGGTGTCAGCTAGCGGGTTGGGTTAGGTGAAGCAATAGACGTTGCAAGCACCCCGCGCGGGAAAACGGCGTTGATGGACAATGGCGGCAATACCCTTGCGTCTCGAGTTTAGCTGGAGGCTTGCTTTTTCTCTCGCACGCAGGCTTACGTCCTGTGGCTCTCGAACGTGTGCGGCGCAATGTGGCACTCGGGCCGATCTTGAGACGTATAAACGCTGTGATCGTATGAACTTGTAGCAGCGCGGCTCGAGATAGACGACCAGAGACATGCTCCAGATGGCACCGTCCCTAGTACCCGGAATCAGAGCTGAGTGATACGGCGGCCTTTGAAACGGCGTTGACGGACCTTTTTCTTGGTCCAGACGAAGGGCTCGGCTCTGTCGTTGTATGCGTTGACGTAGGCATCGATGTGTTCCTGAAGCTGCTTGAGGCTCGTGAAGGAGGTGCCGCTGAGCGACTGCCCCTGCAAGATGGAAAACCATACTTCGACCTGATTGAGCCATGACGCACTTGTCGGCGTGAAATGAAATTGCACGTTGGGGTGGGCCTTGAGCCAGTCCTCGTTCTTTTTATGGGTGTTGAGGTTGTCGAGGATGACGTGAAGCTTGCGGTTCGGAAAAGTCGCGGTGACGCTGTTCATGAAATCGAGAAACTCGACGCGGCGCCGGCGTTTTGAATGGGTCGCGATGATCTTTCCGGTGGCGACTTCGAGCGCCGCAAACAATGTTGTGGTGCCATGCCGCTTGTAATCGTGGCTTTGGCCGGTTAAGGCGCGGCCATTGGGCAACTTCAGATAACCCTGCGCTCGCTCCAAAGCCTGGATCGAGGGCTTCTCGTCCACGCACAGCACAATGGCCTTCGCCGGCGGCGCGACATAGAGGCCGACAACATCGGCGGCTTTGGCCGTAAAGTTCGGGTCGTTGCTCTCGCACCAGGACTTGCGAGCCACCAGGTCAATCTTGTGGCTGCGCAGGAACCGCCAGACATATTGGACATCGACATCGCCCAGCGCCTCGGCCAGCAGGGGGCCGGTCCAGCGCGCAAACCCTTGCGGTGGCGGCTTATCCAGCAGCTTCAGAATCCGCTTGTCGGTCGTCTTCGTATAGATCGGCTGCTTGCCAGGCCGCGGCTTGTCTTGCAGCCCTTCAAGGCCATGGTCGGCATAGCGATGCCGCCAAAGGCTGACAATCCGCGGCTGGACCCCAACTTCCTTGGCGATCGACCGGGTGCTGCGCCCATCCGCCGCCAACAGAACTATCCGCGCCCGCTTCAAATCGCGCTGCAACGTCACCGGTGAGCGACAGCACGCCTCAAGCACCTTGCGATCTTTCCTCGAAAGGTGGACTTCTCTTGCTTCGGGTATCATCCCGACCTTGAATCACGACTCACGTTCCAAGAAAAGTGGGTACTAGTTGACGATCAGCACTACCGGCTTGTCAACCGAGTGGCAGGGTCCCCTAGCCAAGGTGGTACAAGTCGACGTCCTCGAGGGTGTAGGCGCTGAAGCTCCCGAAATGGGCGAACAAGTTGTTGCGCTTGGCGCCGCAGCTGATCCGGTGATCCGGTCGGCGAGGCCGCGGCCCAGAGGCTATCGGGCGAGCGCATCGGCGCCTCGCGGAAGATGCGAGCATCGATTGAGCGCCAGCCTGCAGATCGCAGCGTCAGGACAGGACGACCTAGTCACGTGAATCTAATGTTCGCCACATAAAGTCTGCTGGGTTTTGTGGCAGAAGCGTTTGACGGAAGCCAAAATCTGGTCTGCGGACTTGGTCCATTTGAAGGGCTTCGGGTTTTGGTTGTGCAGGTGGATGAAGGTGCAGATGTCGGCCTCGAGTTGCCCGACGGAGGTGTCGTCTAATCGCTGCTGGGACGTCAAGCATTTAGTTTCGTCAAGAGACGCTGCCGGGTGCGTGGTTGTCTTCGCGGTCGACATTGGTCGCCGCATGATGGAGCTTCGCGGACGAGCCTTCAATGTGGACGACGCACTTTGCTGAGTCAGCAGTGCAACCCCATCAGCGGAATGGCTCGGCTCACGTCCTGGCAGGGATACCTTAGGCGTTCAGGTTCTGAACGCTATCCGAGCTTATGCGGCAGCTCCGGCATTCGGATTGAACAGCTCGCCGGTCTTAAGCATCGTATGCTTATCACCGCCAGTTTCCGTGCCACAGCCACGGCGGCTCTTTTGAAGCCGATCCTCTCCCGGAGATGCCGTCCCCACGTCCGCAGAGCGCTGTCGGTTGAGCTGCGCGTCAGAATGACCGCTGCCGCTTCATAGAGAAGCCCACGCAAATGGCGGTCGCCACGTCGGGATATATGGCCATCATAATCGACTTCTCCGGATTGGTAGCGGCGCGTTGTCAGGCCGATCCACGCGCCAACAGATCGGGATTTCCTAAAGTTGTCAGGCTCCTCAATAGCTGTGGCAAAAGAGGTTGCGGTGATCGCACCGATGCCCGGAATCGACATGAGGATGCGGCAGGCCTGACTCTCGCGCGCATCCCGAACCAACTGGCGACCGAGTTCGGCGGCGCGGATGCGAATGCCACGCCAGGCTTCCAGCATCGGAAGCACGATGGATGCAAGTCCGTCCTGATCAGCCAGAAGGTTCCGGACGTTCTCGAAGGTGCTTCCCTTTCCGGCGGGAACAAGCAGACCGAAGGTCTTCATGACGCCGCGGATCTGGTTCGAAAGCTCGGTGGTGATCCGGACCAGCCGCGTGCGCGCCGCGACAAGCGTGCGGGTCAGCATGCTGTTGAATCCCTTCACGCGCACCTCACGAAAGAACCCGACTTCCGCGAGCTGCGCCAGACCATCGGCGTCGTTCGCGTCCGTCTTGTTCGCCGCCATATCGAGCGCCGCTTTATCATGGCGCGCATCGACGCAGATCGCCGGCAATCCTTCGGTGCGCAAAGAATGATAGAACCATACCGACAGCGGTCCCGTCTCGAACACCACGCGTTTCACGGCCGGCGCCCGCTTGCGGATGAGCGCGGCGATGACACTGGGATCAGATGCACACTTGCCGCGCCAGATCCGTTCACCTGCTCGACGGATCGAGACCGCCGTCTCTTTCATCGACACATCGAGACCGATATACTCTTCCATGGCTGTTCTCCATTCGATGCTTGGGCCCGGCGTCCAGTCGTGAGCCCGTATTTCCATCCTATCGGGGAACAGCCACCCTCCAAGACTATTGATTGTCTTTAGGGCAACACGCTCCTGCGATTACCCCATGTGGACGCCCCCTCACGGCATCGCTGTGCCAAAGTGGTGTCGTTGACCATCACTTGAACGGAGGCGTCCATGTCGGAATTTAGCATAATCGCGTTGGATCTGGCGAAGAATGTGTTCCAGATGCACGGCGCGGATGCATCAGGAACCGTGCTTTTCCGCAAGAAGCTGCGCCGGGATCAGATCCTTAAATGTCTTGCCGCGCAGCCGACGTGCACGGTCGCAACGCGACTTTGCGGCATGGCTGGGGCTTACCCCGCTGCAGCGCTCCACCGGAGGCAAGCAGAAGCTCGGCAAGACGTCACGTATGGGCGAACGAACCCTGCGACGACTACTGATCATCGGCGCGAGCGCGGCCGTGCGCTGGGCAATGCGCAAAGACTCGACAGCGGATTCTTGGCTTGCGCGCATGCTTGCCCTCAAGCCGCCCATGCTGGTGATCGTCGCCCTCGCTAACAAGATGGCGCGCATCGTCTGGGCATTGATGGCGAGAGGCGGAACCTATCGGGCTCCGGCTGCGGCGAAGTAGTTCCGCGGCAGGGACCGTGAGTGTGAGAAGGTCAACCGGAGAGTATGGCGCACGGTCACGAGACAGGAATGGGAAAACCAGATCATGGATACGCGCCTCGAGCACGCGAAGTTGAATTGGACCCGTTCCGCGAACTCCCATACGGGCCAGCGGCATGTGGCAGCCGCAACAAAAGGCCGAACACATGTCAGCGCCCGACCACGCTCCGCACTCTTCGAAAGCTTCTTCTTGCACCAACGGGGGCGTCTACACATGTCCATGACGATATGGACATCGAGGCCTTCAGGAACTTGAGCATCGATCTCTTTTAAAAACTTCAAGACTCGACTGCCCGGTGGCGCTTGTAGCATTTGCCGATGACGAACCCCGAGGCGACATCGAGCGCGGCAAACAGCGTGGTCGCACCATGCCGCACATAGCTGTGCGTACGACGCTCCGGTATGCCGGGCATCATTGGCAAGACCGGCTGCTCGCGATCGAGTGCCTGAGTCTGGCTTTTCTCATCGATGCTGAGGACAAGGGCTCGGTTCGGCGGGGACAGGTAAAGCCGACGATGTCGCGTGCCTTGTCGACGAGCCGCGGATCGCTCGACAACTTGAATGTCTGGCTACGGTGCGGTTGCAAGCCGAACGCCGACCACATTCGGCGGATCGTGGTGCGGGAAAAGCCAGTTTCCGCAGCCATCGAGCGGATCAACCATTGCGTCGCCTTGGCCGGCGTCGTACGCAGCGTGCGATCGATCATGGCGGCAACCTGATCGTCGTTGATGGTGCGAGGGCGGCCAGGGCGTGCCTCGTCAAGCAAGCCATCACAGCGATCCTTCAAAAATCGGCGGCGCGACTTGCCAACGGTGTGTTCGTGGAGGCCGAGTTCGGCAGCCACAGACTTGCTTGGCAAGCCATCCGCCCACCGCAGGATCGCGCGGCATCGCTCAGGAAAGCAACCGCGCAGCACGATGACGACGAACTTGCCTCTCCAAGTACGCCCGCTCCTGCGGACTCAGCACCAACGGCGCGATCGGCCGGCCTTTCCCACCTGCATTCGCCACAAGCGCTCTCCTCTCTCGAGATTCAAGCTATCAACCAATGCGACGAACTTGCGTTCCGGATGACTAGGGTCTGTACCTAAATAGCGCCACGTGATTCTCTTGCCTACGTGTTGATTCGGGGGCGAGAGAATGCGCGCTGGTTTGTTTTGGCTGAACGACAGGCAATGGGCGCGTATCGAACCGCATCTGCCGAGGGGACTGACGGGGCCGGATCGGGACGACGACCGACGCATCGTCAGCGGCATCATTCACATGCTGCAATCGGGTGCACGATGGCGTGATTGTCCACGTGAATACGGCCCTTACACGACGATCTACAATCGCTTCAATCGCTGGGCCAAGCGAGGACGATGGTGCGCAATCTTCGAAGCGCTGGCCAAGCCTGGCGAAGACGGCGTCGTACTGTCGCTCGACTCGACCTCGATTAAAGCTCACCGGTGTGCCTCCGGCGGAAAAGGGGAAGCACAATCAAGCAATCGGCCGCTCGCGCGGAGGCCGCACGACAAAAATCCATGCGCTGAGCGATCCGCTCTGCCGGCCGGTCGTCCTGCATCTGACTCCAGGCCAGGATGCCGATATCGCTGCGGCTCCCGATGTCCTGGCGCTCGCGCCACCCATGAGCGTGCTCCTCGCCGACAAAGGGTATGATGGCGACAAGCTTCGCGGCGCAATCATTCGTCGTGGCGCCAAGCCCGTAATCCCCAATAAATCTAACCGTGTCGTCATCCATCGCTTCAACAAACGCGCCTACAAAGGACGAAATGTCATCGAACGCTGCTTTGGCAGGCTCAAGGACTTCCGGCGCATCGCCACGCGATATGACAAGCTCGCCCGTAATTTTTTGGCCGCTGTTCATCTCGCCGCTCTCGTCGCATATTGGCTCAATTGAGAGCTGGACCCTAGACTAGCCCCGCCGCATAGAGCGCTTTTGCGACTGACTCGAAATACTGCGAAGGCACCGGGTTGCCGAGCCTTGCCTTGCCGAGCAGCTGACGCGCCAGAACATTGTCCTCCACAATGTTGAGGCGAAGCGCGCGCGCCTCACCAAGCAGCTGTGAAGCAGCTTCACCCTCGCCACGGCAGACCAACACCGGCACACCGGTCTCGCCGCGAACATAGCGCAGACCAATCAACGTTGCCGGTCCCCGCAATATCAACGTGGCCCGGCTGATGCCGAGTGGAGCCTCGTTTGCCGACTCTTGCCGCAGCCGCCGGTGCTCGCGCTTCACCTGCGGATTGCCTTGCTGTTCCTTGTTCTCCCGCTTGGCCTCCGTTTCCGTCATGCGCATGTCCTGCATAAACAACCAACGCTGGATTAGAAGGTCAGCCAATCCGCCGACCAGAAAAGCTCCAGCGGCAATGCCAATCAGCAGTTTAACCTCGGTGAAGACGAAACCAAAACAGCCCATGCCGCAGACTGGCAGGTACACCAGCGCTTTCCAGCTCGCGGTCACGGTTAAAAAGAAGATCGCACCAAGCAAAACCACTTTAGCCAGGGTCTTGCCAAGCTCGATGGCCGAACGTTTCGAGACGATACGCTTCAAGCCTTTGATGGGATCGAGTTTCTCGAGCTTCGGCTTGAGCGGCTCCGAAGCAAACATAAAGCCGCCATTGGCCAGGACATTGGCCAGAAGAGCTGCTGTCACGGCAGCGGCGAGCAACGGAGCGACAGTGGCAATCGAAAGTTCTAGCAAGCCGCTGAGCGCTTGTGGCACCGCGCTTGTGAACGGCTGCTCCTGCAGTTTATCGACCAGCCGGACCGTCTCCTGCCACTTGTCCTCAATGGCACCCGCTCGCCACCACAGACAGCCGAAACCGGCACAGGCGCTGACGCCGCTCACTAGATCGGAGCTGCGCGCGCTCTGCCCCTTCTTGCGCGCATCGCGCAGCTTCTTGGGCGTCGGAGGAAGCTTTTTCTCCTCACTCGTAGAGCTCATTTCAACAGCTTCCTCAGATGATCGAGCATGTCGTTCGAGGTCAGGATTTCAGAACCGGCATATTCGAGCAGATAGACGGTGTAGCTGACCATAATGACCCCGAATGCAACATTCTTGATCATCGGAGAGAGATCGTTCATCTTGAGCTGAGATGCAAAACGGCCGAGCATCATGACCGAGATATCCACCAGCAACAGCAGGGCCAGAACCGGCCCGGCGACCAACAAGGTCGTCATCATGATACGATCGAGAAGGGCAAGACACTCCATTGCCCCTTGCACTGTCAAGGCAGGCAAAAACTGATAGACAGGCCACACTAGGTAGCTGCCATAAAGGCCGCTCACCATGGTCTGCAGCCCGCCGACCAGAACGAAGATCGTAACCGCCGTAACACCGAGAAAGAGCCCGGTTCCAGTCGCTTGGCTGTGCGTCGCGGGATCCTCCCCCGCAACTTGGCTTGAAATTCCTCGTTGGGTATCGATGATGTCGCCGACTGCCTGTATGCTCCATAGTGGAATACTGAGCAGGATGCCGAGCATCAGACCGACGAACACCTCCTTCACGCCAAGCATGGTAACGCTAACCAAGCGCGTGTTCGGGTCCAAGGCCTGCAGACCGAGCTTGATCTGAGCAAGGCAAGGCAGGCCAATCGCAATCGTCAGGCTTCCCCGAATGAGGCCGCTGATACGCGGCCGGGTGAAGACAGGAAGCACCAGCATGATGCCTAGGGCGCGGGCCGCACTCAGGCCGGTTGCGGCGACGAATTCGATCGAGCCCTGAACGAGAACTTGCGCCTCTGCGGGTGACAGGCCAGCCATCCAAGCTCTGCTAGTATCTTGCGGTGAGTGCCGGAAACTCGCTGAAGATGCGCTCGGCCTGGTCGATCAGCGGGGCGCTGAGAACCGGGGAAAAACCGGCGAGCACGGCGACGACAACCAGAAGCTTGACCGTCAGTGGCAGGGTTTGGTCCTGGAGCTGAGTTGCCGCCTGGATAAGGCCAATGATCAGTCCGGAGATCAGAGCTGCGAGCAACGGCGGCAGAACCCAGATCATGAAGAGCACGAGCGATTGACTGAGGTGCGTAAGGATGCTGGCTTCGTTCATGGTCAACCTCCTGGCGTGGTGTAGCTTAGTACTAGCCCGTGCATGAGACGTGACCAGCCGTCGATAGTGACGAACAGAAAGAGCTTGAAGGGGACAGATATCACTGTGGGGGATACCATCGACATACCCATGGCCATCAAAATCGTGGTGACAATCAGATCGATCGTGATGAAGGGAAGATAGAGAAGAAAACCGATTTCGAAGCCCCGCTTGAGTTCGGAAATCAAGAACGACGGCACAAGAATTGAGAAATCATCTGCCGTTACGCTGCCGCGCATCTCCTCCGACCAGACATGTTCGGTGGATGACAGGAAGAAGCGGCGCTGCTCTTCATTGGTGAATTTCTTCAGATGAACACGCAGCGGCTCCTGTCCCTCCTTGGCGGCCATCACCCAGTCATCGAAACTCTGGTAGCGAAGTTGCGGATCGGTAAGGCGGTTATAGGTCTGCTCGAAGACTGGAGCGCTGATGAAGACGGTCAGGATGAGTGCCGCTCCGTAAAGGACGATGTTCGGCGGTATCGATTGAGTTCCTAGCGCATTGCGCACGAGGAAGAGAACAACCGAGACCTTGATAAAGGCTGTAGTTGTGACGACAGCAAAGGCCAGGAGACCAAGGCCGACCGTTATTGCAAGAAGCGCCAGGATGCTGGGTTGAATTTCAGTCATTAAGCGCCAACCTGCCGCGTAACCTGACGGCGAGCTCCTCGCCGATCCGCACGATGTCGCCTCGGCCGATACGTTGGCCGTTCGCAACGATATCGACCGGCCCGTCAAGATGCCGGCCAAGTTCGAACACGTGGCCTTCGTTGATGGTTCGCAAGGTTCCCAACGGCATCGGCCAGCGGCCACATTCGAATACGAGTGTGATCTCGATGCTGTCGATATCCGCCTCTGACGGGGGCTGCTGTTGCATCTGGTTTTGGGGCATCACATCTTCACTTTTTAGAGGGTGGGATCGCAAGCGGAATGGTCCTCGCAGCACCAGCCTGTCGCCGCCAATCTCTGCAGGGGCCCACAATCGGTCTGCAACGAGAACAATTTGGCCTCGCGCGAGTGGAATTGTGTCCGGGAGCAGCGCATCGCCTTGCTCTGCTTGGCGAAGAACGCCGATCGCGACGCGGAGCGAGCCGATATGGCCTGCAACGATGACCGGGAGTTCGGAAAGCAGCCTGGCCGCCTGTCGCGGTAATCGGCCGAGCAGCTCGCCGAGGACGGTGAAAGCCGGAGGCACCGGACCGTCGAACGGAGAGAATAGAAGCAGCCGAGCCTTGCTGGCGAGCTCACCATAGGCGACGTCAAATTCAAGATAAGGCTGCGTACTCCGCGCTTCCTCGGTGCGAACAAGCTGCAGATTCCGCTGCGTCATTCTTTCCAGCGCAGCAAGCAAGGGTTCAAGCGCAAGTTCCAGGACCAGCGAACGCGCCGGCTCAGAAGGTAAGGTAAGCCCATTCTGCACGGTCCGAACCAGCGCTTCCGCAAGCTTACCCGGCAAGGACAGGATCAAGGTTTCACCTTCTACTTCGAAGACGCAGTCGAGCATCGGTGCCGCAGCCGGCTCCGCCTGCCAGACGGTCCGGCTCACGCGCACAGATAGCGGCTTCTCGCCGAGGAGGCCTTGTAGAGGCGCACGCAACGCTGTGATCTCGTTAAGCCACGAGGCCACTGCGTGCGACAGGATCAGCGACGGCATGAAGGCTGCGCGCTCAGCCGGCCGGTCCGAGGCCGGTGCGGCTTCCGCGCCGCAGGCCCCGAGCTCGCGCGTGAGAGGATCTGCAATCATGCTGGCTCACCTCCCGTCTGCCCTGACGGGCCGCGCCGGTAGCGGAGCAAGACTTCATCATCAGCTTCGATTTCGGCGGCGGCTTCGAAATGAGCACTCGTGGTGCGCCGAACGTCTTGATCAATCTCACGCCATTTCTGGCTCGCCGCTGAACGCCTGGCCCAAACGGCCCTCGCCTCAAGAACCGCAGTCTCAGCTTGCGCCTGAGCAGCACGGGCATTTTCAAGAACCTGCTGCGCCGCTGCAATCTCGTCTGTGAGCCGGCCGATGATGAGATGATAGCGCCGCTGCAGCTCGCAAACAGACATCGCATCGGCTGCTAGCATCTCCCGATAGAGCTCTGCCTCGAGCTTTGCCCGGCGCTCTTCGGCATGTGTAAGATGCTCGAAAGCTCGTTGGACAGCTTGGATCGCAAGGTGGCGCTTGGCTTCCATGTTAGACAATTCACGAATGGCGCTTCGCTCCCGCATGTCCTTTACGAGCCGCAGCTTCGAGGCGTGAACGGGACTTAGGCGGTCAGACGCGATATCCATGCGATCGTCTCCTCAAAGCTGCACGCCTCACCCTGCCCCTGGCGCAGAAAGGCCCGCAGTTGCTCGATCGAGGCGATCGCCCGATCGGTCAGCGGATCAGAGCCTTGTTTGTATTCACCGACCTTGATCAGGAACTCGGCCTCAGCGTACCGTGACAGCAGATCACGGAAAAAGGATGCCG
Organism: Bradyrhizobium sp. USDA 376; assembly: GCF_054063675.1. Taxonomy (NCBI): domain Bacteria; kingdom Pseudomonadati; phylum Pseudomonadota; class Alphaproteobacteria; order Hyphomicrobiales; family Nitrobacteraceae; genus Bradyrhizobium; species Bradyrhizobium sp. USDA 376. The sequence continues at coordinate 288,540 of NZ_JBSSGN010000001.1, forward strand.
CCTTGCGATGCGGCACGGACACGATCGCATCCATGACGCGGCTGCGGCTCGACAACACGTCGATCGCCGGAAAATGCTCCCGGGAGGCCAACGCGCGGGAGAGAATAATGTGGCCATCGAGGATGCCGCGTGATTCTTCCGCTATCGGATCACCCGTGCCGTCACCTTCGACAAGCACAGTATAGAAGGCCGTAATGGAGCCATGCTCGCCCATGCCGGCGCGCTCCAACAAGCCCGGCAACAGTGCAAAAACGGATGGCGGAAATCCGCGCCGGGTCGGCGGTTCTCCTGCGGCAAGTCCGATTTCACGCATGGCGCGGCTAAAGCGCGTCAAAGAATCCATCATCAGAACGACGCGAAGGCCCTGATCACGAAAATATTCGGCTAGCGCTGTCGCCATGTGGGCGCATTGGGCCCGCTCCATCGCCGAACGGTCGGAAGTCTCCACCACAACGACGGAACGGTGAAGGGCTTCGCCAAGATGACGTTCGATGAATTCACGCACCTCTCGACCGCGCTCGCCGATCAGCGCAACGATAGTGACGTCGGCCGCTGCGCCTCTTACGATTTGCGACATCAGCGTCGACTTGCCGCAACCGGCATCACCATAAATTCCGATCCGCTGACCTTCTCCGCATGTGAGAAGACCATCCAGGACACGGACGCCGAGCGGGAACGGCTGTTCAATCGCGCGCCGTTTCATCGGATTAGGCGCCCTGCCGCGCAGCGGTCTGGCTTCGCCGGCTTTTATAGGGCCCTTGCCGTCGAGCGGCCGGCCAAAACTGTCGATCACGCGGCCGAGCAAATCGGGGCCGGCAGCCACTTCCTGCATTCGCCCGGTCGTCACCACCTCTGCGCGATTGGACAGCCCCACCATGTCCCCGATGGGCGTGAGTAACACCCCATCCGGCAACAGACCGATTACCTCGGCCTCGAGCGACCATCCGCTGCGAGGATCCTGCAATAAGCACAGTTCTCCGACCCTGGCCTCCGGCAAGACGGCGTGCAGCAGCGTGCCCACGGCCCGCGTGATCCGGCCGCGGACAGCGCGTGTATCGATGTGCTTGGCGGAAGATCTTAAGGATGAGAGTGCGGCCTTTACGGTTCCTTCTGCGGCCGCGGCATGATGGGTCGGTCGTTGCACGGTCACGATTCAGCTTCCTCCGTCAAGCCAAAGCCGAGGCGCAGCGCGCGCAGCTGCGCGGCAAGCCCAAGATCGACGTTGCCGAACTCGCTCCATAAAACACATTGGTCCGCGCTCAGCGCCGGATCCGCCTCAATCCTGAGCTTCGGCCGGCCCTCAAGTCCGTCATAATCCTTGAACTCACTGGCTAGCAGGTCGGCTTTCAGTGGGGATACGTGAACGCAGACCTCCGTGTTTTTATATCTTTGCTCGATGGCATGACGAACGCACTGGACCAGCATCTTGCCCGAATCAAATGCGCCAAGCAGATCGCGAACGATCTCAAAGACCAGTTGCGGCAATTCCCGCTCCAGAACCGCCTTGCGTTGGGCCAGTTCACAAGTCGCCTGCGCAATCAGCCGGGCCATTTCCTCTGCGCCAGCCTTTGCACCCTCGGCGCGGCCCTGCGCACGTTCCCGCTCATAAGCCAGGCGTGCCCACCCTCGAACCCGCTGCAGATGCCGCTCGGCAGCGGCCAGCGCCTGTATGGCATCGTGCCAGATCTCAAGCTGCGCAGCTGGGATCAGCGGTCCAAGAGCCCGAATCTTCGGGGCCGCGGGTGGTGCGAGGGCATCGGCCGTCATGCCCCAGCATCCTCAGTGCGCAAATGAGCCATGACGAGGGAAAGCAGCGGGCCTGCTGCGCTACGGTGCTCGGCAGTTGAGCTCTCGGCGGCCGTCCCAGCGGGCAAGCGTAGAAGCACGCGGATACGAGCAAGCGATGAAGTCTCTTCGAGCCAAGCGCCGAGACAAGCATGCCCGTCATATTCGATCTGTCGGGACAATTGCTCTGGATCGGCGATCGGGGCCGTTGCGACGGCGCAGGATAAATGCCGGACTGCGAAAGCATGCGCCTCGGCACCGATCAACTCCACCAACACAGGCAGATCGTGCCTGGAGAACAGCTTGAGGATGGAGCGTGCATGCCAAATGCCGCCCGCGAGCAGCGCAGCCCGCCGCGGATCATGCCCCAGGAGAGCATCTTCGCTCCAGTCGCCGCAGCTCACCTCCCCCTTGCTGCCCAAAAGCAGTTCGGCGAGCCTTGGCTGTAGCCTGGCACTCTGCTGTAGCCGAGCCAAAGTGGAAGGTGAAAGCAGCGGGTCAAGAAGCCCGGCGAAACGACCGGGATCGGCCGAGGCAGCAAGCTCGCGCAGCCGATCGGCTGCGAGCGTGAACGAGCGATTGGTTTTTGTGGCTGTGGTTGACATTGATGGCGGCATGAGCGTCCAGACTATGACGCATCAGCAATCATCTTGCCCGCCGCTTGGTCAGCAGACAGGCGCGAGCCCCTACCGAACACGCTCAGCTTACGCGATGATTTTCCAAACTGACGCATGCGCGGGCCCAGCAATACGCAAGCGACGATGCCGAATACCGCTCCGGCGCTTCCTACAGCAAGCGCAAGTAACGGCGATGAGCCGGCTCTTGCTGACTGAGCCACAGGGACTCCCGGACCGGCAGACTGCTCGACTGGAGCGCGCTCGACCGGCACGAAGACAACGGCGACCTTGTCATAGGACAGCCCTTCAATGCTGTTTGCGACGAGCATCTTGATCTGCGGCAATAGTGCCGAAAGCCTCGCGCTGGAGCCATGTCGAATGAAGACCGATGCCGAGGATGGGGTCGCACCTTGCCGCAACAAGTCGTTCTTCGGCAGAACGACGTGAACGCGTGCTGAAAGGACGCCATCTATATCGCTGATCGTGCGCGACAATTCTTCGCTTAGAGCATAAACGTATCGTGCCCGCTCCTCGATCGGCGAGGCAACGAGGCCCGATCCCTTGAACACCTCGCCGAGATTCTTGAAGGATTGGCGCGGCAGCCCCTCAACATTGAGCAGGTCAATCGAATAAGCGAGCTGCTTTTCCTCGACCTGGATTGTGCTGGTTCCGTCCTTGGCGACAACACGGACAGCATCAACGCCCTTGCCAAGGAGAAGCGCGAGCATCTCATTAGCCTCGCGCTCCTGAATTTTGGTGTAGAGATCGGTCTTACAGCCGATCAGCGAGAGGAGAAGGGGCATAGCAAGAAACACGCGAAGCCGTCGCCACGATTGACGGCCGCCGGAGCTCCCCCTCTTCATATCGCCAGTCATCAGCTTACTCAGCCGGCCGATAGCAGCTTGTTTAGCGACGAGCTGACGGCGCTGGTGCCCTTGGAGACGAGGGAAACCTGAACAACGTCTTTGTAGACGTCTCGCAGATTCGTCATCATCGATTCGAAATCAGCTCCAACCGGCTTAACAGCCGCATTGGCTCCGGCGTTATCCGCCGGCAAAAGTGGCTGCGCAGCCGGCCCAGGCTGCACCCCATTTACGACAGCCGGCGCAATCGCCGGAGAAACGGCTCGACCCTGGTAGATGCCGGAAAGGGTTTGGAGGATTCGGTCGCCCGGCGGACTTGCCAGCACATTCGTGCGCTGGACCTCCAATATCGGAGGAGTCGCTGCGGGTGGATTCGCGGTCGGGAAAGCAGACCCCTGATTGGGAGCTACTTGCGCCAGGGACTGCTCGAAACGCGCCTGCTCGCCAGCAGCTGCCGGAGAGCAGGCACCGGAAAGACAACCGGCTGAACTGGGAGGGATCGGCGTTGCGCCTAACAACATGGAGTGTGTCATTGTGCTGGTTTGATGACCTAAGCTTTAGCCGATGAACCGATCAAGTTCATAGGCTGCCGAGCTGACGAAAACCTGACGGAGATCAGGTTGACTTGGTCATCTAATGATCACGTTTGGCTTCCAAGCTGCGGCGAAACTCTAACTTCATAATGAGCGGAAGGCGTCAAGGAATGCTCGCGCGGTCCACGGTGGTACATATCTTAAAAAGAATTTTTTGTGCCGGTGTTCTCATCTGTGTCGGAATTTTGCGCACGTCTGCTGCATCCCTTTCGCTGCCGCCCGCCCCTTATAGCTACACCGTTCTCGATCAGGATCTTGCTGCGGCGCTGCAGGAGTTCGGAAACAATCTCAATATCAGGGTCAATGTCAGCGCCGACGTCAGGGGCCGGATTCGTGGACGAATGCCGGACCTGCCGCCACGAGAATTCCTTGACCGTTTGACTGCTTTGTACAATCTCCAGTGGTACTATGACGGACTTGTCCTTTACATCTCCGCCGCCCAAGAGGCGCAAAGCCGGCTCATTGTATTGAACCCAATCAGCTTCGATGCGCTCAAGGCCGCGCTCGACGCGCTCAACATCTCGGATGAGCGCTATATCGTGAAACCTGCCCCGGGAGAGGGCCTCATCCTTGCTTCTGGCCCACCCAGATTTGTTGCGCTGGTGGACCAGACCCTCAAGGGCCTTGTGGCGGAAGCGCAGGCCCGGCGCAGTCCCGCCGCCGAGAGGTCACAACACGAGTCGGTTTTGATGTTGTTTCGCGGCTCCTCGAGCACGGTCTTCCGGGACGGGCGGCCGGAAGCTTCTCCCGAAACGCCGCTTCATGGGGGCGCTGTGCGCGAAGCCGGTCCAGGCCAGAAGTGATGGTCGAAGATGCAAGACCGCTCCGACTGAAGTCGCATCCGATCGTCAGCTTTTCGAAAGCTAAAGCCCCCAGCATGAGCCTGCGAGGTCTTGACGGCTGCCCTGCTTGAGGCAGCCCGATAGATGGATAAGAGACCGGATGCTCGAGGGAAATTGGGTAGCGCTGCCTTCACGCAGTGCGAGGCATTAAAGATCAATGTGGGCCTCCGCACGCGCGCTTCCGAGCTAGCTGAGGCTTCGCATAGCTCAATGCGCGTCATCAGTTGGAAGGAGAAACAGGGTGGATTTCAATGCAGTCGCCCCGGCGAATACGAGCCCGGAGCCCGACACAGCACGGACGGCTACAGATGCAACCGAGTTCGAGCGGCAGCTCAGCGGTTCAGAGGCTCCCGCTTCGGCGCAGGGAGTCGCCCATCCAGTGCTGCAGGGCGAGACTTATTCACCCTATCTCGACGCGGGCCATCCCTACTCTCCATACTTGGAGACAGGACACCTCTATCCGCCTTACCCAGATTTAGCGCATCCCCTTGGGCCAGACTCGGGTTGGCAGGATAATCTATATGCCGCGCCTGCGGCCGTCGCTGCGCCAGAGCCGGACAACGGCCAGCAGCATCTCTCGCCGCAGGCCATAGCTCAGGCGATCGAGGAACATCCCGGCTTCGATCAAGATGTGATATGGCAGACTCTGGATGTCGGCCCATCGGAAGCCGAGCCACGGCACGGTGAGCCTCAAGCGGGGACATCGCATGCAGGACCATCGCGCACCGCCCCTTTTTCAGGATGAGCCGCCGCACGCCGGCCCCTCGCATGCCCGGCCATTGCAGGCGGGACCGCCCCAACCTGGGTCTTCTGAAGCTCCGCCAGAAAGGACCGCGAGGCGATCCATGTCGTCGAGATGAAGGTAAGCGCGTTGCGGATCAGGATAGTCTGGGTATGACCGGCCCCCCTAAATACCTTCAACATACCGGTTGTTAGAACCAGCACAGTTCTTCGCACAAACCTCCAAACACCGGACCACCTGAGATCACTCGGGGCACGAATCGCGGCATCAATCCGGCCTCACTCTTCGTCAGCTTCTTGCAAGCTGCCCCTGCTAGCACGAAAGGAATAGGTCATCTCGCGGCACCGCCGCTATCTGAGTTTTATGACATGGACACAGGCGCAGCCGATATCGCAGCAACGGCGCCAGACGCTGGCACAAACACCGATAACGCCGCGAACGGCGGCGACAACTCGCACGCAGCATTGTTGCAGCGGGCCTTCGAAAAAGCTCTGGTTGCCGTCGCTACCCAGGTCATAAGCGATACCCAGTCAGACATGGATGACGCTATGAGCGAGCTAGATGATGGCTGAAGGCCGGATTATCAGACGCGCACAGGGAGGACCTGACGGACGGCAAGCCGAACCGAAAACGATCGGGTGAAGCAGGCGGACTTGGCAACAGCAGCCGCTAGACCGTCTTAGGTGATCCTCCAGGCAGGCGGTGCGGCCGTTCTGCAGGACCTCGCAACTTTCGGAAGACGCCGCAGCGACTTGCTCATGCCGCCGTGTCACATATTCTTCGATGAGGGTCCATCAGGAGCGCTCTTTAGCCAGGGCACCAGACGTTCTAAGCGAGCCCGAGCGCTCCCCGCCGATGAACTTCGTCATCTATTATCCTCGATTGGTTCTGCAGCCGCCCGCGAGATCGTGCGCTAGAGAGATCCTCCGAGATTTTCCGGAACATAGGCAGACTTGGCGCTCGCTGCGCCCATATCTGCAGAACTCCGGGGACCGCTACCCCTCAGCATCGAGGCATGTTGCTGCTGCCTGATCCTGAGTTATGGCGTATTTGTCGCTACGAATTGGCGCCAAAGCTCAGACTGCCCCTATCACGCTAAGAGCTAAGATCCTCATCGAGGCCGCCGCACCTAGTACCCGGAATCAGAGCTGAGTGATACGGCGGCCTTTGAAACGGCGTTGACGGACCTTTTTCTTGGTCCAGACGAAGGGCTCGGCTCTGTCGTTGTATGCGTTGACGTAGGCATCGATGTGTTCCTGAAGCTGCTTGAGGCTCGTGAAGGAGGTGCCGCTGAGCGACTGCCCCTGCAAGATGGAAAACCATACTTCGACCTGATTGAGCCATGGCGCACTTGTCGGCGTGAAATGAAATTGCACGTTGGGGTGGGCCTTGAGCCAGTCCTCGTTCTTTTTATGGGTGTTGAGGTTGTCGAGGATGACGTGAAGCTTGCGGTTCGGAAAAGCCGCGGTGACGCTGTTCATGAAATCGAGAAACTCGACGCGGCGCCGGCGTTTTGAATGGGTCGCGATGATCTTTCCGGTGGCGACCTCGAGCGCCGCAAACAATGTTGTGGTGCCATGCCGCTTGTAATCGTGGCTTTGGCCGGTCAAGGCGCGGCCATTGGGCAACTTCAGATAACCCTGCGCTCGCTCCAAAGCCTGGATCGAGGGCTTCTCGTCCACGCACAGCACAATGGCCTTCGCCGGCGGCGCGACATAGAGGCCGACAACATCGGCGGCTTTGGCCGTAAAGTTCGGGTCGTTGCTCTCGCACCAGGACTTGCGAGCCACCAGGTCAATCTTGTGGCTGCGCAGGAACCGCCAGACATATTGGACATCGACATCGCCCAGCGCCTCGGCCAGAAGGGGGCCGGTCCAGCGCGCAAACCCTTGCGGTGGCGGCTTATCCAGCAGCTTCAGAATCCGCTTGTCGGTCGTCTTCGTATAGATCGGCTGCTTGCCAGGCCGCGGCTTGTCTTGCAGCCCTTCAAGGCCATGGTCGGCATAGCGATGCCGCCAAAGGCTGACAATCCGCGGCTGGACCCCAACTTCCTTGGCGATCGACCGGGTGCTGCGCCCATCCGCCGCCAACAGAACTATCCGCGCCCGCTTCAAATCGCGCTGCAACGTCACCGGTGAGCGACAGCACGCCTCAAGCACCTTGCGATCTTTCCTCGAAAGGTGGACTTCTCTTGCTTCGGGTATCATCCCGACCTTGAATCACGACTCACGTTCCAAGAAAAGTGGGTACTAGTATCTTCATCTCCTCACTGAACACGAAAAGCGGGCGCTAGCGCCCACTTCAGTGACTTATCCCATAAGCTGGAACCGCTTCGCAGTACCAGCCAGACCTCAGGCCAACTCAAGCATCGGACGTTGTGCCTGGATTCTCATTGCTGTCGATGATTTCCTGGTTCACCTGGCGTCCAGACCGGTCAACCCAGCCCGAGCCTGGTTGTTCATAAATCGTCTGGGCTCCGTCCGAAGTCAATTGATCAAGCGTACGGCCCGCATTCGACTGCGTCACCTTGAGATTGTTCTTACCGTCAAAGCGGTCTCCAAGCCCTTCGACGACCATGGCATTGTCGCCGTTAGTAATGGTCAGCTTCGAGGCCATCGTTTTGCCCTTGCCGATATCAACGGTGTCGACAGTAATCTTCGTGCCGTCGTCGAGCTGGAAAGTCATGTTCTTCTTGAAGTCAAAGTCGACCTTGCCGTCACCGTCGGCATCGACGTGGGGATCGCCTTTAATCGAGGTGATCTTGCCTGTTTGACTGTTACGAATGAGCACTGTTCCGTCATTTTCGTCGACCAAGATCGAATACTTATCACCAAGCTTGATCTCAGCCTTGCCGTCCCTGACCTCATGTGACCACACTGGCGCCGGCTGAGAAGACTGCGTGGGCACCTGGGCAGCCGCAACAGGCACCATCGCAAGAGGCGGCGGCGGAGGAGGAACGAAGAAGACGGGCGCCGTAGAGGTGGGCGCTCCGCTTGCATACTGGTAGTTGCCCGGCCCACGCCCTTGCTCGCCGTCGTCGATACTCGCCTGATTCACGGCGCGTCCGGCGCCATCGACCCATCCCTGTCCACTCTCATGGATCGTTTGGGCACCATCAGACGTCAACTCGTCAAGGGTCATCCCAGCGTTGGACTGCGTCACCCTCAGATTGTTTTTGCCATCCTTGTCGTCGCCGAGCCCCTCGACAACGATCGCGTTGTGGCCGTTCGTAATCGTAAGCTTTGAAGAGATGGCCTGGCCATTGCCGTAGTCGACATTATTCACAGTAATCTTCGTGCCGTCGTCGAGCTGAAACGTCATATCCTTCTTGAAATCGAAGTCATCCTTGCCGTCTCCGTCGGCATCAACGTGCGGGTCGCCATGAATGACCGTGACATGGCCGGTCTGGTTGTTGCGGACTGTCCACGTGCCATCCTTCTCGTTGGCCGTAATCGTATACTTGTCCCCAAGGTTGATCGTGGCCTTGCCATCCTTGACCTCATGCGTCCACACCGGATCCACAGCAGGCTCGGCATTCTGATTCAGCTGGCTCATCAGCATGGTGGAAGGAGGAGGCGCCATCATGTACGCCTGCGTCGTAACGACGGCTGGCGCCACGACGACCGGAACGACACTCCCAACGGCCGTACCGACGAGGGCTGGTGAGGCTACCGGCAAGTACTGGTAGCTCGCCGGGGCATATTGCCCCAACATGGCGTTGAAGGTGGGAGTGACAACAGCGCCCTCCGGCGCCACTCCGTTCATCGAGTCGGGCGCACCCACCACTGGCAGGCCGGCCACGGGAAGATACTGCATTTAGTTCACTCCTGTTGCATAGACGACATCTGTAAAACTGTGAGCGTTACGCGCATAGTCACCCAAGATCCGCCGCTTCAGATCTGCATGAGAGCGCCTGATCAGCTCATCCGAACGAACGACTAATTCCCTTGCCAGAACCGGCAGCCTATGGAGATCCTCTCTCGCCCCATCACCGTAACCGCACGAGCACATCACGCGCATTCAACTCACAGATACGGTAGCCCGAACACCTGTCGAAAAGCTGACGATGATCAGCGAGCCAAGCCGCACGCACTTTGGCATCGATCGGATGTCCGAAACGCATCCTTCGCTGAACGTATCGCAAGATTTAATATTCCCTCCTGGCAAGATTCGTCTGGTACCAGCGGTGCTCCCATGTCTTCAGGCAAATGACACGACGTTGCCGGTTATCAGCCAATCATCTCATCCTCACCGCAATCAGCGCTCCCGCCGGAACTGCACATCATCTGCGAGGAGCGATCAACAGCTTGAACTCTCGCTGCATTTTCCCAAACATCAAGACTTCGCGAAAGGTGAGCTTTCGCAAGCCGCCATCTTAGCCAAACGGGACAAGCGAGGGCTGAGATCCGCACGGCTCGATGACCTTATCCCGCTTCCGTGCTCCACCCTGCAAGCCACGCGCCTCCGAAGGTTCCGCCAAGTCAAATCATTCCTGAACGCGCAGCTAAGCACGGCTCAACTCGCCTTCATCCAAGCCGGCTATAGGGCGCCGCTGGGAGCGACAGGGCGATCCGATGATTGCGAGCAGATGCAAGCCTGCCGCAGAATATCACTCGCCTCAACGTGAGGCTCGTCAGCTTTTCGAAAGCTAGCGCCCCTAGCATGAGGCCGCTGAAGCTAGGCGAACAGTCGTCTGCGCAACAAGACGAACATAGGAGAACGCAATGATCGGAGAAATGATTGGAAGCGCCGCCGGCGGTTACCTAGGCGGCCCGGCCGGAGCGGCAATTGGTTCGGCACTGGGCGGGACCGTGGACAAGGTCTTTGACAAGGTGGTCCACACCTTGGTGCCCGACGAGGGTCACCATGATAAGGCCGAAGACCACAAAGACGCCGGCGAAAAGACCGAGGTGCAATCCAAGCACGAGACTGCCTGCAAGAGCCCGGAGCTGAACCTCGGGCTCAGCACGCTCGGCGGTACGCCCATGTTCCTTTCCATTCCTGCGATCGTCTCGCCGGCCCGCACCTCGTAACAAATCAGAACCAGCGTTATCCCAAAAGAAAGGCAAATAGACATGGCGGTTGACAATGTTGGCGGAAATGGCGGCGCTGCTGGTGCCCAGCAGACCGGCGATAGCGGCTTCCAGAACCAGATGGCTGAATTCGAGCGTGTGAGCCAGAAGGTTCAGGCCCAGGCCGTGGCAATGCGCAGAATTACGACCGAACTCTCGTCCGAGAAGAAGGTCGCCGACGAGCGCGTCCAGTAATTCTGCAAGACGGGTGGCTCACCGCAGTTGCTACCGTCGCCGCGCTGTGAATGACGAAGTCTGGATGAGCCGTACGGCACCGCCGTACGGCTTCTCTCGTTATTCGGGGGATTATCGTGAACGACTCTGTTTCGCTTGAGTTCGAGGTGCTTTCGGGGGTCTATACCGGGCTCAAAGGAAAGACGGCGGGCGGCGAGAGCATTGTGGGCAGCGGCCTCGATGCGGACATGATCTTCGTTGAACAAGGGCTCGAACCGCATCATCTTCGCGTCATCCCGCAGCGCGATTCGATCGAGCTCGAAGCGCTCGCTGCCAGAATCAGCATTGACCGTCACGCTAGCATTGCAACAGGTGAGCGCGTCAGAGTGCCGCTTCCCGCGATCATTCATGCCGGCGCGATGTCCATCCGCTGGTCGGCAGAGGATTTCCAACCAATTGCTTCGAGCAAGCGATCTCGCCGCTCGATCGTGGCACTCAGCCTGATCTTGCTCAGCTCTGTCGCGATCGGCACCGTCTCAATCATCTTTGCCCCCGGCGATAGGGCGGTGGCGCCAAGCACCGGATCATCGCACGCGGTCGAAATTGCCGCTAAACCAACCGTCGATCATTTTGACGCGAGAGCTGCTGATGAAATGGCCGCATCACTGCGCCAACAGATCGAACGAGAGGGCCTTCCTGACGTCAAGATCGGGCACGGGCCCGGCGTCGTGACCGCGGAAGGGACGATTGCGCCGGACCTCGTCGCAAAATGGAAAGAAATCCAGCAATGGTTCGATCGTCAAAGCAATGGTACCCCGACCCTTGTGAACGCTGTCGCGGTGAAAGAGGAAAAGATGCCGTCTTCGATTGCTGTCCAAGCCGTCTGGCGCGGAAGCGAACCTTATCTGCTTATTGCCGGGCAGAAGTATTTCGTCGGCGCGCTCTTAAGTAATGGATGGACCGTTGATCGAATCGAGGATGGACGAGTTCTGCTCAGCCGCAACGGCCGATCTGCCGCTTTGCCCTATTAAGGTCTCTACCCTGCAAAAGAGAAGGAGAAGGCTATGGCTAGGCTGCCTCAGAACTCCGTAGGGCCCGGCAACTCATCGCAGGGGTTAGATGCGGGCCAGCACGCACCAGTCATCGGCTCGCCTCCTTCGCGAGGTGATAAGCTCGAAGTCGGAGGCGCCCATGCGGATAGCGGCACGAAGCGGGCGTCGTGGCAGGATGCGGCTTCGTATGATCTGCCAATTGATGGCGCGAGCGAAGCGGCGCTCGGGGTCGATTCCGTCGGCGCCATCTCACGCGTCACTTTATTCGAAAGCGAAGCAGGAGCGAATGAGGTAGATGCACGCGCGAGATTGGCTTCGCTTTATGGTCCCAATCTGTCCCGCGGACTACTCTCCTTCGTAGTTCCGCGCCTTCGTCATCCCGACGTACTGCGCGCTGACAAGCATGGTGTTCTTCTGGAACGCTTGACGCGAACATTGGAGGCGACGCCGGAAGACAAGACGGCGCGAGAGTGCTTGGCAATCCTGCAGCAGGAGCTGCAGCGGTTACTAATGCTCCGACAAAACCAAAACAGCTTAATCAAGGGTTAGCCATGGCCGATCCTGATGGATTGCATCGCGTCGCCGTTCCCCTGGCTCCAGGAGTCTCAAAATCCGGCGATATTCCGTCGATCTCCGGGCCAGAGCGCGACCTGCTTTGCGCACTCTCATATGTCCATCTCGCGTGCGGGCAGAGCGCACACAGCCTGGCTCTGTTGCGAATTGCAGCTCGCGAGCATTCCAACGACGTCGGTCTACTCCGCATTCTAGCCTACACGCTCATCGCCGAGGGCCTCGGCGAGGAAGCACTCCATGTGCTGGACCGGCTGGACGCACTTGATACGCAACCCTCTTCTCGCATACCGATGACGCTGTTGCGCAGTCACGCGCTACGGCACGCTGGCCGCATGGCCGAGGCTCGCGAGGTCTTCCAGACCTATGTGTCATTGCGCGCGAGTACAGCCCTCATCCGAAAGCAATAGGGATCTATCATGGCCAACACCTTGCGCGGCTTTGTCGTGCGCGCTCCGGCCCACCCGGATTTCATGGTTGCCTTGATGCTGCTTCTAGCGATCGGCATGATGATCATGCCAATCCCAATCATCGTGATCGACATGCTGATCGGCTTCAATCTTGGCTTTGCCATATTGCTGCTGATGGTTGCCCTCTATCTCAGCACACCGCTTGATTTCTCGTCCTTGCCGGGCGTCATCCTGATCTCCACCGTATTTCGGCTGGCGCTGACGATTGCAACAACACGGCTGATCCTCGCCGAAGGCGACGCGGGCAGCATCATTCACACCTTCGGCGACTTCGTCATTTCAGGGAATATTGCGGTCGGAATTGTCATATTCTTGATCGTGACCATGGTCCAATTCATGGTTCTTGCCAAGGGTGCCGAACGCGTCGCAGAGGTGTCTGCGCGCTTCACGCTTGACGCGCTACCAGGCAAGCAGATGGCGATCGATGCGGAGCTACGCAACAGCCACATCGATCAACACGAAGCACGCCGCCGACGTGCCGCCTTGGAACAAGAGAGTCAGCTTCATGGCGCTATGGATGGTGCCATGAAGTTCGTTAAGGGAGACGCGATCGCCGGGCTGATCGTGATCTGCATCAATATGCTTGGCGGAATAAGCATCGGCCTGCTCTCCAAGGGCATGTCGCTCGATGAAGCGCTGCATCAATATACTCTTTTGACGATTGGTGATGCGCTCATTTCGCAGATTCCGGCGCTGCTGCTGTCAATTACCGCCGCGACCATTGTCACGCGCGTCAACGGACCCTCCAAACTCAGACTCGGCGCCGATATCGTTCACCAACTTACCGCAAGTACGGAGGCACTTAGGCTAGCCGCTTGCGTCTTGGTATTCATGGGGCTCGTTCCTGGCTTTCCTTTGCCCCCGTTTGCCGTGCTGGCCGTCCTGTTCGCTGCCGCAAGCTACGTCAAGGTCGGCCCCAAAGACGACAAGCCTGCCGCCAAAATAGGAGCTAGCGCCGCGGCATCGGCGCCGGTTCCTGCAGCGGTCCAAAAGCAGGCCGCACATGCGGAAGCGCTTCCGATCGCGTTGTTCCTTGCACCAAACCTGACGGATTCGATCGACAAAGACGAGCTGGAAGAGAGCATTTCGCGTGTTTCAAGGCTCGTGTCGGCGGACCTTGGCATCACCATTCCGCGGATCCCTGCCCAGATTGGCGACAGCTTGTCCTCGTCGCAGTTCAGGGTCGATGTCGATAGTGTGCCAGTTGAGCGTGATGTGATCAATCCCGGGCACTTGGCACTCAACGACGATGTCGCGAACATCGAATTGAGCGGCATCCCCTTTCAACAAGACCCTGAAACGAATCGGGTCTGGATCGAAGAACGGCATGCAGCGGCTCTCAAGGCCGCCGGAATCGGATATCATCGGCTAAGCGAAGTTCTTGCCTTACGTCTCCATTCCACATTGACGCGCTTTGCACAGCGCCTGGTCGGTATTCAGGAAACCCGCCAATTGCTCGCTCGGATGGAGCAGGAATACCCTGATCTGGTGAAGGAGGTACTGCGTACGGCCACCGTCCCTCGGATCGCCGAGGTCCTGCGCCGCTTGCTCGATGAAGGCATTCCAATCCGCAATACCCGCTTGCTTCTGGAGGCATTGGCAGAATGGAGCGAGCGCGAGCAAAACGCCGTCCTGCTCACCGAGTATGTTCGTGCTACCTTAAAACGCCAAATCTGCTTCCGGTATGCTAATGCCCATCGCGTCGTGGTCGCCTTTATCATCGAGCGTGAGAGCGAGGAAATCATCCGCGGCGCAGTACGGGAAACGGCCGTAGGCCCATATCTCGTCTTGGATGAATGGCAGAGCGAAAAGCTGCTTGCACAATTTCGTCAGATTCATGCGACCATCGCGCAAAGTAAGAGCCAGCCTGTCGTCCTCGGTTCGATGGATATCCGGCGTTTCGTGCGCGGTTTTCTCACGCGCAACGGAATCGACTTGCCTGTTCTGTCCTATCAAGATCTCGCCGCGGACTTCACGGTCCGGCCGATCGGATCCGTCAAGCTTCCAAAGGCGCCTTCCTCAGGAGGGCTCCTAACAGCTGCAAGCTAAGAGTGCGCAGCACTACCTTGTGAGTAGCCGATGAAATCTAATGACACCAGCTTCCGCCGATATCTGTGCTCCGCCAGTCCAAGGCTGCGGCCGGCTCTGCTTGCGATGCTGACTGTTGTGCTGCTCGCTGGTTGCGCTACCGCAGACAAACATGGCCTTTCACCGCAGCAGAGGTCCGCATCAGACCTCGCAGACAGCGAAGAGATCGACCCCGCCGCGCGCGAGCGCATTTCGCACGCGCTTGGCCGAGATGCTGATGAAGGGGCTCTGCGCGACGCATTGAAGCAACAGCCGAACAACATTGATGCGGCTATTCCTCTTGCGCGAGCCCTGCTGGCACGCAACTGTCCGAATGATGCGCTTGAGGTGCTCGACGGCGTGTTATTGGCAACCCCTGGCGACCTGCGCGCATTAAATGCCAAAGCAGTTGTTCTCGATCACGAGGGCCGTCATCAGGAAGCCCAAGAGCTATACCGCCAAGCTCTCGCGGCGGAACCTGCAAACCCGATGCTGCGCAACAATTTCGGACTGTCCCTCGCCCTTCAAGGCAAGATGGACGCCGGCGATGCCAGCGCAGCACCTCAGGCGGGCAGCCGGAAAGCATTGGCTCGTTCAAGATAAGGCGATCAAGAGCGGGCAGGAATAGCGAAGCGTGATGCTTAGCTGTCAGCTTGCCGACAGCTAGGCTTACTATGAGCGCGGAACCCCACTCCGGCGCGGCCTCGCCGACATAACAGGACGTGTTATGTTTCAAAACACTAAAGCTCTATCTAACAGCGAACGTGCGTCCGAGCTCGATGAAATGGGAACGAGCTCGGACGATGGCTCCCACACGGATAGCCCAAGATTCTTGGATGTATTCTCTGCTCTGAGTTTGGCGCCATCGAGCTGCTCCGTTGATGCATCTTTGGCAGCAGTCCCGCCATACGCGCTGGTTGACGAGCGGCCGGTGGTTGAGATCTCAAAATCTTCGTTTGAGAATAAGCTGGCAGATTTTTATGGAGGAGACATAGAGGATATTGCTGCCAATCCGCAGCGATACTCGCGCTGGGTTTCCGAAAAGGCTCACGCACAGCGGACACTGCATTTCGCTTCGGCACGAAGTCTATTTCGGAGAAATCGTGCTTTTTCAGCTATCAGCTTGGGAACAAGAGCGTCGGGCTTCTGAGAACGGAACCCGGAGGCCGCATGAGTGAGCTGTTCAAGGGCAACAATGATTGGCGCCATCAATTTCCTGGACGAGATGAAATCACCTCAACAATAGCTTTCCGGGTTACTCATCCGCTCGTCGAGAACGCGGGCGATATCTTGCTTGAACATCAGCTCCAGATCGACGGAAACAAACCGCTCGTTCTCTCCCACTCTTCCAATCCGGAAGCGAAAGCCCGCGCGGCAGCGTTGGGCTTTCTTGAGGTTAGTGACTCGATGATGGTGCTAGATCCCACCAAGCACGATGACAAATGGAAGAACGAAGGCGGCAATTGGCAGCGGGCGGGTAAGCCGCCTTTGTATCTTGCCGCGACTGAAGACAACAGCGGCAATGCCAAGTATACCGAGAGTGTAGCGAAGCCCGCGAACGATCCGTATGATGAGGAATATGACTTTATGTAGAGCCTACAGGCATCACACGAAGAGCGATTGGCCGGATCGGCGGGGCAAGATCAGGCCTCTATCTCATTTCCTGCTGCATGTACTCTTGAGCACCGACATCTTTTCCGTATCCGCAGGCGGAGTTGGACTGCGCTGTGGGTCCTTTCGTCTGGCGGAATCAAGCCGGACGAGCAGCAGATCGATTATCTCTCGGACTCCGCAGCCTCGTGTTCCTCCTGATCTGCAGCTTGCGCCAGCAAAGAGCCTCCTTGTATCAGCCGAAATGACGCGGTCTATCGGCACTGCGAAGCTACAGCGCGCGATGGCGGCGCACGATCTCCATGACACCCGGTCCTGCCATGTGAGGATCTCCTCCTCTGCCTTCCCGGGAAAAAACTTGCTCGCAAACCGTTTTCAGCCCTTTAGCCGCCGGCAGCGGACGGCATGATTGGTTGGCAGAATCTTGCCGGCATGAACGTCCTCCGGGAGGATCACATCCTCATCAAACCCGCTCGGCACTGCTACATCCACGCCCTTCTGGCATCTTGTCGTTCAGATAAGAGAGAGGAGAAATAGCGAAGTAGTTAACATGCGCCAACCAGGCTCCGGCTTGCAACCGCAAATCACATGACCGCGATCTGCGGTGCCCTTGGTATCCTTAATCTGAGTGACTTGTTGGCAGGTGATTTAAGGACGGTGAGCGGTGCGCTCGGCTTCCCTTTGCCTTACGTAAACCGCGACGGCCGGCAAGTGACTTCCACTGTCTCATCGAAGCTATCGCTGAGCATTTGTTTACCTCGCGCGTCAACAACCGATGGGCTTTTGCGGCAAATCTTCTCAATCGCGCTCCCCCGCGGCACCTGATGCGCGCGGCCGATAAACTACGCTGTTGTCGCACGTTCATCCTGGACTACTTCGGCGCAGTGTACTCAGAGGAGCTGCTCGCTGGCAGACAAATCGTCAAGCCGCTCATCGTGTAGAGCGAGATGTGTGACGGCAAGCTGCTGAGTGTTGTGCCAGCGTATATCGCGCTTGATCTACCCCCAAATCTCCAGAGACGCCAAGTTCTCCTGAGACGTTGTGCGCAAGGTTGTGTTCATGACATGTCGACGGTTACATTTGGCCACCTGAAGCCTTGGACTCGACGACGCGCACCACTCCGGCGGTTAGCGTCTATGCCGGCACGGTCAGATCAGATCGAGCAGCATGCTTCACGCTTCAGAACGACCTGCAGGTGGTTGTGATCCAGGATCATCGCACACCAGTCGTCACTCAGATGATCTGGTATAAGGTCGGTTCCGCGGATGAACCGCCCGGCAAATCGGGGCTTGCGCATTTCCTCGAACACCTGATGTTCAAGGGTACTTCCAAACATCCGGCGGATGAATTCTCCAAGGCCGTGCTGCGCGCCAGCGGCCACCAGAACGCCTTTACCGGGTTCGACTTCACCAGCTACTTCCACCACGTGCCTCGAGAGCACCTCGGCAAGATGATGGAATTTGAAGCCGACCGCATGACCGGTCTCGTTCTCAAGGACGAGAACGTGCTCTCCGAGCGAGACGTCGTGCTGGAGGAATTCAATATGAGGGTCGCCAACCATCCAGGTAACCGGCTTGCTGAGCAGATGATGGCGGCGCTTTACCTCAACCACCCCTACGGCCACCCTATTATCGCGTGGCGCCAGGAAATCGAAAAGCTTACCCGAGAGGACGCGCTTGCCTTCTACCGGCGCTTCTATGCACCTAACAACGCGATCCTGATTGTCGCTGGCGACGTAGCCACCAAGGAAATGCGCTCCATGGTGAAGGAGACGTTTGGCGGCATCCCCGCGCAACCTTCGATTCCCAAGGAACGCCTGCGGCCGCAGGAACCGCCGCCGGCCGCGCAGCGCAGAGTGACACTGGCCGATGCCCGCGTCGAGCAGCCGGCCCTGCGCCGCTATTATCTCGTACCCTCGACTCGCAGCGCGGCCGCGGGCGAGGGTCCAGCGCTTGAGGTGCTCGAGCAGTTGATGGGCGGCGGCATTAACTCATATCTCTATCTCTCGCTGGTTGTCGAAAAGCAGCTCGCGGTCACCGCCAGGGCGAGCTACCACTCTGCCGCGCTCGATCCATCGCTATTCGAGATTTCCGTCATACCAAAGCCTGGCGCCAACCTCAGCCTGATCGAGCGCTGCATCGACGAGGTAATCGCCGGTATTGCCCGTAATCCCGCGAGTGCCGAAGATCTCCAGCGGGCGAAGACGCGGCTAACCGCGCAAGTCGCCTACGCCCAAGACAGTCAGGAACTGCTCGCTCACTGGTATGGCCGCGCCCTGACGACGGGACTATGCATCGAGGATGTACAACGCTGGCCGGACGACATCCGCGCGGTCGGCGCACCGCAGGTGCATGAGGCCGCGCGGATATGGCTCGACAAGAAACGAGCGGTAACCGGCTATCTCGTCAAAGAGTCTACCCCGCAACACTGGGAGACGCTCTAGTGATCCATCCTTGCACTCGACGCGGGATCCTCCTTGGAGGAGCCTCCCTCTCCATGGCGGTGCTCGCTTCGTCAAATTCGCATGCCGCACCACGATCACTGGACCGGACCAGGATCAAGCGTTTGATTTCGTCTTGCGGCATAGAAGCCTGGTTCGTGCAGGACTCCACTGTCCCATTGATCTCGATGGAATATGCCTTCACCGGCGGCGCGGCTCAGGATCCCGCTCAAAGACCTGGCGTAGCCCACATGGTTTCTGGGCTGCTCAAGGAAGGTTCCGGCAAATTTGACTTCAAGACCTTTCATCAGCGGCTGGACCGCCATGCCATTGAGCTGCGTTTTCACGTGACCCATGATCACTTCCGCGGTGCCTTGCGCACGATCAATGACAGCGCGGAGGAGGCCTTCGAGCTTTTACGGATCGCGCTAACCTCGCCGCGTTTTGAGGCCGCCGACGTCGAACGGAACCGTGCCGCTGTGCTTGCGCGCCTTCGGCACGACTCAACCGATCCTTCGTCGCTGGCTCGCCGCAAGTTCCTCGAAGTCGCTTTTGGGGATCATCCCTATGCTCGCCCAGTCGATGGCTACTTGGAAAGCGTGCCGAAGATAGAGGCCGAGGATCTCAAGGGTTATGTCCGGCGCGTCATTGCAAAAAGACACGTTCAAAATCGCGGTGGTCGGCGGGGTCGATCCAGGGGCCGTCTGCAAGCTGCTCGATAAGACCTTTGGCAGCCTGCCGAGCAACGCGGAAGCGATGCCGGTCGCCGACGTCATCGCAGCAAAGCCGCCGCAGCGGGTCTTTATTCAGCTCGATGTGCCGCAGACAGTTGTGACTTTTGGCGGTCCAGCCGTCCGTCGCAGCGAGCCGGGTTTCATGCCCGCCTGTATCGTCAACCACATTCTCGGCGGCGGCGGCCTGACGTCACGCCTGTTCCGCGAAGTCCGCGAGAAGCGCGGACTGGCTTATTCAGTCCGTGAGCAGCTTGTCTGGCTGGATCATTCAGCCATGTTTCTCGGTACCAGCGGCACCTGCGCCGATCGGGCCGGTGAAACGGTTGAAGAAATCGAGAAGCAGGTCCGACAGATCGCCGCGGAAGGACCGACTCAGCAGGAGCTCGATGACGCAAAGTCCTACCTGAAGGGCTCGCAACTGGTAGCTCTCAACACATCATCAAAACTGGCGCGAACGCTACTGCAGCATCAGCTTGACAAGTTGCCTATCGACTATCTCGAAAACCAGAATGCCGTCGTCGATGCGGTGACGCTGGAAGACGCCAAAGAGAGCAGCGCAGCGGCTGTGGGGCGGGGGTCTGCTCACAATTATCGTCGGCCGCGCCCCAAAGGACGCAGCGCAGGCGGCCATTGTGCCGTCCAGGACTACACCCCCGCCGGGCGCCGATCAGCTAGACACCGGCCCGACGACGCCGCCCAATTTATTTTCTAGCAGCCCATGTGCTTAGCTCTCGCGCGCAGAGAGGCCTTTAGCCACTCACCTTTAGCTCGTGGAGATATTCCTCGGCATGCCGAAAAGACGGCGATCTGATCCAGTAGACCTTTGATGGTCTGCGAAGCCATAGTCGGACCGCCTAGCATCCCCCCGATTTGCGCTTTCATCGAGCTCGCAATCTGACGCTACGTAAGACTCGGTCTCCCATTAAAATTTGATAGCGGCAGCGACAGCATCCATAGCGAACCTACGGCAATCCAACGATCACCATGGGCAGACTTTGATTCTTGCCCCGCATATTCCAGCCGCACACAAACCTCACGTAAATCACCAGTACAAGTGATTACTCCCATTGCCGGAGCTGCATCATCACGCGACGTTACTCGCTAGATGTTGAAAACGCTTATCAGTTGCAGAGCTCTCGCATCGGCGGTTCATTGCCCCTTCTTTCCGCCATGTTCGCACCCAAAGCAGTGACGCGCCGATAGCGCACTTTGCGCGCGGCAATAGCAAGAGCTCAGGAGATGTTTCTATGGTGAAGCCAGTGGTAATTGTAGTCGGTGCGGACAAGGGAGGAGTCGGCAAGACGACCGTATCACGAACGCTACTGGACTACTTTAGCGTCAATAACGTGCAAATACGCGCGTTCGACACGGAGTCGCCCCGGGGAACGCTGAAGCGCTTTTACCCCGGGATCACTGAGATCGTCGACATGACTGCGACGGCGGACCAGATGAAGATCTTCGATACCTTGAACTCAGGGCTGTCCGTCACTGTCATCGATGCTCGCGCAGGCCTACTGTCCTCTGCGCTGGCTTCCTTGCGCAACATCGGCTTTCTGGACTCGGCACGGTCTGGCCAGATCACATTTGCCGTGTTCCACATCCTGGGATCATCTATCGCGTCGCTAGACGAGATCGAGGAAACCGCGACTTTCATGACCGGTGCAAAGTACTACCTGGTCAAGAACTTCATCAACGACACTCAATTCTTCCAGTGGGATCAAGCCACTTATAATTCCTATTTTCATCGCATCAAACATGCGACTGAGTTGACCATCCCGAAGCTTAACGAGATGGCGTATGAGCAGGTGGAAGTCGCGTCCGTCCCGTTCATAGACTTCGTCGCGAACAAGGGACGCAATGATGAACCCGCGAACAACTCCTTCGTGCTGCGCGGCTATGTCCGGCACTGGCTGGCAAATGTCTGGAGCGAATTTGATCGCATCAACTTGACGGAATTGGCCGGGGCCAAGTCCGCCACCCGGGCCGGCGAGAAGTAGCCGTATATCCGGCAAGCTCGAGCCCACGCACAGAACGAAATTGATCTGCTGGCTATGTTAGCGACCCCCATCTACATCATCTGCTCACCTAGCCCGCAGGTCGGTAAAACCCTCATCGCTCGGGCCATGAGCGAGTTCTTGCTGCTGAAAGACGGTACAACGCTGTCGTTTGACGTCAACTTGAAAGAGCCATCATTGCTCGACTACCTGCCCAACATCACGGAGACCGCGGATGTGATCGACACATACGGCAAGATGCAGCTGATGGACCCTCTCATCGTTCACGATCGTGTACCCAAAGTAATCGATCTCGGCTTTCACGCCTTCGACGAATTCTTCAAGATGTGCGAGGAGATTGGCTTCGTCAAGGAGACGGCGCGGTGCTGTGTCACCCCTGTCGTACTCTTCGTCGCGGGCGCAGATCGCATCTCCTTTCGTGGTTACGAGATGCTGCGGCGGCGAATTCCCCCGGCCTCGCTGGTCATCATCCACAATGAATTCGCACTGCGCGGCGGATTACCTGAAGCGATGGACGGCGATCGGGTGATTCGAATTTCCGCACTACCGCTGTTCCTTAAGAGATATATAGATCGGCTTGGCTTTTCCTTCACTGGGTATCTGCGCAACGAGAAGGACTGGTCCACCGAGCTGCATCAATGGATCCGGCGGAATTACGGCATGTTTCGCGATCTGGATTCGAGTGTGACGCTGCGAAGGTGGGATCGGCCGCGGGGGACGGACATCGGTAGCCTACGTTGCACGAGGGCGACTTGAAGAGATCGGTCTGATCCCCCATCTATTTGTCTGGCCTATGAGAGGCCGTTGAGCGCTGAGTTCAACGGCGCTCGCAACGTGAACGCATTGCGTTTTGCTAATCTTCTCTTGGATGTCCATCCTATACCATGATCGTCCGCACGGACGCACGGGCGCAATTAACAGAGCTCATTCGGCAATGGCTCATGCAGACAGTCCGTCATGCAGGCAGTCCGTCCCGGAAGGCGTCGATTAAATTTTGACTTTTGTGACCGGCGAGGCGGATCGACGGACCCTCCTTCGGAGGTGCGCTCATAGCTGAAGGCCGAGCTTCCCGAGGACCTGATGCAGGAGCGCGCTTTTGATCGCGCGGGCAATCTCGTTTCGTATCTGGCGCCGAAGACCGGCTCGGCATCGGGATCGCCCGTCAGACCATGCTCAGCCAGTCGCTCATCCAAGCGGGTTTCAAATTGTACACCCATCACGCCGACGAGCCGCTCCTGCATTTCAGCATAATCTTGGGGTACCATACGCCTCACCACGCTTTCCATGGTTGCCATCGCGTCGCTAAATAGTCCCGAAATTCCGCCGCTTCCCGTCCCGCGCCGACGCCTCGGCCCTGGCCACATCGGCCTCGGTCACTTGAGACACATTCATGAAGCGCATGTCGGGAGCGTTGTGCCGCAGCTCCAGGGCGTCCCGCAGCTGGGCTTGGTAGGCAAGATAAACCTCGATCTCGTCGACATCCGCGTCGGGATCGGCACGGCGAAGTGAGTTGACCCTCTCGCGCGCGATCCCGTCAAGCGCTTCCAAGCGAAACAAGACGCGGTCGTTCTGGAGCAGTTCGCCGAGGCGCCCGTCATAGAGTCCGTCCTCGACATCAGCGTTCAGGCGTGCGGTCTGCATGCCGTTCCAGACCAAAGTAACGCGATCTTCGCAGCTCCCGTTCGCTCCCGAAGCCAACTCGAAATACTGCTCGCGTAAACGGGGCCTGACGGCTGCCTGCCGCAGATCTTCGGCGACCGCCAGGCGGAACGCCTAGTGATGGTAGTTCACGGTCTCTGCAGGCAGGCGCGTCAGCCCATTGCTGATGGCCTAGAGCCGCTGGAGGCCGGTCGAAAGTGTCTCGGGCAGGCTGTCGAGCTGATTGTGATCCACATTCAGGCGGCGCACCTCGGCCAAAATGGGCGCAGGCAAGGCGGTAAGGGACCGAGACGACAGATCTAGCGGCTGATTGAGATCACCCGTCCCCCGCCAAGCCGACGTTCGGCTTACCGCTTGTTGCCGATCCCCATGTTGCCCCTGCCCGTCTTCGGCAGCCCAGTTGGCCAGCACCTCCTCCGGCGAGGCAACCGCTCCGGCAGCGGACGTGTGCACGCCGGCCAAGGTCTCTCCCCACAGCGGTGCGGCCGGAGAGCCTGGTTCGGAGCTTTCCAAATCGGAAGTTGCGGAAGGAATACGAGTGACGAGCTGTTCTGTGTTCATCGATATCGTTTCTTCGGTAGCAAAATGAAGCGAATGCGCCGGGGCGGCGCATCTTAGAACCGCCAATCCTCCACTATGGCTGACGCGCCACCGGCCCACAAGGAGTGAGGTGCGATCCCACAAGCGTGCCGACAGGCACGAATGGCCCGGATACGCTTCTGCAACTAGCACCCACTGCAGACAGTGTAGCGAATCCAGACGGCGTTTCGCTCGCGGATCAATTGATATTGCAGTCCACCGGTCTCGCCTGCGAGCTCTGCGCCCATTGAGCCAAGCCTGCAAGGGAGTAGCGGCGCTCATGATACGAGCGCCACCTGTCGATAACCTGACGCAGTCCGGAGCGACGAAATGACGGATGGCGTTTGTAATTCCGTAACCTTGGGCTCAGCTCTCCGCAGACGAATCACTTTGTGCTGGACCGGCTGGTGGCGGGTGCCGGTCCGCCGGCAGCAGCGCGTTTAGGCCGGCAACTTTGCTGTGACGTGAGGCGAGGCGGCCATACTTCTCCCCGGGGTCAAACGCTTGGGCGATAGCTGAGCTCAAAAGCTTGCAGCCTATCGCGCTAACGCGCTTGGCTACGAGACGCAGCGCGCCCCGATGTCAACACCGCGGGCTCGCTAATTCTCTTCGACGCGGAGTTCCCAGCCATTTTAACATTGGTCACGTGAACCGGCAAACGGCGATCGGGCGGCTCTTCACGGTATCCTTCCGACTGGATAATCGGACAGGTGCATCTGTCACTGGTACGACAGATTTTCTGTGTCGAGCTCAGTGTAGCCTAGCTGCGCCGCGACCAAATAACTCGAGCAGCTAGTGCGCCTTGTTGATCTCGCGTTAAACACGCTTAACCCTATGAGCGCTGGAATTGTGCAGGACACACGTTCGCGGCGCATTGAAACCGCGAGGATCTGCCGCGATTTCTCGCCAAACGCGCGGCGTAGGATAATATTGACTTATAAGCGTCGCATACATCGGACTTCTCGCCTCCTCCGGACACGAGCGGGCGATACGCCGTTGTCGGCTCAACTATCCGGCAGGAATGCGGAGCCAGGGAACGACCGCTCGACGAGCATCGCCATGTTTTACACTTAAGGATCAACATCCGTGATGACTTCGATTGATGATACGCTAAGTGAGATCAGATGGCTGCGAAACGGAATCTGGCGCTGCCGCCGGCTACTTAACACCGACCTGCCTGGCACCGAACGCAAGGCCCTTGAGAAGCGTCTGCATGAACAGCTCTCTGCCTTTGAACGGCTCTCGTCGACGGCGTTTCCTTTCGCCTTGAGCTCTAAAGTGTATTCGGTCAGGAGCACCACAATCGGGCGAAGCGACTCCCCTGAAGCGCCCATAGAGAACGCCGCAATGGTATCAAGCGGTTGCATGGGGAAATCGATCAGCGGCTAACAAAAGAGGTTTCCTAGCCCAATCTGTTACAGCTCAGTCTAGCCGAAGGTAATCCTGAGAAATCTAAGGCAACCGCGATGAAACAAACGCGCTGATATTCCGGCAATCATTGGCTGTCGCAGCCGACTTAGCCACTTCCGCAAAAATACGTAGTCGCGGGCCACAATGCCATAAATTGATGACAGTACGGTCCACTGCCTCCACAGCTGACGCTGATTGCCCTTGGGACCAGCCACAGAGAGACGAAAGCAACTTCACAAAACCTCGAAGCCGCGAATGGCTACAGCGCTGAACAAAGCGCAACTGCTGCAGCACGAAACTCGAAATTCAAGGCCGCACCACGCCTGGGCAACTGTATCGCTAATCGAGCCAATCCAATCACGGATCGGTCCCACCCAGCCGACTGCGCCTCGGCAGGCTGATGCTCCAGCCCGGTCGACCTTCAGCCACCAAGCTGGCCAACCCCGCCGCCCGTCAGTCTGAATACTTCACTATCGTTCGAGTTCGCAACTGCCGCGTCTCTCGATGAGGGCCTACCGGGCGCTTGTTGAGCGACTGTCTCGGTGCATCGTTTTCGTTTGCCGCGGTTGGCATCATGCGCCGGCATTCGCGGTGCAAGTTTTTGAAATTGTCCCTAAGACAAAACATGGCCACGTCAACATCGCTACGGCCTGTAAAGCGGTCACAGAAGCGGATCACGTCTGATTTGCACGACGCCAAGACTTCCTCGGCTCGCCGATCTCGCGCGCGAGCGTGTCCTGTGCACCATGTCGCAGCGATCGCGATCGCAGCGAGGACGGCTGCAAAGCGATGCGCATTGCAAGTCCAGCCCATTCGTCGCTCTTGATTGACCAAACCCCTCATAAGACGCCTGTGCTTCTCTGTTTTTCTTTGCCCCGAGAGGTGATCTGTTTACCGGATTGGAATGCCTCGGCAGCCATGAGTCTCGCTTCTCGCGGGCCGGCTGCAATGATTGCCGCGCTCCGAATCATTATCCCGCCACTCGCAACACGCATTGCGAAGACCGCGACAAACAGAGATCGGCCGTTTAGCACTTATGTGCCCATGTTGGCTCCCAATATGGTTTTCTGCTTCGCCATGCCTACAACCTGACGTTACGGTCGATTCAAGCACTTTGAGCGCGCGGGCACCGCATATCATCTCGGTCAGCGCTTTCGCCAAGCGACCGTCTACAGGCCTTCTCCGCCGAGTAGATCGGATGGCGCGTCAGTCGGATGGCATGGCGTTGTGCATCATTGACGAGCTCTACGGCCGCATATTCGCCAAAGCACGATCTCGAACGCGAGAGGCTTGGCATGATCCTTGGGTGCCGCCTCACGGCCCTGCATGTGCGGTTGGAGACGCGAGCGTCAAAGTCCTACAATAGGATGCGGCGATTTAAGACGCGGAGTGGAGACAGATAAAACGCCTCCCTTGCCGCTAACCGCCCAGTTATCACTTCGAACGGCACGCGGATTGCTGGGTAAGTATCAGCCAGTTGCCGGGAAGGAAGCGGCTCAGGCGGAGCCGGAGTTCCAATGAGACTTATTCGATTCATGTTAATCGACCTGGCGCTGATGCTGGTCGCACCTGAGAGTGCAGAGGCTACGATCAGCTACTGGGCAGACTTCAAATCGGCTCGCGAAGCTGTGGGATCATTGATGCCGATTTCCGGCCGCGGGCCAGTATTCAGCTTTGGCGTGAGCCGGCATCTTTGCCCCCCAACCTCTCAAGCCGCGCCATTCAACATTCACCAGAAGGCCTCGGCCCGGCCAAGCAGACCAAAGACCTCGCGTTGCTGGAAAGGCGGCGCTTAACTCTTAAGGTAAGCGCGCCGGCCACCGTACCGATTGCCACGATCCACCGGCGTGGAGCTGCTCAACAAGGCTCCGGACTTGAAACCGCTCTGCACGCCTCCCTCCCACTTTATACCCTCTTGCGAGCAGCAGCGCCGTGCTGGAGCGGAATAGACTGGATGGCCAGCAGCATAACGATCACCTCCAGTGCAGCCGCTAGGCTCCTCACTTAGATGGAAGATACAGCACATGGGCGGGTTCACCAAAGAAGCCAAGAAGGGCTATATTGAGGTTGCCTTCAACGGCTCGCTCGCGAGCATTCTGCTTGATACGCAGTTCAGCGTACCGGCCAAAGGCGTCACAGCGATTTTTGGTCCGCCTGGGTGCGGCAAAACTACACTCGCGCGCTGCATCGCTGGCGTGCAGCGTCTGCCGAATGGCTTCTGTGCGATTGATGGGGAGATTTGGCAAGATGAGACGACGTTTCGACCGCCTCATCTGCGTCGCGTCGCATATGTATTTCAGCTACCGATCCTCTCTTCTCATTTGTCGGTACGACGCACCCTTTTATACAACGCGTCAAACTCGGAACCGACACTGATCGATTTTGATGGTGTGGTCGAATTGCTCGGCTTGGCGCCACTGCTCGAGCGTACGCCATCACATCTTTCCAAGACCGAGCGGCAGCGACTTGCCCTTGGCAGTGCGCTGCTAGGCCAGCCTCGGCTACTCCTGCTGGACGATCCACTCATTGTGCGCGACCGCTCCGCCAAATGCGAGATCCTGCCATTTCTCGAACGCATCCTGCAATCGCTTGCGTTGCCGATGATCTACATCAGCCATGACATCACCGATATCGAACGTCTCGCCGATCATCTCGTCATGATGAAAGATGGCACCGTGACTGCGGCCGGTCCGCTCAATGTCACCCAGAGCGACCCGGCGCTCGCCAGCCGCAGTGAAGCGGCAATCTGTCTGGATACTATGGTCGGCGGTTATGACGGGCGCTACGGGCTGGTCAAGCTCCGCCTCAAATCCGCGCGCTTTCTGATACCAGCAGTACCGCTAAGGCCGGGCGCAAGGCTGCGGCTGCGCATCGCTGCCGGCGACGTCAGCATTGCGTGCGAACCTCCGCGCGCAAGCTCTATCCTCAATGTATTTCGAGCACGCATAACGGCCTCTCTGCCGCACGGCGATGCTGAGGTCACCTTGGTTCTGACCCTTGAAACTGGCCACTCTGGCGTGCCGCTTTTGGCGCGCATCACGCGCCGCTCCTTTGATGCCCTACGGCTCAGTATTGGAGCGGAAGTATTCGCGGAAGAGCTATGCGGGAAACTGGGTGATGACGGAATGAGATAGGCGGCGTATCGAGGCGGGTGTCGAGCCTGCCAGAACCTCAAGGAGAGCGATACGCCATGAACGAGCATAGCAACATTGTCCCACTGCGTCAGCCCGATGAGATCGACGATCCACTGACGAATATTTTGCGATCTGGTGCTCGGCAGCTGCTTGCGCAGGCTGTCGAGATGGAAGCCGAGGCGTTTCTCGCCGCGATGAAGGGCTTGAAGCTTCCCGATGGCCGCGACCGCCTCGTGCGGCACGGCCATGGTCCAGTGCGGACGATCCAGACGGGGATCGGCGCCGTCGAAGTCGCCCGGGTAAAGATTCGCGATCGCGCGGTGACCAGCGATGGCGAGCGGATCCGCTTCACCTCGGCGATCCTGCCGTTGTGGGCACGGCGCACGAAGAGCTTGGATGCACTTTTGCCGGTTCTGTACCTGCGAGGCATCTCGACGGGCGACTTCCAGGAGGCGCTGGCGGCGCTCCTGGGCAAGGATGCGCCGAATCTTTCTCCGGCGGTGGTTTCCAGACTGACGACGGAGTGGCAGCTCGAGTACGAGCGTTGGCAGAAGCGCGATCTGTCGGCGCGCCGGTACGTATACGTGTGGGCGGACGGCGTCTTCCTGCAGGCTCGCATGGAAGACCACAGCGAATGCATGCTGGTGCTGATCGGCGCGACGCCGGAAGGCAAGAAGGAACTCATCGGCTTCCAGGTCGGCGTGCGCGAGAGCACGCAGAGCTGGCACGAACTGCTCGTCGAGGCGAAAACCCGTGGGCTGAAGATCGCCCCGGAAATCGCCGTCGGTGACGGCGCGCTCGGCTTCTGGAAGGCGCTCGACGAGGTCTTTCCCGCCACGCGACATCAGCGGTGCTGGGTGCACAAAACCGCGAATATCTTGAACAAAGTCGCAGTGTCGGTACAGGCCAGCATGAAGAAGGATCTGCGCGAGGTCTATTTGGCGTCCAACCGAGCTTCGGCCGAAGTGGCGATCGATGTCTTTGCCGAGAAATACGGAGCGAAGTACGACAAGGCGGTCGAGTGCCTGACGAAAGATCGCGACGCAATGCTTGCGTTCTACGAATTCCCCGCCGAGCATTGGGACCACTTGCGGACGACGAATCCCATCGAAAGCGTGTTCGCGACGGTCCGGCACAGAACGGTGCGCACGAAAGGTTCGTTATCGTCAACGACTGCCAAGTTGATGGTGTTCAAGCTGCTCTGCGCCGCATCAAAGACCTGGCGGCGGCTGA
The DNA here is from genome assembly GCF_054063675.1 of Bradyrhizobium sp. USDA 376. Taxonomy (NCBI): domain Bacteria; kingdom Pseudomonadati; phylum Pseudomonadota; class Alphaproteobacteria; order Hyphomicrobiales; family Nitrobacteraceae; genus Bradyrhizobium; species Bradyrhizobium sp. USDA 376. The sequence continues at coordinate 318,202 of NZ_JBSSGN010000001.1, forward strand.
AAGGCACAAATCAGTTGCCGAAGGTCAGCGCAGGTGTCAGATTCGAAAACGGCATCGAGGTCATCCAAGTGCCGGAAAACCACGCCGCCTGATCGCCTCGTCACCCAAAATCCCGCATAGCTCTTCGCGGAAGTCGCGCGCGCCGTTCCGCTCGGGCTGCCGAGCGGTGGCTTGCAAGGCCTGCCACATCCCCATGAGCACCTTGGACGGCTATGTCTGGACGCGAGAAACACACCAGCAAGATCGCGGCCATCATCGATAGTCTAGATGAGATAGATTCGAATAGCGCTCCGGGCAGTTCTTTACCTGCCAAAGACGATCTTGAGGCTACCTGCCGATTCCGCTTTGGATGTCGCGCAGCGAGGAAGGCATCACCTTACAGGTGCAGCGGCACTCGAGGGGGGCACACACATTATGCTCGCAAGCGAACGTTGCGAGGGGAGAACAGATCTCGATTTCCCAACCGTTCGGCAGCAGAACAATCCGGTCTTGACAAAAACGGTTGCCGAGGCTGCGCCCGCCGTCTCCCGGGCGCTTCGCAGCAGGACCCCATCTCCTTGCGATCAGCAAATTCGCCAAACAACGGGAATGAGCTGACCGGACCTGCGCGCCGAATCGTTACGATAGCCAGGCGTACCGGACTTAACAGACGTTCCGAAAAACATGCCTTGCGGCCGGCGCCGTTCAACCCCAGCTGCGGCTATTGGTCGGAACGATACCGGGCGGCGCACGCCCATCGAAACCCTTCGCCATTTGCGGAAGCCGCCTTAGCTCCCGCGTCCGCTGCTGCGCCGCCTCGATGCCTTGCGAACGCGCCGATTGTGGACCTTGAACGGCACGACGTCGCAGTTACCAGCGGCGAGCGCCAAACTGCCATAGCCCGGCCAGGCCGGCTGTGCAGTGCCTACCGGTCGGGGACGAGATTGCTTCGGTTTAGGTCTGGCTGCCGTCTTCCCGCCAACCGCGTAGCCAGCGCCCGTGTACTTTCGTGCTCAAAGGCGCCTGTATCCAAGCCGCTGGGCTGGTCTTGTTGCGCCAATTCTAGGTCTAAGAATGCGTGGCATATGGTTTGCTCCACCAGTGAGGTCACGATCTACAAAAGCAAGTTTGTGAGGACACCATGCTCGGAATTGGAAGTCAGTTGCCGCCATTCGACATCACAGGCGTGAAGCCCGGTTTTCAAGCGCAGGAAGAGGAAGGGCAGAGTGCGTTTGAGACGCTGACCGAAATGAGCTTTCCGGAGAAATGGAAGATCATCTTCTTTTACCCAAAGGACTTTACCTTCGTCTGCCCGACAGAGATCGCAGAATTTGCTCGGCTTTCCAAGGAATTCGCTGACCGAGATGCGGTTGTACTGGGTGGCTCGACTGACAACGAGTTCTGCAAGCTTGCTTGGCGGCGCTCACATGTCGACCTGCACAATCTACCAATCTGGCAATTTGCCGACACAAAGGGAACGCTCGTCGATGGCCTCGGGGTGCGTTCACCCGAAGGGGTTGCCTATCGTTATACCTTCATTGTTGACCCCCAAAACACGATTCAGCACGTCTATGCGACCAATCTGAGTGTGGGCCGCAGTCCTAAGGACACACTCCGCGTTCTAGACGCGCTGCAAACCGACGAGCTCTGTCCCTGCAACCGCGAAATCGGCGGGGAAACACTGAAGGTTGCGTGACGCAGCATGTCGCCGATCGAACAAATCTACGACAAGATTCCCGATTTCGCGAAGGATGTCAGGATTAACTTGACCTCCTTGATGGCCGATGAGACGCTTTCGCCGCGGCGAAAATACGGGGTGCTGGTAGCGAGTGCAGTTGCCACCCGCAATTCAGCCCTGATTGCCGCGGTGGAATCGGCAGCCTCGGGCGTGATGACATCTGTGGCGATCGCCGCAGCGAAAGCTGCGGCCTCCGTAGTGGTAATGAACAATGTCTACTACCGCTTCGTTCACCTCGCTTCCAACCCAGAATACAAGACGATGCCGCCGCGGCTGCGCATGGACGTGATTGGCAATCCCGGCGTGGACAAGTCCGATTTCGAGCTGTGGTCGCTTGCTGTCTCCTCCATAAACGGCTGCGGTATCTGCATTGATGCCCATGAGAGGACATTGAGAGCCGCGGGCGTCAATTCGGAGACGATCCAGACCGCCGTGCGCTTTGCTGCGATCACACAGTCAGTGGCGATCGCACTCGAGGCCGCTGGGCCTGCCTCCCCTCAGGCAGGAGACTGATCTTTTCTCTGCCATCAGATCGACGGCATCGTGGCGCTACTCAGTGGCGCCACAACGAGCCTTTTGCTGGCTTATCTGCATGTCACGTCTTGCGTCGCGTTGCGATGACGGGTGTCTTCTCAAACAACCCGGCGCTATGCAGGTGACAGTGAGCGCGCCACAGATACAGTGAGATTGCGTCGGCTAACGCCGCACCACCCTTCGCTCTGTCATCACCCAAACTTGAACAGAACACCATATCCGCCGCGCGGGTGGCTCCATTCGATGTCGCCGGTCGGCTCGGCGATCACGCGGCAGGTACCGCATTCAATGCAGCCATCAACTGTAACTTCGACCTGGCCGTTGTCGTTGAGCTCGTAGCATCGCGCCGGGCAGGCCTTCAAAAGTGTGAGGAGCTGCGGCGATGGCGTCTTGTGCGCACGTACCCTGACGTGAGGGTGCCCGGCGTCGACAAGATAACGGTTGTAGTACAGCTTGTCTTCGACGCGCACGGAGGGTTCGACATTCATGCTTTTGCCTTCCACTGTTGGACTTCACACTGTCGCGATCACCGCCAGGCCCTGGCAAAACGGTAAGCATCGCCGACCAGACCTGACCATGACCGCGTCTTGACAAAGGATTTGAGGCTCGCCTTCTCCTTCTCAACCTTGGGCGTACCATCGACGCGCACAAAGTTCTGCATCGCCTTGGAGATAAGCTGCGGATAAGTGAGAAAGAAATTTTCGGAGTGGGTATGCATGAGGGGTGGCAAATCCTTGTACTTCTTGAGATCTTTGATGACGAAAGAATCGTCCAACATCTTTTTGTAGATTGAGAGATTTGTTGCACTCATCGGTTCGCCGCGCGATTTGACCAGACCTATCGCTTCGGCCGCGATACGGCCCGATGTCATCGCGAGATTGGAGCCCTCACGATGAACGGCATTGTTGAGTTGGGCGGCATCGCCCACGACGACCCAGCCCTCCCCATAAAGCTGTGGGATCGATTTGTAACCGCCTTCGGGAATGAGATGCGCCGAATATTCCTTTACTTCGGACCCTGCTATCAGTGGCGCCACAGAGGGATGCCTTTTGAATTCATCGAGCAGGCCATACGGCGTTTGGCCCGTGCGTTGGAAGTCGGCGACGAGACAACCGATGCCAAGCGAAATGCACTCTTTGTTGGCGTAGATGAAACCCATCCCGGTCATGCCGCGGGAAATGGTACCGGCAGCCTCTATCACGACGCCTTCATCCCCCTTAAGATTGAAGCGTGCTTCGATGGTTTCACGGGGCAAGAAGTGCATTTCCTTCACCGCGAGCGCAACGTTATCGGGTGCCGGACGGGCGCGCAGGCCCGCACGCGTGCCGAGCAAGCCATTGACCCCTTCGGCCAGAACGACGACGTCAGCATGTATCTCGCCGTCACGGCGATCTGTACGAACACCGACGACCCTGTTACGATCGTCCTGCGCGAGCTCTGTGACGGTGGTCTCGCAAAGCACGATCGCGCCAGCTTCCCGCACCTTTGAAGAAAACCATTTGTCAAACTGGGCGCGTATAATCGTATAGCGGTTCGGCCTCTGCTCGTTGAAGTCCTCCGAACGGTAGTGCATGCCGACATGCGAGCGATCGTCCATCATCCAGAACCGCTGTTCGATCAGGTGGCGTTCGAGTGGCGCCTCCTCTCGAAACTCGGGGATCAGCTTTTCCATCATGTCGGCATAGAGGATGGCCCCCTGCACATTTTTCGATCCGGGATATTCGCCCCGCTCGAGCTGCAGCACCTTCATGCCCTGTTTGGCCATCGTCAATGCCGCCGCGTTGCCGGCCATACCGGCTCCGACCACGATCGCATCGAATCTCTCTTCAATCATCAATATCTCCTCTAGACCGCGATCCTGGCGCGCGAATCTGGCAGAAGCCGCGCGCGAAATGCAGCCGTCAGGGCTGGCAACAATTGCATAGCATCACTGACGATCGCGAGATGGGCGAAGTCGAAGATCGGAGCGTTTTTGTCCGTGTTAACGGCGACGATCAGATCCGCGCCCTCGACGCCGACCCGGTGCTGGATCGCACCGGAAATGCCCGCGGCAATATAGAGCTTCGGCCGGATGGTTTTGCCTGTCTGACCGATTTGCCGGTCAGACGTAACCCAGCCCTTTTGCACGAGAGGACGCGAGCAGCCATATTCAGCCCCAAGCAGAGCTGCGAGCTCGCGTACCAACCGGAAGTTCTCAGGCGATCCCAGTCCAAGGCCGCCCGCAACCACAACATCGGCATAGGCCAGAGTGGAAGTTTCTGCATCGCGGTCGGGTAGGAAGGACAATACTTTCGTGACTATATCGTCTTCTACAAGGCCGAGCGGATGAACGACGATACGAGCGGCATCGCGCATAACGCGTGCAGGCATCGGCATCACTCGCGGGCGGACCGTGGCCATCTGCGGGCGGTAATTCAAGGTATAGATTGTGCACAGCAACGAGCCGCCAAAAGTTGGCCGCGTCGCCGCAAGTGAACCGTCGGCGTCCACGTCCAGCGTGGTGCAGTCGGCAGTAAGCCCCGTCGATAGATTCGTCGCCACGGAACCTGCGAGATCGCGACCAAGCGTCGTGGCACCCAACAGTAATATCTCGGGCTTGTAGGTGTTGACGAGTTCGGTGAGCGCTTTCGTATAAGATTCGTTGCGGTAATCCGACAACACATTGTCGCTCACGAGATAGGCCAGATCGGCGCCGTAGCAAAAGGCTTCAAGTGCGGCGTTGCGTGTGTGCTGCCCCTCCGGACCGACAACGACAGCGGCAAGATTCACCTTTAGCCTGTCGGCAAGACCACGCCCCGCACCCATGAGCTCCCAGGAAACGGGATGCACTTGGCCCCGCTCCAGCTCGACGAAGACCCAGACGTGCTTGTACGACTTGAAGTGCTCCGGCAGTTCTTTTTTGGCTGCTCCGCGGCCGGCCCCTGCTGGCATCGCCGTTTTGCTGACCTTGCTCATAGTCTAAATTCCTCTGGAGATAGGCGCGCCCGCGCCACGGGTTGCTTTTTCGCTTTCGTTAACCGAAGTTCACTTTTGGCCGGCAAGTGGCTGGCTGCTCTGCCCGCCTGCGCGCTCGGACCAGTCGCACCACAATACGCGTCGTCGCAATTGGCGCACCCATTCGGCCGGCTTTAGAGGGATCTTGCAAACTGAATCCTTGGGTGCCGGGCTCGACGAGCGCCACCGTGGCCGGCCAGGACGAGGTGATCCTGACCGGCCACTTCCATGCCTTAGTTGACTAGTCCGTTCGCGGCGCCTCGCCGGTACCATCGATGGAGGTCCTGGCAAGGCTTCTGTCACGCGACCGTGCCGAGCCTCCAGCGCTGGCACTCCGTGTGGGAGGAGGGCACCACTTTTCGTAACGCAGTTTCTATCTGCGATGAGATGCAGACACATTTGAGCGGGATCGGGGGCCGATTTGATGCGGACGCTACTGTGCATAGCCGCCGCAAGAGCCGCGCGAAGGGGACACCTATTATTGACTACCATCTCACCGTCACTACGAAACTGCGACCGCGTCAAAGACCGTTGCGAACAGACCTGACGGCATCGTAGGCCTCGATATGATGCCGCAGGGGGGCTCGGCAGGCACTGTAAGCAGCATCATGGGTCCTCCTTCAAACTCACCGCGGGCGCCACCATCTGTCGGCATCGATGATCAGATCAGCAGGACAACAGCAAGTGTCGTACCAGTTGCAAAGACGATTGAAGTCAGTGGGACGTATTGGCTTGCGCCACACATCAAACAGCTGCTGATACCTGGTCACGAATAATCCGGACATGGGTCGGGAATACGACAGCCGTTGGCCGGGCCATGACTAAGAGACTTGCCGCGATAAATAGAAAGCCGCATTAACGGAGCGCCTCGGCGTCCGCCGGACAGACTTCGCTTACAGTGGAACGCTAGGTCACTTCAACTCGCTCAAAGGAACGAAGGCCGCAGCCTTCTTGGAGTCTGAGACGGCATCCTTCAAAACCTTGAACACTCGCTCGTCGATCGGTGACGATGCCACGAAATCTCCATATGCCCGTTCCAGCATCGCCTTGCATCGAGTTCTGATTTCCGGCTCTGCGGCACCAGCAAATTTCTCCTGTGCGAGGTATTGTCCCATGCGCTTCAAAATGTGAAGGCGCGCGACATTCACGATCTTAGGGTCGTACTCGACGCCAAGCAGCGAAAAAAACTCCTCTGCCGATGAGGCCTTGCCGAGTCGATCTAGAATACCGGTTGCTGGGGATGAGCTGATCATCGAATATTCTCCTTCGGTTTAGCTCTGGTGAGCGCCCACATTGAGCGGATCCGAAACAGTAACGACAACGCGCCCGCGGGTTTTGCGGTTGCGCTCAATCTGATGAGAACTCGGTGACGGCGCGGAAAGACTTCTCATGACTGACACCTGAAGTTCGCGGGCCCGGTATATCCTAACACTTGGTTGACCTTTTCCATCGTTAGCTCCTGATGACTACACAGCCCGAAGACGGCATGGATATTGTGGCAAGGGACCACATATTTCATCGACACCCTTGCGTCGACCCTCGCGTCGGCGCCTCTTTCCCGGGTCCGTGCGGCACTCCATCATGGTAAGCGGAAGATCTGCTTCGATAATTGCGCGGACGCGATGTTTTTGTTGACCGCGCCCGCCGTTACCGCCGCAGTCTTTGTGATCCTAACGGCCGACCTAGTGCAAGAAGTCACGCTTCTCTTTATGACCTTGTTCAGCAAATGCATCGTGGCAAATGCGACAGCGCTATGAGGCCGAACGCGTTGCCCTTTGGTGCGACAGGTCCGTTGCGGCGCACCAACACGGGTGAACTGTAGCCTAGCACTCGATCTTGCCGCCTTAACCACACGGCCGTCCGCTCGCATCCAAGTTGGTGATCCGCGCCCTCCTCCGACCTGCGGCCTACAAATGCGGTGAAGCCTTTTCGGATAACGATGCGACTGCGGTCTCTCCTGGCGTTTCAGATGCCCGGCCGCTGGACACAGCCGGCCATGCTGCGGCCTGCAACAGCAAATCGCGCCGACGCTCGGCCATCCGGCTCTCACCGCTTTCTTCACCGAAACAGATGTTGAATTCGTTACATTGATTGCACACGGGTGTCGTGCACATCGCAAGGCCTTCGTCCTCGCAAAGCATGCGGTAGAAGAAGCGCTTCCAACGCATATTGTTGACATTGCTCGCGGCGAGCGGCGCGAAATGCCGGCTCATCACGAGCGAGAGTTCGCCACGATCACGCAAGCCGAGAGCTTCCCAAAGATGGTCCGGCTCCATGGCGCGGCGCGCGATCATCGCAGCCAGCCACCGGCCGATATCCCCTTCCGTCGAGCGATGCTTGAGCAACAGATCGCGAAGCATTGCGATCTCCTCATCCTCTTCCCGCTTGAAGGGCGCGGCCTGCTCCGGGGCCCTGATCCCGGTTGGGAGAAAGTGCTGCTCCAGTAAGACCGCCAATTCAACGCCGGACAGGCCAACTTTCTCAGACAGACAGCCACCATCCATCGTGGCAGCCGCCAGGATAGACGCCAGGGCATGGCGATCGAGATTGCTGTCGATGGCGATATCGGCATTTGCAGGATGTTCACCGGTGAGCAGCCGGTAGGTTGAAATTCCCTTGTGCAACTGGCTATTGGCGTCAGCAGCACAGGCAGTCGTGAACGGAAGGACGTGCGGCTCGGACATAACTCTGCGGTTTTTCACAATGCGTGGTTCGTCACGGCGCACTCTGGTTTTCGCGGCCGATCGTCAGTATGCCGCCCCCCCCCGGGAAGGGGGGTGAGGGAGACCGGCATCTGTCGCTCGCCTTCGCAAGGCGGCGACTCGCGGCCTTTACGAGGCTGCGAGTTCGGCGGCGGTTTTGCCGATGATTGATTCATCCACGGCCTTTATAATGCCATGCTCCATCAGCATGTCCTCGAGCTCATCCATTGAGATCGGGGTCGGGATGATGCCCTTGCCGCCATTATTGTGAACCTTGGCCGCTAGTTTCCGATAGTGATCAGCCTGCTTGGAATCGGGTGCATATTCAAGCACCGTCATGCGACGCAGCTCTGCATGCTGCACCACATTGTCACGCGGCACGAAGTAGATCAGTTGAGTGCCAAGCTTCTTGGCCAACGCTTCCGCCAGTTCCAATTCCTTGTCGGTCTGCCGCTCGTTGCAGATCAGGCCGCCCAACCGCACCCCACCTGAGTTCGCGTATTTCAGGATCCCCTTGGAAATATTGTTTGCGGCATACATTGCCATCATTTCACCAGACATCACGATGTAGATCTCCTGCGCCTTGTTTTCGCGGATTGGCATCGCAAAGCCACCGCAAACAACGTCGCCAAGCACATCGTAAGAAACATAGTCAATGTTCTCGTAGGCTCCGTTCTCTTCAAGAAAATTGATCGAGGTGATGACACCGCGGCCGGCGCAGCCGACACCTGGCTCAGGGCCACCGGACTCAACGCAGCGAATGTCCTGGTAGCCAACCTTCATTACGTCCTCGAGCTCTAGATCCTCCACGCTGCCGGCGCTCGCGGCAAGACTCAAAATCGTGTCTTGAGCCTTGGCGTGCAGAATAAGGCGAGTCGAGTCCGCTTTCGGATCGCACCCTACAATCAGGATCTTCTGACCCATCTCTGCCAGCGCCGCTAGCGTGTTCTGCGAAGTGGTGGACTTGCCGATTCCGCCCTTCCCGTAGAAGGCGATTTGTCTTAGTGAAGCCATGCTGCTCTCCATCAACCGATTTGCCAAACGTTGCGCGCTTCTTTTGCGAGCTTTGCTTCCCTCGCAGAAGCGGGGGCACACGGGTTCAAGGGAAGGAGCGCATCGCTCGCCTTACACGTCGGCGTGCACTCAGCCCTCACTCAGTGTTGCTGCCGCTTATCAGCAACAGCCGTGCCAAGGTCTAACCCGGCACCTTAAGCTTCTGATTACGTTTCCAAAAGCAACCAGCCGGCGCGCGATCGTAGGCTGTTTTGGATCTGACAAGATCTGCCCGGCTGTCAGACAACGAACAAACAATCGCAAACATGAACGCCAACAGCCAAATAGGCTGACTTAGCCGATGCCGCCATTGTGGAACAGAACTTGCTGCCGCTCGCGCAAGCTCAGCCATGTGAGGAGTAAAGATGCCGGACGGAGTCAAAATGAGACGGGCCAGCGGCTTTGCAAATTCGCTGAGGGCGCACCATGCGCTGATATTGACGTTGACTGTCAAGAACTTCGAATGGCTCCCGGGAAGCAGCAGCCCTGTGCTATTCGCCCAGCATAGCACGCCTACATAGGTACGCCGTGGCTACAATCATCTTTTATCAGAAGCCCGGCTGCGCCACGAACGCGCGTCAGATTCAAGCGCTAAAGTCCGCCGGTCATGACGTGGCCGTCCAGGACATCTTGAAGGAGCCATGGCATGCGGACGAATTGCGCAGCTTCTTTCGCAATATGCCCGTCGGCTCCTGGTTCAACCGAGCCGCGCCTCGTGTCAAGTCGGGCGAAGTCAATCTCGATTCTATCGACGCGGCGAGCGCACTCGCATTGATGGTGAGTGATCCACTCCTGATACGACGACCGTTGATCGACTTAGACGGAATACGATGTGCCGGGCTCGATCGCGAGCCCGCGCTGTCGCTGCTTGGCCACCAGACGCAGGAGCATCTCCAGGGATGCCTGCACCAAGCAACTCGCACGCGCTGCCCGAAGATGGGATCAAGCGAATGAGCCTGTTCCGGACGATCACACCAGAAGAATGACGTTCTCGACTTGCGGCTTGCTTGGCGCGAGTATTTCCTTTAGCAAAACGTGTTTCGCAGCTGTGATCCTGATGCAACTGAGCGGCACGATCGCTCCCATATTTGATTGGTATCAAATCTTTCGCCGTTCCTTATGTGTGACAGAGACCTTGCGCGGCTTCTCGCGCGACTTTTGGAATGGAGAATTCGATGAGAGCAAGAACAGTCCTGGCAACTGTATCGGTCTTCGCGCTAGCGACCTCGTTGGCCAGCAACTCGGTACGTGGTGCTGATCTGGGTCCGGCGCCGGTCTACTATAAAGCTCCCCCTATTGAACCCCGCAACCCGTGGATGATCCGCCTGCGCGTGCTTGGCGTTTTGCCGGATACCGCAGGCAGTTCCGTCAACGTTCCAGGGACGCCGTTGCTGTCATCACCCAACTCTGGGCTTTCGATCAGCGATCAAGCTATACCAGAGCTCGACATCACCTATTTCTTCACAGCTAACTTAGCCGCCGAACTCATTCTCGGCGTGACCAGCCATCACGTCAGCGGCAATGGCGCGCTCACAGGGCTCGATATCGGCAAAGCCTGGCTCTTGCCTCCTACACTGACCCTGCAATATCACTTCACCGATTTTGGGCCGCTTAAGCCCTATGTCGGCGCGGGCATCAACTACACTGTATTCTTCAACCAATCGGCAGCCAATACTTCGCTCGCCGGGCTTTCCGTCACGGATCTAAACATCAAAAACCAATTCGGCGCGGCAGTCCAATTCGGTTTCGATTACATGCTCGATCGCCACTGGGGCCTCAACTTTGACGTTAAAAAGCTGTGGCTGCGGCCGGAGTACTCGGCCACCTTAAACAATGCGATTGCCGTTACGGGCCGCGCCCATATTGATCCATGGCTCGTCAGCGGCGGCGTCGCTTACAAGTTCTGACGTTAGAGCAGAGCCAGAGTGGAGAGGCCGTTTGATAAACTCGGATCCCAGCAGGATCATCGAGCTCGTCTCCTACTCTCGCCGGACTGACACGGAAAGCCGGCTGACGCGCCATCGACGCGTCAGCTCGCAAGAGAGGGAACCGCTGGCGTTGCTCGCGCTGCAAGTTACGAATCGCGCAGCACGTGAGTAACATTACACAAACGTCGACTCAGAATATGATCATACGTCTGTTTCGCCACGCTTAAGACCGAAGCCATTTTCCCATTTGCCTGATAAGAAGGCGATACGCCGCTGACAGCCTAATCTTGGCCGCGAAGTGCCCGGTTAATCTCAGACGATCCGCATGCTAGCTAACCCGGCAAGCGGCCGCCAAGCGACGCCTCTAGCTTCGCTTGAGCACTATCACAAGCCGGTCGACACGTTGGCCGTGCTTGAGGTGGGATATGACGATCTCGTCGACATCCTCAGGCGTGGTCGCGCGATACCAGACTCCGTCGGGATAGACAACCAGCAAAGGACCAGAGTTACAAAAGCCAAGGCAGCCCGCAGTCGCGAAGCCAATATCGTCGAGGCCTTGCGCTTCGATCGCCTTGCCCATTCGATCCCACAGAGCTTGCGCGCCGGAGGCGCCACAACTTCCGTGGGGATGGTTTGGCGGACGCTGCGTGTTGCACGCAAAGACATGGTGCCTATAGAGTTGAGGGAGATGAAATTCTTTTTCTGAGTTCACGCGCCTATCCTCTGATAGTGAATTTCAGCTGTCGGGATGAGATGTGAGCGCATAGCCGCCCGCAATGTCCAACGATGACCGTCCATTGGCGCATGGACACCTGCTGACACCAACTCCCGCTTGCGAAGGCAGTCGGAATGGTCGGGCGCCTTACTCGCTGTCGTCGCTGAGATGAGCGATAGGCACCTTCACGTCCGAAGGTCGCCTGCTGATCAATGACAACCTCTTCTCCCGGCATCGAGACCTCTCATTCATGCAACAATCCCCCCGATCAACTTTCTCGAAGAGCAAGTTGCACACCAAATGCGTCATAGCGCGCCTCACAATTGAGGGAAGTTGCGGCAATGCCGACGTTCTCGCCGCTATCAGCGATTGAATGCCCATGGCCTCGCTCAGAACAATAATGTCGGCCGGAGAGGCGGCGTCGCCCTCGATCTGTTCACTCATCAAATCGCGGTTACCGGTTCGCTCAACCCGGCCCCGTCGTTTCCTGCTTTAAGGTATCGACAGCAGTTCGGCTCAACCGGAATACCCCGCGGCCACGAGCGAGCGGCTGATAAGCCGAGCTGGCACGGGTGTTGAGGACATCGAACCACCCGTTCGGAGTGAGCTTCCCTGGACGCTGGCCGATTTGTATCACCCGCCCATTCGGGGCGAAGCGGACGTGGATGATGATTTGTTACAAGCTCATACCGATTCCTTATTTTGGCCGCTTACGATCACGAGCTGACACCCGACAAGCTCGACTGTAATGTGGTCGATTTCGAATATCTTAGCGGGACTCCTTCACGTGATTGCAGATGCGCGTCGTAGCACTGCTCGACCATGCGACACCACTCCAAGACATCATCGGTAGGCTTGCACAGCACTGCGCCGTATTCGGCCGGCTCATTGCTCACGGCCCAACATTCCTTTGGCCAATGCGATCCCGGTCGCCCGCGTTGAGTGTCGAACTCACGCATCACGCCCCGCCCGCGGCGCAGCTGGACAAAGGGACCCATGCCGTCGCTATCGGCAGCAAGCAGCCGTTCGATCTCGATCAATTCCTCGGTCGTGATCGCCATCGTCGTTCTTCTATCCTCGGGGACGGTGGTCCTTCATTGCCAGAACAGGCGCTCAGGATCCGCATTCAATTCGTCGATTGCAGGGATCAAGCGATGATAGAGGCTGTAAAATTCCCAGACTCCCCCGCATGATTTTTGCGAAACAGCTTCCAGATCCCGGTCACGCCATCATAAAGGATCAGCGCGACATCGACGAGCGCGCCATCCTTGTCGATATTGCGCGAGCAGCAGGGACTCTCGATGCAGTAGCCGCCCCACACGGGCGTCACGTTTGGCGAGACGTAGAGATAGCGCTTCCGCGCGCTCAAGCCGCGTTCGATCCGTTTGCGATCAAGCTCGTTGAGATGACGCGCCAACCCCGGTTTTACTTTCCTCATCAGTGCGGAATTCATGATGAAAGCCTCCCTTCAATGCCTTTTGATGTTCTCTTGAACTCCAGCAGATGAGCAGCTCCTCACCAAAATCAACGATAAAGATAGGCTCATGCGCTTTGTTGTTGAGAGTATCGATGACGGTCTGGCGGCTCGGCCTGGCGGCGAGCGAAGCTCCGTCCGTCTCCGTATCGACCGATGAGCGGTGCTTGATCAGGTCGGCTGTCGGTTTACCCCGCTGGCCCACCAATATTTTGGAAAACCTCGCTGAGTCATGACTCCTCCGGTAGTGGCAAATCATCGACCTCCTCGCCTGCATCCACTGGCTCAAGTTCCTTGCGTTTCATGCCAACGCGGTAGCCGCTTTCCAAAAACTCCACGCCGTAGATGTAGAATTGCTGCAAGAACGTGCCGATCGAGACGACGTAGCCCACCTCCCCCTTCTTGACCAAGACGTCTCCGATCTCCTTGCCGGGATAGGTGCCATCATTCCGGATGACGCGATTGGCGCGAAGCTTTTGGCCAAAGCTGAAGGCGGGTGGGTCGCTTAGCTCGACGGCGTCGCTATCCCGGAGAATTCTGTTCATATTTCGCTCCTCATGCACCGACGGCGCGGGGGCACGCCGAGGGGACACTCTGCTCCGCATCACGAGGCGCCCTCGAGCGCCGAAATGTCGCCAGGCTGTGCTGCCCGCCAGCAACAGCCCCATCGCAGGAATCCAGAGCGGCCACCGTCCGTAAGAGCAGACGCCGGCGCCTGCGGAGCCGCCAGTTCGCAGCGCGACGTTTGGGACGTGTTCAGCACCAGCGATTGCATTGCCGGTCAGGCTCCACACTTCAGACGGGCGCCTGGTAGCGAGGCAAGGCCCTGTCAACCACGCAGGTGTTGTCGACCGGACAGGCAGCGGCACATTGCGGTTCGTCAAAATGCCCCACGCATTCGCTGCATTTCGCCGCTTCAATGACAAAGTTTCCCCCCTTCTCCGAAATAGCAACGTTCGGGCATAAAGGCTCGCAAGCTGAGCAGCTCGTGCACTGCGAGGCGATGATTTTGAATGGCACATATTCCTCCTTACGCCGCAGAGATCCGATCTCCAGGCCAACGCGGGGGCACGCCGCGCTGCACATGCTGGATCTCCCCGCGCTTTACTTTGCCGACATAGGCCCTGAACCAAGCGATCGTCGACTTCTCAATGTACTCATAGGCGAATTGATCGACCGGCTCGATCCCAGCCTTGATCAGGCCGCTCTTGGGGCAGCCGCCGATCTTAGCCACGAAGACCGCGTGGCAGTCACGGATGTCGCGCATGATCACGGATAGCCTATCTTCCTCGCCATAGCCGGCCTGGCAGTAACCCTCCACACGACGTAGCCCGACGAACTTGGCGCCGGATGTGGAGAGCTCGTACAGTTGGAATTCCTTTGCATGTCCAAAGTGCTCGTTGATCAATCCCGAGCCCTTAGTTGCGACGGCTACTAGAACAGTGATCGCGCTCATCTCTCCGGAGACTCCCGCCAACTCCTTTTGACCGGCCGCGACTTTGGAGACGCGCTCATTCTCTACCCTTTTTTGATAAGCCTTGCGCATCTCTAGGTCATAATGGACGTCCATTTTCATCACCTGATCATTGGTGAACTCCGCGCTGCGATCCTCGCCGAGTAGACCGACCGCATCAGCGCGGCACTGCCGGCAATGCCGCATCATGTTTATCTTCCCTTCGCAAGCATCTTGCAGCGTCTTCAATTCTTGAGCCGTCGGACCGCGCTGACCGTTGAGGCCAAATGCTGTTCCGTGCTCGGGTACGGAGATCAGCGGCATGATATTGTGAAGGAAGGCACCGCGCGACGTGACCGCCTTGTTGACCTCGACCAGGTGGTCATCATTGATATTGGGGATCATCACCGAGTTGATCTTGCACAAAATGCCCCGTTCGCTAAGCATCTCGAGCCCTTGAAGCTGGCGATTGGTGAGTATCCTTGCCGCCTCGATGCCGGTGTATCGCTTGTGGTTGAAGAAGATCCATGGATAAATCTTGGCTCCGATTTCAGGATCGACCATGTTGATGGTGATGGTGACGTGGTCAACTTTGGCCCTCACGATGGTATCGACATAGTCTGGCAGCGCTAGTCCGTTGGTTGACAGACACAGCTTGATGTCAGGAGCAGCCTCGGTGACCAACGCGAGCGTTTTGAACGTCTTTGCTGGATTGGCCAGGGCATCGCCGGGACCAGCGATGCCAAGTACCGTCATCTGCGGAATGGTCGTCGCGACCGCGATCACTTTTCTCACTGCCTGCTCAGGGGTGAGCTTCTCGCTCACCACACCCGGACGCGATTCATTGGCGCAGTCGTATTTTCGGTTGCAGTAGTTGCACTGGATATTGCAGGCAGGTGCGACCGCGACATGCATGCGAGCGTAATGATGGTGCGCATCCTCGCTGTAACAGGGATGGTTTTTCACCCTTTCCCAGATTTCGACCGGCAGATCGCCTCGGCCGGCCTGCGAGCCGCAGCTCGCCCGCCCGGTCTTCGCCGAAGCGCGGCAGCCCTTATGCTCGGTTATGGACTGCATGATCTTCCCGCTATTGACCGCTGCTTTGATATATTTTCCGCGCTCCACGACCGAGATCACTCCCCTGCAAGCATCGACGCCCACAGATCATCCTAGAGCGCGCTTCAGGAAGATTAGCAACTTGCATGCCGTGGCGAGGATGATGCGAATGCAACCACAGTACACCGAGTAGGCGCAGCGATAGCGTTGGCACTTGCAAGACAGCAATGATGAGCTTGTTGGCAAAGCGACAGATGCGTCGCCATTCTCACTCGGGGCTCCATCTCGTGTGCTTTTCACTCTCGCGGGGCTCGCCCCGATCCAGCTCATCTGAACGGGCTTTCGCGCGCTGCCGCTCTCAATTGGCCCGATCCGAACTGGGGAAGCCGGACATCATAAGGCCAATACTAGGGCAACACGCGTCCGAATATGACAGGCAGCAATGAGGGCCAAAGATGATGGTGCAATCGCCTTGTCCCGACTGGCTGAGTAAACCCCGCCTCATCAATGCCGTCGCGGCGGGCCGACGTTTGCTGATCTTGATATGCTGCGCCGCAGCCAGTCGACCCCCAAAGCCCCGAGACAGCGCCGACTTACCGGCGAATAAGCCGACCGATGCATCTGGTGTGCTCAGCACATCGCATTTTCAATTCCCTGATGCCAGGACGAGAGAGACGACAATGATCTCGGTCCCCAGGGCGGGCGCCAAGGTCCGCGAGAGTAACCTTTGCATCCGCCGCATCGACAGCGCTCATCTCCGTGAGCGCTTCATGGATCGTCGCCGCTCTCATCCCGCTTCTTCGCGTCGATTGTGATCGGTAACCGTGTGTCGCTCGCCATCTCGGGCAAATCGAGCACCCAACCGTTAGCGACTTTGATCCAGCCGCCCCATAGGGTCTCGTACTCGGAGGCCACGATTGACTCTTCGATATCCTTTTTTGGCACGTAGATTGACAAGCCCGTGTCCGGAGAGCGGCGGATCATGATTTTCACGAGGTCTGCTCCCTGACCGTGGCGCGGGAGCTGGCGCGCATGCGAGTCACGATATCTGACACAGCGCACACGGCCTCATCGACTTCGGCGAGGGAGGTTTCGCGCGAAAGAGAAAAGCGCACGGCGCCGTGCATCCGCCACGCAGGCACCTGCATGGCACGCAGAACATGCGATGGCTGCATTGAGCCCGACCTGCAGGCTGACCCGAGCGATACGGCGATGCCCGCCCGGTTAAGACGGTGGGCAATCGCTTCACCTTCGAGATGGTCGAAGGCAATATTAGTCGTATTCGCCAAACGATTGCGAATGTCGCCAAGCACAACGCACTCGCCATTGCGCAAAATTCCCTGCTCAAGGCGGTCACGTAACGCGCCAATGCGGATGCGCTCGGGTTCAAGCCGCTCCGCCGCAAGTTCGGCAGCTTTTCCTAGTCCGACGATTCCGGGAATATTCTCGGTCCCAGCGCGCCGCCCTCGTTCCTGTGATCCGCCGCAGATCAGCGGCTGGAATTTTGTCCCTTTACGCAAATATAACGCACCTACCCCCTTCGGGCCGTGCAGTTTGTGCGCGGATAGTGAAAGCATGTCGATCGTGCTGTCCTTTAGGTTTAAGCGTACTTTACCAATGGCCTGCACCGCATCTGTGTGAAATAGCGCTCCCGCCTCACGGGTCCACCCGGCCAGACACTTCACGGGAAATATCGTTCCGGTCTCGTTATTGGCCCACATAACCGAGGCAATCGCTGTGCGTGGCCCAAGCGCGCAGCGAAACGCCTCGATGTCGAGCCGGCCGCAAGCATCTACGGCAATAATGCGCGTCTTGACTCCCCTTGCCGCCAATTGCTCCGTTAGCGCAAGTACGGCGGAGTGCTCAACCGAAGTGGTGACAACCTCGTCTCGACCTTCCTGGGTTGCAAGTGCCGAGAGGATTGCGGCATTATTGGCTTCGGTCCCTCCCGAGGTGAAGACGATTTCGTGATCGTATGCACTACCTAGCAGGCCGCTCAAGCTTCTCCGTGCCTGCCTCACCGCAATTGCGGCCTCGTTGCCAAAGGCATGCGCGGACGAGGCATTGCCGAATTGCTCAGTGAAGAAAGGCAACATGGTTTGCACGACGGATGGATCAGTTCGCGTCGTTGCATTGTTATCGAGGTAAATCGGCGCTCGATTCTCGCTCACTGCACCACCCCGCCTGCAGCAACAACGAGGACCAGGCGATCCAAACCTCCGATCTTACCTACCAGGTGCCCCTGAATCCCTTCTAGACTCACGCTCGGAAGCTTGTACGGCTTGCCAGCATTGTCGAGCCGCGCCAAGAGCATGCTGCTATCGTGCCGATCAGCTAACAGGCGCCAGCTTCGGCTTGGCGATTGGGTCCGATCTCTTCGTTCGCGCAGCGAACGGGACCCTCTCGCATCGTGGGGATCGACGAGTTCTTCAGTCGGTCTGGTTCGGCCGGTGTGGTTCATTGCCCTTTCCTTATCGCCTGATCAATGTTTCCATCAGCCGAATGATTTTCCACAGGAGCAGTTGGTGGCCGCGTTCGGGTTATGAAAGGTAAAGCCAGAGCTCTCCGGTGCCAGCACGAAATCGATGGTTGTGCCGGCCAGATGCTCTCGGCTCTTGCTATCGACAAACACCTTGAGCCCATCGCAGTCGATCACGGTGTCGTCAGGCTTTGGCTCATCGGCGATGCCCATCTTGTATTTGAATCCATTGCAGCCGCCTGCTTCGATCATGACGCGCAGACCACCCGCCCGCCGCTCCGAAGATGAAATCGCGCTCTTGATTGCATTGACTGCGCTATCGGTCAGGTTGATCACGTCTTTGCCTCGTCAGCTTAGGCCCAGCTAAGAGCAAGTCACGTGCCAGCGCGCAGACGCCTGATGATGCTCATTTCCGCGCCCCTTGGCTGGCAACGGATGTCGGGTTCCTGACAAGGCACGTAAGGCGGTGCCAGCCACCGGCGCGTTTTCTTTCCGAGCTTCACTGAACGCCGCCACGCAGGCGACGGCAGGCAATTTGCATCGCATCTGGCTCCGACAACGCGTCGGTGAAGAGCATAGATCAAGGACAGATTTAATGACCGCTATCGAGAACACTGCACTCGGCAGACTTGAGAAGGAGAGCCGCCTTCTCAACGCCGTATTCAAAGGCGCGACCACCAAGCCGGGTCGGTTCGGCTTTCGCGGCGACGTCGCACTAAAGTTCCAGACTCAGGTCGCGGACGAGAAACGACCGCCAGACTATTCCATTGAGCAGGTTCTGACGATCGCCCAAAACGGAGAACGCACTATCCCCGTGCTGGCCGGCTACCTACATTCCTTCGCGTATCTTGTTGACGTCGCGACCGTCCTCGACGGTGCCTTGAGCCCAATCGGCAGCTATTTCATTTTCTGCAACAACATCGATTTGCTGGCGAAGTATCGAGTTAAGCTCGGCGATATTAACTTCCACGTCTTACCCTGCGATGAATCCACGGTTTGGAAGGAGATGATGGACTTGGTCGGGCTGAACAAGGACGACATCAAGAAGCTCGATCCGGCCGGCAAGCTTGATTACCTCCTCGATGCCACAAGGGATCTCGATCTATCCTATGAGGAAATCTCGTATGACGACGGACTAAAGAGGATGGAGGCTGTGAAAAACCGCAACGAGAACCGCCCGGTCTGAGGGCGGTCTTCAGTTGTTGGCTCATGCATCGTCCTCCGCGAGATGCACACCGACGGCGCAGATGTCGCCATCCACAACTACCAACGCGATCGGCGTAAGCGCTCTACCTTGACATGGACCTTCGACGCACCGCCCGGTGCCGAGTTCGAAGGTCGAACCGTGCTTGCCGCACATCAGCCGGATACCGTTTGGATCGAGGAATTCGTTCTGCTCCCAGTCCAAATTGACGCTGTGGTGCGGGCATTTATTGACATAGCCAAGCACCTTCTTGCCCCATCGCACCACAATGATGGGCCACGGCCGGTGATTGCCGTCATCTTCGAGGACCATAAGATGAAATCCGATGGCCTGGCGGCTCGGAATGTCGTTAAAGCTGCAAATCGCATAGACGAGAGTTGGCTGCATAGGTTGCTCTTGCAAGACTTAATTGTCGCTGTGCAATTGCCCCTGCAATAACCGTACGAGCGCCGAAACGAATCGTGTCTGGTCATCCGACGCGCAAACTTGGCTATTTCAGCAGATCTCGTTGCACAGCGGCGTATATTTCAGACAAAGGAACATTGAGCCTTCTCGTTCCCTCCGTGCTAGCTGCAGAACTGCTGCTCCGCGCTCCGGGCTTGCCGGACGGCCAAACGCGGCGGATGTCGCTGCTGCTCGTTAATGGCCACGCCGCATAGCGGGGCCACGGTGCCCTCCGATGGCGTATGTCTCACGGCGTCGCGGCCTTCGCAGAAGAGCCATGTGCTCGCTTCCAGCCGGCGCAGGGCGCGCGCAGCGAGCGCGCGCCCCCTTTGAACTAAGACTGTTGCGCCCGCGCTTTGAACGGTCAAACGCCCATCACTTCAGGTTCGGTGTTGCTATTGCAGCCACCTTACTCCATGCGCGTTCGGCAACATGCACTTCAAGCAAGGTGACGGCTCATCGTGCAACAATTCGCTTTCGAAACTGAGTGTCGATATCACTGCTCTCAGCTTTCGAAAAATGGCTCAGGGTCGCCGTTGCGTTACTCCATGCTTAGCCCCGTGAAGACGCGCTCCAAATAGACTGACGGATCATCTTCGTCAGAATAGTCCGCCTGGACCGTCGATTCAGCGGCGGCATCATCATCCTCCACCTTACTAAGGTACTTCGTAGGCTTGCCTACTCGCTGCCACTGGTCGTTCTCATTCTTCGTCCACACCTCGGGATGCTGGTGAGGATCAAGCACCCAGTGATTTCGCCCCACATGAACAAAACCCATTTCTGCTAGGCGGGGTTCCATGCCGGGCAAGCCTGGTTTTGACAAGATCAAGGGATCATCACCATCCTCTCTCAGCTGGTGCTCAAGCAAAATATCGCCCGCGTTCTCAACCAGGGGATGAGTGACCCGAAGGTCCACCACGGACGTGAGATCGTTGCGCCCAAACTTTTCCCGGAAGGTCTCCCCCTTGATCCGAACCGGACCTCCTGCTCTCAACAGGCCAACTGTTTCGTCACCCAATTGATAGCTGAAGAAGCGCACGGGCCTGGCTGGATCATAGTGAGTGGCGCTATAGCTGCCAGCAACCGTTGCTGCCCGCTCAGCTTTCTTTGATACGAAGTCTGAGTACTCTTGCGGATTAATGGCTGCGCGTTTCGCGGGATCGTGAGCGCGGATTTCAGGGGATCGTGAGCAGAGATTTCAGACGATCGTGAGCAACGATTTCGCGGGATCGTGAGCAAGGCTTTCGGAGCCTTGCAGCGCTTCGGCCGACAACTCAACCGGCTTAGGGATGACCTCGTGGTTAACGAGGAAGTCCAATGCCTACCCAGAGATTGTCGATGCGCCGGATCAAGGAAGTCCTTCGGTTAAAACATTTTCAAGGCCTGCCAGAGCGGGCCATCGCGCGGAGCGTGGGCGTCAGCAACGGCGTTGTGCACAGCTACCTGAGCCGCGCCCGCTCTGCTGGGTTGAGCTGGCCGCTTCCGGAGGGAATGACCGATGAAGACCTGGAGCTTTTGCTTTTCCCGGCCCCACGACCAGCGTCTCAGAGCCCGCAGCGGCCGGTGCCCGACTGGAGCTACATCGATAAAGAGCTCCGCCGGCGCAACGTAACCCGTCGCCTGCTCTGGGAGGAGTATCGCGCCGTTAATCCCGACGGTTTCGGGTACACGTGGTTCTGCACTACCTACGAGGCCTGGAAGGGGCGGGTCCGACCTTCGATGCGGCAGATTCATCTGGGCGGCGAGAAGGTGTTCGTGGATTTCGCCGGCGACACCATCGACATCGTCGATCCCCTGACCGGGGAAGTGCAGCCGATGAAGCTGTTCGTCGCGGCGATGGGCGCTTCGAACTACACCTACGCCGAGGCCTGCCCCAGCGAGAGCTTGGCCGACTGGATCCGGGCCCACGTCAACTTGTTCACGTTTTTGAGCGGAACGCCGACGTTCGTGGTCTGCGACAACCTCAAAGCCGCCGTCAGCAACCCCGACCGCTACGATCCCGGCCTCAATCGCACTTATGCCGAGATGGCGAGCCATTACGGCACGGCCATTCTCGCCGCACGGCCGCGGCGCCCAAAAGACAAGGCGAAGGTCGAGGTCGCGGTGCAAATCGCCCAGCGCTGGATTCTGGCCCGGCTGCGCAATCAGCGCTTCTTTTCCCGGGCCGAGCTCAACGCCGCCATCAAGACACTCGTCGACGAACTCAATGCTCGTCAAATGCGTGGCTTCGGCTCAAGCCGCGCCGAACTGTTTGCCGAACTCGACAAACCCAAGCTAACCCCGCTGCCAGATCAGCCTTATGCCTTCGCACGCTGGAAGCGCTGCCGCCTCGCTCCCGATTATCATGTCGAGGTCGACGGCCATTGGTACTCCGCGCCGTATCGTCTGATTGGCGAGCTGGTCGATGCCCGTATCGACGATCGGACGGTCGAGATCTTCCACAAGGGCCAGCGGATCGCCAGCCATGCCCGCGCGCCCAACCGACGCGGACACACCACCATCGCCGACCACATGCCCAGCGCCCATCGCCGCTACGGCAAATGGACCCCCGCCGCGGTGATCGCCGCCGGCGAGCGGATCGGTCCTTCGACAGCAGCGTTTTTCCAGGCCGTGATCGACGCCCGGCCCCATCCAGAACAAGGCTTTCGAACCTGCCTTGGCATTCTGGCGCTCGTCAAAAGCTACGGCGCCGAACGCCTCGACGCAGCCTGCCGGAGGGGCATCCTCATCAAGGCGCGCTCCGTCGCCTCGATTAGATCGATCCTCCAGAACGGCCTCGATCGCACGTTCTTCGACGAATCTTTCGAGCACCAGCCCCTGCGCCACGGCAACATCCGCGGACGCGACTACTTCCACTGAAGCAAGGAGAGACCCGGCATGCTTAACCACCCAACCCACGAACGGCTGATCGAGCTTGGCCTGACCGGAATGGCCAAGGCCTTCGAGGAGCAGCGCCGATCGCCCGATCTCGAAGCCCTGCCGTTCGAAGATCGCATCGGCCTGTTGGTCGACCGCGAAGCCGCCGAACGCGACACCAGGCGGCTCACCACGCGCCTCAAGATCGCCGCACTGCGCCAGACTGCTTGCGTCGAGGACGTCGATCTGCGCACCCCGCGGGGCATCGACCGCGCCGTTTTCGCCAAACTCGTCGAAGGTCGCTGGATCGATCGCCACGAGAATTTGCTCGTCACCGGGGCAACCGGCCTGGGCAAAAGTTGGTTAGCCTGCGCGCTCGGCCACAAGGCCTGCCGCGACAACCGATCAGTCCTCTATCATCGCGTTCCAAGGCTGTTCGAGGCGCTCGCGCTCGCGCGCGGAGACGGACGTTACGCTCGGCTCCTCAAAAGCCTCGGCCGCGCTCAGCTTCTGATTTTGGATGAT
The DNA here is from genome assembly GCF_054063675.1 of Bradyrhizobium sp. USDA 376. Taxonomy (NCBI): domain Bacteria; kingdom Pseudomonadati; phylum Pseudomonadota; class Alphaproteobacteria; order Hyphomicrobiales; family Nitrobacteraceae; genus Bradyrhizobium; species Bradyrhizobium sp. USDA 376. The sequence continues at coordinate 341,336 of NZ_JBSSGN010000001.1, forward strand.
TGGGGACTATCGGTGCTCACCGCCGCGGAACGCCGCGATCTGCTCGAAATCCTCGAGGACCGCCATGGCCGCGCATCCACCATCGTCACAAGTCAGCTCCCCGTGGACACCTGGCATGGAGCCATTGGGGACCCCACGGTCGCCGACGCCATTCTCGATCGCCTCGTCCACAACGCCCACCGCCTCCAGCTCACCGGAGAAAGCATGCGAAAACGCAGCGCCAAAACCATCACCCTTGACGGCCAACCAGAACACTGACTCTATCTCCCATCGGCCGTAGCGGGCTGCTCACGATCGTCTGAATTCAGTGCTCACGATCGCGCGAAATCGATGCTCACGATCCGTGAAATCCGCATTAATGGCGATGTTCATGATGTCGCGGCCCAAAAATCTCCGCAGCCCTCGATCGAAGGAACGCTGGTCGATCTCAACAATGGGCGGACCGGAATTCAGATAGTACGCCCTTGTTTCAGATGACGACCCGCCTGGCTCCATACCTGCAAGTGTTTCCGCAAAGCGGGGGCTATCTCCCGGTTCATCAACTTGATTAGCGCTTGTGGATTGGCTGGATGAGCCAACGACTCTGCCATACATCAGATCGCTCTCCTATCGGCAACATTGCACGCGATTGAGCTCATGCCGCGCAAGCTCGCGTTCATAATATACAACCTAACTGACCACAACCTGACCTAAGCATCTGCCGGCGCTCGGAGGCTGCGGCTGCGCAATCCGCAAGCGAGTCACGCACCCGCTGGCCAGCAATCGCAGGCTGATGGCGTGCGATATTGTCCGCGCTTGATCATCAAAAATGTGACGTTCAACGGCGCAGATCTGCAGCACCGCCCTTTACTTTCGGTCGTCGCTGCCATTGACCAATGCAGCCGTCTATCGAGGATCGGCGGCGTGCGCGCAGAATTGCTGCCCGGTGCTTTTGTCGCGGCGTCCGCGACTCGCACGTGCTATTGCACTGTCATCCAATTCGGAGCAGCACCATCCGGTCCCAGGATAGAATCGCGAAGACACAGGTGCCACCATCACATGCGCTTCAACGCGATCGGCGGCTATGATCGGCCGGACAATTGTAAAACCCGTGGACCGCGGCAGACTTTCGCTCCTGCCGATCCCGCAACCGAAGGCCACAGGATAGGATGAGCACGACTGGCTCCGAAGGAAGTGCCTATTCGGAAAACCGACTAGACGACCACGACGGTAATATGATCGCCCGCCCAAGGCCAAGTCGCTTTTCGAAAAAAACGCGGATCCTGCGATACGAGCGAGACTTGCAAGCAGGCGCCAGACAGCCGGTATGGCTTGCCTCGGGGCTGAGCAGCATTCGGCCATGCGCATCTCCGCTCGTTCCGTCTTGCCATTCAGGGAAAAAATCGGGCCATTCGGGCCGGCTGGCACGAGTCTCCGTTGCGGATTGACCTGATCCAGCGGGGCCTCCCTCCACGCGCTGCGGCGAACGGGAGATAGATCCCCTTCGCTCATGCAGCTGCGGCTGGGACGTGGGTCTGGCAGCTGGCCGGGCAAACCCTATCGCACGCACCGCAGCCGATGCAGGCGCCCTGATCGTTCAGAACCATAATCTTTTTTTCGACTTCATCGTCCGCGTCATTGTCAAGGTTGACGAGTTCGCCCTCCTCGTTGATGCCTTTCAAAGTCATGACATCTTGACCGCACACCTTGAAACAGCGGCCACAGCCGATGCACTTCTTGGCATCGATCGAGGCTAGGTATTGTGGCATCCAGTCGCGGCCGTCTCGCGTTGCAAATGACATGCATTGCCCTTCAAGTATTTTCCAGCTCTTTTAGCTCGCGACTCTTGCGCTCCAGTTCGACATAGACATCGTACGCCTTCTGCGCCACCGCCATAATCGACGTCCAGTTGATGGGCAATTCTTCCGAAAGGTCGTGCAGATCCATCTTGGCCTGTATCGCCTTGGCGGACACTTTCTTTAGTTCGGCCTTCAGTATTTCACTGATCGCCCATGAGTGAGTATCCTCAATAGTTAGCCACGTCTGGAAATTTCCGAATCAGGCCAATTCCCTCGCTGACATATCTATCCCCCTCTTGAGCCAGCTTGACGCAATTATCGAATCCCAAGCGATGCACGTCGCGCAGCTGCTTGTTTACGGCGACCAACCGCCCTGCGATGAGCACTATGCGCCCGAAGCCTTCATGATGCAGCTTCAGGATCGGCTGAACCATAATGCCGGTCTCCCTCTCTACTGACAGGCCGACCGCATTGAAGAACAACTCAAGCCGCCATAGTGTATTGGGATCGGGATCACCGATGATCGGCAATGCGCGTCGTCTCTCCCTGTTCAGGATATAGGGTTCGAGCAGATCAAGGTCGCTCTTCCCTTCCCAGGCTTCATTGGTATCCTGGGCGCGCCAAAGCTTGACTAACTCGATTAGAAATGGTGCGTCGACGACGCTGCCCTGCTGCGCTATTTTTGCGGTCATATCATCTCATTCGTCGAACTCAAACGATCGCGGTTGGTCCTTTGCAAGGACCTTGCGCAGCCAGGGAGGTGGCGTGCCCTTCAGCACCGACTCGAGCTTTTCCAGCAACACGTGAATGCTTTCCGGTTTGCTCACCTTGATAGGATGAATTTTGCTGGCCACCACTCGCGCAGCCGCGGCACCACCAATGGCCGCGACGTATAGGATGGCGCAATCCTTGATCGCCTGGATCTTTGGCGCCAACTTGTCACCACTGCCGTCCTCCTCAAGATCGCCCTCAAACTCGATAGCTTTAAGAAAGACATGCCCGCTGGGCGCGACATCGTAGATTGCAATATTCTTTGCCCAGCCAAAATGAGCATCGACGCGTCTCAGATCCTGAGTGGCAAAAGCGACCTTCATGCAATTGACCTTTCAGGCGCGCCAGTGGAGCGGCGATGCCCCACGTGTTGTGGCAGTCCGGGCGTGGTCCGCCACCTATCGGGTGTAGGTCGGTCATTCTCGTCGCGATGCGCGATCACGAGATTGGCGATTTGGAAGATCACATTGCGGGTACCACGATAGCCGACGGATACTTGGTGGCCCGCGCCAAGCCGATCGAATATCGGAAAACCTACGCGATAGAACGGCACTTTCAGCCGCCCCGCCGCTTGCCTTCCATGCGAATGCGTGATCAGCAGATCGCAATGCTTTTCTTTTGCAAATCCTTCCAGATCTTCGAGGTCACCAATGAGAACCTCCTTGGTCCTGATTCGCTCGATCACCTCAGACTGAGTGGTCGTCACGGCGACGGTCACCTGCGCGCCCATATCGTGCAGCATGCCGGATAAATCGAACAGAAGGTCTGGCTCGGCACCGATCGCGACTTTGCGGCCGCCAATATGGAAGTGCGCGTCCAACATAGCATCGGCGAGCTGACTGCGCTGGCGTCGATATTTCGAGGGTATCGGGCGCCCGCTAATCTCGCTCAAAAACATCATGAAATCGTCGTTTGGATGAAGACCACACAGTCGCTCGAACACACGAAAAGGCACCCCGGTTTTAGTCTGCATGACCTCAGCCGCGCGCTGCATCTGCGCACCGATTGCAATGGTCCACCCTGCGCGCCCCATGCTCGCGATCTCGTCGACGTCAATGCCGCCGATGGTCGTTGACGTAAACTCATCGGGGATATGCCCGTCGAGCGATCCCGCCAAGTCAGGGAGAAAGGAGGGGTACAATCCGAAATCCTCCAGCAAGGCACGGAGTTCATCAAGGTCGCCGGGCGTCAGGTGACACCCCGGTAGAACATTTACCTTCGAGGGGTCCCGCAGGCCATTGGCACTTGGCCGGTCCACCAGCACCTCCACCATGCGTGCAACTGCCTTCTCCCACCCATCCTGGAACGCGCCCTTGAAATCAGGCGTTGATACATATACGAGCGGCAACTTTGTGAGTTGCGGATACGCACTCCGGATTAGTTTGAGGTACGCTTCCACATCGTCGCCGTTGGTCTCGGTGACACCGGTCGAGCAGATTCCGATGATCTTCGGCTTAGCGCGCTTGGAGATGTTAAGTATCGCCTGCTCCAAATTTTCATATCCGCCGAGTACGGTCGCGACCTCGCTCATCGCGGTGGTCTGCAGCGGTATTGCTTCTTTGAAGTGCCGGACAAAGAGCGTGAGACCGAAGGATGTGCACCCCTGTGAGCCGTGCAGAAGCGGCATCGCACCGCGCAGCCCCATGAAGGCGTATGCGCCGCCGATCGGCTGGCTCATCTTCAGCGGGTTGACAACGCAGGCTTTTGTCGGCGCCGTGACCAGGGCCATGGCGACTCCCTACTCTGCGGCCTGTCGCATATCAGATGGCTCGGACATCAACATATCTTCGATGCGTCCTTGACAGCAGCCACCGGCCGCATTGGTATGCTCTCGGACCGCTGCGACGCTCCTCAAGCCGTGCACGGAGATTGCGTCCTCAATCGTGCCCAGATCAACCCTGTTACACACGCAGATATTCCTCGCGCGGCGCGCTGTTTCGGCGAGGACCGGATCGCCGGCGATCGCGGCCATGGACTGCATCTGCTCCCGCGCTTTGGCCAAAGCCTCCCATGGCGCTGGCCGACGTAGCTGCTCCCACATCGGGCTTGAGAGCGAATTATCGATCTCCTCCACCAGCTTGACTATTCCGGCATAGCCCATATAGGCGTGGCAACGCTCCTGGTTGATATCGACCCATGGCACCGCCGCCTTCAGCGCGACAAATTGCGACTTGCCGCCCGATAGCATGATGTCCGCTTCTGCGTCCTTCAACATCTTGTACATTTCGCGCGCAGTCATGTCGTCGATCATGTGGGCATCCTGCCCCATGAGCTCCTTGATGCGCTCCTTGTCTTCCATGGTCGATTTCTTCACACTGGTTCCGACTAATTCCAGCCCGGCTTCCTGGAGCGCCGAGACGACCGACCATGACTTGACACCGCCGGTCATTAACAAGGCCCTTTTGCCTTCCAGTCGCGGCTTGTACGGCTGGATGGCAGCCCACGCCCGCGCTTCCTCGCGCGCGATCACCGCTTCGGTGCGCCCGAGCAGATCTGCCGGGGCGCCGCGCTCAACCAATAAGCGGGCGATCTGGCGTAGCGATTCGCTTGAATCCTGAATACCGTAGAACGACCCCTCGAAGAATGGGATCCCGTAACGTTGCTCCATCTTGCGTGCCACGTTGATCATGGATTTTGAGCACACCAACATTGCCGCCCGCGCGCGATGAGATGAAGCGACTTCGCGGTATTTGCCATCGCCCGAAATGCAGCAGAGAATTCGCACTCCAAGCTCGTCTAACACTGGCTTCACCTGCCAGAGCTCTCCTGAAAGGTTGTATTCTCCGATCAGATTGATGTCGTACGGCGTGGTGTAGTCCGGTTCTCGCGTGCCGATCACGTAGTCGAGCAAGGCTTCGCCCGCGAGCTTGTTACCGAGGTTTTTCGAACCGGCGAAGCCCGGAGAATTGATCGGGATCACCGGTTTTGAGAATCTTCGCGACGCTGCCTTGCAGACTGCATTGATGTCATCGCCGATCATCGCCGGGATGCAGGTTTGATAGACGAAGATTGCGGGCGGATCGCACTTGTCGATGATCTCCTTGATCGCTTTGCACAGCCGCTTCTCGCCTCCGAATACAATATCGGTTTCGCTCAAATCGGTTGTGAAAGCGGTACGCCACAAATCCGAGCCGGACGACGCCGCGCCGCGATTGTCCCAGGAATTACCTTCGCACGCGATCGGGCCATGTACCAAGTGAGCGACATCGGTGAACGGCTGCAGCGCAACCTTCGCGCCGTCGAAAGCACAGCCACCCGCAGCGCTACCCGGCTGCAACTGTCTGGTACAGCCGTTCCTGCGTTCCGCCTCAGACTTACTGCCATTCTTGGCGCAGCCCGGCTCGTCGAAGATATCCTGGACCGTGGCCGCCAGTGAACTCATCCTGCTTCCTCTCAGGGCAACAAATTGTAAACTCAACCGTTATGTGCTCGTGCCATCGTCCAGTCCTGGACGATGGCACGTGTAGTTGCTCATCAACGAATGATGTCGAAGCTGTAGTCGGTTTTGCCAAGAATGTTGGTCTTGTTGTCGATCTCGTCGAAGATCTTGTCCAGGATCTTGACCAGCACATTCAGACCGCCCTGATAGCCCCATATGGGGGAGCGGTGATGGTGATGCCGGTCGAAAATCGGAAAGCCGATGCGGATCAGTGGCGTTGCGGTATCACGCTCCAGATACTTCCCATAGGTGTTGCCAATCAGAAAATCGACCGGCTCGGTGAACAAGAGTGAACGCATGTGCCAGAGATCCCGCCCCGGATAGACTTGGCAGCCCTGTCCAAATGGCGAGCTTGCAAGCAGCGCCTGCATTTTCTCCTGCCACGCTTTGTTGCCATTGGTGGACAGCACATGGGTCGGCTCGGCGCCGAGTTCGAGCAGAAACGCAGCCAATCCATAGCAAAGATCCGGATCGCCATAGATCGCGAACTTTTTGCCATGAACATGAGCGCTTGAGTCGGCAATGGCATCAACCAAGCGGCCACGTTCTCGCGCGAGTTGCTCCGGAATCTCCTTGCCGCTGATGCGTGACAGCGCGACGATAAAGTCATCCGTTGCTGATAAGCCTACCGGGTAGTTGAAGGATAGAACGTCCTGGCCATGCTCTGCCGCAAATGACAGCGTTTTTTCCGTGCACCATTGCTGCATGGAGATGGTCGCCTTGGCGTGAATCGCGTTCGCCGCATCCTTCAGCGTCGTACCACCGTCATACATCCGGAATTCGCCGTCTGTCGGAGTGTCGAACACTTCAGAATTGTCGGCGAGAACTGTGTGCTGGATGCCCATCAATTCCAAGATGCGCTTAATCTCGCGAAGGTTCCCGACGGTATATCCATCGAACCCGCCAATGATGTTGATCGCTCCATTCGGTTTGCGCTCCAGCTTCGGCGCTGTTCCGGCCTTGCCGTCCCAAAAATGCTCCAGAATGCCTTTGAGGGCATTGTCGTAGCCGGTGACGTGACTGCCAACGAATGCGGGCGTGTGGGCGAACGGCACGTCGAAGTCTGCCGGAACCGAGCCCTTTTCTTTCGACGTCTTGATGAAGGCGTTCAGGTCATCGCCGATCACTTCGGCCATGCAGGTTGTGGAAACCGCAATCATCTTGGGCTTGTACATCTTGTAGCTGTTCGCGAGCCCGTCGGTCATGTTGTTCAGACCGCCGAATACGGCAGCATCTTCCGTCATTGACGAAGAGACACAGGAGCTAGGCTCCTTGAAGTGCCGCGACAAATGACTGCGGTAATAGGCCACACAGCCTTGGCTGCCGTGGACGAAGGGCAGCGTGCGCTCAAAGCCGACAGAGGCGAATACGGCGCCAAGCGGCTGACACGCCTTCGCCGGATTTACCGCCAGCGCCTCCCGCGCGAAGTTTTTTTCGCGATATTCGGCCGTTTTGGTCCATTCCTTGATACGTTCGACCTCGGCAGGATCGCGCGGATTCTCGAATATCTTCTTCTTCGCCAGCATTTGCTGGTATTCTGGACCGCGGAACAGTTCGACATGATCGAGCACGTGTTCGGCACTCTGCGGCATCGGTGAAATCCTTCACTATCAGATTGGAATCGCCCGGGCTTTCCCGGAGAGCGAGACGAGTTGCGTTATTCTGCAGCCTGGAGCTTGGCGCTCGGCGCTTCCTTCCAGGGAGCTTTCGTTCTTTTCCAAATTGGCGAGTTGACGGCCATGTCCATGTCGCGCGCGAAGATCGCAAAGCCGTCATAACCGTGATATGGACCCGAATAGTCCCACGAATGCATCTGCCGGAACGGCACACTCATCTTTTGGAAAACGTACTTTTCCTTGATGCCTGAGCCGACAAGATCAGGCTGGAGTTTTTCGACGAAGCGCTCGAACTCATAGCCATTGACGTCATCATAGATGAGGGTGCTGTCTTTCACGTAGTGCTGAGCTGTGCGCTGATAGTCGTCGTTGTGACCGAACTCGTAGCCAGTGCCAATGACGTCCATCCCGAGGTCCTCGTACGCGCCAATCACATGACGCGGACGAAGGCCGCCGACGTACAGCATCACCGTCTTGCCCTCGAGGCGCGGGCGATATTTTGCAATCACGGCGTCCACCAGCGGCTGATACTTCTCGATCACTCGCTCGGCGCCTTCCTTGATCTCGTCGTCAAAATAACCCGCAATCCTGCGCAGTGAGTCCGCGATCTTTGAAGGTCCGAAGAAGTTGTACTCGCACCAAGGGATGCCGAACTTCTCTTCCATGTGGCGTGAGATATAGTTCATGGAACGGTAGCAATGCAGAATGTTGAGCTTTGCCTTCGGCGTTGCTTCGAGCTCGGCCAGTGAACCGTCGCCGGACCACTGCGCGATTACCCGTAGTCCCATCTCTTCAAGCAGAATTCGCGACGACCAAGCATCGCCGCCGATATTGTAGTCTCCGATGATCGCAACATCGTATGGTGTCGGCTCGAACTTTGGTTTGCCCTCGGCCTCGATATGCCCGAAAATCCAATCGCGTACCGCATCGTTTGCAATGTGATGGCCTAGTGACTGCGACACACCCCGAAAGCCCTCACAACGGACCGGCACGATGGTCTTGCCTCCATATTCTTTGGATTTCGCCCTTGACACCGCCTCGATATCGTCACCGATCAACCCTACCGGGCACTCTGATTGTATCGTAATGCCGTTGTTGAGTGGAAACAGCTCTTGGATTTCATCAAGGATTTTGTCCAGTTTCTTGTCGCCGCCAAATACGATATCCTTTTCCTGGAAGTCGGAGGTGAACTGCAGAGTCACGAAGCTATCGATGCCCGTGGTGCCAACGTAATAGTTGCGCCGCGAGCCCCATGAATATTGGCCGCAGCCAACCGGGCCATGGCTGATATGAACCATGTCCTTGATTGGTCCCCAGACCACCCCCTTCGACCCTGCATAGGCGCACCCTCTTATCGTCATCACGCCGGGTATGGATTTGATGTTGGACTTCACCCCGCAGTCCGACTTACCTGCTTGGTGCACGTTGAGGTGCTTGGCACGCCTTTTCGCGGTTTTCTCCGGATAGACCTTCAGCACCTCCTCGATCAGCTCTTTGTTGCGAGCCCTGATTTCTGCGACGCTGTTGGTCGTGGCGAGACTCATCTGGTGTCCTTTAAAAGGTTAGCTGTTGGGAGGGCGGCTTCTTGATCCAAGACTTTGCAACCGGCATGCCAGGGTCTCATGAGCACTAAAACTAGAACAACAACAGTTTCTTAGCGCGACTTGTACGGTGACGGGCTGTTGTTGCGAATCCGACATCTCGCCTTTGCGAGGGACTCTTGGTTTGGCGGTGTTCGAAATGGAACAAGGCGGCCGCGCGTGAAATTCACGGCGGAGTTTTTGAGTTTATGCGCGACAGCAACGCTCTGCGGTGTAAGGCGGAAGCAGGCCGCAAGTCTGGCTTCCAATCCTTCATACTTATTGAAACCTACAGGTGCTCACCTGCGATGTAATGACGTGCGCGATCTCGCGCTCTAGATCTCAAGGCGAGCTACCTCGACGCCACGTGAACTTCTTAGGCTCGTTAGATCACACGAGCATCGTCGCGCCTTGATAAGGGGCACGCACGATCACATCGATGTCTTCGCGTGCGTTGTACATGCCGAGGGACACAGAGCTGGCCCCGCAAATTCGGACAGTAGCTTGAGTGGATTTTCTGCCTGACAGCGGCGAGGATTCTTGCTGCGAATCAGGAGCGAAGATGACGAAGAAGAGCCGCCGGACGCATTCTCCGGCATTCAAGGCGAAGGTTGCTTTGGCTGCGGTCAAAGGCGGCAAGACACTGGCGGAGCTGGCGCAACTGTTTGATGTTCATCCGAACCAGATCACGATCTGGAAAAACCAGCTCCTGGAAGGCGCCGCCGGCGTGTTTGGGCATGACAAGACATCGGCCGAGACGCCGGTCGATTTGAAGGCGTTACATGCCAAGATCGGCGAGCTGGCGTTGGAAAACGATTTTTTGTCCGGCGCGCTCACCAAGGCGGGCCTGCTGAGCGCAAAGCGATGATCGACCGCGGTCATGATCTTTCTATCGTGCGCCAGGCGAAGGTCCTGAAGCTGGCTCGCAGCACGGTCTACTATGAACCTCGGCCAGTTTCGGCCGAGGACCTTGCCTTGATGCGTCGGCTCGATGAGCTGCATCTCGATTATCCCTTCGCGGGAGCGCGTATGCTGCGATCGTTGCTGCGGCGGGAGGGCGTATACGCCGGTCGCCGCCACATCGCGACGCTGATGAAGCGCATGCGGATCGAGGCGGTCTATCGTCGCCCGAACACGAGCAAGCCGGCTCCGGGTCACAAGATCTACCCGTACCTGTTGCGCGGATTGAAGATCGAGCGGCCCGACCATGCGTGGGCAATGGACATCACCTACATTCCGATGCGGCGTGGCTTCGTCTATCTCGCGGCGGTCGTCGATGTGTTCAGCCGACGGGTCCTGGCCCATCGCGTCTCGATCACAATGGAGGCGGCCTTCTGCGTCGAAGCGGTCCAGGAGGCGTTGGCGAAGCACGGCAGGCCCGCGATTTTCAACACGGACCAGGGCAGCCAGTTCACCAGCCTCGAGTTCACCGATGTGCTGCTGGACGCGAAGATCGCCATCAGCATGGACGGCAAGGGCGCCTGGCGCGACAACGTGTTTGTCGAGCGGCTCTGGCGCACGGTCAAATACGAAGAAGTTTATCTCCGCAATGGCCGCATGACCGTCGCCGACGATTTTGTCGTCGCTCTGGTCGGGCTACGCCCTCCCGACGCAACGACAAAATCGTAAAGCCCCGCGTTCAGCATAACCCGGCAGGAATCCACTTAAATCCAGCGGGGCGCTGTCCAAACAACCGGGGCCAGCTCTCTTCGAACACGGGGCTAGTACCCGGAATCAGAGCTGAGTGATACGGCGGCCTTTGAAACGGCGTTGACGGACCTTTTTCTTGGTCCAGACGAAGGGCTCGGCTCTGTCGTTGTATGCGTTGACGTAGGCATCGATGTGTTCCTGAAGCTGCTTGAGGCTCGTGAAGGAGGTGCCGCTGAGCGACTGCCCCTGCAAGATGGAAAACCATACTTCGACCTGATTGAGCCATGACGCACTTGTCGGCGTGAAATGAAATTGCACGTTGGGGTGGGCCTTGAGCCAGTCCTCGTTCTTTTTATGGGTGTTGAGGTTGTCGAGGATGACGTGAAGCTTGCGGTTCGGAAAAGTCGCGGTGACGCTGTTCATGAAATCGAGAAACTCGACGCGGCGCCGGCGTTTTGAATGGGTCGCGATGATCTTTCCGGTGGCGACTTCGAGCGCCGCAAACAATGTTGTGGTGCCATGCCGCTTGTAATCGTGGCTTTGGCCGGTTAAGGCGCGGCCATTGGGCAACTTCAGATAACCCTGCGCTCGCTCCAAAGCCTGGATCGAGGGCTTCTCGTCCACGCACAGCACAATGGCCTTCGCCGGCGGCGCGACATAGAGGCCGACAACATCGGCGGCTTTGGCCGTAAAGTTCGGGTCGTTGCTCTCGCACCAGGACTTGCGAGCCACCAGGTCAATCTTGTGGCTGCGCAGGAACCGCCAGACATATTGGACATCGACATCGCCCAGCGCCTCGGCCAGCAGGGGGCCGGTCCAGCGCGCAAACCCTTGCGGTGGCGGCTTATCCAGCAGCTTCAGAATCCGCTTGTCGGTCGTCTTCGTATAGATCGGCTGCTTGCCAGGCCGCGGCTTGTCTTGCAGCCCTTCAAGGCCATGGTCGGCATAGCGATGCCGCCAAAGGCTGACAATCCGCGGCTGGACCCCAACTTCCTTGGCGATCGACCGGGTGCTGCGCCCATCCGCCGCCAACAGAACTATCCGCGCCCGCTTCAAATCGCGCTGCAACGTCACCGGTGAGCGACAGCACGCCTCAAGCACCTTGCGATCTTTCCTCGAAAGGTGGACTTCTCTTGCTTCGGGTATCATCCCGACCTTGAATCACGACTCACGTTCCAAGAAAAGTGGGTACTAGCGAGCGAGGAAAACGGGAGACGGGTCGCAAAGGCGGCTGTTTTGGATATTATCTTCATCATGCTTCGTGCAGGAGCCCCTCTCATCGGCTGCCGCTCCTATGCGGGCACGCAAGTATCTGGCACGGGGCAAACCACGGCGCACTTTGGCGCGTCAGAATGCCCCTCACATTGGGTACACTGGGACGGATTGATCACATAGATGTCGTTCTTCAGGCTAATCGCGGCATTGGGACACTCGAACTCGCACGCACCGCAGACCGTGCATTGGGATGCGATTATCTTGTAGGCCATCAGTGCTATTCCATAAGCAAAAGGTGCGGAACAGTTTCTTGCTATCAAGTCTTGTGCCAGACATCTTGAGCTTGATTCATCTGAAGAAATTTCGATAACGCAGGTCGCCGACCCGATACGGTGTCGCAAATCCTACAACGAACATGACAATCTGATCTCGATCCTGTGGTTTGCGCATGATCGGTGTCACGGCCGTCAGCGATCAGGTAAACCACCTTCTCCAGCATTAGGGAACGATCCGAGATCCTTAAGGCCGCCTGCCGCGGCTATGATCGATGTGTCGCGACATCATGGAGCTGTCCGGGCAAGTATCAGGTCGCCCGCGGCGCATCTTGTCGGCTTCACTCAATGGGACCGGAAGGTACATCGTCTCCCTATCCTGGCGGCGGTTGAGGCAGGCGTTCGTCCGGTGATCCTCTGCTTCGTTCCGCACTCCTAATCAATACTGGCGGAGGTCAGTTGATTAATAGCCGAAAAAAAGAGCCACCCCGAAGGGTGGCCTTAGTCAGGGAGGAAACGCCCATGAGGGCCTCTGGGATCAGGCCGCAGCCTGTTCGATCGGGGAGAAGGGCAGCCCGAGGCTCTCGGCCACCGCCTTGTATGTTAGCCGGCCCCGATGGACGTTGAGGCCTGCGCGCAGATGTGGATTCTCGAGTACGGCGGAAAAACCCTTGTTGGCCAGAGCCAAACCAAACGGCAGGGTCGCGTTATTCAGTGCCTGGCTCGAGGTTAGCGGCACGGCACCCGGCATATTGGCCACACAATAATGAATGATGCCATCTACTTCGTATGTTGGATCAGCGTGAGTGGTTGGGCGCGATGTCTCAAAGCAGCCGCCCTGATCGATAGCGACGTCCACGAGTACGGCTCTCTTGCGCATTGAGCTCAGCATGCTCCGGCGGACCAGCTTCGGAGCGCTTGCCCCTGGGACGAGCACCGCACCAATCACCACGTCCGCCGCAAATACCTCTTCCTCCACGGATTCGATGGTCGAAAACCTAGTGCGAACCCGTCCTTCGAATAGCTCGTCCAGCTCACGGAGCCGGATGATCGAACGATCGATGATGGTCACCTCTGCGCCCAGACCAGCCGCCATGCGCGCGGCGTGCGTACCGACGACCCCACCTCCAATCACCACGATTCGGGCAGGCTGAACCCCGGGCACCCCACCGATCAGCAGCCCTCGCCCCCCTGTACTCCGCTTTAGAGCGCTACCCGCCGCTTCGATCGAAAGCCTGCCCGCGACCTCGCTCATCGGCGCCAGCAGTGGAAGACCACCATGAGCATCAGTTACGGTCTCATAGGCGATTGCAATGCATCCAGATTTCAAGAGGCCGGCAGCCTGTTCCGGGTCCGGGGCCAAGTGCAAATAGGTGAACAGGATTTGATCCTCACGCAGCTGGGACCATTCGGCCGGCTGAGGCTCCTTGACCTTTACGATCATCTCGCTCGATGCGAATACCTCAGCTGCCGAAGTTAAGATCGTTGCGCCGGCATTGCGATAATCGCCATCGGTTGCACCAATGCCAGCGCCGGCATTGGTCTCGATCATCACGCGGTGGCCCGCTGCCACGTATTCACGGGCAGCTCCTGGGGTAAGGCCCACGCGATATTCGTGCGCCTTGATTTCCTTTGGAACTCCGACCTTCATTTGAATACTCCCTGCCTGACGCGCCTTCTTATCGGAAGCGCGCAGCGATATCGCGACGCAGCCGGGCAAAATGGCGCAGGAATTCAGCGATATTTGCGAGGCTTCGCAGGATTTCAAACCCAGGGGTGCTGGGTAGATCGTGTGATCCTGTTCGCTGAACTTAGCCGTCGAAAACTGCGCGATGCCGGTGAATCGTTCCGAATTGCAGTCGCGGCCCGCAGAAAAGCCAACAACCGAAATCCAGCCTCGCCGAACTCCTCAAGCAGCAAAGACGGCAATTTGCCAATTAGGTAGGATTGCCTATCAAGCGAAACGCTTGTTGAGCTGAGGGCTAATGGCGTTGTCAGTAAATGGCGGCCAAGAAATGGACGTTGCGCAGCCTGTTCAACAGATCCGAGGCAATTGTTCCCCCCACAGCCAGTCGACGATTCGCCGGCCGCCGAAATCGGTCGTCATCTGCACAAATTTGTGATCGTCAGCCTCCGCCTCACCGATATCGGCCGCATTGGACCCGAGGGGGTGCGCCTTCATGGCTGCGAGAACGGCATCGGCAGAATCCGGCGCCACGATCGCGACGAGCTTGCCTTCGTTGGCAACATGGATCGGTTCGAGTCCAAGCAGTTCGCAGGTAGCCGCAACCGCAGGCTTCACCGGAATCATCGATTCCTGCAGATGGAAGCCGAGCTCTGATTGAAGCGCGATCTCATTGAGAGCCGCAGCGAGCCCGCCGCGCGTAGGGTCGCGCATCACCCGGATGCCGCCACCGCCAGCGGCAACCATGGCCGCAGCGAGACTATGCAACGCTGCTGAGTCGGAGACGATTTCGGTTTGAAATGCAACGTTCTGACGCTTTGACATGATCGCCACCCCATGATCACCGAGGCTACCGGACAGCAGCACACGGTCCCCGACCTTTGCCTTGTCAGCGGAAAGATCGAGCCCATCGGCCACCAGCCCGATCCCGGTCATAGAGATGAACAGACCGTCCGCCTTGCCACGCTCGACCACCTTGGTATCCCCGGCAATGATATAGACGCCGGCGGCACATGCCGCCGCGCCCATCGACTCCGCGATCGTCTTGAGATCCGAAAACCGGAAACCCTCCTCGATGATAAAGCTGGCCGACAAATAGAGAGGACGCGCACCGGACATCGCGATGTCATTAATCGTGCCGTGCACAGCCAATGACCCGATGTTGCCGCCAGGAAAGAACAGTGGCGAAATCACATAGCCATCAGTCGTCATCACCATCCTGCCTGCGGTAACATCGAACGCCGACTGATCATTGGAGCCGGCGAGCCATTCATTACCGAAGGCCTGATGAAAGAGGCCGGAGATTAGCTGTGCCATGGCACGGCCTCCGGCCCCGTGGGAAAGTTCAACGCGTCCGTTCTCCACATCGAGCTTGCGTTGATAGGCTTTCACGCTCATGACGTCTGCCTCGCCTGCTCATCGCGAACTCGGCGATAGGTCCAATACGCCGCACAAGCTCCTTCTGATGACACCATGCAGGCTCCTATGGGCGTTTCCGGCGTGCAGATATTGCCAAACAACTTGCAATCGATCGGCCGTTTGGCGCCACGCAGGATCGCGCAGCATTCGCAGGCCGGATTGTCTGCGACACGCAGGTCATGGATCGCAAAGCGCGTCTCGGCGTCGAATTTTGCATATGATTGCTTCAGCTTCAGTCCGCTGTTGGGTACCAGTCCAAGCCCGCGCCATTCAAACTGCTCACGCAGCTCGAAGACCTGCGAGACCTCCTCCTTGGCGCGCCGGTTGCCTTCGCGTGTCACTGCACGGCTGTATTGGTTTTCCACCTCGTGGCGGTTTTGGTTCACTTGCCGCACCAGCATCAGGACAGCCTGCAGCACGTCGAGGGGTTCAAATCCGGCGACCACGATCGGCTTCTCGAATTGTTCCGCCATGGGCTCGTAAGGCTGCGTACCGACAATGGTGCTGACATGTGCAGGCCCGATGAAGCCGTCAATGGGGACCCCGCCCGTGTTGCGGATCTTCGGGTTCTCGAGAATGCGGTGCATCGCAGAGGGCGTAAGAACGTGATTGCAGAACACGCTAAGGCCCTCGAGCCGCTTGTGCTCGGCAATCCTGATCATGACCGCCGTCGGGGGCGTCGTGGTCTCAAATCCGATGGCAAAGAAGACCACTTCGCGGCCCGGCGTCTGTTCGGCGAGCCGGATAGCGTCGAGGGTCGAGTAGACCATCCGAATGTGGGCACCCAGCGCTTTGGCAAGCAACAGGGACTGCCCTTGCGACCCAGGCGCGCGCATC
This sequence comes from Bradyrhizobium sp. USDA 376, assembly GCF_054063675.1. Classification (NCBI taxonomy): domain Bacteria; kingdom Pseudomonadati; phylum Pseudomonadota; class Alphaproteobacteria; order Hyphomicrobiales; family Nitrobacteraceae; genus Bradyrhizobium; species Bradyrhizobium sp. USDA 376. Next base: position 357,597 of record NZ_JBSSGN010000001.1, read on the forward strand.
AGGTCGCCGTAGACGCACAGAATGACCTCTGGCCGCTCGGCGAGCCGGATCGCCATGTCGATACGGCTCGCCGGCAGAACGCAGACGGGACAACCGGGCCCGTGGATCATCCGAACGTTCGCGGGCAGCAGATCCTCAAGACCGTAGCGGGAGATTGCATGAGTGTGTCCACCGCAAAATTCCACGAACCGGTAGGCTCGTTGTGAACTGACCTCAGCGTCAATTGCTCGCGCAAGTTCCTGCGCGATAGTCTTGTCGCGAAATTCGCTGGAATATTTCACGATCGGCATTCCTTCGCAGCGCCTAGCTCCTGCAGGAGCTCTAGCGTGCGCTTGGCTTCCGCCGGATCGATCTTAGCGAGCGCATAGCCGACATGGACCAGGACGAAATCGCCGACGTCGAGCTCGTCGAGGAGGGCAATCGATATCTCCAGGTTGACGCCATCGATGAACACGAGGGCCATTTCGTTGGGAAGAATTTTCGCGATCTTTGCCGGAACCGAAAGACACATATCAGGCAGCTCCTGCCCGGCGGGCGGCTGTTGAGCAATCTTTAGAGCCGCAATCCAGGCCTGGCCGAGGCTCAAACCGCCGTCATTGGGCGGCAGCCGTCGCGGTACCAGGGGGGTAAGACCGGCATCGCTGCACCCCCGCGGGATTTTGTCCGCCAGCACCGCGTTCAGGAAGCAGCCGCCGCTCAGAACCACGGTATTGATGCCGGTTGTCCGCGCAGAGCGTGTGACCCAGTCAACGCAGGCAGCGGCTAACGTGCCATGAAACAGCCCGGCTCCTCCGGCAGCGTCAATGTCATCAGCAATCAAACGTGAAAATAGCGGACCAAGGGACAGCACGCCGCCCTCGATCGTCCAGCCGGCTTCCAGAATCGTAGTACCCCGCACCAGCGCTTCGAGCTTCAACGCTGCTTCGCCGTCATAGCTCTGCAGATTCGCAATACCTAGCAGCGCCGCTGCCGCGTCGAACAACCGTCCCGCACTGGTCGTGGTGGTCCCGCCCGGCTGATCGAGCAAGTCCGACAGACAGCCGGCTTGCCGCTGCGCGGCAAAGCGCTGCCCGATTTCGTTACCCCGGCCGAGCCCGTGTAATACTGCGCTGGCCATGCGCCACGGCTCGCGGGCTGCACGATCTCCACCCGGTATCTGCAGGGGCGCTAAGTGCCCGATGCGCTGGGACGACGTCTCTTCGCACAACAATAATTCGCCACCCCAGTTACCGCCGTCGGAGCCAAAGCCATGGCCATCGAGCACCAGGGCAAGCGCAGGTCCCGCATGGCCGTGCTCAGCGATTACTGCGGCAGCGTGTGCATGGTGATGCTGAACCGCGACTAGCGCGCGAGCATTTGCTTCCGCAAACCGGGTAGAAGCCATATCGGGATGCAAATCATGGGCGACGGCGACAGGCTCCACGCCGAGGCTCGATGTGAGGTGCCGGATCGTCTTCTCGAACGCACGGATGCTTTCGGCCGTATTTAGATCGCCAATATGCTGAGAGACGAACGCTTGGTCGTCCCGCGTGATGGTGACGGTCGACTTCAGTATCCCGCCGACGGCGAGCACGGGCGGGACAGACCTTGCAAGCCGAATTGGCTCGGGAACATAGCCGCGAGCACGACGGATGAATTGGTCCCGGCCAGCGGCCACCGAAACCACGGAATCATCAGCGCACGCCAAGATATCGCGATCATGGGTCACGACCAGGTCGGCGACCCCCTTGAGCTGTCTCAACGCCTCCACGTTATCGATCAGCAGGGGTTCGCCGTAGAGATTTGCACTGGTGACAACGATGACCGGGCCAGCCTCTCCACGCTGCGGCAACGCGGCAATAAACTCAGACGTACGGTGCCCCTCGACCTCGATGAGAACGCCCTCGGGACCATTGATGACAAATCCCGCCAATCCGTACCGCATGGCTAGTCCATAGACGTAGGGACGAAAGCCAACCCCTTGCACTGCTCCACTCACGCGCACGCGCAGTCGCTTTCGATCGCAGGTGGCTGCGGCGCTCATCGCCTTGCGTCCTCTAAGGCGCGCCTCTGACGGCGCGCCTGCCTGTTGATCCAGGCGTAGAGCGCGCCAAAGCCCTCGCCAGTACGAGCCGAAACGACAAGCACGTCAATCTTTGGGTTGACCCGTCTGGCATACTCAGAGCTGGCCCCGGTTGTTTGGACAGCGCCCCGCTGGATTTAAGTGGATTCCTGCCGGGTTATGCTGAACGCGGGGCTTTACGATTTTGTCGTTGCGTCGGGAGGGCGTAGCCCGACCAGAGCGACGACAAAATCGTCGGCGACGGTCATGCGGCCATCACCATAGCTTGCGTGCCGAAGTAAGCCTCGTCGGGCGTGCGCCCGTCAAGGCTCGAGTGAGGGCGTCCCTGATTGTAGAAGGCCAGATACTTGGCAATTGACGCTCGCGCCTCGGACACGCTGTCGTAGGCGCGGAGATAAACTTCTTCGTATTTGACCGTGCGCCAGAGCCGCTCGACAAACACGTTGTCGCGCCAGGCGCCCTTGCCATCCATGCTGATGGCGATCTTCGCGTCCAGCAGCACATCGGTGAACTCGAGGCTGGTGAACTGGCTGCCCTGGTCCGTGTTGAAAATCGCGGGCCTGCCGTGCTTCGCCAACGCCTCCTGGACCGCTTCGACGCAGAAGGCCGCCTCCATTGTGATCGAGACGCGATGGGCCAGGACCCGTCGGCTGAACACATCGACGACCGCCGCGAGATAGACGAAGCCACGCCGCATCGGAATGTAGGTGATGTCCATTGCCCACGCATGGTCGGGCCGCTCGATCTTCAATCCGCGCAACAGGTACGGGTAGATCTTGTGACCCGGAGCCGGCTTGCTCGTGTTCGGGCGACGATAGACCGCCTCGATCCCCATGCGCTTCATCAGCGTCGCGATGTGGCGGCGACCGGCGTATACCCCCTCCCGCCGCAGCAACGATCGCAGCATACGCGCTCCCGCGAAGGGATAATCGAGATGCAGCTCATCGAGCCGACGCATCAAGGCAAGGTCCTCGGCCGAAACTGGCCGAGGTTCATAGTAGACCGTGCTGCGAGCCAGCTTCAGGACCTTCGCCTGGCGCACGATAGAAAGATCATGACCGCGGTCGATCATCGCTTTGCGCTCAGCAGGCCCGCCTTGGTGAGCGCGCCGGACAAAAAATCGTTTTCCAACGCCAGCTCGCCGATCTTGGCATGCAACGCCTTCAAATCGACCGGCGTCTCGGCCGATGTCTTGTCATGCCCAAACACGCCGGCGGCGCCTTCCAGGAGCTGGTTTTTCCAGATCGTGATCTGGTTCGGATGAACATCAAACAGTTGCGCCAGCTCCGCCAGTGTCTTGTCTCCTTTGACCGCAGCCAAAGCAACCTTCGCCTTGAATGCCGGAGAATGCGTCCGGCGACTCTTCTTCGTCATCTTCGCTCCTGATTCGCAGCAAGAATCCTCGCCGCTGTCAGGCAGAAAATCCACTCAAGCTACTGTCCGAATTTGCGGGGCCAGCTCTCTCGATGGTCTTTTCCAAATCGAATTCAAGCAGCGGCGCCAGATCGATCTTGTTGATCACCACGAGGGATGAAGCAGCAAACATATCAGGACATTTGAGGGGCTTGTCTTCACCTTCCGTAATCGAGAACACCACGATCTTGCAGGCCTCGCCAAGATCGAAGGCAGCGGGACAGATCAGATTACCGACGTTCTCGATGAAGAGAATGCCGCCTGAAAGCAGGGGCAAGCGGCGATAAGCTCCGCCGATCATTGCAGCATCGAGATGACAATTCTTGCCGGTATTGATTTGAACGGCTGGCACGCCGACAGCCTGAATACGTTCAGCGTCGTTCGAGGTCTGCTGGTCGCTTCGATGACACCGACCGGGCGGCTGCGCTTGAGCTCGGACGCGGCACGGACCAGCAGCGTCGTTTTACCTGCACCGGGACTGGATAAAAGATTAAACACGAGAACGTCATCGGCAAGGAAGAGGGCCCGGTTGACCGCCGCAATCCCATTATTCTTGCCCAGGATATCGCGCTCGATCTCGATGACCTGCTTTCCGCTCATGCCCCCGACCCTTGAATCAGCCGAGCCGGCGCCGCCGCTCGGAAGCGGCTGTATGCCATGTGCCTGATGGTGGGCCGGCCGGCGAAGAGGAGAATGGCCATCGCAAGAGTCCCGCACATGGTCATTGTATCGCTCGTGGCTCTTCGCATCATTTGACCTCGAGTGTTTGGTCGTCGGTGTACCTTCCGTGCAGCCGCAAACGGTACACATCAATCGATCTCCAGCGCTTTCACGCGCATCTGTTCGCCCGCGGTTACCTGCAACTGATAACTGCCGCAGCAAGGACAGCAATCACCCCGGCGTGCAATTTCAACGCTCTTCGAACAGCTCATGCACCAGGCAACGCCCGGTAGTTCAACGATATTAAGCGCGGCGCCTTCGGCAACGGTCCGCATTGCAGCGACAGCAAAGCAGAACCTGATCGCTTCAGGCGCGGCATGACTCAGCGTTCCCAATTCCAAACAGACGCTCCGCACCCGCGAAGAGGATCGCTCCCGTACCTTCTCCTCGACGATCTGAATGATCCCCATGCAAATGGCCATTTCATGCATCGTGAAATTCACGAAAATTGAGAGTGAACCCGACGCACGGATCCAGCGACGCAATCACCGCGTGGACTGCATCACAGCGCCGCGGAGCTGTCAGCACGGCGCCCTGCAGGTTCCGTACAAGCGGTCCGCGCTTATGGAAATTCCACTCCGTCGGCGCCAGGAATTCGAAGCGAGATATCCGGCCGTGAGCGTCAAGCTCAACAGCGTGGTAGAGACGTCCCCTGGCGCATTCGACCGCGGCCGCTGCACGACCGGGCCCAAGCTTATATCTTTCGATAATCCCATGCTCTGCGGTATCCGGCTGAGCGCCGGCCTCAAGCCAGGCACATAGCCCGGACGATTTCAACTATTCTGGCCATCAGCCGCTCGGCCGCACCGAAGGGTCTCAGCAAGAACCGATCCCGGGTCATTTGGCGCGCCCAAGGACCCGTCTCAGGCACATGTCCTTCCAGATCCGGACAATCGCAAAACGTCGAATCATCCCCGAGCAATCGCTTCGCGATGTTGAAGTCGTCAGCAGCGGACAGGAACGAGTATGCTGCCGGAGCCGACTTCAAGCCGGCCTCATGAAGCGCCGCGACGCGAAGCGACAGTGGGCTGCCGGACCTGAGCGCGCGTCCCTCATTCGGTACGCCCAGCGCGGCCAGCGCCGCCGCGATCCGCGCTGTTGCTTCCCGTTGAGGGGGGCACGAGGCTCGCTGGGCGGAGCGAACAAGCGCTGACAATTCCGACATCAGGGAGCGGATTGCTGCCGCACTGGCGACCTCTAGCGTGAGATGTCCGGCAAATAGGCCCCGTGCCAAATCCATGATGCGCTCGGTAACGATCAGCGCAATACGATGCTGTTTTTTTTTGCGAGGGTGATCACTTCGTCGCGCGCCGTTTCGATCGCGGTCAACAGTGCGGTTTGCTGCGCAGCGGCACATAACGCGAAGAGCCGCGGCACTGCGTTGAGCAGTGACGAGGCCTGCTTTCCGGCGAATATCCGACCCAGCGGCGGCCGGACTCGCGGCTGGATCTCGACCGAGGCGACTACGTCGGCAGCTAGCAATACGCGGACATGGATTTTGTTGCTTGCAGTGAGGTTCATGCGCAATGCTGCCCCCTCCCCCCGCGCAAGCTATGATCCATCCGAAGGCGCCGTCTGTGGGATCGCAACTGATGTCGAGTGCCCGAGCGCATCATGTGAAGTACGCCTCGAGAATTTCCTGCACGCGTCCGGCAGAGTCCTGGAAATCCTCGTCGGCAGCCAACGCAACAATCGGCACGCCCCCGACCTCCACCGTATCAAGGATGATGTTGTCCGTAGAATTGAAGAACTGCACGGACCAAACATTCCTAGTCCCGGTCGCCTGCACTCTGCAGGCACCGTAGCCCCGCAACATGAGTTGGACGGGTCCGTTGCCCAAGCTTTGCTGCAGGAATGTCAAGTCGACAACGCTCATTGGCAGTAACGTCAGATTGATGACATGCGCATTCATGCAAAATTGCCAGACGCTGGCCCGCTCGCGTATTTCGGCCAGCACCGGTTGAACGTTCATCGCGCCATCCGGCGGCGTGTCAATCAGAAGTTCGGTTGATGTCAGGTCAGTTGCGGCACGCCGGACAATCTGCGGAATCGCTCCAACCTCGACATATTCGTGCGCCGGTTCGGTTCCGATGCGCACGCGCCAGATTCCGGCATGCACGGACTCCCGGATTGGTGCCAAACTGCCGTCCTGCAACGCAACCACCCGGTCACCTCGCCTTCCCCGAGCAATTCGTCAATCAGCTTGCGCTCGGCATCGCTGAAATTTGCGAGTCCGTACAATTGTGTCGGATCACCGCTTCTCTGACCCCCAACAGCAGCAGCGACATTTGACATTAGCAGGGCAGCGTTCGGATACTTCCTTGCACATTCGTCGCAAACCCGCCAAACGCGATTGACAAGCGCACTTGTCGCGCCGCGATAGAATACATCGAGAGTTCCAGAACCTGTGGTAAAGCCGCTCGCCGCGCGGCCGGCGCCGCCAGATACAACGGGGATCGCTGCTTTCACGATGCGATGTTCCATTGTCTGTGTCGAGGGGTATTGCACTTGCCGGCGCCGGTGCTGCCGGCGAGTGCCCAAAGGATCGGTGAGGAGATGCGGTTGATCGTGAGCAAACGATCCGGTCTCTTGCCGATCAGGCAGAGTATATTGTTCCTCGGGGATAGGCGCGGCGTCGACAGTCTACGCTGGCCGGGCCGGCCGGTCAGTGTGCCACCAGGGCCGCGCGAGGGTGCTTCACTGATCCGCAGAATATGTAGGGGATCAGCCGCCGGCAGCGGCATCAAGGTCGCCTTCCTGGGAACGTGCGCGACCAGGCGCGCATCGGCGCTAACGCCCTCCACGTCGTCGGACGGAGCGGGCCGTGTCAGAGCATGCTGAGCCGGCTGCAACTTCATCACACTCCTCTCTGATCATGATCGGTTCTGCCAGCATGGCGGTTAGCAAGGCGCATGCCAATCATCTCTAGGTGCGCGAGTCGCGTTCGACCCAACGGCGTAGCGCCTGACGTTGTCCAAGCCGATGGTCCTGCGACTGGAATCCGGTCTATGAACCCCAGCCGGTGCAAGGGAGCGGAAGCGCTAGCGTAGGTGCTCCGGCAATTGCGGCTCGTGACCGATCAAGTCCGCAAAGAAGCGATCGCAGCTCTGACCGTTGAGGCTGGCCTCAAGCCCGTCAAGTGCTTTGCAGATCAGCCTTGCTTCGTTTTCGTCCAGGAGCCGCACTGCGCTGTCGATATGAACGAGCACCTTGGCGCCGGCCCGTACATCAGCGAGCAGCACGACGGAGATGCGCCGCTGCTCATTGCCATACTCGCATAACGCGGTGACACCGTCGGTCTCGACAATCGTCATTGGCAAGCCAAGGCACATGATCAGCCGCAGGCCGCTAGATCGGCTCTGCCTTTCATTTCATAATTCGCATGGTCAATATTGTTCGCCAACAGCCGTTCTGATGCAGGCAGCGGCGCACTCCGCGGTTTTGCCGGCGAGTCCCACTGCTCTAGGAGCTTACAGGCCAGTCTAATCGCGGGGGCAATCTGAAAGCGCACCGGCGCGGTCAGCGGACCGCCCCAATTCTCCAGATCCATCGGCTGGCAGCCGATAAGAGCGAGCTCTCGCGGGCGGCGGCCAAGCAAATCGGCCGCGCTCAAGACCTCCTGGAAGCCCATCTGATGCAGGCTCACCTTCTTGGCCCCCGTGAATTTTGGCACTTCGTCATCTCGTACAAGCTCCAACTGCCCGGGCAGCAATCCATAGTCGATGGCGTCGAACACGATCAGGCAGTCGGCCCCCTCAAGAAAACTAACGAGGTAGAGCCCCTGGGTGCCGCCATCGAGAACGGTGACGTATCATCGACCGCGTAGCTACGATGAAACTCCTCGACCGCACGCACACCGAATCCCTCATCGGCCCACAGAACATTGCCAATGCCGAGCACCAAAATCCGCTTTTTCTCTGTTGAATTGAGCATCCGCTTCCCAGTCAATCGCCAAACCAATGCTCACCTACTTGATAGAAGGGAAGCTGCGGCGCGACACGACGTCGTCCCAGAGCACCGCGTAGATGTGGACCAGCGCGAACATCACGATCACCCACAGGCCGAGATGATGCCAGGTGTGAAAGTCCTGGCTGTTCGGCCAGAGTGAAAACACCCAGCCGAACACCTTGTACTGCCAGCTGTCAGTACCGGCACCTTGCCCGTAAAGTGCAAAGCCGGTGACGACCATGAACGTGATCGTCTGCGTAAACATGAAGAACATTGCTAGCTGAGCAAGGCGGTTGTGCCCGAGGCCCCTTTCAGGCTCAACCGCAAGGAACGAATACCGGCGAATCTCGTGGTGCAACTCCCGCCAAAAGCACCGGCGCCAAAGCGGCACGCAAAAGATCTGCATGGCGTGCGCGTTTCCCATCAAGGCCCAGTAGATACGCAGAAGAAAGCCGGCGCTGAGTACATATCCCGCCGAGAAATGAGCAAAGCGGATATAGCCGAATAGAAAACCGCCGCTAACGATTCGCTTGCCGGAACGATCGAGATTGAACCCATTCGGCGTCTGGACGGCCACCGTCGTTACCTCCTCAACTCGGCTTGCCTTTGTGGGCAGGGCGATCCGGCCGGTGCCTCAACCGCTTCGCGGCGGTGACCGCCGCGTGGGCAGCGACCGCTAGCCCCACCACGCCGGCAGCGGCCATGCCGATCTCGTCGGCGTTCTGCTCGATGCCGAACTGCTTGATGGTCGTGAGTCGGTCGTAAAATGACCCTTTATCCCAGAAGCCATCTTCGGAGCAGCCGAGACAGCCGTGGCCGGATTGAATGGGAAATGAAACGCCGCCGTTCCACCGAAGGGCCGAACAGGCATTGTAGGTGGTTGGTCCCTTGCAGCCCAACTTGTACAAGCAATAGCCCTTGCGTGCGTTGGTGTCGTCCCACTCTTCGACGAATTGACCAGCGTCGAAATGGGACCGCCGGTAGCACTTATCGTGAATGCGCTCGGAATAAAACATACTTGGACGCCCTTGGTGATCAAGCTTTGGAAGCTTTCCGAACGTGGTAATGAAAGTCACGAGGCCGCTCATGACCTCTGCGATCGGCGGGCCCCCGGGCACCTTGATGAAGGGCCTGTTGGTGATTACCTTATCGATCGGCACCGCGCGAGTCGGATTTGGCTTGGCCGCCTGCACGCATCCCCAGGACGCACACGTGCCCCAAGCGACGATCGCCATGGACTCTTCCGCCATCGACGTGAGCTTTTCAACGAACGGCTTGCCGCCGTCAATGCAGAACATGCCACCCTCGTTCAAGGGCGGGTTACCTTCAACGGCAAGCACATATCCGCCTTTGTACCTGGCACGGGTTTCCTCCAGGATGGCCTCAGCCTGGTGTCCTGCCGCCGCCATGATCATATGGTCATAGTCGAGCGAAATCATCGACAGCAGCGCGTCCTTGATCAAGGGATGAGCCGAGCGGATAAAGCTTTCCGAGCAGCAGGTACACTCAAGCCCGTGCAGCCAGATGACGGGCACTCGCGGTTTGGTTTCCAGGGCGTGCGCAATACTGCTTGCACCAAGCCCCAAGCTCGCGGCCGTGAAACTGCAGAATTTAAGGAAACTGCGACGCGTGATACCCTGTCGTCTGATCACGCCGTAGAAGGTTTCCGTTGCATCACCGATGAAACCTTCCAAGCGAGTTGTCGCCAGCGTTACGATTGGTGATGTTCGGCAAGAAACAAGCCAGCAGAGCGAAACACCTGAAAGATAACAAGCCACCGCTTTAAGATTTTCGGCTTGTCGAATCCGGCCAGCGTCCCAGAAGCTAGGCCATTGATCTGCTACGCTATTGGTGTCCAGTTTTCGACGTCGATGTGAGCACTTTAACAAATCAAGCCGATCGTTCACCGCTGAAGGGAACTACGCTCCTGCAGGCGGCACTCATGATGCCGATTGTTGAATAGAATTGGTTCAGTCGACGGGCACCACATTGCCCGGCCTCAATCAGACTTGCCGATCGCTGACCAACGGTGCGTTAAAGCGCTCATAATCGAACCTAATGCAGGCAGCACGTACCAACGCGGTTGCCGAGCAAGGAACAGAGCCCGCAAGGGACTGAGAATGTGGTGCGCACGTTGGCTTGACTTTAGGTCTGATTTGATCCGATCTGCCCCTGGTTCCAAGGGGCTCCTCGCCTACGGGGCTGTGCGCGGCGACAGGCTGGACGTTTAGAGCGATCGCCCTGGCAAACCTAAGATGATTCGTTGCCTCGCCCGGTACAATGTCTGTCGATGATGGCTAAGGTGAAGATTGTCGCAAATGCGAACATCACCATACCAGCGGCAACCACACTTCCTCGTGCCAGCGCGGCTCTTGGACGTAGTCCACGACATAGGCCGACAACACCTTGGTGCGTCCAGGAATATTTCCGCCGATCATCATCACGACGCCGAATGTGCCTATCGTGTGAGAAAATCCAAGCACGGCCGCTTTAACGAGCTCCAGTCGCGCCAGCGGTGCGATGATAGCAACGAAGCCATACAATGGCGAAACACGCCCTGTCATTTCCAACGGGTGATCGCCAACCGCAAGAAAGGCGTTACGTATCGGCTGCACGACCAATGGCAGCGCCGAGAGCACCGATCCGACCACGATCCCGACGAAGGTAAGAGCGAGCGTGCGCTCGCCCCAGAAAGAGGCGAGAACGCCGCCGGGTCCGTCGGGGCCGAGCAGAACGAGTACGCAAAAGCCGAGAGCCGCTGGGGGTAGTACCAGCGGAAGGGCAATTAGCGCAGCGACAGCCTCGCTCAGAAAAGTCTTTGAACGCGCCAGCCACCAGGCGAGGGGCACACCAATCACGAGGAGGATCACGGTCGTCACGCTAGCGAGCTCTATCGTGAGCGCAATGGATTGCGAGATCTCTGACGAATCAAAATCCATGTGCGTCAGCCCGCCAACGAGCGCAGGTCGCCGTATCGCGATAGTGATTGCCTGCACGTCGGGCTGCCCAGCGATGTGGTGCGAATAGCCATTTGTTCGTGCGGCAGCTCGCTCTGTCCCCCAAATTTACGCGCACCGTTTCTGCGAGCAAGAGCAGCATCGCAAGGCTCATCGGCAACTCCTGTGACAAGTCCGCTTCGTCCCACCCGACGGCGGCAGCTTCTCATTTGTCATCAGCAATTCGAGTGCCACGTGCGAACAGCGGCGGCGCTATGCTTATGTGAAAGCACTTTGCGTAGACGCCGACGTCACCGTGGAGTGGACCTAACGCTTTGTCAGGTTTCTGGCATCTTTGTTTCCAAGCGGACAGCAACAGCCGCCCAACGAAAACGGCAGACTCGACTCGAGAAATGCCTGTTTGGTTTGTCGGCGGCTCAAATCCCGTGCTCGCAGGGCCGGTAGCTGAACCGATCGCAAGAAGCCTGCCGGTCGGCAGCTACGCAAACGAAGTAGCTGAAAACTCGTCGTAAGGCTGGTTCGGCGACGCGGCAAAGGCGCGAGGGGCCGCGAGCGACGGCCGCTCCCCTGACCGGCTTAGCTTGCACATCGTCAGCACAGGCGTGGAGACAAACGCCGCGTCATCGACGAGATTGGCCGCTTGCGGAAAAACGCAGTCATCCATCAGAGGTCCTACCCGGGCAACGCAGCTCCTAGCCAGACTTCCATTCGGTAAATGCGTTCAATCCAAAATAGCAATTTTACCAACTGCACGTACTGCTGCACGATCTCAACACTCCAGCATTCCGCTAATGCGCGCTACGCTGCAGCCTAATGTTCGACCTTGCGAACACGGCTAAGAGCACTCAAGCCGATGCCACCGAAGGGAGGCCATTGTCCGCGACTTTTTAGTCCGCCGCAGTTTGGGATTTGGTGCATATCTTGCTTAGCCAGAAAGGACAACGCAACTAAACGCCTGCCTTTGGAAAGACGCGCCGGCTCTCGGACGCGTCTTCAATCGCGCAAGGCTATAATGATTAGTCTCGTATGACACTGTCGCCTCTCACCGAGCCGCGGCACACATTCGAGTATATTCGGGAAGGAAGCGTCATGACCACCATGGCAACCGCGGCGCCTGTGCGCGCGTCGCAAGCTTGGTATAAGATACTCTACGTCCAGGTGCTGATCGCAATCCTAATTGGCGCCATGGTTGGCTGCCTATGGCCGTCTGTCGCCACAAACGACTGGGTCAAGGCGCTCGGTGATGGGTTCATCAAGCTCATCAAGATGGTGATCGCGCCCATTATTTTCTGCACCGTCACGTCTGGCATTGCGCATATTCAAGATGCCAAGAAAGTCGGGTGCGTCGGCGTCAAGGCGCTGTTCTATTTCGAGATCGTCTCCAGCTTTGCCTTGCTGTTGGGCCTTGCCATGGGCAATCTGGTCCGGATTGGCCATGGCCTTGCGGTCAAACCGGATGCTGCGGCGGTCGCCAATTACGTCAAGCAGGCGGAAGCCTCGAAAACCGTCGACTTTATTCTCAACATCATTCCCGATAGCGTGGTCGGCGCCTTCGCTCGCGGCGATGTTCTGCAGGTTCTCCTGTTCGCGATCCTTTTTGGCTTCTCGCTGATGGCGTTGGGAAAGCGTGGCGAGCGTCTGCGCGGCATGATTGACGACGTCGCGCACGCGGTGTTCGGGGTAATAGCTATTGTAATGAAAGCGGCCCCGATCGGCGCCTTCGGCGCCATGGCTTTCACAGTCGGCAAGTTCGGGCCCGCAGCACTCGGCAATCTGATCGGTCTGATCGCGCTGTTTTACGTGACTGCTGCCCTATTCGTAGTAGTCGTGCTTGGTCTGATCGCCCGCCTCGTCGGCTTTTCAATCTTCAAGTTCCTTATCTATATTAAAGACGAGCTTCTGATCGTGCTCGGTACTTCATCCTCCGAAAGCGCGCTCCCTCAATTGATGGAGAAGCTCGAGCGGCTGGGCTGCTCCAAGCCGGTGGTCGGGCTGGTGGTGCCGACTGGCTACTCCTTCAACCTTGACGGCACCAATATCTATATGACACTTGCAACATTGTTCATTGCCCAGGCACTCGGTGTCGATCTCAGCTTTGGCCAGCAGCTCACGATCCTGCTAGTAGCAATGCTAACTTCGAAGGGAGCAAGCGGCGTCACCGGCGCAGGCTTTATCACGCTCGCTGCGACATTATCGGTAGTAAACCCAGCTCTGGTGCCGGGCATGGCAATCGTGTTTTCTATCGACAAGTTCATGAGCGAGGTGCGCGCCCTCACCAACATCATCGGCAATGGCATCGCGGCTGTGTTCGTATCCTGGTGGGAAAGCGAGCTCGATCACGTGACGCTGCAGACTCGGCTCAACAAGTCCACCGCTTCCACTACTATCGACACTACAAGCACATGAGGTAGGTCCCGGATCTGAACCGCCGCCATTCGGACACGAATACTCCCCCTGCGCTCTCCGGCGCACAGCATTATTCCGCGCCGCAGCCAGGGCAGCTGCCCCTGAGAGGCTAGGGTCCAGACTCAATTGAGCCAATATGCGACGAGAGCGGCGAGATGAACAGCGGCCAAAAAATTACGGGCGAGCTTGTCATATCGCGTGGCGATGCGCCGGAAGTCCTTGAGCCTGCAAAAGCAGCGTTCGATGACATTTCGTCCTTTGTAGGCGCGTTTGTTGAAGCGATGGATGACGACACGGTTAGATTTATTGGGGATTACGGGCTTGGCGCCACGACGAATGATTGCGCCGCGAAGCTTGTCGCCATCATACCCTTTGTCGGCGAGGAGCACGCTCATGGGTGGCGCGAGCGCCAGGACATCGGGAGCCGCAGCGATATCGGCATCCTGGCCTGGAGTCAGATGCAGGACGACCGGCCGGCAGAGCGGATCGCTCAGCGCATGGATTTTTGTCGTGCGGCCTCCGCGCGAGCGGCCGATTGCTTGATTGTGCTCCCCCCTTTTCCGCCGGAGGCACACCGGTGAGCTTTAATCGAGGTCGAGTCGAGCGACAGTACGACGCCGTCTTCGCCAGGCTTGGCCAGCGCTTCGAAGATTGCGCACCATCGTCCTCGCTTGGCCCAGCGATTGAAGCGATTGTAGATCGTCGTGTAAGGGCCGTATTCACGTGGACAATCACGCCATCGTGCACCCGATTGCAGCATGTGAATGATGCCGCTGACGATGCGTCGGTCGTCGTCCCGATCCGGCCCCGTCAGTCCCCTCGGCAGATGCGGTTCGATACGCGCCCATTGCCTGTCGTTCAGCCAAAACAAACCAGCGCGCATTCTCTCGCCCCCGAATCAACACGTAGGCAAGAGAATCACGTGGCGCTATTTAGGTACAGACCCTAGTACCCGGAATCAGAGCTGAGTGATACGGCGGCCTTTGAAACGGCGTTGACGGACCTTTTTCTTGGTCCAGACGAAGGGCTCGGCTCTGTCGTTGTATGCGTTGACGTAGGCATCGATGTGTTCCTGAAGCTGCTTGAGGCTCGTGAAGGAGGTGCCGCTGAGCGACTGCCCCTGCAAGATGGAAAACCATACTTCGACCTGATTGAGCCATGACGCACTTGTCGGCGTGAAATGAAATTGCACGTTGGGGTGGGCCTTGAGCCAGTCCTCGTTCTTTTTATGGGTGTTGAGGTTGTCGAGGATGACGTGAAGCTTGCGGTTCGGAAAAGTCGCGGTGACGCTGTTCATGAAATCGAGAAACTCGACGCGGCGCCGGCGTTTTGAATGGGTCGCGATGATCTTTCCGGTGGCGACTTCGAGCGCCGCAAACAATGTTGTGGTGCCATGCCGCTTGTAATCGTGGCTTTGGCCGGTTAAGGCGCGGCCATTGGGCAACTTCAGATAACCCTGCGCTCGCTCCAAAGCCTGGATCGAGGGCTTCTCGTCCACGCACAGCACAATGGCCTTCGCCGGCGGCGCGACATAGAGGCCGACAACATCGGCGGCTTTGGCCGTAAAGTTCGGGTCGTTGCTCTCGCACCAGGACTTGCGAGCCACCAGGTCAATCTTGTGGCTGCGCAGGAACCGCCAGACATATTGGACATCGACATCGCCCAGCGCCTCGGCCAGCAGGGGGCCGGTCCAGCGCGCAAACCCTTGCGGTGGCGGCTTATCCAGCAGCTTCAGAATCCGCTTGTCGGTCGTCTTCGTATAGATCGGCTGCTTGCCAGGCCGCGGCTTGTCTTGCAGCCCTTCAAGGCCATGGTCGGCATAGCGATGCCGCCAAAGGCTGACAATCCGCGGCTGGACCCCAACTTCCTTGGCGATCGACCGGGTGCTGCGCCCATCCGCCGCCAACAGAACTATCCGCGCCCGCTTCAAATCGCGCTGCAACGTCACCGGTGAGCGACAGCACGCCTCAAGCACCTTGCGATCTTTCCTCGAAAGGTGGACTTCTCTTGCTTCGGGTATCATCCCGACCTTGAATCACGACTCACGTTCCAAGAAAAGTGGGTACTAGCGAGAAAAGAGGCAGGAGCTTTTTCAGGGTTTCGCTTTCGCACTCAAGGGCTACCGGCCATCTGAACGCTTGTGCAACATTTTTGCCAAGCCGATGACGGGACTGACGGACTAGGTATTGGTCCGCCTACGAAGATCCATATGCACGTCGCTCCACTTGCCTCACGCGATTAAGGACGACGTAGGGATCCTGCGGACGCAGCTTGTCGTTCTCGTTACGATGCGCGCTGCGTTAGCAGAGCATGGTGGGTGTGATCAGCGTGAATGGCACTCGACAAAGCCGTGGCGAGTCATACGAGGCTGCCCTGCGTTCTGCGACGCCGCTCGCTTCCAGCGGAACCAGTTTTTCGCAGCTAAAGCGCGATAAGATTGGAACGAATCATCATCGCGCGTAGGACTCGCGCGACTCCGGCTTCTGTGTCGGCAGGCGAACTTGCGCTTTCTTCGCGGGAGCGGCTGTGTCGGGGAGACGAGTCATTGGGCAGCTTTTTTCTGATCCTTGCCGGTCCGGAGGCGCGCCTTCGAACCTATCGGCTGAACTGAAACCACTGTCCTCATTCCGCGGCCTAATGGGGCGCATTGGCCGTAGGCTCGAGCGATGCGCAAAAGCGGACGTTTCAGCTTCGACTAAAGTCGCGTCAGCGACACCTACTGAAAGGTTTAGGACAAATATACGTATGTTTATAATGCGTTTTTTCCCCGCCCGTGCTGAGTTCGGCAGCCGATGATCGATCTTGCACACGCTATCATGCGGACCCAAGTGTTCAAGATTGCCTCATTTTTGCCTAAAATGCTATAGCTCTCCCGCCGGATAACAGGCCGGACGGTCTCAAAATGTATAGGATCAGCAGTTTCAAACGTTCAGCCCCTCAGTTGACCTTGGGCAGCATAGCGCTAGCCGCGGTTACACTGACTTGCGTGTACTTTCAGGCGCATTTCGCCGCCGCGGCGTTCGCCTATTTGTTAGTAGTCTTACTATTTTCGTTGATGGGCAGCTTCATTGCTTCATCAGCGCTTTGCATCGTCGCAATCGCTGCTCTCGCATACTACTTTGCGCCGCCGGCGTTTAGTTTACGAATCGATGATCCCCGCGATGTTCCTGTGGTTGTTGCATTTCTTATTGTCTCTGTTGTCGGAACGTACCTGATTGGAAAACTCCGCCAGGAAAGAGAGGCTGCACGTGTGGCTGCGGCCAAGCTTCAGCGGAGTGCCTCGGATTTGGAGGATCGTGAAAAACGGTGGCGCGCAATTTTCGAGCACAATCCAGCCATGTACTTCATGGTCGATGAGGCCGGCATTGTCCTCAACGTCAATACGTTGGGCGCGACACAACTGGGATTTGCTTGTGCAGAACTATTGGGCCAATCCGTGCTCGACGTATTTCTGGAGGAGGATCGCGCATTCGTCCGCAAATGCATTCAGACGTGTCTTGAGGATGTTGGACAATCGCGCACTTGGGACGTCCGGAAAGTCAGGAAGGACGGTTCTGTATTGTGGGTGCGTGAAAACGCCAAGGCCATGCTTTGGGCCGGCGACCGCCCCGTCATCCTCATGGCGTGCGAAGATATTACGGAGCGCAAGCAGACCGAGCTTGCGCTGCAGCGGAGCGAAGCGCATTTGGCTCACGCGCAGGAGTTGAGTCATACAGGCAGCTTCAGCTGGAACGCCTCTACCGGCGAGGCCTTCTGGTCTAAGGAGACATTTCGGATTTTCCAAATCGATCTTCAGACGACACCGGCGCCACAACTCGTCATTGAGCGCACGCACCCAGATGATAGGGCTTCTGTCAAAGAGATTATCGATGAAGCGATGCGAGACCTGAGGGATTTCGAGCACGAGTACCGGCTGCTGCTACCTGACGGCTCCGTGAAGCACATCCATGCGCAGGCACGAGTCACGCGAACCGCCTCTGGTGAAATTGAGTTTGTTGGGGCAGCCACCGATATTACGGCAGCTAGGCGAGCAGAACAGCAGTTGCGCCGAAGCGAGGCCTATCTGGCCGAGGCTCAGCATCTCACTCACACAGGCAGCTGGTCCTGGGACGTCCACACACGAGATTTCGTTTATCGCTCCGCTGAGGTCGACCGCCTGTTTGGCTTTAACCCACAAGAGCCGGTTTCGCTAGAGACTATTCGATCGCGCATCCATCCGGAAGACTTGCCAGGGTTGCAGGAGGTGCAGCGTCAGGCGATTGACCAGGAGCACGAACGGTTCGAATATGATTTCCGTGTTATTCTGCCAGATGGCGGGATAAGGCGCATACACTCCGTTGCACACGTTGTCGTCGGCAGCGATGGTAATGTCAGCGAGCTGATCGGAACACATATGGATGTTACCGAGCAACACGCAGCTAGGGAACGCTTGGAAAACACGCTTGTAGCGCTGCGCGAGAGCGAACAGCGCTTTCGCGACTATGCCGAGACTGCTTCCGACTGGCTCTGGGAAACCGGGCCAGATCATCGGGTCACTCACTTGTCCGAGCACACCAGCGCTGCGGGAATTTTGGCGACAGGGTTAACGGGCCTGCTTCGCTGGGACATCGCGTGCGACATGGAAGAAGAACCGGAGAAGTGGCGTCAGCATCGGGCGACGTTGCAGGCACACCTGCCGTTCCGGGATCTCATCTACCGTACCGTAAATAGGATGGGATCTCCGATCTACGTCCGCACTAGTGGCAAGCCCTTCTTCGACGGAAACGGAAATTTTTTGGGCTATCGCGGCGTCAGCACTGACATCACCGCTACCATTCGCGCTGATCAGGCCGAACAAGAGCTGCGAAAGGCACAGGCGGAGCTTGCACATGTGACGCGTGTAACGACCTTGGGAGAAATGACAACTTCTATCGCCCACGAGATAACCCAACCACTCGCCGCTATCCTCAGCAACGCCGATGCGTGCCTCGGCTGGATGGCTCGCGATGTTCCCAATCTTGCAGCCGCGCGCTCTTCAGTCGAATGGATCATAGAAGATGCAATCCGGGCAAGCGAGGTGATCCGTAGTATTCGCGCACTCGCGAAAAAGGGCGAGATCGAGATGGTGCCGCTCGACATTAATCAGGTGGTTAGGGACGTCAGCGCGCTGGTAACACGAGAGCTGGTGAGCCACCAAGTGACGTTGCGAAGCGAGTTGGCGTCTGCGCTGCCTAGGGTCCTCGGTGATCGAATTCAGCTACAACAAGTGATCATCAATCTGGTGATGAACGGAATCGAGGCCATGGACGCAGTTACAGACCGGCCGCGTGAACTTCTGATTCAATCATCTACGGACGATCTGGGGTACGTGCAGCTTTCCGTGACCGATTGCGGCGTCGGGATCGCCGAGAATGACGCGGACCGCGTCTTGGACCCCTTCTTCACCACCAAATCGAGCGGCCTAGGAATGGGCCTTTCGATCTGCCGGTCGATCGTGGAAGTTCACGGAGGACGAATTTCAGTGGTTCAGAAAAATGGACCGGGCGCGACGTTCCAGTTTGCCCTTCCGCTGCATAAGGAGGCCATCTCGTGACAGGACGATTTGACTGGAGAGGCCAAGGCGGACATACCGAGGCTTCGACGAAGGCAATCGTCTTTGTCGTCGAGGATGACATCTCTATGCGTCGCTCGCTTACGAACCTTTTTCGATCGGTAGGCTTGGAGGTCGTGGCGTTCGGATCGGCCCGTGAAATGCTGCAGAGCACAATGCCGGACGTCACAAGCTGTCTAGTTCTTGATGTCCGGCTGCCGGGCCTGAGCGGCCTTGACTACCAGACCGAGCTCGCCAGGTTGAACATACACATCCCAATCATCTTCATTACCGGCCATGGCGACATTCCCATGACCGTCAGGGCCATGAAGGGAGGCGCGGTCGATTTCCTCAGCAAGCCCTTCCGCGATCAGGAACTGCTTGATGCCGTCGTTGCGGCGACCGAACGCGATCGCAAAAGACGAGAAGCTCAGCGAACCGTGGCGAACCTGAAATCTCTATTTGAGACCCTAAGCCCGCGAGAACAGGCAGTGATGAAACTGGTCGCGACGGGGCTGATGAACAAGCAGGTAGCCGCCGAACTTGGGCTCGCCGAGATCACCGTCAAGATCTACCGGGGACACGTAATGAAAAAGATGCGTGCCCGCTCGCTGGCTGACTTGATCAGAATGAGCGAGACGCTCGGAATTAGCGCCAATCACACTGAACAAACCCAAGTATGATTTTACAATTCCATCACTTAAGCCCACTTTCGCGAAAGTGGCTGACGGTTTGGCAGCCGCTGTACTGCGTCGGGAGGGCTCATCTTGTCCACGCCTTTGATTTCCGTCGTTGACGACGACCCCTCGGTCCGTGCGGCGACAGAAAACCTTTTGAAATCGCGTGGCTACGTCGTGCAGATATTTGCCTCGGCCGAGGCGCTCCTGCGGTCGCCGCGGTTGAACGAGATATCCTGCGTCATAACTGATGTGCAGATGGCAGCGATGAGCGGGCTGGAGCTGCTGGCAGAGATGCGGACGCGTGGTTACCAAGCACCCTTCATTTTCATTACAGCTTTCCCCAACGAGCGCGTACGCGCGTCAGCCTTGGACGCCGGAGCGATCGGCTTCCTCGCCAAACCATTCGGCGTACAAGAGTTAGTCAAGTGTCTCGACAGCGCACTGCAGGCATATGGCGACCGAGGCCGCATCTGATTCGATCAACTGCGCGTTCTTGTCCGATCTAACGACGATCACGCACCGGGCAACCTCTTTGCGGCCGGAACCGCGACCTGCCCTAACGTTATTAGGAGCTAATTCTTGCCCGCCAAAGCATTACCGGCTACTGTCGGCTGCAAAACAACCTTTGACCTTGCGAGAGACGGAGGGTACGCCGGCTCGATTCATTCCAGGTCGTGATCAAAGTAATGCCGGCCCAGAGCGATCAGCGCCCCTAGCATTTAACTCCACCTGGAGCGAAGCTATATGCTCCATTGCAGAGCGGTTCCCGAGAGCGCTCGGCAAGCACGAGATTGGTTGTGCTCAGCCCAGCCGCGGTGACGACGAAATGGAGCTTCGCCAGGACGCCCCTCATGTCTTGGTCACCGCTTTTCCGGTGAAAGCGCTTTGAACGATGCCCAGCCCAAGGAATTGTTACGTCCGCTGACGCGTGCGGGTTGGACTTGTCTATAGGGCCGCCGCTTCGTTATCGATTCCCAGCGCTCCGGCTATCGTCAAGCTCCCACATCATGTGTGGCAGACCTCTGGTCCAACCCGTCAAACGTGCTCGGCGCAACACGTCCCCACCACGGCCGGGCTATCACACAGGTGTCCTCGCCGCAGCGAGCATCGGCAGCAACTGGTTTGTACTGTAGCCCCCAATTTCTTAGGGCAAACAAATCAGTCAGCAACTGCTAAGCTAAGGAGGACCGAGGAGACAGCATTGATGTCTCCTGTGTCAGAACGTAACCTAAGTTCGTCTGAGCTATGCGGGATTTTGGGTGACGAGGCGATCAGGCGGCGTGGTTTTCCGGCACTTGGATGACCTCGATGCCGTTTTCGAATCTGACACCTGCGCTGACCTTCGGCAACTGATTTGTGCCTTTCAGCCGCCGCCAGGTCTTTGATGCGGCGCAGAGCAGCTTGAACACCATCAACTTGGCAGTCGTTGACGATAACGAACCTTTCGTGCGCACCGTTCTGTGCCGGACCGTCGCGAACACGCTTTCGATGGGATTCGTCGTCCGCAAGTGGTCCCAATGCTCGGCGGGGAATTCGTAGAACGCAAGCATTGCGTCGCGATCTTTCGTCAGGCACTCGACCGCCTTGTCGTACTTCGCTCCGTATTTCTCGGCAAAGACATCGATCGCCACTTCGGCCGAAGCTCGGTTGGACGCCAAATAGACCTCGCGCAGATCCTTCTTCATGCTGGCCTGTACCGACACTGCGACTTTGTTCAAGATATTCGCGGTTTTGTGCACCCAGCACCGCTGATGTCGCGTGGCGGGAAAGACCTCGTCGAGCGCCTTCCAGAAGCCGAGCGCGCCGTCACCGACGGCGATTTCCGGGGCGATCTTCAGCCCACGGGTTTTCGCCTCGACGAGCAGTTCGTGCCAGCTCTGCGTGCTCTCGCGCACGCCGACCTGGAAGCCGATGAGTTCCTTCTTGCCTTCCGGCGTCGCGCCGATCAGCACCAGCATGCATTCGCTGTGGTCTTCCATGCGAGCCTGCAGGAAGACGCCGTCCGCCCACACGTATACGTACCGGCGCGCCGACAGATCGCGCTTCTGCCAACGCTCGTACTCGAGCTGCCACTCCGTCGTCAGTCTGGAAACCACCCCCGGAGAAAGATTCGGCGCATCCTTGCCCAAGAGCGCCGCCAGCGCCTCCTGGAAGTCGCCCGTCGAGATGCCTCGCAGGTACAGAACCGGCAAAAGTGCATCCAAGCTCTTCGTGCGCCGTGCCCACAACGGCAGGATCGCCGAGGTGAAGCGGATCCGCTCGCCATCGCTGGTCACCGCGCGATCGCGAATCTTTACCCGGGCGACTTCGACGGCGCCGATCCCCGTCTGGATCGTCCGCGCTGGACCATGGCCGTGCCGCACGAGGCGGTCGCGGCCATCGGGACGCTTCAAGCCCTTCATCGCGGCGAGAAACGCCTCGGCTTCCATCTCGACAGCCTGCGCAAGCAGCTGCCGAGCACCAGATCGCAAAATATTCGTCAGTGGATCGTCGATCTCATCGGGCTGACGCAGTGGGACAATGTTGCTATGCTCGTTCATGGCGTATCGCTCTCCTTGAGGTTCTGGCAGGCTCGACACCCGCCTCGATACGCCGCCTATCTCATTCCGTCATCACCCAGTTTCCCGCATAGCTCGTCTGCTGGGTTGAGCTGGCCGCTTCCGGAGGGAATGACCGATGAAGACCTGGAGCTTTTGCTTTTCCCGGCCCCACGACCAGCGTCTCAGAGCCCGCAGCGGCCGGTGCCCGACTGGAGCTACATCGATAAAGAGCTCCGCCGGCGCAACGTAACCCGTCGCCTGCTCTGGGAGGAGTATCGCGCCGTTAATCCCGACGGTTTCGGGTACACGTGGTTCTGCACTACCTACGAGGCCTGGAAGGGGCGGGTCCGACCTTCGATGCGGCAGATTCATCTGGGCGGCGAGAAGGTGTTCGTGGATTTCGCCGGCGACACCATCGACATCGTCGATCCCCTGACCGGGGAAGTGCAGCCGATGAAGCTGTTCGTCGCGGCGATGGGCGCTTCGAACTACACCTACGCCGAGGCCTGCCCCAGCGAGAGCTTGGCCGACTGGATCCGGGCCCACGTCAACTTGTTCACGTTTTTGAGCGGAACGCCGACGTTCGTGGTCTGCGACAACCTCAAAGCCGCCGTCAGCAACCCCGACCGCTACGATCCCGGCCTCAATCGCACTTATGCCGAGATGGCGAGCCATTACGGCACCGCCATTCTCGCCGCACGGCCGCGGCGCCCAAAAGACAAGGCGAAGGTCGAGGTCGCGGTGCAAATCGCCCAGCGCTGGATTCTGGCCCGGCTGCGCAATCAGCGCTTCTTTTCCCGGGCCGAGCTCAACGCCGCCATCAAGACACTCGTCGACGAACTCAATGCTCGTCAAATGCGTGGCTTCGGCTCAAGCCGCGCCGAACTGTTTGCCGAACTCGACAAACCCAAGCTAACCCCGCTGCCAGATCAGCCTTATGCCTTCGCACGCTGGAAGCGCTGCCGCCTCGCTCCCGATTATCATGTCGAGGTCGACGGCCATTGGTACTCCGCGCCGTATCGTCTGATTGGCGAGCTGGTCGATGCCCGTATCGACGATCGGACGGTCGAGATCTTCCACAAGGGCCAGCGGATCGCCAGCCATGCCCGCGCGCCCAACCGACGCGGACACACCACCATCGCCGACCACATGCCCAGCGCCCATCGCCGCTACGGCGAATAGACCCCCGCCGCGGTGATCGCCGCCGGCGAGCGGATCGGTCCTTCGACAGCAGCGTTTTTCCAGGCCGTGATCGACGCCCGGCCCCATCCAGAACAAGGCTTTCGAACCTGCCTTGGCATTCTGGCGCTCGTCAAAAGCTACGGCGCCGACTGACCGGAATGGCCAAGGCCTTCGAGGAGCAGCGCCGATCGCCCGATCTCGAAGCCCTGCCGTTCGAAGATCGCATCGGCCTGTTGGTCGACCGCGAAGCCGCCGAACGCGACACCAGGCGGCTCACCACGCGCCTCAAGATCGCCGCACTGCGCCAGACTGCTTGCGTCGAGGACGTCGATCTGCGCACCCCGCGGGGCATCGACCGCGCCGTTTTCGCCAAACTCGTCGAAGGTCGCTGGATCGATCGCCACGAGAATTTGCTCGTCACCGGGGCAACCGGCCTGGGCAAAAGTTGGTTAGCCTGCGCGCTCGGCCACAAGGCCTGCCGCGACAACCGATCAGTCCTCTATCATCGCGTTCCAAGGCTGTTCGAGGCGCTCGCGCGCGGAGACGGACGCTACGCCCGGCTCCTCAAAAGCCTCGGCCGCGCTCAGCTTCTGATTTTGGATGATTGGGGACTATCGGTGCTCACCGCCGCGGAACGCCGCGATCTGCTCGAAATCCTCGAGGACCGACATGGCCGCGCATCCACCATCGTCACAAGTCAGCTCCCCGTGGACACCTGGCATGGAGCCATTGGGGACCCCACGGTCGCCGACGCCATTCTCGATCGCCTCGTCCACAACGCCCACCGCCTCCAGCTCACCGGAGAAAGCATGCGAAAACGCAGCGCCAAAACCATCACCCTTGACGGCCAACCAGAACACTGACTCTATCTCCCATTGGCCGTAGCGGGCTGCTCACGATCGTCTGAATTCAGTGCTCACGATCGCGCGAAATCGATGCTCACGATCCGTGAAATCCGCAGTCTGCTGGGCGATCGCCTGCTCGCGCGTCAGGCGGGCCATTTCGACCGTCGAGACGCTGCCCGATTTGATCAGTGACGAGGCCCGCTCGACGGCGGCCACTGCCTTCTCCCGTCGCGCGGCCGCGGCCTCGATCGCCGACTGGATTTCGGCAATGCGCGCCTGGAGCTGGAGGATGCGACCGTCGCGGAACTGGGCCGCCTGGCGGGCGAGGTCCTGTTGCGCCGTCTCGGCGGCCGCAAGCTTGGCGGCGAAACTCGGGCGCTCATTTTCCATCCGGGACATCTGCCGCCGAAGATCGTCGAGCCGCACGCGATCGCCACGCGCGTTGACGACATGAAGGATCGCGTCGCCCTCATGGACCACGCTGAGTTGCGTCGAGCCTTGCGGCGGCTTCGCGCTCACGGTGCCGTCAATCGGCGAGCGCAACGTCACGATCCTGGCATTGACCACGGCCGCAACGCTCGAGGTCTGCAGCACGGCCTTCAGCGGCAACCATCCGAAGACGGCCACAAT
This sequence comes from Bradyrhizobium sp. USDA 376, assembly GCF_054063675.1. Lineage (NCBI taxonomy): Bacteria > Pseudomonadati > Pseudomonadota > Alphaproteobacteria > Hyphomicrobiales > Nitrobacteraceae > Bradyrhizobium > Bradyrhizobium sp. USDA 376. Next base: position 382,549 of record NZ_JBSSGN010000001.1, read on the forward strand.
CGCAAGGCCAATGCCGACCTTGAGCAGGCGGCGAACCGGCGCGAGCCTGCAGGTACTTCGGGATGGGAAGCACTATCGCTGACGGGCTCGCTCACCGGCTCGTCGTGCGCCGGCTGCAACCGATCCTGCAAATCGCGCTGCAACCCTCGTGCGCCCGATTCCTCGTCCTTGCTGACGGACGTATGATCTTCGGGAACGGGCTTCTGCTGTTCCTGATTCTCTCCTTTTGTGAGACGTCAAGCCCAACATATTGCTTCATAGCCCCTCCGATTCGTGTGATTGCGTGCAGGCTTGAAGATAGCGGACCTTTCGTCCCGCGGGCGCCGACCGCAATTATGTCATCGTGTGGGGTCCGGACGCCGATCGGCGTCCCAAGTACTTGATTGACTTCGCGCGTACGGGGGTCAATGTTCAGCGTCGATTCACAGCCAACTCTATCTCGCCCACGGCGACATCAGCCCCTGAGTCGGTTTTGCAGTGCCTGCCGATCGACGACGAGCTGGTCCAGGTGGACTGTCTGCCCTCCTTGCTCCAATTGCCTAACCAGCGCCCGCGTCCCGTCCACGACAAAGACGCCGCAATCATAAGTGTTCTGCTGCTGGGCCATGCCGGCTGGCTCCAGGCGGAGGTGCAGCCTACTTGCGAGATGCTCTGCATGCTTTTTGTTGAGTCCCCTGTAGGAATCGTAGTGGTAGGCGACCGGCTGCCCCCGGTCACTGCGATCAACGAACAGCAGCGACCAATGGTTGCCGAGGTTATTAGGATCTTCAGGGTTGGCATTAATCACGGGCAGGAACAGGAAGTCGGCTGTATCATTAAATTCATCATCATGGACGATGCGCTGGAACTCGGTTTGCACGACGCCATCGTCGTTAGAGCCCAGATAATTTAGGACGATGAGGGGATTCACGAACCGCGTCCGGGCGGCGAGATCCGGATCGTTCCTCTGCAAATCCTGCTCCTGGAGCCGGTAATCCCTGTCGATATGCTCGTCGCCCAGCCATTCCGTGTCCTCGAGCACCAGCCCGTGGCCGTGAGACGAGACTGTCGGATCTAAAGCCCCGATCTGAGCGTTGGCGGAGGTGATCGGAAACGGCCGTACAGAATTAGCATCGTCGCGTGATTCGGACGGCGTGGGCGCAGTCAGATCAACCAATGGAAAACCGCGGTAGGTGTCCGAGCGCGCCCTGGCAGCGGGCGCCGGCGCAAAGTGAGCATCGTCGCGCAATTCCCACGGCGTGGGCGCATCCAGATGCACCAATGACTCAAGGCCGCCGTAGATGTCTGAGGGAGCCCTGCCGGTTGATGGTGAGGCCGGTTCTTGCATCTGCCGTCGCGCCAGCTCCTCGCGCAACCACGCCAAAGCTTCATCATCCGAGAAGGCTGGCGCCGGAGAAAGCCCCTGCGGCGAACCGGGCTGTCGAGCGCCCTGGTGATGCCCCGGTACTGGCCCGGCAAACAGCGGCCGAAAGTCAGGCGCCGGGGCCCAAGCATTGTCACGCAACTCGAATGGTGTGCGCGGATTCGGATTAACCGCTGCCTCAAGACCGGCGTAGGTGTCTGAGCGAGCCCTGGCAGGATGCGCTGGCGCAAAATGAGCATCGTCGCGCAACTCGGACGGCGTCGGCGCATTCAGATCAACAAATGGCTCAAGACCAGCGTAGGTGTCTGAACGGGCCCTGGCAGGATGCGCTGGCGCAAAATGAGCATCGTCGCGCAACTCGGACGGCGTCGGCGCATTCAGATCAACAAATGGCTCAAGACCAGCGTAGGTGTCTGAACGAGCCCTGGCAGGATGCGCTGGCGCAAAATGAGCATCGTCGCGCAACTCGGACGGCGTCGGCGCATTCAGATCAACAAATGGCTCAAGACCAGCGTAGGTGTCTGAACGAGCCCTGGCAGGATGCGCCGGCGCAAAGTGAGCATCGTCGCGCAACTCGGACGGCGTCGGCGCATTCAGATCAACAAATGGCTCAAGACCAGCGTAGGTGTCTGAACGAGCCCTGGCAGGATGCGCCGGCGCAAAGTGAGCATCGTCGCGCAACTCGGACGGCGTCGGCGCATTCAGATCAACAAATGGCTCAAGACCAGCGTAGGTGTCTGAACGAGCCCTGGCAGGATGCGCCGGCGCAAAGTGAGCATCGTCGCGCAACTCGGACGGCGTCGGCGCATTCAGATCAACAAATGGCTCAAGACCAGCGTAGGTGTCTGAACGAGCCCCGGCAGGATGCGCCGGCGCAAAGTGAGCATCGTCGCGCAACTCGGACGGCGTCGGCGCATTCAAATCAACAAATGGCTCAAGACCAGCGTAGGTGTCTGAACGAGCCCTGGCAGGATGCGCCGGCGCAAAGTGAGCATCGTCGCGCAACTCGGACGGCGTCGGCGCATTCAGATCAACAAATGGCTCAAGACCAGCGTAGGTGTCTGAACGGGCCCTGGCAGGATGCGCTGGCGCAAAATGAGCATCGTCGCGCAACTCGGACGGCGTCGGCGCATTCAGATCAACAGATGGCTCAAGCCTGCCCTTAGCATGTGACGGGGGCCTGGATGGTGATGCTGGTTCGTGCAGCTGTTCACCCAACCAAACCCAAGCTCCCGCGCTTGGGCTTGCCGGCGTTGAGGGAAGATCCTGCGCCGAGCCGGGATGCCGATCGCCCCACGCGGCCGGCGAGCTCGGCTGCTCAGGGCCTGGCAGCCCCAGCTCTCGGTTCGCCTCGATGAGTTTTAAGTAGCTGCGAAGATGCGACAAATCGGGACGGTATCTTGCGCCTCCGGTCCGTTGGAACGCCAGCACATCGTTGTCCAGCGTTAACTGCTCCTTGCTAGAGCCGTTAAGTCGCCCGATGATGCTCCCTTTGCGATTCCCTTTAAGCCACGCACTCAGCGCGCGAAGACGTGTCGCCCGCTTTTGCGCAGACCCCTTATCCTTCGCAGTTTTAACATGTTTCAGAGCTTGGCTCAGCGCGCCCTCGATGAGGGGCGCATCTTCTGGATGAGGAACCAGGCGACGTGGGGCACCGAGGACGCGGGGTTCGGGAGCTTCGGCTTCTTCACCCCCACGCAAGAGCCGCCGGAGAACATCCAGGGCCGATGTAATGCGGTGCTGGGGGTCACGGCCCAATCTCCGGTACGCCGCAATTTCCTCATCCAGCGGTGTACCTTTTCGTAGCCGAGAAGCTACGGACCCCCCATGCTCTGCGTTGACCCAGCGAACAAATCTCCCAAGCCCGGAAACACTGTTATTGATGGCGCCTGGGGTGAGCTTGCGCCGCTTGGCGTCTACACGAAACCTCGCCAAGAGCTCCGCGTCTTCCCCCGGGAGCGGCTCGCCGATTAGCTCGTTTTGCGACAGCATCGGAGCCTGCATCTGCAATGGGGACGCCGCCAGTTGATGGGATGGCGTCTGCATCAGCTGCCGCTCAACGGCGACGCCCTGCGGATTGCTTAGCGTCTTCTGCCTCTTCGCTGATCTCAACTCCCCTATATCATGCTCATTGATGACGAGAACCTGCTCGCCTGGCCCGAGCGGGTTCCTGTGACGTTTATCCGTCAGTTCGTCGTCATGGTGGCGCCAGTTCAGGGACCCTGCAGCATCCAATGCCAGGCCATGCGGCGGTGAAACCCCATGGTCGGCGCGGGGCAAGTTCAAGTCACGAAAAGACCCTCCTGCATCCGCTGCTTGTTGATGGTGCGCAATTGTCTCGATAGGCGGCGAGGAGCTGGGTCCGTCCATCGTCTCCAAAAGCAGATCCTGCTGGTTCGCAGGCAGAGTCTCCGGCCAGCTGATAGCTCCGCTCGAGCTGTGCTGTGCAGTCGCGGCCCGGGTCCGGCTCGGCTCAGCGCGAACCGCGCCTTCGAAATCAGGAACGGGGCGAATATGAGGCCGGAGCTCGATCGCTCTAGCACCCGCCGGCGACCTCAGGAGATGAGCCAGTGCGGCCCCGGCTTTTCTGCGGCCACGGGGGTCCGCCTCCTTATACTGGCTGACATCATTATCCAGCGAGCCGTCGCCAAGTCGAGCAGCAATGCCGGGCTTATCGTTCTCACGGAGGTAATCACTGAAATCGATAAGAAGAGTTGCATACTTCCTGACGGTGTTGGCGGTGCCTGACGCTGCATCTTCCTTGTACCCTTTGATGAGATCCGCATCTTGGGAATAGGGATTCAGCTCAACCCGGCTTGCAATCGGCGCGATGCCGCCCGGCGATTGGGAGGCTCGAAGATGAACCAGTGGCGTAGCGATGGCCTGCCCCTCCTGCTTGCCGAACTCCAGGGCATCCTCGACCAGCGACTCTTCGGAAAGCCGGGCAGCAATGCCCGGCTTTCCGTTCTTTACGAGCCAATGCCCCAATCCGAGAAGACAACGTACATTGCGCCTGACGGTGCGCTCGGTGGCCCCAGCCTTGAAGAGTGCCGGCCCGAGCCCCTCAATAAGAGACGCATCGTCGGAATAAACAGGATCCATGCCGCTTCCTGCGAAAACCAAATTTGCATGGCCGAGCGGCAGCGCCGACGCATTCAGCGTCGTTCCACCGCCTTCACCGTGCGGAGCCGGCGTATATGGTTGCCCGCTCGCCCGCACGATGGGTCGCGCCTCAGATCGCGATGCATCCGCTTGATAGGCGCGGACCTGCATGAGCACGGGAGCGGACAGGACAGCGACCTCGCTCAGCTGCCGCTGAAAGGCCGCCGCCTCTGCCGACGAGTCGGCTGGAGAGGCATCTTGCGCGTCCACGCTATCCGTTTGTTGCCCCCCCCGATTCATTGAGACGAATTTCATGTGTACTCACTTTCGAAGATGAAGAGCCTGGAGCGCTGATCGCATGCGCCTGGACTTGAGACGACACATCGCCGGCATTTGACGGTTCAGCTGCCAAGCGAAAGGAAGTTGGGGTCACGACGCTCCCGATCGAATTTCAATCGGACCCTGTTGTCGATCTGTTCGAGGAAGCCCGCGCCGGCTTCGAGCTCATCGAGGATTTCCTCTCGGTGAGAAACGGTCCACTTGATCGTGTCACCACAGCGACGCTCTGGCGCGGGACACCCAGGTAACTACATCCCGAGGCGCGCGAACTGCATCGACGCGTGCTCCGCCTCGGGAAGGGGATGCCACGGCTGGCCGCCAGCTGCGGTGCGCAACAAGGACCTACAGAACGCCGGCGTGAGCTTGCCGCGGTGGATCACGACGTTCTCGCGCCCCGTCGCAGCTCGAGCGCTCTGCCAGTCCTGATTGTAGCCGCGCTGGTCATTGGACTTCACGTGGCAAGCGGCGAACCCGGCATCGCTCAGCGTTGCCAACTGCCTGGCATGTACCGGCCGCTTGGTATGGATGTGCACCCACATCGGGCTTGGCGTCGCGCCATTGCGCAGGGCCTTGGGCTGCAGCTTGATCTCGAACAGTGTCCCCGGATCATCCTTCAAGGCGCGCGGTGAATTCACAGCCGCCAACTCCCCGGCCGCTCGCAACTGTTCAAGATACTTCTGGGACGGAAACGCGTAGGTCTTCATGCAATCGATCGTGATCACCGCCTTTTGCGCCGTGAAAGAGTTTGCCTGTCCCTGCACCTCGGACAACATCGCCTTGAGCCGGGCTATTTTGTCGTGCACTTCCGGCACTTGCGCAGGCGTGAGTAGGACACGTCGGCGAGGCTCCTCCAGCGCGGCTACACTGGCCTCAATCTCGGAGGCCTGTGTCTGCAGGCGCTTAACGACGAGATCCACGGCGTGATCGGCGTCCTCGGGCTTCCCGTGGCGCGCTTGCGAGACCGCGCTTTGCTGAGCCGGCAGATCGAACTGCAAAAGTTCGTCCAATCGCTTGAGTAATCCGGTCAGTGCGTTCCTGGAGGGCGGAGCCTGCAATATCTCCAGGTGCCCGGTCGCCGACGATGACGCCCTCGCGAGTGCCGCCTCCTCCGCGCTCGCGAGTTTCTTCGTACCCAGATCCGAGAGTACGATCACCTTGACTGTCGGGGCCGTGGCAGCGTCGGGCGTGGCGAGCTGCGGCTCGCGCGGCCCGGCCGCCGAACTTCGCTCGCCTGCGGCCGGTGCGCGCTTGCCCTTCCCCTCCCTGCGGGCCGCGCCCCCCTCAACCACTACGGCAGTCCGGGCCGTCGGCTCAATCACGGCGGGCGTCTTTGGCTGCACGTCCAAAAGACGCGTGACGTCGTCCGCGGTGACCCATGCACCATCCGCGATCTGGCCCAACAGTTTTAATGGAAGGTCGGCATCCGTTCCGGCGTCCCTTAGCCTGGTAACGATTCCGTGCACCCCTGAGGCAAATTCCGAAAGCCGCTCCATGACTCCTTCCAGAACGGTGCAGTGGTCTGCGTCGAGTGCCGCTCCGTTGCTGCTCAGAACGGCTTCGGACGCCGAGTTAAATGCCGGAAAAACATCCTCGATAAAGGTCCCGAGCAGACGCACCCGCCCATCCTCACCCATGAGGGCGTCGCTTACAGCTGGTTCGAACGTGCTCGCCCGCGACTCAATTAGAAGCTGAGCAAGAGCAACCTGCGATTGCAGATACACGCACTTCGTATAAAGTGCCCAGCCGGTCTGCAGGCGTAGTGCGGCCTCTTCGGCCTGCCGCATCTCGGGCGTGGTGCTCGGCAAGTTGGCGGTGGCCGCGCAGACGGACTGCATCCGTTCCATGCGTAATGCCTTCTTTCCCCACCCCTCCATGCAGGCCTCGTAGTGCTTCGCCACGCTGGATACCGCTCGGCTCAGCTGGTCAGGCTGAGCGTTGGCAACTCGCATATTCTTGAGCAAGGCTGTTGCTTTCTTCCTGCTCTTCTCCAGGTCGCCGATAATCCAGGTGGCCACGATGTCGCATTCGTTTCCCGCAGCGATAGTTTCCTCGCGGAGTCGGCGAGCCCGACCGTCGGAAAGAAGCCCGCGCGCCATGTCCGGGGGGAGGCTCGCGTAATAGCCCAGAACTTCCGAGCCTGCCTTGACGACTTGATCGATCAGCTCTTGCGCCTCCGACGGGTTCGGGTTCTGGGCTCGTGTGGCTGCATTTTTAGAAGCATCAAGCCCCGCAAGCAGGCTGCGCATTTTTTGCTTCGCTGCCTTGATTCCGTCGCCACTTGAGGAAATCTGGACTGCCACCGCCGAAGCTGGTGGCAGGCTCACGAGCGGAGCCGTTCCATCTCGAGGCCCGGAGCGCATCCGCTCCACGACAGAGTCGAAAGATTGCCCGCCCTCCCCGGGGGCGGGACCGAGCTCCGGGCTCGAACTACTCGATCCCCATGCGCTGTCGGCTCCTGCGGGCCCAACGTGCGATTTACCAGCTCGGCCAATGCCTGTCATATTCCACCTCCGATAAAGTCGAGAGTGCGCAGCCAGTCTGCATAGACTGGCTGGCTGACGAGTAGCTGACGTAGGGCGCTTCTCCCCGATTCACAGGAAAACCCGGATCACCGTGGGGTGCAATTCCATCGCGCCTGGCGTGCTGCTGGAGGCAGCGGGGCATCGTCAACTTAATCGACCGCGAGCCGAAGGAGGCGCTTCTCAAAGGTTCGAGATTCGGCGATAGCGCTTGTCGCGGAGATCTCGCGCCAAGTCGCAAAGGCTCGCCCGCGCGAAGCACGACGGAAGTCGGCAGTGACGGCTCCAGAATAGGGGATGTGGAAAAGGTTCGCGACCTGATCGTGAACTGACAGAAACCGTTGAGCCTGACGGGACGATTTGAAACGCTCCATGATCCGCTCGCGCCGCCGCGTCGGCTGATGAGAATTCTCGGCCCAATTGTTGAGAGCTTTGTGCTGGCGATGTTCGACGTGAAAGCCCATCTTCGCCCTCGCAGCGCCGTACGAACGGAGCTTGTCCGTGATTGTCCGTCGTCAGATGGTCGTTCAGCCGCCGGCGGCATACAACGCGCCGGATTCGAGCGAATGGTGGCGGAGGTTTGCCTCGGCAGGGTTGGTGCGGTTTGCGCCCGCGAGGTCTCGCGCTTCGCCCGCAACAGCCGGGATTGGCAGCAACTCATCGAGATGTGCCGCGTGGTCGATACCGTTCTGGTCGATCAAGAGACCATCTATGCGCCAAGGCACGGCAACGACCGCCTGCTGCTCGGGCTCAAGGGCAGCCTCAACGAGTACGAGCTGGATCTGTTGCGCCAGCGCTCGCTCTCGGCCCGCTACGAGAAGGCGCGCCGGGGCGAGTTGGTTGTGACAGCGCCCGTCGGCTTCGTGAAGGCCGGCGACCGTTATGAGAAAGACCCGGATCGGCGTGTCCAGGAGGCGATCAAGCTGGTGTTCGACAAGGTCGAGGAACTGGGCAGCGCGCGACAGGCGCTCTGCTGGCTCCATGAGTACAATCTCGATCTGCCGGTGAAGCAGACCAACGGCGACACGGCCTGGCGGCGACCAAACTACTCTGCCATCCACCGGATCATTGAGAACCCGGTCTACGGCGGCGCCTATGCCTATGGTAAGACAGCTGTGGCGGCGGGATACAGCACCGCTGGCGTGAGCGCAAGGCGCGGAACGAATGGCTGACGCTGAAGCCCAACACTCACGAAGGGTATGTGAGCTGGGAGAAGTTCGAGGCGATTCGCACCATGGTCAGCAGCAATGTTCCCACCAGTCGGCATCACGGCGCGCCCAACCATGGTGACGCGTTGCTGGCCGGTCTGATCCGCTGCAAGCGCTGCGGTCGCAAGCTCACACTCCGGTACTCCGGCATGGAGAACCATATCCCGCGCTACAGCTGCAACCGTGCCTGGATGGATAATGGCTGGGCCCACTGCATCGCCTTCGGCGGACTGCGCGTCGATGACGCCATCGAAGAATCGCTGCTTGGAGTCGTCGGTCCGGGCGCTGTCGCCGCCGCAACCGCTGCCGCCAAGGGAGCCAGGGAACGGCGCGATCAGGTACGCGATGCTCTCAGTCGCGACCTCGAAGCGGCGCGCTATGCCGCCGACAGGGCTTTCCGGCAATACGATGCCGCTGATCCCGCGAACCGGCTGGTGGCCAGTGAGCTGGAAGCGCGCTGGAACAGGGCGCTCGCTCACGCGGCGGAGGTTGAGGCCAAGATCGCCATGCATGATGCGGCCACGCCCGCACCCCTTGCCGATCCAGTCTCGCTCGGCGTTCTGGCCTCGAACCTCAAAACGGTCTGGGATGCGCCGACGACGGATGCTCGCCTCAAGAAGCGCATTGTGCGCACCCTCATCCATGAGGTCGTGGCCGATATCGACGACGCGGCCTCGGAGATCGTTCTCATCGTCCATTGGGTGGGGGGCGCCCACAGCGAGTTGCGCTTGCCGAAGCGCCGGCGCGGACAGCGCAACAGCACCTCTGCCGATATCGTCCAGGCCGTGCGTCAACTGGTGCTGATCGCCAGCGACGATCTGATTGCCGGCCTCCTCAATCGCAACGGCCTCAAGACCGGCAACGGCAATCGCTGGACCCGCGAGCGCGTCACATCAATGCGCTCGAACTACCACATCCCGGTGTTCAAGCCCGCCGAGGACGCGATCGAGCCATGGCTCGGGGCTTGGCAACCTTGACCATCACGCTACTCAACAAAACAGGTTATCGAATCTAGTACCCGGAATCAGAGCTGAGTGATACGGCGGCCTTTGAAACGGCGTTGCCGGACCTTTTTCTTGGTCCAGACGAAGGGCTCGGCTCTGTCGTTGTATGCGTTGACGTAGGCATCGATGTGTTCCTGAAGCTGCTTGAGGCTCGTGAAGGAGGTGCCGCTGAGCGACTGCCCCTGCAAGATGGAAAACCATACTTCGACCTGATTGAGCCATGACGCACTTGTCGGCGTGAAATGAAATTGCACGTTGGGGTGGGCCTTGAGCCAGTCCTCGTTCTTTTTATGGGTGTTGAGGTTGTCGAGGATGACGTGAAGCTTGCGGTTCGGAAAAGTCGCGGTGACGCTGTTCATGAAATCGAGAAACTCGACGCGGCGCCGGCGTTTTGAATGGGTCGCGATGATCTTTCCGGTGGCGACTTCGAGCGCCGCAAACAATGTTGTGGTGCCATGCCGCTTGTAATCGTGGCTTTGGCCGGTTAAGGCGCGGCCATTGGGCAACTTCAGATAACCCTGCGCTCGCTCCAAAGCCTGGATCGAGGGCTTCTCGTCCACGCACAGCACAATGGCCTTCGCCGGCGGCGCGACATAGAGGCCGACAACATCGGCGGCTTTGGCCGTAAAGTTCGGGTCGTTGCTCTCGCACCAGGACTTGCGAGCCACCAGGTCAATCTTGTGGCTGCGCAGGAACCGCCAGACATATTGGACATCGACATCGCCCAGCGCCTCGGCCAGCAGGGGGCCGGTCCAGCGCGCAAACCCTTGCGGTGGCGGCTTATCCAGCAGCTTCAGAATCCGCTTGTCGGTCGTCTTCGTATAGATCGGCTGCTTGCCAGGCCGCGGCTTGTCTTGCAGCCCTTCAAGGCCATGGTCGGCATAGCGATGCCGCCAAAGGCTGACAATCCGCGGCTGGACCCCAACTTCCTTGGCGATCGACCGGGTGCTGCGCCCATCCGCCGCCAACAGAACTATCCGCGCCCGCTTCAAATCGCGCTGCAACGTCACCGGTGAGCGACAGCACGCCTCAAGCACCTTGCGATCTTTCCTCGAAAGGTGGACTTCTCTTGCTTCGGGTATCATCCCGACCTTGAATCACGACTCACGTTCCAAGAAAAGTGGGTACTAGTCAGGCTCCTGGTCGGCCTGGGGCTTCGGTTCGCGCAGCACGATTTTACCCAAAACGGCCAAGCCGGGCGCGATCACGATATTGAAACCCTTGCCGTCATCGTTCGGCCAAGCGGCGCCGATCCGCGTCCATGTAGAATTTCGGCCGTCACCGGCCACAGCGAAGGCATCGTGCGTGGGCTTTCGACTTTCAGACATGAGGTTTCCTTTTCAAAACGAGGGATGTTCATCATGACCGACAATCCGCGCCAGGGCTCGGCGCGGGATGACTTCTTTCGGGCCTCGGCGCTGCAACTGCTGACGGCGTTGATCGCCGATGTCTGTTTGTCCGGTCATACGGAAAAGAAGGATCAGCACCTCCGCCAGGTCCGCGCCAACCTGTCGGAGCCGGAGCCGAAGTTGCGCCAGCGGCTTCAGACGATTTACGACAACTCCGAGTCCGGATTCGTGAAGGAGAATGTCGCGCCCTTCATCGCCATGACGCCAGAGACCTTCAGCGGCGTCTACGCCAATGCGGTGAAGGAAACCCACTGGCTCTCCTATGGCAACTATGCCGCCCTGGTGTCCGGATCGAGCTTCACGACGGCCGAGCTCGCGGAGGGCCGGACGGACGTCTTCATCAATCTCGACCTGAAGACCCTGGAGAACCATGCCGGCCTCGCCCGCGTCATCATCGGCTCGCTGCTCAACGCCATCTACAATCGCAATGGCGAAGTGACCGGCCGGACCCTGTTCCTACTCGATGAGGTCGCGCGTCTCGGCTACTTACGCATTCTCGAAACCGCGCGTGATGCGGGGCGCAAATACGGCATCACCCTCTTGATGCTCTACCAGTCAATCGGCCAGATGCGCGAGGCCTATGGCGGCCGCGATGCCACCAGCAAGTGGTTCGAAAGCGCATCCTGGATCTCCTTCTCGGCGATCAACGACCCCGAGACGGCGGACTACATCTCCAAGCGCTGCGGCGACACGACGGTCGAGGTCGATCAGCTGAGCCTGTCCTCGCAGACGTCGGGTTCCTCCCGGACGCGGTCCAAGCAGCTCGCGCGCCGGCCGCTGATGCTGCCGCATGATGTCTTGCGCATGCGAACCGACGAGCAGGTCATCTTTATTGCGGGCAATCCACCGCTGCGATGCGGACGCGCCATCTGGTTCCGGCGCACCGACATGCGCGCCTGCGTCGGCGAAAACAGGTTCTATCGGAGAGACGCTGGTCGGCGTCGCTGATTATCGCGAACGCGGCGATGAGAAAGACGTGGGCGGCATACAAACGACCGGCTGGTTCCCAGGCAGAGAAAGAAAGGGCGTACGTGGAAGGGCAGTATTGTCTGGGAACGGAAAGCCGAGACGGAGCGCATCCAGCAACGACGGCATACCGGGCTCGATGCTCGGCTCGTCGTACGAGCCGGCGCATCATCTCGCCCGCCACCTGTAAGCCGCCTAATTTTTGATCCAGACGTAGGGCTCCACGCTGTTGATTTTGCAGGTGGCGATGAGCGAAGCTATGCGCGCCCATGAACGACCACCTTCGTCGTGACCAGCAAATGAACTATTTTTACGCGTCAGAGTCAGCGGCCTGATTTGATTTTCGACGGGATTGGTGTCCATCTCAACGCAACCATCGTCGAGAAACAAGGTGAGGCCATCCCAATGGTTCAGGAGATAGGCGATCGCCTTGCCCATCTCGCTGCCCGGCGACAGGCGAGCGGCTTGCTCGCGCAGAAACCTCTCGAGTTCAGCGACGAGCGGCCGTGATCGCTCGTTACGGGTCGTTTGCCGAGCCGGGGCGTCGGCGCCACGGATCTCCTTCTCGATCGCATAGAGTGCGGCGATGCGCGCGAGAACGGCTTCGGCGATGGGTGAGCCGGCTTTCGGAGTCGCTGCGATGATCTTGCGCCTTGAGTGGGACCAACATGCGGCCAGCCGCAGCGGCACGCCGCCTTTGCGCTTGGGCCGTGCGAGCCGATGATAGCCCTGGTATCCGTCGACCTGAAGGATGCCGTCGAAGCCCTCGAGGATGCGCTCAGCATGGTCACCACCGCGTCCTGGCGCGTAGTGGTAGACCACGATTGGTGGATCAGCGCCGCCGTGGCCGCGATCGTCGCGCAGGACAGCCCACAGATAGCCGGTCTTCGTTCGGCCCCGGCCCGGATCGAGCACAGGCGCCCTGGTCTCGTCTATGAACAAGCGGCCCGATTGCTTCATCACGACGCTCATGCGCTCGACCAGCGGCGCGAGGTGGAAGGCGACCGTTCCCATCCAGTCTGCCAGAACGGCGCGATCGATGAAGATGCCATGCCGAGCCAGAACCTGCGACTGACGATAGAGTGGCATGTGCTCGCTGAACTTGGCGACCGCCACCTGCGCCAGCAGCGCCTCGGTGGGGATGCCACCCTCCACGAGATGGGCGGGCGCCGGCGCCTGAGCAACACCGGTGCAGCCCTTTGCGCAGGCGTAGCGCGGTCGCACCGTCTCGATCACACGATACTGGGCGGCCATGACATCGAGACGGCGGGAGCGATCCTCGCCGATCTGGACCATCCGGCCGCAGCCGCAGGGACACTCGAGGTTCTCGGGTTCGATCACCTGCTCGATGCGCGGCAGGTGCGCGGGAAAGGCACGGGCAGCGCGCCTGGTCCGGCCGCTGGACGGCGCCGTGCCGGCGCGGCGCGCACGATCGTCCTGGCGTTCCTGGACTTCGGCGATGGCAATCTCGATGTCCTCGAGAACCAGTTGCATCTGATCGGGATTGAACTTCTCCGAGCGTTTACCGAAACGTGCGCGCTCGTACTCCTTCACGAGCAGTTCGAGGCGTTCGACGCTCTCTTTGGACGCAGCCAGTTCACTCTCGACATGAAGGCGCGCCGAGCATTCATCGTCTGCGCGACGACGCTCGGCTTCAATCATCGCTTCCTGCGCGCGGAAGAGCGCGCGCAAATCGGCGGGCAGCGCTGCAAGACGGGCGGGATCAATGGGGGACGGCGGCACATCCGCAAGCTATCATCCCAAAGCCCCGCGCGAAACAGGTTGTCGGGTCTGAGTCAGTTCGCCGCAGCTGGCGTCGCGACAATCCGTTCGCCCACTCGCTTCCAGTTCAGCCCTTCAAACAGCGCTTCGAACTGCACGCGCGTCAGATGCATGACGCCGTCGCTGATCTGCGGCCACTCGAAACGACCATCGCGGCCAAGGCGCTTGTAGACCAAAACGAGGCCCGTGCCGTCCCATAGCAAAATCTTCAGCCGGTCGGCGCGCTTCGAACGAAAAACCACGATCAGGCCCGAATGCGGATCGAGCCCAAGTGTGTTTTGCACAAGACCGGCCAGCGCGTCGTGCCCGCACCGGAAGTCAACAGGACGCACAGCAAGCACAATCCGCAGTTCCTGCGCCGGAATGATCATGCGCCGCGCTCGATCGCAGTCACGATCTCCGCGATCCGCACCGCCGACACGTCCGCATCCAGGCGGACCGAAACCTTGCCAATCGTAATCTCGACGGGCCCTCGCTCTTGCCTGGCGCCACTGGATCGCTCAGCTCGATCGACACGAAATCCGCCGCGTCGTCCGTGACCAATGCGAGCCGGCCAGCACGCGCCAATCTGCGCCACGTCGTCAACTGCTGGGCCTTCACACCATAACGCCGTGCGACATCACATACCCGGGCGTCGGGCTTCATGCTCTCGAAAACAGCGCGCCCCTTGATCTCCGCAGACCATAACCGGCATCCAGAACGCGTCCGGCGCGTAAGCTTCCCCACAAAGCCATCAGCTTCGGCTTCCTCCCCCGATTGTTCCATCGCCTTCAGTCTCCTCTCGGCTCTCTGACAAGCCAAGGATCGCAGAGCGAAAGCCGAAGCGAAACCAGTCAATCAAATGGGAGAAAAGCTCCGCTTACAATTTTTGCTCGTTCAGACCGACACAAATTGCTCAAAGATTCGTGGAGAGAAAAGCAGATGAGCGATGAGCCCGACCTCGAGAGCAGAGTCGTTGCAGCGATACGACACTATCGTGCGGCGCTCGACGTGGCGGAAAACCTGGAACGAGAGGACGCGTGCGCGCATCGAGCGCTGACGAGCACCCTGCTCGATTTGGAGCGTGCCCTGCGAGGCGAAGCGGCCCCGCATCTCAACAACAACCTGTTTGAGACCGGCTCCACGGCGGTTGCACGGTCGGATAAAACATGGGCCGACCTGGTCGAGGCGACTGCGAGATTGGATTCGGCCCGTCGAACCTTAGCTGCTCTGGAACGGCAGTTGGGATATCTTCCAAAAGTCTCGAGGGGAGCGGATCACAAGTGAGGTTAGATAAGAGTCTCGCACGATCGGAAGGTTTCCCGACCATTTCAGAGCGACGGCGGCAACGCTCTGACGGGCTCGTGTCCCAGCCAAAATCCCGCGCCCAAAACAGACCTCTCTGCGTCCTCGTGTTTGGGACCGCCGAGGTACAGCGCGCGAATCGGGACCTTGCTGGATCCCAACCTTCCAACTTTCCCGCCGCCTCGCCGCGTCCTCCTATGCAGGAATAGACCTCGACGCACTGGCTCGATCGTCCTGTCGAGCGTGCACAGTTTCTGATGACGCTGACCAGCGCGAGTCCTGGTTGAGTTTCTTCTGCTTGTGACTCGGCGTGGAAACGGCATTGCAGCCTCTTCGATCTTCGGCGCGGCTGCGATCATGTGATCAAGCTCTAAAAAGTGGTTCGACGACAGGCAGGCGCTTGAGGCCAGCGTCAACGTTGTCGGAAAAGTGGAAGCCGTGCCGGCTCACACCGTAATCAAAACAGACGTCAAGCGCCAATCCAAGGGCCAGAGCTGCGCTTACGATCAACGTCGAACCGATGCGTTCGAACCACCAATCTCATTGGTGGCGCCTGCTCCGGTGCGATCGATGACCCAGGCCACCATGTAGCCCTTGGCCTGCTCGGTCTGCACCTGCCGGAGGGCCTCAGAGTAGGTTAGTAAGGGCTCTTGCGCCGGGTAGACGGCGCGGTCGGTCGGGGTGACAAAGTGATGGCAGCACACGCGATAGTCTTTAGCCTCGAACATCGGAATCCTCCTCTCGCCTCAGGTTGCGCGGCCATACGCGCTTTCAGATACTGCCCTACCACAGAGAATGCGGCCTTTAAGAGGCCGCGCGCTTCTTCAACACCCCATAAGGTTGGTCGGGCTGCCAGACGCAGGTCGGCGATGTCCGACCACATCGCGCGCTTGATTCTCTGCAGCAGCACCGGCAAAGAAGTGCCCGGGTGTCATTCCATAATTCACCCGTGTCCGGACTTCGATTTCCCGTTCGTCCGCAATTGCTCCGTCGATCGCTCAACGGCTGCACCGATGTCACCTAGTCAGCTTTCAAACCTTGCTGAGGCTGCTGGATCGACAATGCTTGGACCGAGCTCCGGCGCGATTCAGTGAGCTTCTCGATCAGTTCAGACTGCGGTCTCGGTTTTGCCGCGAGACGGTGGGGTTCAAATCGGGCCGTGGAGCCTCCACATCATCGCCACAGTCCGAAGACACCCGCCTGGTGCAATTGATGTAGCGAGAGAATGAATCGTTTGGCCCTGATCGATTCATAGAAAGCATTGGACCTCGCTTCCACAGGAAGCGAGAATCCATGCATGCCGAACCTTAAGCTAGGGCCGCTTCACCTTCGCCGCATCGACACCACCCGCAACATGCGGCGGTTTTACTTGCTTTCGATCCAACCGACCTTGTTCGGCGGGGTCTCGCTGATCCGCGACTGGGGCCGGATCGGCACGACCGGCCAGACGATGGTGCAGACTTTCGATGCCAGCGCTGAAGCGGGCGAAGCATTCGGACGGCTGGAGCGCGCCAAGCGCAGGCGCGGATACACCTCTGCTGAGGAGAGAGTCTGAGGTTTCGTCAATTTCCCGGGGATTACGGATCCACTTACGATGCCTGGAACGTGAAGTGACAGAAACCGTTGAGCCTGACGGGACGATTTGAAACGCTTCATGATCCGCCGCGTTGCCGCGTCGGCTGATGAGAATTCTCAGCCCGATTGTTGAGAGCTCTGTGCTGGCGATGTTCGACGAAAAAGCCCATCTTCGCCCTCGCAGCGCCGTGCGAACGCTTGTCCGTGATCATCACGCGCGGCGGCGTGCCGGCGGATTTCAAGAGCTTCTTCATGAGCCGCTGGGAAACCGGAAATACAACCAAACGGCATAGCTGATCACTTCCGATGGGAAGCGATGGCGGCGATAAAGAGGGTCCCGGGCGGTCGGCATGCCGGTCGTCTACCCCTCGGCCGCTCCAATTCGTTAACTTGACGGTACCCGCTGCTCGTCGACAGCGATGGCACGATCATCGCGGGCGAAGGCCGATACCTGGCCGCGCGAAAGCTCGGTCTCCTCGAGGCGCCGGTCAGCTGACCGGTCTTTCCGAAGCGCAGCGTCGCGCGCTCGCCCTTGCCGACAACCGCATCGCGCTGTCGGTGGTCCGGCGGCTCGTCGGATACGGGCGCTTCGACGGGGGCGAGACGGCCCGCGTGATGGCACGTCTCTACGCCGCGGCGCGCCTGCTGGTGAACTTCTTCCAGCCGTCATTCAAGCTCAAAGAGAAGCGCCGCGAGGGTCCGCCCACGGCGACATCAACCCCTGAGTCGCGCTTGCAGTGCCTGCCGATTGGCAACGACGTTGCTGAGGTTCAGCTGGTCTGGCTCCCGTCCTTGCGCCAATTGCCTAACCAGCTCCCGCGTGCCGTCCACGACAAAGACGCCGCAATCATAAGTGTTCTGCTGCTGGGCCATGCCGGCGGGCTGCAGGGCGAGGTTCAGCCTTTCTGCGAGTTGTCTTGCATGCGTCTCGTTGTATCTCCCGTAGGAATCGTAGTGATAGGCGACAGGCCGTTGCCGGTTGCTGCGATCAACGAACAGCAGCGACCAATGCCTGCCGCGGTCCGTAGCACTGGCATCGTTCACTGGCAGCAACAGGAAGTCGGCTGTATCGTTATCACGCCGATCATGGACGATGCGATGGAATACGCGTAGCACGTCGCTCTCCGCGCCCAGGCGCAGCCGCAGCGCTTCGAGGGGATCTACGAACCGCGTCCGGGCGGCGAGATCCGAATCGCTCCTCTGCAAATCCAGCTCCTGAAGCTGGTAATCCCTGAGGATATGCTCGTCGCCCAGCCATTCCGTGTCCTCGAGCACCAGCCCGCGGTTGTGGGACAAGGCTATCGGATTCAACGCCCCGATCTGAGCATCGGAGGAGGTGATCGGAAACCGCCGCACGATATCGTCGCGCAATGGGGACGGTGCGGGCGCGGTCAGATCAACCAATGGAAGACCGTCGTAGGTGTCTGAACGAGCCCTGGCAGAAGGCGCTGGCGCAAAGTGAGCACTGTCATCCAACTCGGCCGCATCCGGATCAAGCAGTGCCCCAAACCCACGATAGAGATCCTGAGCCCTGGCAGTTGATGGTGATGCCGGTTCTTGCATCTGCCGCGCAAGCTCCTCGCTCAACCACGCCAAAGCGTCATCGTCCGAGTGGGCGGACACCGGAGAAAGCCCCTGCGGCGAGCCGAGCTGTCGAGCGCCCTGGTGATGCCCCGGTACCGGGCCGGCAAACGGCGGCGGAAAGCCAGGCGCCCGGCTCCAAGCATTGTCGCGCAACTCAAATGATGTGGGCGAATTCGGATTAAACGATACCTCAAGACCGCCGTAGGTGTCTGAGCGAGCCCTGGCAGAAGGCGCTGGCGCAAAGTGAGCACTGTCATCCAACTCGGCCACATCCGGATCAAGCAGTGCCTTAAATCCACGATAGAGATCCTGAGCCCTGGCAGTTGATGGTGATGCCGGTTCTTGCATCTGCCGCGCAAGCTCCTCGCTCAACCACGCCAAAGCGTCATCGTCCGAGTGGGCGGACACCGGAGAAAGCCCCTGCGGCGAGCCGAGCTGTTGAGCGCCCTGGTGATGCCCCGGTACCGGGCCGGCAAACGGCGGCGGAAAGCCAGGCGCCGGGCTGCAAGCATTGTCACGCAACTCAAATGATGCGGGCGAATTCGGATTAAACGACACCTCAATACCGCCGTAGGTATTTGAGCGAGCCCTGGCAGAGTGCGTTGGCGCTGCTTCCACGGTCGGCCGGGCAGGTTCCTGCCCAGCTTGGACTATGTCCTGCGCCTGCTCAGGAGGAACCTCGGGCCACGATGGGCCGTCTTCCACCATTAAGCGCAGATCCTGATCGTAACCTTCCGGGAGGACCAATGGCCGACTGACAGCTCGCTGCCGCGCGCTGTGCTGCGCAGCGGCGCCCCCGACGTACGTCGCGACCGCATGCGGCGCCGTGACATCTTCGTAGCCGCTCCGCAGCAGCATCGGCTGCGTCTCCCATGACGACGTACCCTGTTGATGGGTAGGCGCCGGTGTCGGCTGGCCGCCTGAATTGGCGATCTCGCTCAGCTGCCGCTCGCCGGCAACGCCTTGCGGATTGTTTAGGGTCCTCTGCCTCTTCGCTGGCCTCAACTCAGCTGTGTCATGCTCATCGTTGATGAGGACCTCCTCGCTTGGCAGGCGGTTGCTCCTGGCAAGCGCAGCCATCGGCTCGTCCGGGGACTGCTGGCGGTCGGGCTCTCCGGGATCCGGTGCCTGGTCATGGCGCGCGGCTGGCTCGAGAGATGACGACGAGCGGGGTTCGTCCATCAGCCCCAAAAGCAAATCCTGATCGCGGCCTTCCGCGGGAAGCTCCTCTGGCCGACGGCCAGTTTCCTGCGACGCGCTGTGCTGCGCAGCGGCGGCGTCGACGCGCCTCGGCTCCATCAGTACCGTGTCTTCGGGATTGATAAAGGCCACGTTCTGGGGGTGAGGATTCAGCTTAGCGCGTCGTGAGATCGGCACTTCGCCCGTCGACCGCAAGGTCCGGAGATAGTCGATTGCCTGAACGAGTGTCTTTGGATTACCCTCTCCGGTGAACTCGAGCACCTCACCGCCATCGGTCAGCGACTTATTGTCGAGCCGATCACGAATGCTCGGTTTTTCTTTTGCGAAAAGCCAACGGCTAAAGCTACGAAGAGAACCTCCGTGCTGCTCGGCAGCGGATTTGCTGAACCCGCCCTTGATGAGGGCCCTCTCAAGCCCCGAAATAAGGGGAGCATCCACGGAATAAAGAGGCTGCTTCCTCTTCCCTATCACAATCCAAGTTGACTGCGGCGCCGAGGACGACGCGCCGGGTTCATCCATCAGCCCCAAAAGCAAATCCTGATCATGGCCTTCCGCAGGAAGCAATTCCTCTGGCCAACTGCCACCCTTCTGCGACGCAATGTGCTGCGCAGCGGCGTCGCCGACCCGCCTCGACTCCCTCAGGGCCGCCTCTTCGGGATCAATATGGCGCTCGTGCTCCATCGCCTCAGCGCCGGCCTGCGATTTTCGGAGACGACCCAGTGCGGCACCAATCCTGAAATCAGCACCGGCGACCTTCCTATAGCTCTCGACATCTCCATCAAACGACGTGCCGAGCCCAGCAGCAATGCCCGGCCTGTTGTTGTCACGCAGGTAGTCGCTGAAACTGCGAAGAGCAGTTGCATCCTTCCTGCTTGCATCCTTCTTGCCGGTATCTGTCGCTGCTTCGTTTTTGTACTCTTCGATGAGAGCCGCGTCCTGGGGATAAGGATGCAACTCAGTGCGGCCTGCGATCCGCACGACTCCGCCCGTCGACTGCGAGGTTCGGAGATGAACTATCGCCGCAAGAAGCCTTAAGGGATTACCCTTTCCGATGAACTCGCGCGCATCAGCGGTCAGTGACTTTTCGTCGTCGAGCCGAGCAGCAATGGGATCTTTGTTATTTGCGAAGAGCCAGTGGCCAAAGCTGAGAAGAGTACGTACATAGCCCCTGGCAGTGCGTTCGGCGGCGTTCCCATTACGGAGGGCCTCCTCAAGCCCCGAAATAAGGGGAGCATCCTCGGTATGAAGAGGCTGCTTGTCGTGCCCTATCAAAATTCCAGTTGACTGAGCCGGCTGCGGCGCCGAGGACGACGGGCCGGGTTCGTCCATCCGGCCCAAATCCTGATCGTGGCCTTCCGCAGGAAGCAATTCCTCTGGCCAACTGCCAGCTTTCTGCCACGCACTGTGCTGCGCAGCGGCGTCGCCGACCTGTCTCGACTCCATCAGGGCCGCGTCTTCGGGATCAATATGGCGCTCGAGCTCCATCGCTTTAGGGCCCGCCTGTGATTTTCGGAGATGAGCCAGAGCGGCACCGATCCTCGAATCAGCACCGGCGTCCTTCTTATAGCTCTTGACATCTCCATCCAGCGCCTTGCCTGAAAGCCGACCAGCAATGCCCTTCTTGTTGTTTTCACGCAGGTAGTCACTGAAACTGCGAAGAGCCGTTGCATCCTTCCTGGCTTCTTCCTTCTTGCCGGTATCTGTCGCTGCTTCGTTTTTGTACTCTTCGATGAGAGCTGCGTCCTGGGGATAAGGATGCAACTCAGTGCGGCCTGCGATCGGCACGATTCCGCCCGTCAACCGCGAGGTCCTGAGATGGTCTATTGCCCTAAGGAGTGTCGCGGGACGCTTTTCGAACAACTCGCGCGCATCAGCGGTCAGTGACTCTTCGTCGTCGACCGAGCAAAAATGCTCTTTTTGTTATTTGCGTAGAGCCTCTGGCCAAAGCTGCGAAGAGAAGATAGATAGTTTCGGACGGTGCGTTCGGCGGCGCTCCCATTCCGGAGGGCCTCCTCAAACCCCGCAATAAGGGGAACATCCTCGGAATGAAGAGGCCGCTTCTTGTGCCCTATCGCAACCCCAGTTGACTGAGCCGGTTGCGGCGCCGAGGACGGCGGGCCGGGTTCGTCCATCGGACCCAAAAGCAAATTCTGATCATGGCCTTCCGCAGGAAGCAATTCCTCTGGCCAACTGCCAGCTTTCTGCAACGAACTGTGCTGCGCAGCAGCGTCGCCGACCTGCCTCGACTCCTTCAGGGCCGCGTCTTCGGAATCAATATGGCGCTCGAGCTCCATCGCCTTAGCGCCCGCCTGCGATTTTCGGAGATGAGCCAGAGCGGCACCGATCCTTGAATCAGCACCGGGGGCCCTCTTATAGCTCTTGACATCTCCATCCAACGCCTCGTCTGAAAGACGAGCAGCAATGCCCTTCTTGCTGTTTTCACGCAGGTAGTCGCTGAAACTGCGAAGAGCAGTTGCATTCTTGCTTGCATCCTTCTTGCCGGTATCTGTCGCTGCGTCGTTTTTGTACCCTTCGATCAGAGCTGCGTCCTGGGGATAAGGATGCAACTCAGTGCGGCCTGCGATCGGCACGATTCCGCCCGTCGACCGCGAGGTCCTGAGATGGTCTATTGCCCTAAGGAGTGTCGCGGGACGCTTTTCGAACACGCGCGCATCAACGGTCAGCGACTCTTCGTCGTCGAGCCGAGCAGCAATGGGATCTTTGTTATTTGCGAAGAGCCACTGGCCAAAGCTGCGAAGAGAATATAGATTATTTCGTGCGGTGCCTTTGGCGGCCCCGCCCTTGATGAGGGCCTTCTCAAGCCCCAAAATAAGGGGAGCATCCTGGGAATAAAGGGGGCTTTTGCTGAGCCTTCTCAGAATCCCTTTTGACTGAGCCGGCTGCGGCGTCGAGGCGGCCGGCATTGCTCCTTCACCTGAACTGCCGATCTCGCTCAATTGCCGCTCAAAGGTCGCCGCGGCTGCGGACGGAGCCGCGGGTGAGCTCTCTTGCGGGCCCGTGCTGTCCGATTGTTCACGCACCCGCTTGGTCGAGGGGAAATCCATCCGTTCTCACTTTCAAAATATGAACCAGGGCTTCGATCTGGCATGCTGGCGATCAGCAACAAACCACCCTTTACAGCCCTCGATAGACCCGCACCGGGAGCATCTGCGGATTTCACGGATCGTGAGCATCGATTTCGCGCGATCGTGAGCACTGAATTCAGACGATCGTGAGCAGCCCGCTACGGCCAATGGGAGATAGAGTCAGTGTTCTGGTTGGCCGTCAAGGGTGATGGTTTTGGCGCTGCGTTTTCGCATGCTTTCTCCGGTGAGCTGGAGGCGGTGGGCGTTGTGGACGAGGCGATCGAGAATGGCGTCGGCGACCGTGGGGTCCCCAATGGCTCCATGCCAGGTGTCCACGGGGAGCTGACTTGTGACGATGGTGGATGCGCGGCCATGTCGGTCCTCGAGGATTTCGAGCAGATCGCGGCGTTCCGCGGCGGTGAGCACCGATAGTCCCCAATCATCCAAAATCAGAAGCTGAGCGCGGCCGAGGCTTTTGAGGAGCCGGGCGTAGCGTCCGTCTCCGCGCGCGAGCGCCTCGAACAGCCTTGGAACGCGATGATAGAGGACTGATCGGTTGTCGCGGCAGGCCTTGTGGCCGAGCGCGCAGGCTAACCAACTTTTGCCCAGGCCGGTTGCCCCGGTGACGAGCAAATTCTCGTGGCGATCGATCCAGCGACCTTCGACGAGTTTGGCGAAAACGGCGCGGTCGATGCCCCGCGGGGTGCGCAGATCGACGTCCTCGACGCAAGCAGTCTGGCGCAGTGCGGCGATCTTGAGGCGCGTGGTGAGCCGCCTGGTGTCGCGTTCGGCGGCTTCGCGGTCGACCAACAGGCCGATGCGATCTTCGAACGGCAGGGCTTCGAGATCGGGCGATCGGCGCTGCTCCTCGAAGGCCTTGGCCATTCCGGTCAGTCGGCGCCGTAGCTTTTGACGAGCGCCAGAATGCCAAGGCAGGTTCGAAAGCCTTGTTCTGGATGGGGCCGGGCGTCGATCACGGCCTGGAAAAACGCTGCTGTCGAAGGACCGATCCGCTCGCCGGCGGCGATCACCGCGGCGGGGGTCTATTCGCCGTAGCGGCGATGGGCGCTGGGCATGTGGTCGGCGATGGTGGTGTGTCCGCGTCGGTTGGGCGCGCGGGCATGGCTGGCGATCCGCTGGCCCTTGTGGAAGATCTCGACCGTCCGATCGTCGATACGGGCATCGACCAGCTCGCCAATCAGACGATACGGCGCGGAGTACCAATGGCCGTCGACCTCGACATGATAATCGGGAGCGAGGCGGCAGCGCTTCCAGCGTGCGAAGGCATAAGGCTGATCTGGCAGCGGGGTTAGCTTGGGTTTGTCGAGTTCGGCAAACAGTTCGGCGCGGCTTGAGCCGAAGCCACGCATTTGACGAGCATTGAGTTCGTCGACGAGTGTCTTGATGGCGGCGTTGAGCTCGGCCCGGGAAAAGAAGCGCTGATTGCGCAGCCGGGCCAGAATCCAGCGCTGGGCGATTTGCACCGCGACCTCGACCTTCGCCTTGTCTTTTGGGCGCCGCGGCCGTGCGGCGAGAATGGCGGTGCCGTAATGGCTCGCCATCTCGGCATAAGTGCGATTGAGGCCGGGATCGTAGCGGTCGGGGTTGCTGACGGCGGCTTTGAGGTTGTCGCAGACCACGAACGTCGGCGTTCCGCTCAAAAACGTGAACAAGTTGACGTGGGCCCGGATCCAGTCGGCCAAGCTCTCGCTGGGGCAGGCCTCGGCGTAGGTGTAGTTCGAAGCGCCCATCGCCGCGACGAACAGCTTCATCGGCTGCACTTCCCCGGTCAGGGGATCGACGATGTCGATGGTGTCGCCGGCGAAATCCACGAACACCTTCTCGCCGCCCAGATGAATCTGCCGCATCGAAGGTCGGACCCGCCCCTTCCAGGCCTCGTAGGTAGTGCAGAACCACGTGTACCCGAAACCGTCGGGATTAACGGCGCGATACTCCTCCCAGAGCAGGCGACGGGTTACGTTGCGCCGGCGGAGCTCTTTATCGATGTAGCTCCAGTCGGGCACCGGCCGCTGCGGGCTCTGAGACGCTGGTCGTGGGGCCGGGAAAAGCAAAAGCTCCAGGTCTTCATCGGTCATTCCCTCCGGAAGCGGCCAGCTCAACCCAGCAGAGCGGGCGCGGCTCAGGTAGCTGTGCACAACGCCGTTGCTGACGCCCACGCTCCGCGCGATGGCCCGCTCTGGCAGGCCTTGAAAATGTTTTAACCGAAGGACTTCCTTGATCCGGCGCATCGACAATCTCTGGGTAGGCATTGGACTCCCTCGTTAACCACGAGGTCATCCCTAAGCCGGTTGAGTTGTCGGCCGAAGCGCTGCAAGGCTCCGAAAGCCTTGCTCACGATCCCGCGAAACGCGCAGTCCTCGGCCGAAACTGGCCGAGGTTCATAGTAGACCGTGCTGCGAGCCAGCTTCAGGACCTTCGCCTGGCGCACGATAGAAAGATCATGACCGCGGTCGATCATCGCTTTGCGCTCAGCAGGCCCGCCTTGGTGAGCGCGCCGGACAAAAAATCGTTTTCCAACGCCAGCTCGCCGATCTTGGCATGTAACGCCTTCAAATCGACCGGCGTCTCGGCCGATGTCTTGTCATGCCCAAACACGCCGGCGGCGCCTTCCAGGAGCTGGTTTTTCCAGATCGTGATCTGGTTCGGATGAACATCAAACAGTTGCGCCAGCTCCGCCAGTGTCTTGTCTCCTTTGACCGCAGCCAAAGCAACCTTCGCCTTGAATGCCGGAGAATGCGTCCGGCGGCTCTTCTTCGTCATCTTCGCTCCTGATTCGCAGCAAGAATCCTCGCCGCTGTCAGGCAGAAAATCCACTCAAGCTACTGTCCGAATTTGCGGGGCCAGCTCTATAGTTTCCATTCATTCGCGCAGACCCCCGAGCCACAGCTGTAGCAGCGGCATTGGAGGCGGGCAATTGTGCATCATTCTCGTTGAGCTTCAGCGCCAACTCCACCAGACGGCGGAATCGCCAGTTTGCGGCCATCTCGAGGCACCCAGGCAGACTTGACTTACAATGCAGATGCATTACATTGGGATGTCGTGACGACGCAAGGAGCCGCTATGGCCAAGACCGCCGAAATCCTCGAGATCCCCGCGACCATCACAGACCGCGGCCAGACGACCGTGCCCGCCGCCATCCGCAAAATGCTGGCCCTGGGAAAGCGCGACCAGGTCGTGTTTCGGGGGCTCGCTGACGGCACCGTTGTGATCGCGAAGAAGCAGTTGAGCGCCGACCACGGCGATCCGGTGATCGGCACGTTCCTCGCGTTCCTGGCCCGCGACATGGGGAGCGAGCCAGCCCGGATCCGGCCGGTGCCGAAGTCGCTGGTCGCGCGCGGCAAGGGCTTGGTCAAGGGTGTTAAGGTCGATCTCGACGCGGCGCTGCCGGAAGACGATACGTGAGCGACGACACCTTCGGGGTTAACGGTTGGACGGTCTACGCCCATCCGCTATTTCTCGACCAGTTCGAGACTATGATCGCGGCGGTCGAGAAGGCGCGCAAGAAGGATCCGAAGGGATACAAGAAGAAGCGCGCCGCGAAGCTCCTGTCGGCTGTCTTGAAGGTGGCGTTCGACGACATTCCGAGTGACCCAACGCGTGACGTCTATCGGCAGGGCGGCACTCTCGGCGACGAGTACAAGCACTGGTTCCGCGCGAAATTGCTGCAGCAGTTCCGCCTGTTCTTCCGCTATCAGCAATCGGCGGACGCCAAGATCATCGTTCTCGCCTGGGTGAACGACGACTCGACGCTGCGCGCCTACGAGAGCGCGAACGACGCCTACGCCGTGTTCAGGAAGATGCTGGACCGCGGGAACCCGCCGGACTCGTGGAACGAACTCGTAGCCGCGGCCTCGACTGGCGAATCCAAGACGCGTCTATCGCGCTCGACGCGCGGGAGATGACCCCAGCTGGCCTCGTTCGGCCGCGACCGCCCGCTGATCCGGCCCGCGCCGCCGGCACCGGTCTGCAGCGAGAGACACGATTCGGCCAGGAAGAGTCCGTGAAATGCCCACCATCCAGCTGTCGGCTACGCCCAAAGGCAGCGGCGAATGCGCCGACTGTCCGGCGACATCATCATCAGCATTCCACCTGTTAAGCCGTGTAGACGGAGGCGACATTTCAGCCCTCCGATGCGGGTGAACCGGTTCGTGTTCCTCAACCTTCCAATACTTCAGCCTCGATCCCCTTTACCTGCGGGCATCAATGCACCTCCGACCTGCCCGCGGGTTCCCGTCACCAGTATCCGCCCGTACAATGGAAGTTTTGGATGTCGGCAAGCAGCGGCGCGGCCGCGTCCTTGGCCGAGAGCGACGGCTTTTTGATACCCCAGTTTATACCGATCACCGGGTCGTCCCAGCGGATCGAAACCTCGTTCTCCGGATTATAGAAATCATCGCATTTGTAGAAAAAGTCCGCGGTCTCTGAGAGCACACAACGAAACCGTGCGCGAATCCGCGCGGAACCCATAGTTGCCGCCGGTTATGCTCGCTTAATTCGACGGCAACGTAGCGTCCGAAATTCGGGCTCCGGACGCGGACGTCGACCGCGAGGTCGAGCACCTTGCCCCTCATTGATGGATGTCCAGACAATCGGACTCGCGGCGCACTAAGCGGAGTTGAGTGAACGCTAGTGAGGCTCGCGACAATTAACTACAGTCGCCTTAAGATCGTGGAGCATGCCCGTGATCCCGTCGATGAGCTCGTCGATTTGATCCTTGTTGACGATCAGAGGTGGGCATATCGACAATGCATCGTCTACATTCCGCACGATGATCCCTCGCTCGTGCAGCAACCGGCTCGCAATGCTGCCAACATCGCCCGGAGTAGTAGCGGCGACTTTCCGTTTCTTGTCCAGCACCAGCTCGATTGCCGCAATAAGGCCAACGCCACGGACCTCCCCAACGAGTGGATGGTCAACGAGCGTGCGCAGCCGTTCCTGCATGTAGGCCCCGATGCGGCCAACGTTCGCAATCAGACCCCGCTCCTCGATGAGTTTGAGGTTTTCGAGCGCTACGGCGGCTCCGACCGGGTGACCACCGCCCGTGAAGCCATGAGCCAGCAGTCCAACCTTATTGCTCTCGTCCGCGATTGGTTCGAACATGTAGTCATTCATTATGATCGCAGATAACGGAAAATAACTGGACGTGAGCTGCTTCGACACCACGATTACATCGGGCGCGATGTTGTAGGTTTCGCAACCGAACATTTTTCCTGTCCGGCCAAAGCCGCAAATCACCTCATCAGCGACCAAAAGGATGCTATGCTTTTTTAGCACACTTTGAATTTTGTCCCAGTAAGTCGGCGGCGGAACGATGACGCCGCCCGCGCCCATGACAGGCTCACCGAAGAATGCTGCAATGGTATCGGCACCTTCGCGCTGAATCAGCGACTCGAGCTCCTCGGCCCGACGCGTAGCAAAGGTCTCCTCCGATTCGCCCGCACGGCTGTCCTTGTAGAAATGGGGGGAGCCCGTGTGCATAATGTTGGGGAGCGGCAGATCGAAAGAGCGGTGGTTGTCTGGAAATCCGGTCAGGCTTGCCGCACCGATCGTGACGCCGTGATAGCCGCGCAACCGGCTGATGACCTTCTTGCGCTGAGGCTGGCCCGCTGCATTCGATCGATAGGCGATCAGCTTCAACACCGTATCGTTCGCTTCCGAGCCGGAATTTGTGAAGAACACCTTACTCATTGGCACCGGAGACATCTTCACCAGCTTCTCGGCAAGCGCGATGGAAGGCCCATTCGATCGTGATGCGAAGGTATGATAGAATGGCAGGATTTGCATCTGGCGATGCGCGGCTTCGATAAGCCGCTTTTCGCTGAAGCCAAGACCCGCACTCCAGAGACCGGCCATCGCATCGAGGTAGCGTTTTCCTGCCGTGTCGAAGACGTAGGGGCCCTCGCCGCGTTCAATTATGAGCGGCCCGGCCCGTTGGTGCGACCGCGCGTTGGTATAGGCGTGAAGCTGATAGGCCACATCTCGGGCCTGTTGAGAACTGGGCAGCATGGTCGGCGTCACATCATCGGTTCAGAATTGGATAGGGACCGGAGCATCATGTGGGGAAGCGCCGGTCCGTTTCCGGCTTCTCTGGGCCTTGCGATAGTCGTCGTTGACGATCGCTTTAAAGGGATTCGCTTTTGCCTATGCCTGACCACAGGCTTAACTGGCGGCGCGACGCACTGTCTGGAAGTGATCACAGAAAGGTGACGATGTTCAGCACGACAAAGCGTCGGATTTCCGGGACGCGTTAGTCGCCGACGGGAGCTTCCATCAAACTGCCGGCGGCGTTCAGGCCGTAGAGAGTCGGTGGTCGTAGCGCCGTGGACCGCGGTTACGTATTCGAGCCCACCACGTTCAGGCCGTCCGCTCCGCTAAAGGCCAGCGTGTCATGTGTGTTTAGCACGTTATCCCAGCTGCTGCCGCGCGTCGTCACGGACTGGTTGGGCTCCGAGCCAACACGCGTGATGAGTAACACTGTAAGCAACAACCCGCTCTGATTGACCAGTTTCTTGTGGGCCATCAGTGATCTCCTTGATCTGGTCGGTGTCCCGGCTTTGCGCGGTGATCTGCGACCGAGTTTGCCCCAGAATACCTTAACTCGTTGAGTTGGTCGCCTGCCAAAGCTTGTAGGCTCACTCCCAACCGGCACCGTCAAGTTAACGAATAGGGGTGGCCGATGGGGTAGACGACCGGCATGCCGACCGCCCGGGCCCCTCTTTATCGCCGCCATCGCTTCCCACCGGAAGTGATCAGCTATGCCGTTTGGTTGTATTTCCGGTTTCCCTTAAGCTTGCGCATGGTCGAGGAAATGCTGGCGGCGCGTGGCATTGGCGTGACCTATGAAACCGTGCGCCAGTGGGGACGGAAATTCGGCAAGCCGTTCTCCGATCGGATCCGCCAGCGCGCTCCCGCCCGCGGTGACAAATGGCATCTGGACGAGGTCGTTATCTCGATCGCGGGCGAACAACATTGGCTCTGGCGCGCTGTCGACCAGGATGGCTTCGTTCTCGACGTCTTGATCCAGCGCCGAAGAGACTCGCGCGCTGCGCAGCTTCTCATGAAGAAGCTCTTGAAATCCGCCGGCACGCCGCCGCGCGTGATGATCACGGATAAGCTGCGTTCGTACGGCGCTGCGAGGGCGAAGATGGGCTTTCACGTCGAACATCGCCAGCACAAAGCTCTCAACAATCGGGCCGAAAATTCTCATCAGCCGACGCGAGCGGATCATGAAGCGTTTCAAATCGTCCCATCAGGCTCAACGCTTTCTGTCAGTTCACGATCAGGTCGCGAACCTTTTCCACATCCCCTATGCCGGAGCCGCCACCGCCGACTTCCGTCGTGCTTCGCGCGAGCGAGCCTTTGCGACTTGGCGCGAGATCTCCATGACAAGCGCTATCGCCGAATCTCGACCTCTGAGAATCGCCGCCTTCGGCTCGGCGGTCGATTAAGTTGACGATGCCGTTCCGGGATGCGTGGGGCGAACCGGCGCAGCGGTTCGACCTCGGGCAACCCAATCTTCCAGCCGAATTTGTTGCTCCCTATGCCGAGGCGTTCCGGGGGCATCATGCATCGTCGTCACCTAGCACGCGTCACCAATGCTGGAAAGCACTGAAGTTCTTTGCCCGCTTTCTCGCCGATAGCGGCAGGGTTCAGGCGCCGGCCGATTTGACGACCGAATTGTTCGGCCAATACATCTTATGGCTGGACGCCTTGCCTTCCCGAACCGGCAAACCCTGTGCTCAGCTTTCGCGCTTACTGGCGGCAAGCTAACGGCAATCCATCGTTGCGTCCGTTTCTTGACCTGCGTCGTGAACGCTATGACCGAGGTGCGAGCTGAGTGTATTTCGCCGTGCTTTCGCGAAGGCGCGGTCGGTCGCCATGCGACGCTCGATCATCGGCGCAATCAGTTTAGCAGGCTCGGTCCGCGTCATCAGACCTACGCTATGCGTCAGGATCTCGGCGTAGCTTCTGAGATCCCTAAAGACCGCCGCCGGCAGCTCGGTCGTGAGCTTGACTGGCTTGTCGTCTTCAAGCGGCCCAAGCTTGAGCTTCGTCATGGCGCTCCTCCATTGCTGTAGGGCGCCAGCACCAAATCGCGCGTACCGATCACGCGGACCGGAAACCTGGCCGGATGGTCAGCGTCGGCTGGATGTTGAGCTGACGCTGCACGACCAATTGGCCGGTCTGGCTGATGCTGATGGACGCACCGCTACGGATCGCTTGAACGAGGTTGTTCTCATTTGGCTCGTGCCGCCTCTGCTCCGACGCTGAGCATGGTCGAGAGAACGGCGGCCTTGAATAGCATGCCCCAGTGGTTGTCGACATCGTCCTCGAGTCCGGCATAACCACCACTGTCGGCGCCCGGCTGGCGCTCCAGCACGATCGAGTTGCCGTCCGGTATGATGATGCGAGTCCAGACCAAGAGGATTCGACTCTGGCCGTCCGCACGGCCGCTTTTTAGGCGATGATCTGACTGGCGTGGGCGCGCTCTCGGTGCAGTTTGGGCTTTGCTTGAACTAGGGTCCAGACTCAATTGAGCCAATATGCGACGAGAGCGGCGAGATGAACAGCGGCCAAAAAATTACGGGCGAGCTTGTCATATCGCGTGGCGATGCGCCGGAAGTCCTTGAGCCTGCAAAAGCAGCGTTCGATGACATTTCGTCCTTTGTAGGCGCGTTTGTTGAAGCGATGGATGACGACACGGTTAGATTTATTGGGGATTACGGGCTTGGCGCCGCGACGAATGATTGCGCCGCGAAGCTTGTCGCCATCATACCCTTTGTCGGCGAGGAGCACGCTCATGGGTGGCGCGAGCGCCAGGACATCGGGAGCCGCAGCGATATCGGCATCCTGGCCTGGAGTCAGATGCAGGACGACCGGCCGGCAGAGCGGATCGCTCAGCGCATGGATTTTTGTCGTGCGGCCTCCGCGCGAGCGGCCGATTGCTTGATTGTGCTCCCCCCTTTTCCGCCGGAGGCACACCGGTGAGCTTTAATCGAGGTCGAGTCGAGCGACAGTACGACGCCGTCTTCGCCAGGCTTGGCCAGCGCTTCGAAGATTGCGCACCATCGTCCTCGCTTGGCCCAGCGATTGAAGCGATTGTAGATCGTCGTGTAAGGGCCGTATTCACGTGGACAATCACGCCATCGTGCACCCGATTGCAGCATGTGAATGATGCCGCTGACGATGCGTCGGTCGTCGTCCCGATCCGGCCCCGTCAGTCCCCTCGGCAGATGCGGTTCGATACGCGCCCATTGCCTGTCGTTCAGCCAAAACAAACCAGCGCGCATTCTCTCGCCCCCGAATCAACACGTAGGCAAGAGAATCACGTGGCGCTATTTAGGTACAGACCCTAGAACATGTCTCCGCGCAAAGCGCTCGATGGAGTCGAGCGGGTTCGCTCAAACGGCGCAATTGCCTTTCCCTAGAAGGTTTCGATCGACTAGGAATTGTTTTCAGACTCGAAGACAGCGTTCGATCATACTGGCCAGCCCGCTCAACGCGTAGCAGATCACAAAGAATATGCTCAGCACGCCCAGATAGATCTCGATGGCGTGTGAGTCTCCGGTTCCGACATACGCTAGTCTTTCTATCATTTGACGCGCCGATCCCAAGAGATCCGACACCCCAACAACGGACGTCAGTGCACTCGCCTGGACGAGAACGGTGAGCTGCCCGACGTAGGGCGGCAACGCACGCCGAAATGCTTGTGGCAAAATGACGAACACAAGCGCTTCCGTTGCGCTCAAGCCAAGCGCTCGGGCGCCCTGCTCTTGGCGATGTGGAATTGAATCCAAGGCGCCTCGAAAGACCTCACCGATGTTCGCCCCGCCCCAGAGCCCCAATCCGATTATTGCGGCCGTGAGTGGGCCCGTGCGGAGACCAATTTGCGGAAGGGCAAAGAACACGAAGAGGAGTATCATAAGCGACGGCACGCCGCGGAACAACTCAACGTAAAGCCGTCCGACAAAGCGCGCGAACGTGAGCGTGCTTTGCGACAGCGCCGCGATCAGGAGACCAAGGATTGTCGCCAAAATGACGGTGAGCAGCGAGATCCACAAAGTAACCAAAAGGCTCTTACCAAGGTAAAGGGTGACAGGCCAAACCCAGTTGGTCATTTAACTACTCCCAGCCCCGGAACCGCGAGCCTGCGCTCGAACGTACGAGACAAAGCGCTTAGGATGCTGCACACCAGCAGGTACATGAGACAAGCGATTCCGAAGGTCTCAAACACTTTAAACGTATCTGACACGATCCGGTTGGCGACATAGGTCAATTCCTGATAGCCGACGACGATCATGAAGGAGGACGACCTGAACTGCGTGATCGCCGTGGTTGTTGTTCCGGTGATCGCGATGCGCAACGCGATCGGGAGTGTGATGTCAAGAAAGGTCTGGAACGCCGGCAAGCCGAGAGCGCGAGCTGCCGTCACTTCGCCTTTCGGCACAGCTTCGAATGCGGCCCTGAAGACCTCCGTTTGATAAGCACCGCCCCACAATGCGAGCGCTAGCCAGGAAGTCTCGAACGGCGTCAGACGGATGCCTATGTCGGGTAGCGCGTAGAACAGAAAGAGCTGGCTCCGGAAATCTGGACAGGGCGATGAGTGGAGTTTCTGCCTGACGGCGGGCAAGATTGTCCCGCGAATCAGGAGAGACGATGAGCAGACGAGCCCGCCGGCAGCACGCACTCGCATTCAAGGCCAAGGTGGCGTTAGCGGCGATCAAGGATCAAGGGCGAGATGACGCTGGCCGAGCTGGCTGAGCATTTCGACATGCATCCGAACCGGATCACGCAGTGGAAGTCCCAGCTTCAGGAAGCGGCGGCCGAGGTCTTTGGTCCTCGCGGTGGCAACAGAACGAGCGAGCCCGCGGGGGACGTGAAAACGCTGCACGCCAAGATCGGGGAGCTGACGCTTGAGAACGATTCCTAAGAAACGGCAGCATCTACTTTCGGCTCCAAGGGCAGGTGAACAAAGCCGAATGCCTTGGCACGCCGCTGCAAATTGTTGACCACTCGCGTCCGGTAGCGCGTCTCGTAGGACGAGGCCCCGGGATCGACATAGACCATTCCGTATCGCACAGCATTGTAGAACAGAACTGCGATCTTCCGGGCCGTGGCGGTCACGGCCTTGGTCTTGCCAAAGCACTACTGCCGCTTCACAGCATAATGGCTGATCAGCCGTCGCAGTTCAGTTTCCGCCGCTGCGGTTGAACCAATACCTCGCTCAGGCAGTTGCTTGATCCTTCGATCTGGATGAAGGACCGCGTGGTCAAGCAGCAGACGCCGCTTCACAGACTGAGGCCGCGTTTGTTGAGCACCGTGTCCCTCAGAGCACCCTTGATCTCGCGAGCGATGTCCTTGCTGACCTGGGGTCCGAACTCCCGCTCGGCATCCGCAACGACATCGGCCTCAGCGCCGATCAGTCCCGCTTCAACGAGCTTTTGCTTCAGTCGGCCCGGGAACTCCTCCTCCAAGGCATCGGCGAGCTTTTCCTCCATCGTGGCATGGTGTTCCGGTTCAATGCGGAGCACCACATCGTCCCAAGGTTTCCAGTCCGTCGCCAAATAGTCGGCGAACCCCGTCGCCTCCTTGCTCCGCACAGACGTCTCAGCCCTGTCAATGTCTTCCTCGGTGAGGTGAGAGTCGTAGAAGTAGTTCATGTCCGGGGCGATGTGCTGCAGCCCCAGCCGCTCGCGCAGCGTGGCCTGATAGGCAAGGTAGACCTCGATTTCGTCGACGTTGTTGATGGTGCCGCCTGTGCGGAGCGATTGGACCTTCTCGCGCGCGATCCCCCCCAGTGCCTCCAAGCGGAACATGACACGGCCTAGATCAACGAGGGCCGCTACCCCCTCGTTATTGTCATAGAGCCCGTTCTCGACGTTGGCGATCAGGCGCGCGGTTTGCATGCCGTTCCAGGTCAAAGTTCTGCGATCCGCGCAGCTCTCGTTGGCGTCAAGAGCAAGCTGGAAGTACTGCGCGCGCAATTGCGGGTTGGCCGCTGCCTGCCGCAGATCATTGGCCACCCCCTGCTGGAATCCTTCGTTCCCAGAGTTCACGGTATTCCGCAGCCCGTTGAGGAAGTCTGCGTATTGCTGGGCACCGGGTTCTTCTGCAAAGCTCTGCCACTTGGCCACCACCTCGGGATCGCCCTCCTTCGGATCCCCGTTGAGCCAGTCCGCTACTGCCTCGGGAAGAGACTCCGCAGCTACTGTCTCGAGAGGAAACGGCGCAACGGCGGCGTCCTCCCACTGATCTTCGTGCGTCTCAGACAAATCAAAGACGACCCTCGGGCCGGCATACCCATCGGTACTTTGGATTGTGTCCAGGTTCATCAGCATCTCCTGGGGCAGCGGATTGCCAGACACAACCACCTCCGCAGCAGCCCCCAACTGCGTTAGCAAGCCCGTGGGTAGGCTGGTTAGCTGGTTATCGTTAAGGTAAAGTCTTCCGAGACTGGTCGGGAGAGTCTCGGGCAGGCTCGTCAATTGGTTTACACCAACGTCAAGGCTTCCGAGACTGGCCGGGAGAGTCTCGGGCAGGCTCGTCAATTGGTTTACACTAACGTCAAGGCTTTCGAGCCTGGCCGGGAGGGCCTCGGGCAGGCTCGTCAATTGGTTGTTGCCGACGTTGAGGCCCTCGAGCGCGGCCGGGAGGGTCTCAGGCAGGCTGGTGAGCCGATTGCTCCACACGTCCAGCAAGGCGAGCCCGGCCGGAAGCGCGGGCAAGCTGACCAACTGATTCCCATTAACATTGAGCGAATTGAGCGCGTCAGGGAGAGTCTCGGGCAGACTGGTCAGCCGGTTGAAGGACGCGTCGAGCGAGTGGAGCCCGGCTGGAAGTGGAGGCAGGCTGGTGAGGCGCAGCATTGCAAGATTCAGCTCGCCCTGATTCCAAGCATTCACTCGCCTTACAGCCTCTTGTCGATCCTCGAGCGGGTTCTGCCCCTCTTCGGCAGCCCACTCCTCCAGCATCTGGTCGTGCCCCCCCTCCGCAGGAGCAGAATCCCCGAGATTTGCCGGATCGTCAGCGGCGAGCACCGCGTGGGTCAAGACTCCAACCCACTGCGCCTCCTCACCTTCCCGGTCCTCGCGGCCGGAAGATTCGGTGCTGCCATTACCGCGCTGAGCCTGCCCTGCATCAAAGGGATCCATTTCCTGCTCCTTGTCGGACTGAGCAAATTATGCGACCTCTCGGCCCACATCGAACGTTGCAGCCTCTAAGACATTTAGCTTACGTCGAGCTGACGAGCGTTGAACCATGTTGAGGAAGCGATCTGCGCAATTTGTGAAGGAGTTCGGCTTCGATTCGGTGCAGCCTTTCGGCTTGAGCCAGATGAGGTCAGAGGGTACCGTCAAGTTAACGAATTGGAGCGGCGGAGGGGGTAGACGAGCGGCATGCGGACTGCCAAGGACCCTCTTTATCGCCGCCATCGCTTCCCACCGGAAGTGATCAGCTATGCCGTTTGGTTGTATTTCCGGTTTCCCTTAAGCTTGCGCATGGTCGAGGAAATGCTGGCGGCGCGTGGCATTGGCGTGACCTATGAAACCGTGCCCCAGTGGGGACGGAAATTCGGCAAGCCGTTCTCCGATCGGATCCGCCAGCGCGCTCCCGCCCGCGGTGACAAATGGCATCTGGACGAGGTCGTTATCTCGATCGCGGGCGAACAACATTGGCTCTGGCGCGCTGTCGACCAGAATGGTTTCGTTCTCGACGTCTTGATCCAGCGTCGAAGAGACGCGCGCTGCGCAGCGGCTCATGAAGAAGCTCTTGAAATCCGCCGGCACGCCGCCGCGCGTTATGATCACGGATAAGCTGCGTTCGTACGGCGCTGCGAGGGCGAAGATGGGCTTACACGTCGAACATCGCCAGCACAAAGCTCTCAACAATCGGGCCGAGAATTCTCATCAGCCGACGCGGCGACGCGAGCGGATCATGACGCGCTTCAAATCGTCCCGTCAGGCTCAACGGTTTCTGTCCGTTCACGATCAGGTCGCGAACCTTTTCCACATCCCCTATCCCGGA
Source organism: Bradyrhizobium sp. USDA 376 (assembly GCF_054063675.1). Classification (NCBI taxonomy): domain Bacteria; kingdom Pseudomonadati; phylum Pseudomonadota; class Alphaproteobacteria; order Hyphomicrobiales; family Nitrobacteraceae; genus Bradyrhizobium; species Bradyrhizobium sp. USDA 376. The sequence goes on from NZ_JBSSGN010000001.1 coordinate 419,013, forward strand.
GCCGCCACCGCCGACTTCCGTCGTGCTTCGCGCGAGCGAGCCTTTGCGACTTGGCGCGAGATCTCCATGACAAGCGCTATCGCCGACTCTCGACCTCTGAGAATCGCCTCCTTCGGCTCGGCGGTCGATTAAGTTGACGATGCCGTGCCAGGACACACCGTGATCAAACAGACGTCAAGCGCCAATTAAAGCGCCGCAGAGCTGCGCTTACGATCAGCGTCGAACCGATGAGTTTGAATCACCAATGTCATCTGGTGGCGCCTGCATCGGCGCGATCGATGACCCAGGCCACCATGTAGCCCTTGGCCTGCTCGCCTCCACGTGCATCGGCGATCTGTTCTTCTTGCCCGGCGGAATCCTGAATATCCGAGTGCTCGAGCATGGCCTTGCCCATGTCATGGATAGGCACGAAGGCCTCAGACTCCGCGTTGCCCGAACCGACGATGGTCTACGTCTGACAATCGGACCTTCCGTGGCCGAACGCCTCGTGGAGGAGATCGATCTTGTCGGAATGACCGGCCTAGAATGCCGGCCTTACCGCAAGAACGACCAGGCGTTTGTCGAACAGAAGAACGGAGCCGTGGTCCGAGAGATGGTCGGTTACATTCACGCGCGTATGGTAGTTTTCAATGCGCCGTTTTCTTACAACCTTACGACCTTAGATTTGAAGATCGCTCTCGCGAGTTTTGGCCTGCATCTCTTTGAGCCGTGTCAACTCCGTTTCGCAAGGCTGGGCTGTCTCGGTCAGCTCAGCGCTTCCATGCTTGACAGCCCGTACGTCTTAAGGGCCCCTCCAGCTTTGCTCCGATAAAGCGACGCGAGCGCCAAAGCGGGACCCAATCGCCTCTTTCAATTGGCATTGCCGGAATGCCGGCTATCCTGTAAACGGGCCGCGCACCGTTGCCGGCCGTCTTTGAGCGGTCGCCCGCAGCGGGGCCTGTAGCTCAATGGTTAGAGCCGGCCGCTCATAACGGTCTGGTTGCAGGTTCGAGTCCTGCCGGGCCCACCAGTGAGTTCAAATTGTGCGCGGACACCGAAAGAGCGACTCGATTCCTCTATAAGAGTGACTCGATCGCCTCCTTTAAGAGTGACTCGATTTCATAGGCCGCTGATGCTGCACGGTTATTTCGACTGATTTTTTCTGACGACCAGGCGCGAGCGCGAAGGAGTCAAGGGGGGTCTTTTTGACTTTGCGCAGCGTCAAATGCGCCTGGCGGTCGCTGTGCGCGTAGCTCAAGTCCCCGGTAAGAGTGACTCGATCCCTAGCTTTAAGCTTTAGGAGTGACTCGATTTTAAGCGCGCGGCGCCCGGACCGGAAGCAAGCTCAAATCCCTGGGTACCAGAAAAATGGTGCCATCGCGTTCGACCAGATCTCGCTTAGCCTTCTCCAGCGCAAGCCGGCGAAGCAGGTCCTTGTGTCGATCAAATGCTTGAACCATCTCCTCGGAGCCAGGCCGAAGACCGCGCTCTTCGATATCTTCAAGAGTGTCGCCGTGGACTCTGCAGATGACAATCCTCCCGTCGGTCACAACGCCAAACTGAACCGTCGCTCCCTGCGCCTCGAAGGCTTCGTGGACAAACAGATCCGGACGACGAGCACGTGTCTTTTCCGGCTGGAATAGCGGAAAAGTTCGCAATGCTGCGAGCGCATCCTCCTTCGATGCGAACAGCGCGGGGTTGTGATAGAAGCGAATGAAATACTGCAGCTCTTCGCGTTCGTAGGTTTCCTCGGAAACGATACCAAGGAAGTGGACTCGCTCTCGAAAGAGCCGCGCACCCCGCATCCGGTTGCGCGCATCAAACGCGCCGGCAATTGGAAATTCTCGCCCGTCATCGGCGATCCATCGATACCTCGCCCATTCAGGCACGGCGTCCGCACCATAGGCTATCTGCCGGCAATCCCAACGATCAATCTGTCCGAAAGTCCGAGCATCAACGACCAGCATTGATCGCCTCGCGCCGTCTGGCGCGGGGAACTTGGACGGCTGCCCGTCATTCTGCGCTTTGCCGACGATCCTCTCGATCCCCTTCAGTGTCTCTCCTTCGGGACTTTGCTTCCGCAGATCACTTCGGCGCTGCCGCTCCGCCTCGTCGAGCTGAGCCTCGTCAGCCGTTGGCGGCGCAGGCGAAGAGAGCGACTTGCCGAAGGTCGATCCTTCCTCCCAGGAGGCGGCCTTCGCCGCGTCTGTCTCGTCGAACGAGAGAAGTTCGACGTTCCAAACTCCGCAGGCGAAATCAACGCTAGTCTCACCGACCCCCGCCGCATATTCGTATACCGGAGTGATGCCGCAGTCATGCAGCGCCTGTCCGAAGCGCGCCTCGAACAGCGCGGACATATTTTCCGTGGTTAAACCACCGCCATCTTCGATCCGGTTGAGGAGCAATCTCGCCCAAGGCAACGGCCGAAGGGTCTCAATAGCTTCTGCGGTGCTCACCGCTTCCGTCGTGGTCAGTTCGGCGAACTTGATCACGCTCCCGTTCCTCGGCTGATCGCAGTACCATCAGTCGGTCCGGCCTTTTTCAACGGACATTCGCGCATGGTACCACAGCACGCTTGGCCGCGAAGCCCGCGCCAATATTCGGCGACCTTGATGCGCCTCCAGTGCTCGAGCACGACCGGACAGCCCTGACCACAACGATGGCACTCTCTTCGAAGAAGAGGTCGCCGGTGCCGATCGGTACGACCGCAGATACATGCGCTTCGTCCGTTCCGCAGCATTCCGGTCTTCTGGTTGATCTTGGCGAGCCCGGACGCGATTGGTCCCGATCCGAACGCGACAGCTTCGCGGTAGACTGACTGTAGCCCGAGCTGGTCGGCGGCACGCTCGGCGGCGAGTTCTATCTCGGCGGCTTCACCGTGAGATAGCTGCGCTTCGCCAGGCCAGAATCCGGCTTCTGCTGCGGTCTCCTGGCACAGAATGAACACGTGCAGCTTTTCCCACCAAGCAGTGGCGCTGGCCCCCGTTATGCCGTCTCCCGCACGTAGTCCGATGCAAAAGGAGCCGTCGGGATTGATATGACGCTCCGGGCAGCAGGCCGGCAAAGTGCCGCCCACTGGCCGCTCAAATACCGCGATCTGGTCTGCAACCTGCACGACCCTTAGCTCGAAGACCCTGGTAAACGCACCACTGCTACGCGTTGCGACGACGTCCACCTGCGCCTCAAACGCATGGACGGGGCGGAAATCCGCCCACGTCGGACAGCAGCGAGCGAGCGCGACCAGGGACATGCTCTGCGCCAATCAGCCCCGAAAAGGCTTCTTCGGTGCCGCATGCGGGCGTGCTGCAGGTTCATTCCGCAAGATCTGCACGGCCGGCGCCTGCGCGGTCCAAAGCAGATCGGACGCCGAATCGAACGACATCAACCGGCCGGACGAGAAGTGCTTGCGGACTGCCTGATCCGCCACGCTCGACGCGACCGTGCCGAGGCGAACTCCGCCGTGTTCAATGGCCTGCTGCGTCCGCTCCGCCTCGATCGTCGCCTTGCTCGCTGCGCAGCGCACGCTCTCGTCACCTCGAGATCCTAGGCGCGTCATTGGCGTCTGCCCGTACTCGATGCCGACCGCGAGATCGATTGCAGCTCCCGATCCGACGATCCCCAAGCAGAGGTCGAAGGACGATCTCATCGCAGCGGCACACAACGCGGCCCGCCGCACTGTCTTTGCCGGGTCATCAGCGCGCTCGCCTTCCGCCACGCAGCCGTGAATGCAGTCGCCGATGAAGCGCACGCGCTTGCCGCCGAAGTCCTCCTTGAGCACGGCGTTGAGCTCTTCCCTGATCACGTGCACCACCTTTACAGCTTCACGGATCTTGTCGGATCCGCCGTGGATTGCCTGGTCGACGAAATTGGTGAACCCATCGATGTCCGCAAAGATCGACGCCATGCCCATGCGGACCGAATTCGCCGGCGCGAGTTCGCTGAACTTGACTGTGGACAGCGGCAACGCCGGACGCTTGAACCGAAACATCGGCTCCGCGGAATCGAGAGCGACCGCAGACGCAGTCCGGTCGAGGCTGTCGAAGCCGTACTTCCTCACCGCCCCCTGAACGTAGGCCTCGTCCAGCGTCATCACGCCAGCAGACTTTCGCACGGCTCCCGCCGCGACCCGCTTCTGAGCCGTCTCGGTCAGAAAGATGCCCTGCTCGGTTCCCGCCGCCACGAGCTTAGCTGCATGATTTGCGGGACGCCCGAGAAACAGCGTGTCCTTCTCATGGGCCCCACGGCCGGTGGTCATCGCCAGGCACTTTCCATGGTCGATGCCTAAACGAATGCGCGACGGGAAACCATGGGCTTGACCAACCCGTTGCGCGGCCTCGGTGAGCTTCCGAGCGAGCGCTACAGCACGCTCTATCTGAGCGGCCGGGTCGCCAGCCGGCGACGTGATGACGGCGTGCAGTCGAGCGCCGTGGTAATCCACCCGATCGCCATCGTCCCCATCGACAAGCGAATCCCACACGCGGTAGTGCATGTGCAAGAAGGCCAGGAGCCGGCGGTGTGCCGCTTCGGTTTCCCGGCCCCGATCGGCGACCAGAGTCTCGAAATTCAAAAGCTCGCCGTACACATGCGCGCCTTCGACAAGGAACGCTTGGCTCAGCGGCATGCGGCTCAGCATCCCGCGCTTCTCCACAATAGCGCTGTCGAGGACCACATGGCGGTCGACTGCTGGCACCGTTTTGACGTGCTCGCGAATGCGGGATTTCGCGCGATCTTCATTCCATGACATCTGCTGACTCCTTGATCGAATAGACGTCGAGCGAGACGCCGTGCTTCACTTCCACCTGTACCGGCTTGCGGAAACCGTCGGGCTTCGCGCCTGATCCGATCATGAGCTCGCGCAATTCAGGGCTCACGCGGATGCCACCGAGCTCAGCGGACTTGGCCTGCTCATAGCGCGCGGCGATGTTCACGGCGGCTCCCAACAGCGTAACCGCGATCCTGTTGTCGGCGCCGAAATCGCCGAACGCCACGTCTCCGCAGTGCAGCCCGATGCGGATCGCAAGGTCGAGTTCATGTTCGGCGAAGTAGCTGCTGCACTTCTCGGCGATGAGGGTCGAGCACCGCATCACAGCCAACGGTTCGGCGCGCTCGCGATCGGTCGTGTCGATGAACCAGAAGCCCATCAATCCGTCACCCATCAACTTGTCGATCTGGCCACCGGCATCGCGGATTGCATCGATCTGAATCTTGGCGAGCTCGCGCAGATGTCGCGCCACCTGGATCGGCTGCTTATCTGCGGCCCAGGTGCTGAAGTTGGCGAGATCGCTGAAATAGACGATGGCCCGACGGCTCTGCACCGGCGGCGCCTCCCCGCCAGCGGCCATCTTGACGAGACCGAGCGCGTCACCGTCGGCGAACCGGCGAAGCAGCAGCTCTCGTTCCGTCGCCAAGCCGCGAAGCTCGGAGCGAGCACGCGTGGCCTGCTCGAGCTTGTCGTTGATGACCACCGCCAACGTCTGCATCCACGCGACCTTCTCGTCGTCCCGCAGCTTTTCCTGAAATGACGCGTCGATGCACAGCAGCCGCACGGGCCCGACGGCCTTGATGGCGGCGGTGCGGCTGGCAGCCCTCCCGGAGAGGAAATGAAGGAGCCCCTGCTCGCCGATGAGTTCTCCGGCATCCCTGAAAGCGACGTTCTGCTCGTCAGAACGGACCTCGACACGCCCGGAGAGCACCAGCCAGCACCCGCCGACCCGATCGCCGCGTCCGCATACACGCTCCTCCGGCACGTAATCTCGGACCGAGCAAAGGCCCGTGCGCTCCAGCGCGCTCAGGATCAAATCCGGCTGCGGGCAGGACTGCTGGAGAAACCGGTCGATCTCTCGCGTGACATTGGCGGCGAAGCCCATCGTCCAGGTTCCAGGTTGGGCGGGAAGGCTAAAAATCTGATTTGCTTTCGCGCCACATTAAGTACGTCTACTCCGAACATACAAAACTCTTTGCTGCCAGTCAAGGACAGGATATGGTGCTACTCCGAACATGCGAAAGCGAAGGTGCACCGCGTGGCTGAGACGCTCAGAGATCGCATTAAGACATTGAGGAAGAAGGCAAAACTGACGTTAGATCAGCTCGCGCCTCAGGCAGGTCTGAGCAAATCTTACCTTTGGGAACTGGAGAACCGCGACCTCCCCCGCCCCTCCGGGGAGAAACTTGCAGGCTTGGCGAAAGCTTTGAACGTCACCGTCGACTATCTTCTTGGCGGGGATCCCACCGAGAATTTGGAAACGGCCGAGGACAAGGCATTCTTTCGGGAATACGAAGCCATGTCGCCAGAGGCCCGCGCTCAGCTCCGCCGATTGGCAAAGGCATTGGATAAATAGCCATGAACTCCGAGGGCTGGGGACTGCAGAGGTGGGCGAACCACTTCAACCAGATGTTGAACCTGGCCAACCCGCCCAACCGTTACCGCTTCGACGTCGGCCGGCTCGCCATGGAAACGACCGCCCAGATGTTTCCCGGCGATCCTATCGTGAAGGTAGAAGAAGAAGACCTCGAGGGATTCGCTGGCGCTCTCGTCCCAGCCGAATCCAGAACTCGCTGGGGCATCGCTTACGGCAAGGGACAGTCGCCGGGAAGGCGAAGGTTCACTATCGCCCATGAATTCGGCCATTTCCTGCTCCACAGGAAGAAATATCCGAACGGCATCCATTCAAGCGAAGCCGATGTGGATGGCCGAACGAAGATCGAAGTCGAGCGCGAGGCGAACGAGTTCGCCTCATGGCTGTTGATGCCGTTGGACGATTTCCGCAAGCAGATCGCGCCGAGAGACAAGCCAGACTTCGACGCGATCGGCAACTGCGCGACGCGCTACGAAGTTTCATTGGTCGCCGCGGTCCTGCGATGGCTCAGGTACACGGAGAGGCGAGCGGTATTTGTCAACTCCATCGACGGGTACGTCAATTGGGCGTGGTCTAGCGACGCGGCCTTCAAGAGCGGCAACTTCATCCGCACAAGCCGGGGCCCTGTGGAGCTTCCAGCCGGATCCGCCGTCGCGCAGCAGCAGTTCACGCCGGAAGTCCGGAGCGGCGTCGATCACGCTGCCGGAGTGTGGTTCAATCAACGCGTCAAAGAGCATTCGTTCCGGAGCGAGAAGTACGACACCGCCTACACGTTGCTCCATCTGGCAGATGCGGAGCCAAAATCGTGGTCTGAAGGAACGCCCCTTGAGGACACGTACGAACGATTCATGAGGCGGTGACGTCGGCCCATGGGCGCTCCGGATCCAGCGCCTCCTGCTCCAAGTGGCGCACATCCGATCCGAACGCAAGCCAATCCGCCAACTCGCGCAGCGCGCTGTCGGACCTTGCGATCGAGGCCAAGCTCGGATCCGCATCCGCCGGCTGGCCCGATTTCTCGGCCAGATCCTTAGTCATCAGGTGCGGTCGCGGCCCACGCGGCAGGTTTTCCTCAAGGTACCTGAAAATTCGCACGCCGCCGGCGTCTACGTCGCCCCAATGAAGGAACGGCACCTCGGCCGCCACTGCCGTAAGAACCTTTGCCAGAAATTCGACGACTCCAGCCGCCGGGAAGCCGCCGGTATACACGATCAGGCTGCCGTCCTCGATCTCCCGGACTTGCCGATTGAAGCTCGCATAGTTCTCGATCGTTAGGATCGTCGTCGGACGCTCCAAGACCGAGAGTTGCTGCAGCATCTCCGGATGAATGGACGCGAACGGCCTTGCCCGGCCATCGACCAGGCGACCGTCAGCCTCCCCAACGGCGACAGGCCCCCTCAAATGAATGGGATGGCTGAACCGCTCGAGTCCGATGTGCGTCCAGACAACATCGGCAGCCGCGCCCGGCTGCCCGATCCGGACACCGAGAACCGCGGCAAGCCGCGAAGCGTGCCTATCGAAGGCCTTGGTGTCGTTCGTCGCCTTTTTAGAGAAGGTGCGCGCGTCCAGCCCTCTGGCCTCCTCTCGCGAGATGGACGCCAGCAAGCTGAAGAACTCCTTGGCTGCATCGACTTGGCCGGCCGTCAGGCGATAAGCCGCCTCGCTGCGGGCCCACCTAGCCGTCATGTCGTCCAACAAGGTGATGACCCACGGTTCTCCGGTCGCCGCGACCGGAAGCAATTCGTCCCTGACGCGCTGCGCGGTCGCCGGAGCAGTCGGGCGGCCGAGATGCCTGGCGAGCAGCTCAGCGTCGCGGACGACGACGCGCTCGATCAGATGGCCCTGGTCCCTCTTGCCCCATTTCACCTCGACAGAACCGAACCTTTCGGCCGCGGTGATCTGATCATGGAAGCGGCTCATTTGCTGCGCGGTCGAAAGCCGGTCATAGTCTGGAGCTGCAGAAGCTGACCACGAGCGATAAGGGTTGCGCTCGCTCCGCTCCAGCAGCCGTTCGAGCAGTTCGACGCCGGCATCTGTCATCCGAACGTCGGTCATTCAGCGGCCTGGTCCCGCGGGATAGCCTCGGCCTTCTCGGCCGCGATCCGCTCGGACTTGAACACGTCGAAGCCCTTGCGGTAGGGGTCGATAGCAACGATCGCGTCGCGAGCCTTCTCGGTCAAGAATTCGGTGTCGATCATCACCTGGTTGCCCAGCCGATTCACGTTTACGACGGTGTCGACCACTTCCATGAACACGTGACGCTTTTCGTCGGGTGTGGCCAACACGACTTGGAGTCCCAGGGCCCGCATGAAGTCCGAGCACTGGCCGATCGCCTTCGTATCCAGCCGATTAAATGCTTCGTCGAAGATCGCGAGAGACAGTCCGCTCTCCCCGGTTCGCCGGTTCTGGTATGTGGCGGCCAACGAGGCACCGATGGCGATGTAGAACGGCAACTGGCCTTCGCCTCCGGATCCAGTGCCCGCGCGGCTCGTCAGAGACGACCGGATCGTACCCTGGGCATCCTTGATGTAGAGCTCGAAATTGAAATACTTGCGCGGGTCCTCGATATCCTCCGTCCGCGCCTCTGGATTCGACAGTATCTCCTCGATCTGGCGGACCGCGCGCATCATCGGGGAATTCGCGTCCCCGCTCCGGTCGCCGAAGAGCGGCAGGTTGAATTCAGGCTTTCGGGATTCTTCGACGAGCTCGATCATGTCGACATGAGTTGGCGCATCGAGCGCTTTGAACGAGTAGTAGTCCCGCCCGTGGAACTGGCGATCTTCCAGATGGCGATTGAGCTCCTTCAGGGTGTTTCGAATGCCCATGAAGGCGTCATCCAGCCGATGAAGGAGATCGTCTCGGAAGGCCGAGGTCATCTCGGTCGCGGCGTTCCGGCACTGCTCCTCATACTGGACTAGCTCGTGCCCATCGAGCCGCTCCTTTTCGGTCGCCGCCCACTGCTCTACTGCCGTCGGCGTTGCCTCTTCAGCGGTGAACGACGGCACGACATGGAAATCCTGACCGTGCTTGTTCATCGCGTTGGTCATTTCGCGCATCAGGCTGGATCGCCTTGTCGTAGAGCGAGTCTCTCTGTCCGCGGTCAGCCCGTCGATGAGGTTCGGTATCGCTTCCGTCGCCATTCTGGCGACTTCCGGACGGTAGTCACGCATCGCCGTCGATTGCGGGAAATCTTGACGCATCTGACGTGCACGGTCCCGTCGAGCTCCACGCGCGGTGGTGCTATTCTTTTGCATGTAGTCATCGTACGCGCCCTCGGCCTTATCTCGCGCGCTCTTCGCGGCGTCAAAGGCCTTCTGCGTCTCCAATTTCCTACGGCCCGCCGTCACCACTTCACCCGCGAGACGCTCCAGATCGGCAACGAGCTTGGGGTCGCGATTCCGCTTGGCATCCTCGATGTTTTTGCCGATCTCGGCGAGCTTGCGGTCGAAAGCAGCCAAGTCGGCTCCGCATTCGGAGCAGGTCAGGCCAGCTTCGATCGTCTTCTGGAAGCGGGCAAACATGTCCTCGAACAGCCGTGCTTCTTCTTCCAGTAGGCCAACCTCGCGCGCCCGCTCAGCGAGCTGCATCGTGAGGTCTTTTCGCTCGGTCTCGAGCTGCTGACGCATTTGCCCCTGTGTGGCACGCCCGAGCTTGAGGTGTTCAGGTTTGGGAAGCCTTCGAACCGTACGGCCACCTTGCATCATCCGGTCAGGCGTGATGGCGTTCTCGGCGGCGACCATCCTGTCCATGGTCTCTACCATCATCAGCCGGCCCAGCCTATAATTGAGGAAAGCCCGGGCATGCCGGTTTTCCGTGCTGATGATCTGCGCCAACGACCCCTTCTCGGCGGGGCGCGTACCGTCGGTCTTCGTCGTGTTGATGACTTCGGCGTGTTGGAACGAATATTCGCCGCCTTGCCGGTAGATCTCCAGGGCTCGGACGGCCCGACTGGGCTCGACGATCAGCGCCTCACGGGAGCGCCCCAGGACGGCCTCGGCCGCCATCCGCCATTTGTCGTCGCGGATTTCCACCAGATCGCACAGCGGCTCGGCCTCGATGCCATGCGAACGAAGCTGATCTATCAGATTCCGGGTGCCACGCTCGATAGGGCTGAGCCCTTGGTCCATCCGTTTCAGATTGCTGTCGATCTGGTCGATGCGATCCTGAAGGTCCTTGGTCGCGACGCGGGCCGTGAAATGAGCGTCCGAGAACGACTTCCGGACCGCCGCAAGTCTCTCCTGGTCCACGGCGCCCAGCGCCGCGTCGAGATGCGAAGCGCTATCTTTCCAGTCGCCCGGCAGTGTCTTGTCCCATTCGGAAAGTGGCGCCCTTCCCCGAGCGACTACGACCGCGCTCAGCAGCGCATGCAGGAGATCGTCACGACGAACCAGCAGATTGAGTTCGACGGCCTTCTTGATCGACGCGATAAGGCCTTCGATGTCCTTGAGCGGCGCCATGGCGTTGGCACGCTGGCTCAGCGCTGCGGCCTTGTCCGACTCGTACATCTGGGCAAGCTGTTCGGCGTCGCTGGTCCTGATCGACAGCTCGACGGTCTTATGCTCGGCCTCGAGCGCGGCATGTCGGGCCGCGGCCGCGGCCGCCTCGACCTCTGCCTTACCTGCCACGCTCCGAAACTGCGCGATGACCTCTTCCTGCCGCCTGGCTTCCCGGCAGAACTTCTCCCATTCCAGGCGCGCGATCTGCCAGCTATTGGTTGCGATAACCTTCTCGTTTTCCACGGCACGGCCGACGATGCGAAGGATTCCGGCTAGGCTGGCGCTCTGGGCCCTCAACTCCTCGATGCGACGGGTCAATGACCGCCAGTGTTCGATTCCGAGCCGAAGTCTGTCGACCTGGAGAGGCTGAACGTCGAGGACGTAGTTCCGGACGAAATCCGTAGGATTGTCCACCGGCTTCAGCAGCAGCGCGTTCCGGAATGCCTTCTGGAAGCGCCGTGGATCGAGCGGAAACCCTGCCGGCGATAGAGCTCTGAGCGATTCCGCCACGAAGTCGGTAGCGCTTGAGAACGCATCGTCGACCTCGATATGTCGCGCTCGCAACGCGGTGCGTACGGCGTGCCACTGCAGTGTCTCGACCTCGTCGTCGCCGACCGCCGCGAGTATGTCGTCCTTTGCCATGGCGCCCTTGGCGATGAAGCGCGCCTCGCAGGACTCGTCGCTTCTCGAAGCCGAAGCCGAAAAAGCCACGCCCAGGCTCACCGCCGAGCCATCGGCCAGATCCTCGAAGACCAGGATGATGTAGGTGTAGGCATGCTGTCGCGTCGGCTCCGAACGCTCGCCCTTCTCGTCGAGCGAGACAACGCCGAGGCAGTAGTCGCGGAGAGTCCGCTTGCTCCTGACATTGCTCTGGGCGCTCGGATTGAAGCGGATGCTGGCCATACTTGCGCCCGAGAGCACTGTCTGGACGGCGTCGATGATCGCCGATTTACCCGCACCGTTCGGACCGATGATGGCGGTCATGCCGCGCAAATCGACCTGCTGCGCCCGGAACAAGTACCAATCGATCAGGATGATGCGACGAAGTTCGATCACGCCTGCACCTCGCTCGCGGCGTCGGTCTTTGCCGTCGCCGGGATGGAGCGCTACACGAACTCTTCGAGGGATCCTAGCGTATCCTTGGAGACCACGATCGGCAGGGCGGGCCGCAGGAACAGAGTGAAGTTCCTGTCGTCCCGATCCTCGATTCGGACAAGGCCGCGCTGGCGGAAGCCGGCCAGGATTTCCTTCACCCTTCCGAAATTCGGACGCTCGCGATGCGTGCGATCTTCGTAGATCTGCAGGATCTGCTCGCTCTCGACCTCAACCTCGCCGAATTCCTTGGCCTCGAACCGCGTGAACGCCTCTTCGTAGTGGAGCCGCAGCACCAGAAGCAGAAGGCTCTCATCGAGCTTCATGCTCTGACGAGGGGGCAGCTCGTTCGCCACCAGGCCGACGTAGCCGTCGTTCGGCCTGCCCACGACCCGGTACCCGAGCGCATCGAACAGATTCTCGAAATACCCCATGTGGCGACGGAGCACTTCGTAGGAGGTCTTCATGCCCCAGTCGTTCTCATAGATGAACTGCGCGCGCCAAAGCGACTGTGCCGCCTGCCGCAGTTCCTTCTGCAACTGGTCGCCGTCGTGTCCCTCGGAGTCCGCGTCGTCGATGAGTTTAGAAAGATCACGCAGCATCGGCCGTGGTCCTCGTTCTTTCGATCCGGAAGGCGGTCACGTCGATCCAGTCGTTGGCGGTGCGCCCCTCGTCGAGCCTGATCGTGAATTCGCCAAGTCGCACAGAGCGGCCGACCGCAGCCAGGTTCGGGAGCGCCCGGTAGGCGAAGAGGTCCGGAATGCTCTCGATCTCGATCTCCGCGGACGACACGGCATCGCGGCCCTGCATCTGCCGCCGGGCGAACTCGAGCAGCCTCTGGTCGGACACGCGCACCATCCGGTCGAATTCGGTCGTGGCCTCGACATAGGCGCGCAGATATGGATCCTGCTTCGGCACCTTGAAGCGCGTCCGCTCCGGTGGTGCCTTCGGAGGCGGTGGCGTGTACAGCGCAAGCGATGTGATCGGCAGGCCCACATCCGGCGACCCAAGACGGATCTCCACTTCATCGCGCCCGATCTTCGAGAGTTGCTCGATCAGCCGGACGATCCGCTCAGCGGATCCCTCTCCCATGACGTCCATGTAGTGGACGGTGGTGCGGATGCGGCGTTCGAGACGGTCGCGGAAATCTTCGATCTTGTCCATGAAGGGGCCGACGTCCTCAAAGACGCTCTTGATCTTCTCGAGCTCGGCGACGACGCGTTCCTCTGCCGTGGCAACCGTGGAGCCTGCGCCCATGACACCCTGCTCGATGTAAGGCGCGCGCGATTTTGCCAAGCTGATTGGCATCCGCGAGCATGTCGCCGGCGAGCGTCGCGATCGTGCGGCGATGACGGTACGGATTGTTGGACGTCTTGAGCTGCTTGTAGTCGGCTATCAGGAGGCCGTCGACGAAGTCCTGGAAGAACGTACGGAGGATGGCCGCCGCGTTCGGATTCCCCAAAATGCGGTCCTCGATCTCGCGCATTCCGGCCAAGATGCGACGCATGCTGCGGGCAAACCGCAATGCCGTGTCGTGTGCATTGGCCAAGCCTTGGGCCATCGTTTCCGGTTCACGGTGCGCGGCCTCCAGGTTGTTCTTGACGTCGACCACCGCGCCTGCGACGCGGACGCGGCTGTTGCCGAAGTCGGAGATCGCCCCGAGGACCATGAACGCGTCCGGGTTCATGTCCACGTAGGTTCGCCATTTTTCGGTTTCCTCCGTGAGCCAACCGGTATCGCGCAATCGATAATAGGCTAGGTAATGGGCTTGGCTTGTGGTCTGATCCTCTTCAGGATCGCCTTCCGAGAGGTCGCCCATCGATCCGATGCCGAACTCGGAGAGCCCGATCTCGATCTGCTTAACGATCTCTTCCCTAAGCGGCGTCTCGAGAATGCGCGCGGAATAGACCCGCTCATAAAGGCGCATTAGCAGGCGCGAATAGACGTGCTTCTTCGGCCCGGACAAGGGCTTGAAAAGGGTCTCCGGAAGATAACCAAACAGCTTCATCTAAGCAGCCCTCGGCTCGCGGATTGAACCGCGGCGACTGCGCAACCGCAAGGAAAAACTGAGGATTTTCAGAGCGTTCTGTTCGTTTTCCTCCACGAGGAGACTCCGGGCCGCCCGGTCCATGACATCCTAGCCGGCCGCATGCTCCTCGACCACGACCGGTTTAACCTCCCCCGTTGATGCAAGAAGAATCTTTTCGAATGAGTCTGGAGCGCGCGATCGGGTGCTGACATGTGTCCGGCCTCTGAAGCGGCCGTTACATGCCGCCGGCCTGTATGGGAGTTCGCGGAGCGGGTCCAATTCAGTGATGCGCGCTCGAGGCGCGTGTCCATAATCTGGTTTTCCCGATCCCGTCTCTGACCGTTGCGCCATACTCTCCGTTCGACCTTCTCACATCGTAGGCAGCGGGAGAACTAGGGTCCAGACTCAATTGAGCCAATATGCGACGAGAGCGGCGAGATGAACAGCGGCCAAAAAATTACGGGCGAGCTTGTCATATCGCGTGGCGATGCGCCGGAAGTCCTTGAGCCTGCAAAAGCAGCGTTCGATGACATTTCGTCCTTTGTAGGCGCGTTTGTTGAAGCGATGGATGACGACACGGTTAGATTTATTGGGGATTACGGGCTTGGCGCCACGACGAATGATTTCGCCGCGAAGCTTGTCGCCATCATACCCTTTGTCGGCGAGGAGCACGCTCATGGGTGGCGCGAGCGCCAGGACATCGGGAGCCGCAGCGATATCGGCATCCTGGCCTGGAGTCAGATGCAGGACGACCGGCCGGCAGAGCGGATCGCTCAGCGCATGGATTTTTGTCGTGCGGCCTCCGCGCGAGCGGCCGATTGCTTGATTGTGCTCCCCCCTTTTCCGCCGGAGGCACACCGGTGAGCTTTAATCGAGGTCGAGTCGAGCGACAGTACGACGCCGTCTTCGCCAGGCTTGGCCAGCGCTTCGAAGATTGCGCACCATCGTCCTCGCTTGGCCCAGCGATTGAAGCGATTGTAGATCGTCGTGTAAGGGCCGTATTCACGTGGACAGCCTCCGCAACTGCTCAATCCGTGATTGTCTCCTCGGCCAATCCGTGGGGCAACACCGTCACCGCGGCAGCAGCAGCGGCGCGAGCGCGTACGCCTCTGGTACGTGGCCGCGACCCGGGCGCGCGACCTGCTGATCCTGCCTAGGCACTCCGCCGACCTGTCGGACAAGTGCTGGGCGAAGCTCGTCGATTTGGGCCTGGCTGGTCTCCCGGCGATCAACCCGAACGACGTCGGCACCGCGAAGGAAAGGAACGTCACGCCGCTAGAGAACGGGCAGACCCGCGAGACCTTCGCCGCCGAGGCGACCGCTATCTTCGATGTGCGCAAGACCGTGATCTGGCGTCGCCCGAGCCGGAGCGAACTTGATCAGGTGGACGAGCCAGAAGCGAAGATCGAAAGCGGGGAAATTCCGGAAACCGGCGCTGCGGAGCCTGCTGCCGTTCTCAGAAGTTCGACGCGTGGCACCATCCTTCACAAGCTAATCGAGGAGGTGCTGACCGGAGAAGCCTGCGACGCCAGGGCGGGCTTGAAACGCGGGCTGCGGAACTGATCCGGCAGATGGGGCACGAACCGGCGGAGGATCCGAAGATGGGCATCAGCGCCGTCGAACTGACCGCCACGGTGCTGCGGACGCTCGCTCTTCCGGACGTCGTGACGCCGCGACCGCGTCTCGCCCCCGAGCTCCCGTTGTTCGGAAGCCAGACTCACGAAGGCGGCAAGGTCCTGCTCTCCGGACAGGTTGACGCGATCGCGTTCGACGAGGCCGGCGCCATCGACGCGGTCGTCGATTGGAAGAGCGACGTGGCTCCGGATGCGCCGAGCATCGGCCACTACAGACAGCAGATCGCCGACTATCGGAAGCAGACGAACCTAAGCGGGACAGGTCGTCGATGTGACTTGAGCCCCCGCGGCTGCTGCTCAGGATCCAAGCGCCGTCTCTGCCGGCCTGGTCTACCTTGCCGAGCTGCGGTTGCTCACGCTTGGCTGAGATCGAATCTGAAAGTTCTCCGCAGTTTCACGGATTTCGAAATTGATCGGTCCAGGTCGCCCGTCCGGAGTTCGGGCCCACAGGTATGCGGAGCCTTCATCCAGCACGATCGACTCGACCGAGAAGCCTGCACGCTTAACCAATCCGGCGAGATCGTCCGGCGGGATGAGGCCGTAGAAGGAATGGCCCCTAAGCGAGTCCATGAGGAAGCCGTTGCCGTATGGTTGACAATTCGGGAGATTCTGCATCCTTGTAAAATCAGAATTGCGATAGAGCGTCACAAACAAGCAAGTGCCGTTTGGCTTTAGCTTAGCTTTTGAACGATGCCAAGTCTCACGCTTGCCGATGGGATCACAGAAAGAACGTTTATGCAGAAGCCGCGGTCGTATCTCCGGTCATGGGAGGCAAACTGACCCACGGTGAGGGCGTGGACGTGATTTGATTTGCCGACGTAATCGCGGATGGTGGTCGAACGACCGCGGATCATTTGACCCCTTGAAAGCTGCACTTCCGAATCCACCAACGCAAGTTCGCCGGTGGTTTTGGCTATTGCCCGTTCGTAACGCAGTTTGCCGCAGCCAAAGTCGAAGCTGGAATGAATTGGCTCGAGACGCGAGATCAGCTTCTTAAGATAGGCCGAACTCTGTGTTTCCGGCTTGGCTGCGTTTTCGCTCCGGACGATGATATCCTTCCCGATCTTGTACCACATCAGATGGCCGCCTCTGTGAATGCTTGGCGGTTGCCTGCACTTGCCTCGGCATTCCCGGCTATCTGTTGGATCTGGGGATCCGCCCTTCGTTCCAGCAATCCATACCGAAGATGTATAAATAGAAGCGCGGCCATCGAGGCGGTCCAAAAAATGATCAGAAACCAAGCTGCCCTGGCGAAGGCGGATAAGACCGCGAAGCCTGTGAGTATGAAGAGCCACTCCAAGGCAACCCAATATGTGCCAAGCCTCCAATGCGCTTTCGATGTCGTGCTTGTCGACGAGCGGATGTTCGCTTCGGCTGGACGCGTATTTGTAGAACGTCGCTCTCACGAGGGGATGGCGGTCGCGTTTGAGATTTGCCACCTGACGGGCCGACATCTGCGCACCCGACATGACAGCCAGAGGGAGAAGGATGTTAGCGCGGTCGAACCTCGCCCTGATCTTAAATATGTCCGAAATCCGATCATGGAATCGGGTGACCCTGCTGAAGATGAGCACCAGCAAAGCAAGCGCGAAGCCGCCCACGTTCACCTCAGGAGCTTTAATAGCCGTGGCGAATTCCTTGACGCCGGGCAGATGCTCAACTCGCAAGAAAAGACCGTTAATCCAAGGATCGTACCTCACCAGGAACGAGCAGGCTAAGGTCAGCCAGAAATCCGCCAAAGCGTTCTTCTAGAGCATCTCAGAATAGTTCTTCGGCCCGAAGAAGGGCATCAGAACGCGAAGGATCGAATCCATGCCGCCCCCGAGGTTGTTAAGACCGGTCCATAAACGGCTTGATTGAGTCAGAAAAGTAGCCGACGGTCAACGGATAAGGTGATGGCCGAAGGGAGGAAACACCCTCCCTCGGACGCTTCCCGAGTCGAGTAAGCTCGCGTCTTTGGATCGCCAGTCGTGTGGGGCACGCCGGCTTTTCGGAAGCGACTTGCTCGGCCCAGTTATCCAGCGACGCGTCGGCCTTGCGGAAAAGGGCCGCGCGAACCGGATCATGCAGCATGATCTGCTTCAGCGCCCGGCCAGCTATCGAATCCTTGAACTGAAGTTGATGACCAAGGAAGTTCCTTCGATGGAGGCCGAATTCGTGGTTCAGAAGGCGCACGTCGTCGGAGTGAAGGTATCCTAGAAACATACGTGGCTCGCGCGCGGTGTCGTGACAAACGGCCCAGCCCCGCGGGCCTGAAATCATGCCGCGACGCTGCCAGCCATCTTCGGCGTAGCAGAGACACGGCAGGGCGAATGCCTCGCGATGAGGTCAACACTGGACTCGCGACCGCTCGAGTTCTGCATCTGCAGCACCACGCGTCCGGTCTCGACCATGGCGCGAAACGCGACGCCGGCGACTTCCTGTTCATGGAACACGAACGTCGATGCTGGCTGCTTCATGTCGTCCTCGATGGCGATTGGATGGGAGGTGCAGGCGTTGCAGACGCGACGAAGCTGATTAGACCCCCTCACTTTTTCGGACCCCATTCGGCAGGCTGATCAGGGAGTTCTGAGATCGAGTCGATTCGAAAACGAAATCGAGTCGTTTTCAAAGTGTTCGCACATATTTGTGTGAGGCCACTTTGAAAACGACTCGGCTATCCCGTTGATATTCCTGGAGCTCGCGTTTTGAGAACGACTCGATTGCGACTTTAAGAACGACTCGATGACCCGACTTCCGCTTCAAGACCGATTCGATTGTACATCTAGTTGATATTGAAATCCTTTTTTGCACCCCTTTTACTCCCAGACCGTACGGTAGGGTCGCAGTCTGGAACAAACGGGATCAGCTAAAGGCCGGATCCCGCCGTTCGTAGCTTGCGCCGGGCTTAGTCATCACTACCCATGCGATCCGCGCAATCTTTGCCGCCAAGGCGACGGTGACCTTGTTAGTGTGCATGCGTGCCTGAAGTCCATCAAGCCAGGCGCCAAGGTGATATCGCGAGCGATCAAGATGTGTCACGCAGGAGCGGGCGCCGTGGATGATCATCCGGCGCAGATATCGGTTGCCGCGCTTGCTTATCCCCAGGAGCTTCGTTTTGCCTCCCGTAGAGTATTCTCTAGGAACAAGACCCAGCCAAGCTGCCATATCGCGGGCCTTTTTGAACTGTGGGGCAGATCCAGCTGCTGCCAAAAGCGCTGTCGCCGCGAGTGGCCCAATGCCCGGGATAGTCATTAATCGACGTGCAGTATCGCTTTGAGAGGCAATCGCCTCAATCTCGCGGTTGACTTCAGCAATCCGCAGCTCCAGCTGCCGCAGCTCGTCGAATGTAGATGCAAGAATGCGACGCATGGCCGACGTTAGATCATTCGATTCATCTGCCAAAACCCTCGGCAGATCTGCCTTGAACTTGCCGGCGCCCTGGTGAATAGCGATCCCATATTCAAGGCAAAAAGCGCGCATCTGATTTATGAGGCACGTCCGTTGCGAAATCATCCTATCGCGAACACGATGCAGCGCTTGCAGGTCAATGTGTTCGGGCGACCGTATTTCGACGAAGCGCATTGTTGGTCGCGTCACTGCTTCCGCGATCGCTGCGGCATCGATGATGTCACTTTTGTTGGACTTTACATAAGGCTTGACGAATTGAGCCGGAATAATGCGGACGGTATGCCCCATCGCGGCGATCTTGCGTGCCAACCATTGCGAGCTGGCCTTCCAATTGTAGATCGTCGCTTCGGAGACCCCGTGCTTGCGAGCTAGGTCGGCCGTCTTCGCCCCGGCCTCATGCGCCTTCGACACTGCGATAATCTGCTCTTCCGTGAACCTTGCTCGCTTCATCTGTCCGTCCTTCTTCGGGGCGGACTCTGAATCCTTCTGGAGGAAATGCTCAGTGGCAGGTCACGCCAACGAAAAGAAGCGTTGGTTGCGCAGCCGCGCCAAAATCCATCGCTGCGCGACTTGCACCGCAACTTCGACCTTTGCCTTATCTTTTGGGCGCCGCGGCCGGGCTGCGAGATGGCCGTGCCGTAATGGCTTGCCATCTCGGCATAGGTTCGGTTGAGGCCGGGATCGTGGCGGTCGGGATGTGAGCGGCAAGCCAAGGCCGTCAGTCAGCGTGGCTCATTGGCATAGCGCAGCTCACCTTACCGCCCGCGCGGACTTCACTTCGAAGTCACGGACCAGTTGTTGAAATTGAAGTTCTTTCCCCCCGGGGACGAGGTAATCTCGACGCCGTATTGGACGCTACCGACGTTTATGTCGCCAAAGTACCCCTTCGACTTGATCCACTGCAGGATACTCTTGATGTCCACTGTCCCGCTGTTGGTCTTCGAAGTGCGCAGCAATGAGATGACCTTGTGACCATCGGAGCCTTCGCCTTCAAACACGTTCCAAGTCGCCCCGCCTACATTGACATTGCTGTAGACCGGAATCGCCGCACCGGAAGGGGCATAATGATATGAAATGGGCTTAACGTTGCCGCTCCCGTCCGAGTTTCCGGTGTAGTTTGTCCAGAGCATTATCTCATGTCGGTCTGAGCTGTCCCAGATATCGTAGGCGACATCCCAGGCGCCGCCAGTGGGAACTTCCTGATTGAAGCTCGAGCTCAGAGTGTTGATTGAGCTGAGCGGTTTCCCGATATTGAAAGCCACGTGCGGATAGCTCTTGATGCCAGGAGTATTGGGCTGGTTCGACCACACGCTCCACCGGTTGGCTGCACTCACCGAAATCGTCTGAGGCCCAGGGTGCGGGCCCCATACGTCGTTGTTCCAAGAGTAGCCATCGCGTGAAAAGCTTCCGTATGGAGCGCTCGAACGCCAAATCGGCGTCTGTGCCGACACAGGCCCGGCAGATGATAATGACCGGGCTTCATTCGCGGCCTGCCTAAATAGATCATGATCCTCCTGTGTCCGGACGTAACCCGTTGGAGACCCTTGCGCGCCGGCACCGCTTATCCGATTGGAATCCATAAAGCTCTCCTTTCTGATAACAAAATCTCCTGCAGATCCACTAGCGGGCCCCCTAGTTCAGCATGGGCGGCATCGGCATCTAGAGACCGGGCTTGAATGCTAGGAAGGTTGGCTTTCGAGAAGCTGACGAGCTCGGGAAGAAGGGTGGACCCGCGCCCGGATTTGCCGTCTTTCGGATGACAGCAGCCTGGCTGAGACAGTGGCAACGATTGTCCGTCGTCAGACAATTTGAGACTGATCAGGCTTTTCGAGAAGGGAGGCTCTGGCTCATCAGGGGGCATCGTCAACTTAATCGACCGCCGAGCCGAAGGAGGCGATTCTCAGAGGTCGAGAGTCGGCGATAGCGCTTGTCATGGAGATCTCGCGCCAAGTCGCAAAGGCTCGCTCGCGCGAAGCACGACGGAAGTCGGCGGTGGCGGCTCCGGGATAGGGGATGTGGAAAAGGTTCGCGACCTGATCGTGAACGGACAGAAACCGTTGAGCCTGACGGGACGATTTGAAGCGCGTCATGATCCGCTCGCGTCGCCGCGTCGGCTGATGAGAATTCTCGGCCCGATTGTTGAGAGCTTTGTGCTGGCGATGTTCGACGTGTAAGCCCATCTTCGCCCTCGCAGCGCCGTACGAACGCAGCTTATCCGTGATCATAACGCGCGGCGGCGTGCCGGCGGATTTCAAGAGCTTCTTCATGAGCCGCTGCGCAACGCGCGAGTTTCTTCGGCGCTGGATCAAGACGTCAGGAACGAAGCCACTCTGGTCGACAGCGCGCCAGAGCCAATGTTGTTCGCCCGCGATCGAGATAACGACTTCGTCCAGATGCCATTTGTCACCGCGAGGGGGAGTGCGCTGGCGGTTCCGATCGGAGAACGGCTTGCCGAATTTCCGTCCCCACTGGCGCACGGTTTCATAGGTCACGCCAATGCCACGCGCCGCCAGCATTTCCTCGACCATCCGCAAGCTTAAGGGAAGCCGGAAATATAACCAAACGGGATAACTGATCACTTCCGGTGCGATGGCGGCGATAAAGAGGGTCCCGGGCGGTCTGCCGGTCGTCTACCCCTCCGCCGCTCCAATTCGTTAATTTGACGGTACCGTTCAATGGACTGTCCCTGTCGAAGGTTGCGGCCGATCTTGCGGCGCACGCCGTCAACGGCTGGCCGCCGGAGGTCATCAACGATTTCGGCAATCTCGGCTTTGTCCGACCTGCTGGCATCGTGTTTCTCAGCAACTTATTCGCATGGATGAGCGCTCATCAAACCAAAATCACGCTCACCAACCTCATTGGCAAACGCCGTCAGGTTTCTGGACGACTCCCTGTTCTTCGAGCAGCATTGCGGCGCAAAGTTTCGCCCGGATGCCTCACCACGGTCGACAACGCGACCACTGATGAGGATCGCTCATCAGCGATTGCCATGGCTGGCTGGAACACAACCTTGCTCCTTGGCTGGCTGCGCGCCTGTCGATCTCTCCCGCGAGCGGCGTGTACAACCGGCCGGTAGCCGCCATGCCCATCTGATCGCGGGCATCTGGACCGGGTTCAAGGGCGACCGGGGCACCAAGTCCAAGCCGGCCCCCGGCCCTCACCTCGTTTATGGCTTCCTGACGACCGATGAGGAGCGCGACGTATGGATGCGCGCGCCGCGGGATGAAGCAAAGGCACTGCAGCGGCCGTTGCCGGATGATGCGCTGAAGATCGTGATGCGCGGCGCGGATAAGGAAGATCAGCCAACAGCAGGGTAGCGATGCTTTAGCGCCGCAATCGGTATGGTGTTATGGGGACAAGAGGTCTGATGTTGTTCAAATCGCCAACAACGGCCGTGCTCATCATCAGCGCACGCCGATGGCCGAAGCGTTGCATTTCTGCAGGGCGCGGCGTTCGGCATTGCTGCGAACTGCCCGAAACTTCATCTGTATACGAAAGCAATCGCTCAATCGAAAAACGGTATCCGAGGAGTTCGCCAAGGCAACGCAAAGGAATTTGCAGAGGGCGCGTTTCTGTTCCACGAATTGCTAACTGGCGGAAAAGGAGACGAATGTGATGGCGGCCCGTGCACCTGCGATAACGTATGCGGCCTTCGCCCCGGTACATGCTACTTCGTGATTGAACCGTCGGAGGTAAAGCCCTGAGTCCGCAATGCTTTAAGGCAGCACCTTGACGAGATTGGCCCGCTTGCGTGCAGCCAGCTCGACAGCAGCATCGCGCGCCGCTTTGAATGTCATCACTTCCGCTGGCGCGTGCTCATGATCCTTCTCGATCATGGATGAAGCCGCCAAGGAAGCTCGATCTTAGTCAGCTTTTCGCAAGCTGCTCCTGCTAGCATGAAGAGGATAGGTCATCTAGGCGACGCCGCTATCCGGGTGTTACGACATGAACGCAGACGCAGCCGATATCAATGCAACAGCGTCGCAGGTTGGCGCCCCCTCCGACACCGCCGAGAACGGCGGCGATGACACGCGTGCAGCGCTACTGCGCCGAGCATTCGAAAAGGCTCTCGTTTCCGTCGCGACGCAAGTCATAAGCGATTCGCAGTCGGATATGGATGAGGCCATGAGCGAGCTTGATGATGGATGAGCCGATGGTCGGCGCCAGATAGCGATACGGCCGCCTGGTGATTGAATCGAAGACGTGCCAAGTGAGACTTGGCACACGCCAGCAGTTAGATGCGCATTCTATGATCTTTCAGGTCCGCTGCGAACTGCTCCGCGAATCCGAATGCACCTGGATCTTTTTGGCAGCGGGCTGCTGCGACGTCCCTTTGGCGTCCCCAACAGCAGACTTTGACGGAAATGGTGATGCTCAAAGCCATGGCGCCTCCGGCTTCGTGAGAGGATGATGGATGTTCTGGGAGCGCAAGGGTTCACGCCCGGCTTCGTAGGCTAAAGACAGGCAGGGCTCAACGCGAAACAGTGGCTTATGCTTCTGAGCCGAGGGTAGATCGCGCCGCCGAGGCCGTCCCCAATCCAATCTACGATCTTGGCCGGGATTTTCGCTGCGACGCCTGCATCTGCAGGACGTTGACGTGCAGACAGACCTGAGAGCACCGTTCCCGTGCAGCGCCTCCATCGCCGGCAACGCGCCGCAGCAATTCTAGCCGGGTAGCCGGGCCTGGAGGCCCTCCGCCCGTTTGTCGGCGCCAAGGCTGCGATTGCCAAGACAATCTGGCTGTTACCGTCGATCCTAAATCGATAGATCGCCAAGCTGCCCTTCTCGCGGCCGTTTGGCGAAAATGAAAGGCGGGCGCTAGCGCCCGCTTCCACGAGTTTCCGACATCCCCGGGATCAGGCCTCATGCCGGCTGTGCATCGCGACCGAAAATGCGCCGGAACATGGCCTCGCGCATCATCGTCTTGAAATCCGGCGGCGCATCCGGGTTCTCATTGTGGTTGATCACCGACTGCGTCACCTTGCGTCCGGAGTTGTCAACCCACCCCTGATTTGTCTCATGGATTGTCTGAGCTCCATCGGACGTCAGCTGATCAAGCGTTCGCCCAGCATTAGACTGCGTGACCTTCAGATTGTTTTTCCCATCCTTGTCGTCGCCGAGTCCCTCCACAACCATGGCATTGTCGCCGTTGGTGATGGTGAGCTTCGAGGAGATGGTTTTTCCCTTGCCATAATTGACCGTGTCCACCGTAATCTTCGTGCCGTCGTCGAGCTGGAAGGTCATACCTTTCTTGAAGTCGAAATCGTCCTTGCCGTCGCCATTAGCATCGACGTGAGGATCGCCGTGGATCCTCGAGACATGGCCGGTCTGGTTGTTCCTAACGGTCCAGGTGCCGTCCTTCTCATCGGCCGTGATCGTATACTTATCACCAAGGTTGATCGTCGCCTTGCCGTCCTTGACCTCGTGCGACCACACTGGCGCTGGCTGAGATGACGGCGCTGGCGTCTGAGCGACGGCAAACGGAACCATCGCAAGAGGCGGCGGTGGAGGAGGAACGAAGAACACGGGTGTTGCACTGGCAGGCGTTGCGCTTGCAGACTGGTAGTTGCCCGGCGCGCGACCCTGTTCGCCGGCATCGATACTCGCCTGATTCACCACGCCGCCGGCGCCATCGACCCAGCCTTGGCCGCTCTCATGGATCGTCTGGGCACCATCGGGTGTCAGCTCATCAAGAGTCATGCCAGCGTTGGACTGAGTCACCCTCAGATTGTTTTTGCCATCCTTGTCGTCGCCGAGCCCCTCCACAACCATCGCGTTGTGGCCGTTCGTAATGGTCAGCCTTGAGGAGATGGTCTCACCATTACCGTAGTCGACATTATTGACGGTAATCTTGGTCCCATCGTCGAGCTGGAAGGTCATATCTTTCTTGAAGTCGAAGTCATCCTTGCCGTCCCCGTTAGCGTCAACATGGGGATCGCCATGGATCTTCGTGACATGGCCGGTCTGGTTGTTGCGGACGGTCCAGGTGCCATCCTTCTCATTGGCTGTGATCGTATATTTGTCGCCGAGGTTGATCGTGGCCTTGCCATCCTTGACCTCATGCGTCCATACCGGATCGACGGAAGGCTCCGAACCCGAACTTTGCTGGCTCAACAGCATGAAAGGAGGAGGCGGAGCCATCATGTACACGGGAGCAGCCACGACTGGAGTGACGACCGCCGGAGCCACGACAGCGGTTGTGACGCCACCTGCAGGAACGACCACCGGAGCGACAACGACGGCAGCGCCTGCCGGCAGGTACTGGTAGGCACCCGGCGTGACATACTGTCCCAACAGTGTGCTGAAAGCTGGGCTGGCAACCACCCCCTCTGACCCCACCCCATTCACCGTCGAATCGAGTGCGCCGACCACGGGGAGACCGGCCACGGGAAGATACGCCATTTAGTTCACTCCTGATTGCATCGAAGAAAGCGGTAAAACTGCGAGCGTTATGCGCGCATCAACAGGAAGCATTTCAGGCCGCACCCTTGGCCCGATGGTGAGCGAATGAATGCCTCTCGCCACCAGCCCCGGCAGCCTCGATGAGCCCCCTCTCTCATCACCTTCGCAGCGGCTCGGCGCGAGCATATCGCGCCCATCGAACTCGCAGGGACTCTACCTGCAGCACCTGTCGAAAAGCTGACGACAATGAACCACCGACTGAGCATCGCAACCCTCGTAGCATCCGAGGGGTGCGGATCGCATGGTTGCTCGCGGCGGCCGGCCGTCACGACGGACCATCTCAGGCAACTATCGACGCCCGCCGATCACATGTGATACGTCGCTTCGTTAACATCGATCGACTGTCCGATGTCGGCTGCGCCGATCGGTCCTGTTGCATGCGAGATTCACGCCGCTTGCTCTTGATGCAACAATCATCGGGACCGAGAGGCACATCATTCTGTCGATAAGTGACGCGGTCGCCGCAATTCCGCCAGTCACTCCAGCGGATCTGGGAAGCAGCATTCCAACCGCTCCGGCCACGCCGCTATTGCCGCCAGCGGCGATCCGAAGATTCCGGACGCGATCTGTGGGGATACGGGCGATCACACCAACAGCCTCTACAGCATCAGCGCGCGGCCCTAACCAGGCTACCGCCCCACGCCATGAGTCTCCAAAGACTTCAGATTGGATGACTCAGCGCTGATCGACAAACGCCACAGCCAACCTGTTGGCCGATCGATCCAAGTGCGCGCCTGACCGCGCACGTAGGTCAGAATTTCGCTGCTAGCCTCACTAGCACTACTTTGGCAGATTGTTGATTTTGCCGCGTTTTATAGGATTCCCGAATCAATTTTTCAATGATTCATGGGTGGTCGGCTCTTGGAGGGCTGACCATGCCGGGATGGGAAGACGAACTCGAACGCTGGCTGATGCCGTTCTTGGACCGGCTGGGTCATAAGACCCGGCAGCGGATGTGTCCTCTGTATGTTGCGGGATTGATCGGTCCTGGCGATCGCAAGAGCGTTCAGCCGATGGCGGAACGCCTTGTCACGAGCAACTACGACCAGTTGCACCATTTCATTGCCGACGGTGTCTGGGACGCGACGCCGCTGGAGACAGAGCTGCTCAACCAGGCGGACCGACTCGTCGGCGGCAGGGATGCGGTGCTGGTTATTGATGACACCTCACTGCCGAAGAAGGGTGAGCGATCGGTCGGTGTTGCGGCGCAATACGCATCGGCTCTCGGTAAAACTGCAAATTGCCAAACGCTGGTGTCTTTAACGCTTGCGCGCGGCGAAGTGCCAGTGATGGTCGCGTTACGTCTCTTTCTGCCTGACAGCTGGACAAGCGACATGCCCCGTTTGAAGCGCGCTCGCGTGCCAATCGAACACCGAACGCCACGGTCCAAGCCGGAGATCGCTTTGGCCGAGATTGACCGCGCGATGGCAGCCAACATGCGCTTTGGATGTGTGCTGGCGGATGCAGGATACGGCCTCAGCGCACCGTTTCGACAAGGGCTAACAGAGCGCGGGCTGGCCTGGGCGGTCGGTATCCCTCGGCACCAGAAAGTGTATCCCGTCGATGTGAAGCTCATTTGGCCGATCACCAAAGTCCGTGGCAAACCACGAAAGCACCACGTGCCCGATATCTTATCGATTGCGGCAGAACAAATGCTGGCCAGCGCCAAATGGAAAACCGTGAGTTGGCGTAGCGGGACGAAAGGTCGGCTCAAAGCCCGATTTGCTGCCCTCCGTGTCCGCACCGCCGACGGCCCTCCGCAGCGGATATGGGATAAAGGTCAGCAGCATCTCCCAGGCGACGAAGTCTGGCTCATTGGCGAGCAACGTGCCTCCGGGGAGAGCAAATACTATCTCGCCAATCTTCCGGCGACGACGGATCTGCGCACGCTGGCCGCCACCATCAAGGCACGGTGGATTTGTGAGCAGGCGCATCAACAGTTGAAGGAGGAGCTTGGACTTGATCACTTCGAAGGGCGATCATGGCAAGGTCTTCATCGCCACGCCCTTATGACAATGATTGCCTACGCCTTCCTGCAACATCGTCGCCTCGCATACGCGGGGCGGAAAAAAAAGAATCAACGGGCCTCCGCCTCAACCAACCATGCCCGCCGTACGCCATGCCATCGTCGATCTCATCCTTCGGCCGCCGCCTCAGCAATGCCCATATTGCCGAAAGCAAATCCTTGAAAAACAGCGGCCAAAACACATTCTGCCAAAGTAGTGCTAGGGTCCAGACTCAATTGAGCCAATATGCGACGAGAGCGGCGAGATGAACAGCGGCCAAAAAATTACGGGCGAGCTTGTCATATCGCGTGGCGATGCGCCGGAAGTCCTTGAGCCTGCAAAAGCAGCGTTCGATGACATTTCGTCCTTTGTAGGCGCGTTTGTTGAAGCGATGGATGACGACACGGTTAGATTTATTGGGGATTACGGGCTTGGCGCCACGACGAATGATTGCGCCGCGAAGCTTGTCGCCATCATACCCTTTGTCGGCGAGGAGCACGCTCATGGGTGGCGCGAGCGCCAGGACATCGGGAGCCGCAGCGATATCGGCATCCTGGCCTGGAGTCAGATGCAGGACGACCGGCCGGCAGAGCGGATCGCTCAGCGCATGGATTTTTGTCGTGCGGCCTCCGCGCGAGCGGCCGATTGCTTGATTGTGCTTCCCCTTTTCCGCCGGAGGCACACCGGTGAGCTTTAATCGAGGTCGAGTCGAGCGACAGTACGACGCCGTCTTCGCCAGGCTTGGCCAGCGCTTCGAAGATTGCGCACCATCGTCCTCGCTTGGCCCAGCGATTGAAGCGATTGTAGATCGTCGTGTAAGGGCCGTATTCACGTGGACAATCACGCCATCGTGCACCCGATTGCAGCATGTGAATGATGCCGCTGACGATGCGTCGGTCGTCGTCCCGATCCGGCCCCGTCAGTCCCCTCGGCAGATGCGGTTCGATACGCGCCCATTGCCTGTCGTTCAGCCAAAAAAACCAGCGCGCATTCTCTCGCCCCCGAATCAACACGTAGGCAAGAGAATCACGTGGCGCTATTTAGGTACAGACCCTAGGTGAGGTTGCAGCTGCCGGCAGGTGATGGGCTGCTGCAAAGGATCGACCTAATCACCCCGACCGAGACTCGTCAGCTTCTCGAAAGGTAGCGCGCCTAGCGTGAGGCTGCTGAACTCTAGGCGAGCACGTCTATTGAGACGTAACAAGACGAGCATAGGAGAAAGCGATGGCCGCCGAAAACAAGAACGCCGGCAAAACGGACAACGTACAGCCCAAGACCGTTGGTCTCGGCAAGAGCGCCGAACTGAGCCTGAGAAGTCTGGGGGGCGAGCACCGTCTTTCTTTCTATTCCTGCCCCTCGTATCGTCGGCCCGCCCGACGTAGCAGGCCACAACTAACGACTATCATAAAGAAAGGTGAATAGACATGGCGGTTAATAGTGTTGGCGGTAACGGCGCCGCTCCTGCTACCCAGCAGACCCAGGATGCCGGTTTCCAGAACCAGATGGCTGAGTTCGAGCGTGTTAGCCAAAAAGTTCAGGCCCAGGCCGTGGCAATGCGCAGAATTACGACCGAGCTCTCTTCTGAGAAGAAGGTCGCCGACGAGCGCGTCCAATAAGTCTGCCAAGACGGCGGCTCAGCGCGTCGCTACCGGATCCGCGCAGTGAATGACGAACTCCGGAAGAGCCGTGCGGCAACTGCCGTACGGCTTATCTCGTTATTCAGGACATTATCCTGAACGAATCGATCTCTCGAGTTTGAAGTGCATAGCAAAGCCGAGGGGAAGACGACCGCCGTCAGCATGTGAGTTGGCGCGGGGCCCGGCGCCGATCGGCACGTTAAGCCGTTGAATTCATTAATCTGGGCAGGGTCATTCCATCCGCCGATTCACACAAAGCGCCTGATCGCCCGCGGCGAAGCGCTGCGCGCGATCGATGGCGACACTCGCGCCTGACTAGGCGCCATGCGTCAGGACGATCGGCTCTTTCTCCGAGAAGTGCGTGCGCGAGCGGGCGAACTTCTTGACGCCCATCGGCTTGCCGAACAGGTAACCCTGGACCTGATCGAAATCCATCTCATGTGCGGCAAGAAAGTCCGCGCGCGTCTCGCCCCCCTGCGCAATAACCTGCGCGCCGGAGTCGTGTGCGAGCTCGACGATACGCCGGCACACCGTCTGCTTGAGGCGCTGATCCGCGCAACCGGTGACGTATTGATGGTCGACCTTCAGCTGGACGAACGGAAAGTTCGGCAATCCCAGCAAGGATGGCCACTTCGCGCCGACATTGTCGATCGAGATGCCGATATTGTGCAGGCGAACGCGCCGGGCGACATCGATCGCCAGGTCGAGATTGTCGATCACCTCGGCGCTGTCGATCTCGATCAGCAGGCCGGCGAACGCCGCATGATCCGGAATCCGGTAGCAAAGCTCGCGCACCGCAGCATCGTCGGCCAGAAACGAGATCGGCAGGTTGATCGAGAGATCGACCGGTCCGATCTGCCCGAGCAGATAGCGCCAGTCCTCGATCGCGCGCGCGATCACGAACTCGGACAGCGCATGAAAATGCGGATCGCTTTCGTCGGGGATGAAGTAGGCAGGCGGCACGACGCCCCATGCGGGATGGCGCATCCGGATCAGCGCCTCGGCGCCGCTCGGAACCAATGTCCGGAGATGAAGTTTCTGCTGATACCACAGCTCGAGCGAGCTGGCTTTCAGCGCTTCGGGCACATCCACTGGCGGGCTCGGTGCGGGCTCGAGCGGCATCAATGACGCAAGAATCGTCGACAATTTGTGGAAGGGCTCGCAACCGGAGACGGTTGAGATGTATTTGGCGAGCGACTTTGAACACGGCGCCTTGCCATCTCCTCAATCCCAGCGATGCCGCCCTTCACCTTCTCGAAGGCGGCCGTGAAACAATCACCCCACTGGTGACGAGCGCCTTCATCGCGGTCGATACTGCGGTGAGCGCGGTCCCCAGGAAGCCGCGGCTGCATCGACGGACAAGGCATCGAAGACTCAGAAGGATTTCAACTTTTCGGTGATGGGCGGAAAAAACGTGGTCGATCAGTTCATTGCATCGCAAAGCAAGTCGCCGGAGGGAATGAAGGCCGAGGTGGCAACCTATGGACTGCTTCCCGGCGCAATGGAGGCGATGAAGCTGCAATTGCAAACGGAGTCGATCGCGCGGGCGAACAACACCGCGATCACCGCCGCGCAGCAGGTGCAGCTCGACCTGCTGAAGCAGAAGACTTCGGAATACGCCATGACGCTGGCCGGGCTCCAGACGATCCAAGCGAACTTGACTCCCTCTGAGAGTTACCTACAGGAGCCTAAGATCCAAGCGCAATTCAACGCCAATACGATCAGTGCGCAGCAATTCCTGGATGCGCAACAAAGGCTAGCGGAGAACGCCCAATCGACGTGGAACACCGCCGGCGCCTCCATGGCGGGCGAATTTGCACAACTCTCGCAGGAATTCGGCAAGCACAGCATGGCTATGGCGACGGCGGCTAAAGCGTTCGGCATTGTCGAGGCAAGGATCAACACTTACACCGCCTTCACGAAGGCGTTGGCATCGGCCGTGCCGCCATTCAATGATGCGTTGGCTGCGGGCGTGCTCGCTGCCGGTATGGCCAAGGTCGCCGCGATCAGCTCTATGTCGATACCTAGCTTTAGCACCGGCGGCTTCGTCTCCGGCGCTGGGACAAGCGTCTCGGACAGCATTCCCGCAATGCTTTCCAATGGCGAATTCGTTGTGAATGCCGAAGCTACGCAACGCAACAGGCGGGAAATCGCCCAGCAAAGCGGTTCTCGTCAGTTTCATGCGCGTTTCGCGGGATCGTGAGCGCGGATTTCAGGGGATCGTGAGCAACGATTTCGCGGGATCGTGAGCAAGGCTTTCGGAGCCTTGCAGCGCTTCGGCCGACAACTCAACCGGCTTAGGGATGACCTCGTGGTTAACGAGGAAGTCCAATGCCTACCCAGAGATTGTCGATGCGCCGGATCAAGGAAGTCCTTCGGTTAAAACATTTTCAAGGCCTGCCAGAGCGGGCCATCGCGCGGAGCGTGGGCGTCAGCAACGGCGTTGTGCACAGCTACCTGAGCCGCGCCCGCTCTGCTGGGTTGAGCTGGCCGCTTCCGGAGGGAATGACCGATGAAGACCTGGAGCTTTTGCTTTTCCCGGCCCCACGACCAGCGTCTCAGAGCCCGCAGCGGCCGGTGCCCGACTGGAGCTACATCGATAAAGAGCTCCGCCGGCGCAACGTAACCCGTCGCCTGCTCTGGGAGGAGTATCGCGCCGTTAATCCCGACGGTTTCGGGTACACGTGGTTCTGCACTACCTACGAGGCCTGGAAGGGGCGGGTCCGACCTTCGATGCGGCAGATTCATCTGGGCGGCGAGAAGGTGTTCGTGGATTTCGCCGGCGACACCATCGACATCGTCGATCCCCTGACCGGGGAAGTGCAGCCGATGAAGCTGTTCGTCGCGGCGATGGGCGCTTCGAACTACACCTACGCCGAGGCCTGCCCCAGCGAGAGCTTGGCCGACTGGATCCGGGCCCACGTCAACTTGTTCACGTTTTTGAGCGGAACGCCGACGTTCGTGGTCTGCGACAACCTCAAAGCCGCCGTCAGCAACCCCGACCGCTACGATCCCGGCCTCAATCGCACTTATGCCGAGATGGCGAGCCATTACGGCACCGCCATTCTCGCCGCACGGCCGCGGCGCCCAAAAGACAAGGCGAAGGTCGAGGTCGCGGTGCAAATCGCCCAGCGCTGGATTCTGGCCCGGCTGCGCAATCAGCGCTTCTTTTCCCGGGCCGAGCTCAACGCCGCCATCAAGACACTCGTCGACGAACTCAATGCTCGTCAAATGCGTGGCTTCGGCTCAAGCCGCGCCGAACTGTTTGCCGAACTCGACAAACCCAAGCTAACCCCGCTGCCAGATCAGCCTTATGCCTTCGCACGCTGGAAGCGCTGCCGCCTCGCTCCCGATTATCATGTCGAGGTCGACGGCCATTGGTACTCCGCGCCGTATCGTCTGATTGGCGAGCTGGTCGATGCCCGTATCGACGATCGGACGGTCGAGATCTTCCACAAGGGCCAGCGGATCGCCAGCCATGCCCGCGCGCCCAACCGACGCGGACACACCACCATCGCCGACCACATGCCCAGCGCCCATCGCCGCTACGGCGAATAGACCCCCGCCGCGGTGATCGCCGCCGGCGAGCGGATCGGTCCTTCGACAGCAGCGTTTTTCCAGGCCGTGATCGACGCCCGGCCCCATCCAGAACAAGGCTTTCGAACCTGCCTTGGCATTCTGGCGCTCGTCAAAAGCTACGGCGCCGACTGACCGGAATGGCCAAGGCCTTCGAGGAGCAGCGCCGATCGCCCGATCTCGAAGCCCTGCCGTTCGAAGATCGCATCGGCCTGTTGGTCGACCGCGAAGCCGCCGAACGCGACACCAGGCGGCTCACCACGCGCCTCAAGATCGCCGCACTGCGCCAGACTGCTTGCGTCGAGGACGTCGATCTGCGCACCCCGCGGGGCATCGACCGCGCCGTTTTCGCCAAACTCGTCGAAGGTCGCTGGATCGATCGCCACGAGAATTTGCTCGTCACCGGGGCAACCGGCCTGGGCAAAAGTTGGTTAGCCTGCGCGCTCGGCCACAAGGCCTGCCGCGACAACCGATCAGTCCTCTATCATCGCGTTCCAAGGCTGTTCGAGGCGCTCGCGCGCGGAGACGGACGCTACGCCCGGCTCCTCAAAAGCCTCGGCCGCGCTCAGCTTCTGATTTTGGATGATTGGGGACTATCGGTGCTCACCGCCGCGGAACGCCGCGATCTGCTCGGGACCGACATGGCCGCGCATCCACCATCGTCACAAGTCAGCTCCCCGTGGACACCTGGCATGGAGCCATTGGGGACCCCACGGTCGCCGACGCCATTCTCGATCGCCTCGTCCACAACGCCCACCGCCTCCAGCTCACCGGAGAAAGCATGCGAAAACGCAGCGCCAAAACCATCACCCTTGACGGCCAACCAGAACACTGACTCTATCTCCCATCGGCCGTAGCGGGCTGCTCACGATCGTCTGAATTCAGTGCTCACGATCGCGCGAAATCGATGCTCACGATCCGTGAAATCCGCAGTCTGCAGCAGTGTTGCGATGGTCGCCCAGGTTCGTCCGCCGCCGTCGCTGCCCGCGAACAGGCTATTCTTTCTTGTAATTGTCTGCGGTCTGATGGCGCGCTCGACGATGTTGGAGTCGAGCTCGATGCGGCCGTCGAGCAGGAAGCGTTCGAAGATGGCACGGCGCGAGACAGCATAGCGGATCGCCTCGGCCAGTTTGATTTGCCGGAGATCCGCCGCAAGGTCTGCTGCCAGAGATCGAAGAGATCTGCGACGACAGCCGCGGAGGCTTGCTGGCGCGCGGCAACGCGGGCGTCGGGGCTTTGACCGCGCACGGTCTTCTCGACCTGCCAGAGCTTCGCCATCCGCTCGAGCGTCGCCGTTGCCACTTCCGAGCTCCCTGCAACATGCAGCTCATAGAACTTGCGCCGGCTGTGTGACCAGCAGCCGGCCAACGTGATGCCATCATCGCCGCGATCGGATCGCGCGAGCTTGTTATAGGCGGCGTAGCCATCCACTTGGAGGATGCCGCGATAGCCATTGAGATGCCGGACGGCGCATTCGCCGGCGCGGCTAGGTGAACTCGCCTTGCTGGTCCTAGGCGCTACAGCGAAATCTGGCCATCTTAGCGCTCCTGCTGCGGCGAGGGCGGCGGCACCTCGGTCAAAGTGTCGGCGTCGCGGTCGTAAGCGCGTAGTAAACGCTGGCCTGGCCTCGCCGGCGGCGCAGCCGGCGGACGTTGTCGAAGCCCTGCCCCAAGTGGGGCGGCACTGGATCGCCGGCCGCGTGCTCTGCGCAGCGGGTTTCGAGCCACCCTTTGTTGGCATGCAGCCGGCCTTCCGCGCCGCAAATCTCGCAGGTGCAGGCGGAGCGGGCGACGGCCAGGTCAACTGCATGGCCGATCGCGGACTCGGTGGACTTCGAGGCTTCGGTGTCCCAGTCGACGAGCAGGATGCCCATCTTCTGCTTGATGCGGACGAATTCGAAGGTCTCGCCGTCGCGGAGCGCGACTTCGATCCTGCGACAGAGCCGGACCAGGATATCCTGCCACCCTCGCTCGCAGTGCGGGTAGCCGAACGAGCGACTAGGCTCCTCGGCCGTCGTGAGGAACAGACGCGGGTGCCACAGCATGAGGTCGCGGCGCCAATCCATGTCATTACTTCCCCATCTCATTACTCCCGACCTCCAGGCTGGAGGGGCGATATCGACAAGAAC
Source organism: Bradyrhizobium sp. USDA 376 (assembly GCF_054063675.1). Classification (NCBI taxonomy): domain Bacteria; kingdom Pseudomonadati; phylum Pseudomonadota; class Alphaproteobacteria; order Hyphomicrobiales; family Nitrobacteraceae; genus Bradyrhizobium; species Bradyrhizobium sp. USDA 376. Next base: position 453,795 of record NZ_JBSSGN010000001.1, read on the forward strand.
ATCGTTCGCGCGATCGTACCGCCTGCAGGTGACCTTATGACCGACGACGCGCTGCAGAATGCAGATGTTCTCCAGCCCCGGACACCTCTCGACGGCCGTGCCCTGGGCATGAGTCTCGCAGCGGATGCCATCCCCCTCCGAGCTCGATCTCGATGGTGAGGTCCGCAGCAGGTGAGCGCGCGCGGAGAATCGCGATGCACATGGCGCAGATGGGCGCGGGCCGCGCCGATACGCCGGTGGAGGGGGCGCCGCTCGATCGAGTTCGACCCGCGTGACCTCGGGATACTCGAGCCCATCACGGAGGCGGCCGCCAGCTACTAACTCGAGCTCTCGGCTCTGGAATAACATCGGCCTGCCCGCACTTCGTGCTCCCGGTGCCGCTGTCCCGATGGTCGCACCATACTCCACGATGTAGAACACCGCAGCGGGAACGTTGGCACCGAGACATCTCACCAATTTGCTCGATCGCCTCAACGAGGAGATCAGGCGGCGAACCTATGTCGTGCGAATCCTCCCCAATGCCGAGAGCTGTTTAAGGCTGGTACGGGCGCTGACCGTCGAGCGCCATGAGGCCTGGCTCGAGGACCATCGCCATCTAAACATGGATCTGCCGAAGGAGCACAAGGAGGCGCTACGCCGGCGGCCTGACGATGCTCAGGCCCACCAAGGGGATGCACGCCCCCCTCTCCGCCGCCGTCGCTCGCCAGGGCTACGCTTTTGCGCAAGCGAGCGACGGCGGCTCCGAGGGGATGGCTCGGCCGGATCCCATAATCGATTTTGCTGAACTTGACGCACAGAACTGCCGATCCGGGCCGTCGTCGTGGTGCGGCTGCCGCTGATCGTAAGCGAGCCGAACGCCTTTCGTCTGCGGCCTGAACGTCTTTATTGTCTCCACGGCAAGCGGCCCCGTGGGCCGCTTTTCGTTTTGTGAATGGGCGCGCAGTCTCGTCAGCTTTCAGTAAGCTAGTCCCAATAATTGGTTGTTGGGTTTAGCGGGGGTGGCACGGACATTGCTGGGGTTTCCAGAGCAGTGGGGTGGAGTGTCACCTTCCGCTAAACTCACCAGCAGTGCGGATGCGGCAGGTGCTTCAACTCAGCCCCCCTGGTCGGTCGGCACCGTGTCGCGCCCACTGCTTCTAAATCACGGGCCATTCCCGGTTCTGTAAGTTACGCTCGTTCTGCGAGCGATGACCTCCCGGTCAGCTTCTTCCGCTGCTTTGAGGCTGGCCGTGTGGGGGTTAGCGGCGCGTGGCAGGGACAGCGCTTCCCCTGTGTATGCGTGGGGGTTACTTGAGCGCCGAGTCACGTGACCGCTAACTATCGGCAGTGCGGGCGGGGCAGGGACAGCGTCCGCTCCGGCGCAACCGAACGGCGCCGAGTCTCACCCGCACTGCCTGCGATCTGAGGCTGATCCCCGAGCCCCGCGAGGCTGCAACCCCGGTTCTGGTAGTTGTGCCACGGCTTTTTGCGATGAATGTATCCCACCGTCAGCTTCTTCCGCTGTTTGAGGCTGGCGCGTGGTAGGGAGAGCGCTTTTTCTCCAAGCGGGCGCCGAGCCACGTGGCCGCTAACGTTCCCGCTGTTTAGGTCGCGGCTACCACCTTGTGCGGCCTGTCGACCCGGGACCGGTATGATCCTTTAGGCCATCGATCACCTTGAGCGCCACTTCGAGTTCATCTCGAAGATGCTTCGTAATCCGCAGTCCGCTCGCAAGCTCCTCGCGGCTGATTTCCGCGCCGTGGGCGACTTTTTGTTCCAGGTCGCGTATAGCGTGGTCGATCTTGTGCAGCGAGAACGTGCCAAGCATCATTTGGCTCCGTCCACGATTAAGGGTCGGTCATCCGGCCGCGCGGGTAGGACCCACAACGTAAAAATGCGTCCACTACATGGTTGAGTAAAGCGGGTGGCGTTGGGGGAAAATCTTTTCCCATCTCGCGTCTGAGCGCCTCGAATTCGGCTAAGGTCGAAAGAGGGCACTCCGCCACCGCGTCCATTTTTGAGCAGATAACTTCAACCCGGAATCGCCGAGCGGCCAGCTGCTCTTCAGTTCGCTGTGGCCCGTAGGTGTCTTCTGCCGGGGTATGGCTTGGCCTACGGGCGTAGTCCGTGAATGCTTGGATTGCCGCCCCCACATCGGTCCTAGGCACGGCGGTTACTCCTATGAGCGGAGCCAGCTCGAACAGTTGCGGGCCGAGCGCTTCAATATGACATGCACGCGGGGCGCGGCACTCCACCGGTACTGGTAGGTGCTCTCCAGTTCTTCTCCACCATACAATGGTAGCACCTTGGGGAATTTGAACCTCTCGGGCGTAAAGGTGGCCAGCCCCTGTCTTCGAGGACGGGCTGGCTACCATCGCTTGCGGCACCGTTTGGGCGACCCCGCACCCGGACTCGTCGCCCTAAGCCGGTTCCAGCATCTTGATCTCGCTGACATCAACTTCGCGTCGGCGTGCCACGCATCGGGGGCTGCCTGCAAACGAAGCTAGATGGCCGGGCCGTTGCCGACCGGCTTTCCAATCCGGGCGGCCACGTTCGGACTGACCGGCTTCTTCTCCGCGAGGATGTCGTGCAGATGCTGCCTGGAATCCCAGCGCTTCTGCAATCTCGGTCTTAGACTTCCTGATGTACTGTAGAATTTCATCAAGGACGGCGCCCGGATGAGACGGGCAGCGGTTAGGATCGCGCTTAGCCTTCTGCTCTGCCATTGATGCTCTCCAGCATGTCGGAGCCCTCATGGCTTATTCGGTATTCTGCGTTCAGTGGTACTGTTCAAAGTCAACCTTGAATGCATCGCCTCCTTCAAACTCGAATGTGATGCACCACGGGCCATTGATGTGAATCGTGTAGCGCACGGACTTTCCGGCCAGCTTGTGGAAATCGTTGCCTGTCAGCTTCAGTTCGGAACTGTTGACGGCTTCGTTGAGCGTATCGAGACGAACTCCTATAGCGCGACAATCAGGATGAGAGCGCGATGCGCTTGTGCATTCTCTTGTCGACGCAGCCGGTTCGCCGCTAGTGGCGCGGCCATACTGCCTAAGATCACAACTGATCGCCAAGCGCTGGCTACGACCAATCCTGGTAGTTGTGATAGGGGCGTTCGCCGAATATGCATCCCGGTTAGCTTCTTCCGCTGCTTGGGCTGACCATGGTGAAGTTAGCGGTGAGTGGTAGGGACAGCGCTTCCTCGGTTCACGTCAAAGCGCCGAGTCACGTGCAGCTATCTACTGTGGGTCCGAATGGGCGGTGACAATCAACACTCGAAATCTTCGGCAGATCACAGCCCTGCGGTCGCAAGCGCTTGAGGTGCTTGCAGCCAATCAGGCCCGGGCCGCCGATCAGTCTTTGAGCCCGGCAGATCGCCAAGTCGCGACGTTTGATGCCGAGGAGGCTCAGGCAGTGTTGGGCATACTCGATAGCGTGAAACTCAACCTGGGCCGAAGGAGGCAGGCAAGATCGCTGCACGCATACGCGCTCTTCTAGAGGGCGTCTCGTGGGCGCTGGCGTGTTTGGTGCCTGATCATGATTCGGTTCCCCGTCAAACCAAAACTCAGATACTACAGTGGCGTGAACCGAAAGTTGCAGCGCAAAAAAGCGGGTTTATAACGCGGTTGCGCATCGCGCCGCCAATCACCTTAATACCCAGATCGCGAACAATGAGAGCGACACCCAGCAATATATGTTCGCTAACATCGCTTACGATATCGGCGCTTCGACGGATGACGTGCGATCTGCCCTTTCAAACGGCGGGTACAACGGCGTAACATTCATGGGCATTAGCGCAGAGGAGCGGACAGCACTGGCTCGATACAGACGAGAGGGGAGCTGAAGTGTCGCAGAAGTTTGCTAACCGGTGATTGTGATTAAATGCTTTTCAATCCGCTGGAATCGCTTCTCGCTTCTCTTCGAACATATGCCATCGCGCATAGACGCATGAACGATGGTCGCGGCTGTACGCCTGAGGTCATGGGGCGTAAAGGCTACCAGCTCATTGTCTTCCAACAAGCGCCGCACAGCCTGGCTCATACAGTGGCTCGCAAGCACCCCAACGCTTTCGAAGCGACTGGCAACGACGGGTCTGTTGCCTTGGTCCTCTCCCTTCTCTGGCTTGCCGATCTCCAAGGCCGCCTCGATCAACTTGACGGCAGTCGGGAAGAGCGGGACTGTGTGCTCCGCTTTCTTGTTCTTCGTCCGTACAGCGGGAATGATCCAGTGGGGCTTTTCCCCGTGTAGGCCGTGAAGCTCGGAACGCATCATGCTCGCGACTTCGCCCCGGCGCTGGGCTGTCAGCAATACGGACTTTCAGCGCCAAGCGCGTTCCATCCGTGATGCCCGCTTCCTCATCGTTGAGGATCGCAAAGAAGGCTTCAGTTCGTCGAGTGTTAGAACGCGGTCCTTCTCGACTTCCTTGCCACCAACTTTCTTCATGCCGTGCAGGAAATTCTCAGTCAAATCTCGCGGTCGTTCGCATACCCCGCAAATGGTGCGGATATCCGCTTAAGCAATCCCGATGAGCAAGTGCTACCAAATGAGATAGGTTCGACATGTTGCCGGTTGTGGTACTTTCCGAAGCTCTTGGTCGGATCTAGACCACGCAGCGAGCTGCGATCCTGTTTAGACGGAGAGACGTTGAATGACCGCGAGAGGTCCCGAATACGAGAAACGCGAACGGAAGACCCATCCAGAGCCCGAACGGGCCGCCCAGGCTTCAGCCTCTGAAGCGGGAGGCACCACGCACGATGTTGGAGAATCAGCGAGGGCTGCATCAAGCCATTCATTTGCGTCTCCGGAATGGAAAAAATCCCTCGAAGAGACAACAGACCTGTTCGCTGCGGCGTTGAAGGACGGGTCAAAGCTGGCTGCTTCCTCTCTGCACGCTCAGGTCAATCTTCTGAAGAATCTTGCCAATTCCAAAACTCCCTCGGACGTGATGAAGTGCCATCTGGATTTCGCGGAGCAGTTCTGGTCGAAATCGTTCAGCAAAGGCTGAGAGATAAGATCATTTAGAGCGGGCCACCATCTGCGGCTAGCTGAGCAATTCGCCAAGCGTGAAATAGGGTCGATGGCGCTCTATTACCTCCGAGGTGAACGCACCTTTGGCAAGCCTGACAATCACCCCAGTCCAGCTTCGCTACTTGCTCGACTACCCATGCGAATGCTCCTCCTCGTGAGGCTCAGTGATTCTGAGATGGAGATGGTCGAGCTCGTGATTGCGTAGTTTTCGAGCCTCAATCGCGCACAGCGTGTTGGAGAACGGGTGCGCGTCCGAAGGGAGACGATCGATTAAAAGGCCCGCTTGCCTGCTGTTCAATACGCCAGCGAAATTTCTGTGTGCTTAGCAGGTCGGATGAATGCCGCCATCGCGTACAGGCCGGGCGTGCAAGAGAATGCGCTGGGCCGTGATGGGCAGCACGTTGTCGGGGCAATTTGGCGGCGCGAGCGTGAGCCTGCAGTCCGAAGTTCGGCGGGACCAACTGGGACGGACAGTGCCCCCGTCGGCCATCAGTTTTCAGACCAAAGCGAACACCTTGACCCTGTAGCCCGCCACGAAGCGCCTGCAGAATCTCCGATTCTCGATTCGGCACGACCCTTGCTCGGTCCTGGGCAGCATCACCGAGTCTCCAGATGCGGTAATGTTAGGGGCGGGCTCGTCGCTTCTAGCGCCTGGTCCGCCCCGCCGGTTTGCTGTGAGGCGAGGTGAGTCAGGATGTTCAAGTGGTGGCGCTCATCTTCGCTCGCGCTCGTCGCCGCCGAGTTAGGAACGGAAAGTGCACCCGCAGCTCCGGAGTAGTAGGCGGCGATATCGAGCCGCAAGACCGTGGAACAAACATGCGCACCGGAACAGTAGTGTCGTACAGCGTTGAAAAGGGCTGGGAGTTCATTCGGCCTGACTATGGCGACGGCAAGGATTTGTTCGTGCACATATCGGACCTTCGCGGCTGCGCAGGGGCTGATCTGGTGTCCGGCACGCGCGTGACTTTCGGTATTCGTTTCAATAAACAGCGCTCGAAGTACAGAGCCGTCGAAGTCAGGCTGCGCGCTCCGGGGCACGGCGACCAGTGAATCCGATTGATGGCGACCACCATTTCCGATCGATGACGACCACCTGTTCCGGTCGATGGCGACCAGGGCAACAGGGCTGTGGACGGGCGTGATGAACGCCGTCCCAGTCGTGCAACATCCCGGATCGCCCCTAGGCTAGTCGATTCTGCTATACGAGGCTGATGGCAGCATCAGCTAAGTTCACCAAAACCGCACGACAGCTACGAGCGACCCGGATTGGGAACTTGTCGGATTCCGTCCCCGCAGAACCTAGGCCACCAAACCCGCGCCGAATGGCTCGAGGCCGAGACCTCAATGCTTTGATACTAACTTCTCCAGCCTCATTCCACCGTGACCGATTTTGCAAGATTACGCGGCTGATCCACGTCCGCCCCCCTTGCGACCGCGGTATGGTAAGCCAAGAGCTGGACCGGAATGGCATAGACCAGCGGCGTAAAGCTTGCGACCATTGCCGGCAGCACGATGGTCAGGAGCGTGTCTACCATCGCTTCAGACGCACCCTTCGCATCGGTGATCAGGATGATCTTGCCGCCCCGAGCGGCCACCTCTTGCATGTTAGAGACGGTCTTCTCGAAGACCTCGTCGTAAGGCGCGATCACCACCACAGGCACAGCCTCATCGATCAGTGCGATCGGGCCGTGCTTGAGCTCGCCGGCGGCGTAGCCCTCTGAGTGGATATAGGAAATTTCCTTCAACTTGAGCGCGCCCTCCAAGGCCAAGGGGGCCGATGTGCCACGACCGAGATAGAGTACTGTCCTCGCGCCGGCGATATAACGCGCGAGCTTCTCAAGCTGGGGCTCGACCAACAGGGCCGCAGCAATCAATCGCGGCACCTCAATGAGCTCGCGCACGAGCTGCGATTCATCGATTTCAGACAGCTTACCCCGCTCCTTAGCTGCTCTGACGGCAAGCACCCCCAATACCATCAGCTGGCAGATAAATGCCTTGGTGGAAGCGACGCCGATTTCTGGCCCTGCCAGGGTAGGCAAAACGGATTCGCTCTCGCGCGCAATCGTCGACGTCGGTACATTAACCACAGATATCGTATGCAAGCCCTTGCCCTTGGCGTATCGCAAGGCAGCTAATGTGTCAGCGGTTTCGCCCGATTGCGAGATGACTATTGCGAGATCGCCTCGGCGCAAAGGCGCCTCCCTGTAGCGGAATTCAGAGGCTACATCGACGTCGCAAGGCAAACGCGCGAGCCTCTCGAACCAGTATTTGGCGATGTGCCCAGCGTAGCTAGCCGTGCCGCACGCAGTAATTGAAATGCGCTGAATGCAATTAAAGTCGAAGGGCAACGCGAGCGGCAGGGCGACGCGTTTGGCCGCAACATCGAGATAATGCGCCAATGTCTTGCCGGCCACTGTCGGCTGCTCGTGAATTTCTTTGGCCATGAAGTGGCGGTAATTCGCTTTGTCCACAAGGAGCGCTGATACGCCAGATTTTGATGTTTCCCGCTGGACGATAGAGCCGTCTGCACCATAAATCACGCACGTTGCGCGCGTAAGCACGGCCCAGTCGCCGTCTTCAAGGTAGGTGACGGTGTCGGTCAAAGGTGCGAGCGCAATTGCGTCCGAGCCTAGATACACTTCGCCGCGACCATGTCCGATCGCGAGCGGCGAGCCCTTGCAAGCACCGATCAAAAGATCGTCGTTCGCTTTGAAAAGGAATGCCAACGCGAAGGCACCACGCAGTCGCGGCAGTGACGCCTGTACCGCATCCTGGGGCGAGTAGCCATTCTTGAGATAGGAATCGACGAGATGCGCCACTACCTCGGTGTCCGTCTCCGAGTTAAAGCCGGCTCCATTCCGCTCCAACTCGGCTCGCAGCTCGCGGAAATTCTCAATGATCCCGTTATGAACGACCGCGACATTCTCCGTCGCATGCGGATGAGCATTGCTTTCGGTCGGCTTTCCATGAGTCGCCCAGCGGGTGTGACCGATGCCAGCATGCCCCGACGGCGGACAATAGCGCAGCTGCTCCTCAAGGTTCCTCAGCTTACCTTCGGCGCGGCGGCGCTCGATCCGGACTCCTTCGAGAGTTGCGAGGCCCGCGGAATCGTAGCCACGATATTCCAATCGCCTGAGCGACGCGACCAACTTATCAACGACCGGACCACGGCCCAAAATGCCAACAATTCCACACATATCAATCCATGCAGCCCAGCTTCAAGAAGTCTGACGTTCCTCCAACAGGAGCACCGTCGCAAACTTCGTTTGCCCAAAGGTAACAGGTTTAGGTTCGGGATTTTCAGCGGGCGCCTTTATCACCGCCGCATTCTCTGGCCTCATTTAGATCTCCCGGCCATCATCGCTTCGCCCAGCTAGATTCCGCTTTTGGCTGGCCGATCGAAGAAACACTGCGATGCCATCGCCATTGGCGTGACTGCCTGAAGCAGAATCAGATGCGCTAGTGCGCCTGCACGGCGCATCCAAGTCCGCCCAAACAGGCTCGCTCGACGGCCTCACTAACTGTCGCCGGCGCAACAAGCCGCTGCCAAGATGTATCAAATAGTCTCGCTCCATAGATTGAGGGCATTCGAACAGAACGGAAAGCCAATTATCCTACGGTGAAGCAGGTTATCTTGCTTGGCTCACTCTCACCGAGGAGCCATTTCAGGACGCAGTTTGTGTTCTCAGAAGAAGCGAGAAGCGATGCCAGCTTGCCGGGCACGGTCAATATGGCAACAACTGAGTCCTCGCGTCTCACTAATCATTCTCCCGGGCGAGTGACGCTTCGTCTGGGCTTCGCTCCATTTCAGACAGAAAGATGAGATCTGCCCACGTTCCGCATAGTCCCTGCTCATCTCTTTGCGCAGCTGCTCCCGACTTGCTGGAAACACACTTGCGATGAGGGTTTAAGAGACTTTTCATGATTGGACAGAGGCAACTTATGCCCGGTCAAGTTAGAGGACTGGCATCAAAGCTCCATTGTACGAACGTAAGATTTCGATATCGAAACGTTACAAAGTCTATACCAACGTTTGCCTTTCTTTCTCATTCTGTTTTGCATCAGGCCGTCCATTGCCTACCCGCAATTAGCAAAGCGGCGCTGATTATGAGCCGCGAAGGCTACGTCTTCTAGTCGGAAGTCTCACCACGTCACTCTTCCGCGCCATGAGGGACCAAACGGAAAACATACCTGCGCGCGTGGAAAGATAAGGACCCCAGAAATATCGCGAGGAGGCAAAGCGCCCCCGAGCGCGTCTAACAGGGCCTACCATCCATCCCGCCTGCTTGGGATCGTCGCCGTTGCGAGGGTTCGCTCGACTTTCATCTTTGAAGCTCATGCGCCGGCATCATTCAGTCCACCTAAATCAATGTATATGGTGTGTTTTCCTGAGTCCGGTGTATGACTTGGCTTGCCGAGCGTATCCTTTAATTGCGATGGAGCGCGCATCCGCATATCGATCTTTTCGAGAAGCGGCTTCGCAATGATTTCTCAGAGTGCAGCTCTTTCCGGTGCAACTAAGGAAGACCATGACGGTTCGCAACTCAAAGGGGCGTGTCGCTCTCATCACCGGCGTGACCGGTCAGGACGGCGCCTATCTCGCCGAATATTTGCTGTCGCTCGGCTATGTCGTGCACGGCATCAAGCGGCGCTCGTCCTCGTTCAACACCGCGCGCGTCGATCACCTCTATCAGGACCCGCATGTCGGCAACGTTCCGTTCCTGATGCACTATGGCGACATGACGGATTCGACCAATCTGATCCGCCTGGTGCAGCAGATCCGGCCGACCGAGATCTACAATCTCGCAGCTCAAAGCCACGTCGCCGTCAGCTTCGAGAGCCCGGAATACACCGCCAATGCCGACGCCATCGGCGTGCTGCGCCTGTTGGAAGCGATCCGCATCCTCGGCATGGAGAAGGAGACGCGGTTCTACCAGGCCTCGACCTCCGAGCTCTACGGCCTGGTGCAGGAGATCCCGCAGAAGGAGACGACGCCGTTCTATCCGCGCTCGCCCTACGGCGTTGCCAAGCTCTACGGCTACTGGATCACGGTGAACTACCGCGAAGCCTACGGCATGTTCGCGTCGAACGGCATCCTGTTCAACCATGAGAGCCCGATCCGCGGCGAGACCTTCGTGACCCGCAAGATCACCCGCGGCGTCGCGCGTATCGAGGTCGGGCTGGAACAGACGCTCTATCTCGGCAATCTCGAAGCCAAGCGCGACTGGGGCCATGCCAGGGACTATGTCGAGGGCATGCACAAGATCCTGCAGGCCGACAAACCCGACGACTTCGTGCTCGCCACCGGCGAGATGCGCTCGGTGCGCGAGATGGTCGAGCTGTCCTTTGCCCATGTCGGCCGTCGCATCGCCTGGCGCGGCAAGGGCGTCGAGGAGACCGGCGTCGACGAGACGAGCGGCAAGATTGTAGTGAAGATCGATCCGACCTATTTCCGTCCGACCGAGGTCGATCTTCTCGTCGGCGACGCCAGCAAGGCGCGCGAGGTGCTCGGCTGGACGCCGAAGCGCAGCTTTGCCCAGCTCGTCGAGGAGATGATGACGAGCGATCTGGCGGAGACAAAACGGGATGCGGCCAGTGGCAAACGCACCGTTTGAGCTGAGGGGCAAGAGCGTCTACGTCGCCGGCCATCGCGGCATGGTCGGAGCCGCGCTGGTGCGCCGGCTGGCACGGGAGGAGGTGCGGCTCGTCACGGTCGACCGGCGCGAGGTCGATCTCTGCAACCAGGCCGCCGTGTTCGACTGGTTCGCCAGGACGCGGCCGCAAGTGATCTTCCTCGCCGCGGCCAAGGTCGGCGGCATCGTCGCCAACAACACGCTGCGCGCCGAGTTCATCTACGACAACATCGCGATTGCGGCGAACGTGATCCAGGCCGCGCATCAGAACGGCGCCGAGAAGCTAATGTTTCTGGGCTCGTCCTGCATCTATCCGAAGCTGGCGCCGCAGCCGCTGCGCGAGGATTCCGTGCTCACCGGTCCGCTGGAGCCGACCAACGAGCCCTATGCGATCGCCAAGATCGCCGGCATCAAGATGGCGGAGGCCTATCGCAGCCAGTATGGCAGCGACTTCATCAGCGTGATGCCGACCAATCTGTACGGCCCCGGCGACAATTATCACCCCGAGCTGAGCCACGTCGTCGCCGCGCTGATCCGCCGCTTCCACGAGGCGAAGGTTTCGGGAGCGAAGCGCGTCATCGTGTGGGGCACCGGCACGCCCCGGCGCGAGTTCCTCTATGTCGACGACATGGCGGATGCCTGCGTGCACCTGATGAAGACCTATTCGTCGCCGGAACCGGTCAATATCGGCACCGGCGAGGACATCACCATCGCCGATTTAGCACTGATGGTCGCGGCCGCCGTCGGCTTTCGCGGTGAAATCAGCTTGGATACGTCGCGCCCGGACGGAACGCCGCGCAAGCTGCTGGATGTTAGTCGGCTGTCCAGACTCGGCTGGCGAGCCACCACCTCGCTCACGGAAGGCATTCAGCTGGCATACCGGGTGTTTTGCGCTGAGAGAGACGGACGGCTCCAGAGTGATCTGCTCGTTCTCGACAAGGCAGCCTGCATCACCGGCTAGATCATATCGAGCAATGTTCCGAAGGGGCTGAGCCTTGCGATGATCTGTCAGCCCTCCTTTTTGATCAAGAGAGCACCGATTCTCCTTTGGTCGAGCTTGGGCGTCAGGTCTCCGTGAATACCCGGCGCCGCTTTAACCTGGGGCGGCAGCAGCGGATCTCCGACTGTTAACCGCCGAAAAGATGCGCCCAGTTTGGCACCAAGCACGCGAAGTTCTCGATGTGTAAAGAACCGTGAAGTGGTCCTAAGCTCCTTCGCGCGTCACACTAGCAAACCTAGATGATTTGATGGTCATGCTTTGTTACCTCGGCATCAGCAGCGCTGGTGAAGTCGCGCTCGGCGAGGTTCGCGCGGACGACACCCCCATTACCACGGTGATCGGACGCGATCGCGACATAGACCGCCGGGAGCACGAATAGCGTGATCAGCGTGCCCGCAGACATGCCAGCGGCGAGAACGAGTCCGATCGAGAACCGGCTCGCGGCGCCAGCTCCGGTTGCCGTCAACAAGGGTATGAAGCCCGTGACCATTGCCGCCGTGGTCATCAAGATTGGGCGCAGTCGGACACGCGCCGCCATCTCTATAGCCGAGCGACGGTCAAATCTCTCCTTGAACTGCAGCTCATTGGCGAACTCAACCATTAGGATGCCGTGCTTTGAAATCAACCCGACCAGTGTCAACAGTCCAACCTGGGTGTAGATGTTCATGGTCGCCCAGCCGAGGAACGGCGGAATCAAGGCGCCGACCATTGCCATCGGCACGCTGATCATGATGATGAGCGGATCGCGCAGACTTTCGAACTGCGCCGAAAGCACTAAGAATATGATGATGAGGGCAAATGCGAAGGTAATCGCCAATTGATTACCCTCGTGCACGTACTGGCGGGCGTCGGCCAGGAAGTCGTAACTGAAGCCTGGGGGCAGTTTCTTCGCCTCGGCTTCTAGGAAATCCACGGCCTGTTCGATCGTGACGCCGGGCATCGGCACGGCCTGAAAGGTCGCGCAGTTGAGCTGGTTGTAGTGGGTGAGCGCATTCGGATCGGTCGCAGTCTCGGTGGAGACTACGGTAGACAGCGGAAGCATCGATCCCGTCGCAGTCTTCACATAATAGCTTCCGATTGATTGCGGCACTAGCCGTTCCTCTCGCGGCACCTGCGGGATCACCTCGTAGGAGCGGCCCTGCAGATTGAAGCGGTTGACGTAATTTCCCCCAAGTAAGGTGGCGAGCGCGTTACCGACGATCTGCATGGTGATGCCAAGCTCGTTAGCCTTCGATCGATCAACCTTGATTCGTACCACCGGCTGGTTGAACTCGAGGTCGGAGTCGCTCACCATGAAGAGGCCGCTCTTCTGCGCGGCATCCTTCAACTTTGACATCTGCTCGTGGATGGATTGAAAGCCAAGAGTCGAATTGATCACCATCTGGACTGGTAGGCCACCAGAACCGCCCGGCAGCGGAGGCAAGCTAAAGGCAAACGCGTTGATGCCTTCGATTTTGGATAGCTCGGCCTGAACAAGCGACTTTAGTACAATCGATGATCGCTTGCGTTCGTCCCAAGGCTTGAGCAACATGCCGGCCATGCCACTCTGCTGGCCGCCAATGCCATTGAACACGAAGCTCAAGTCAGTCTCTGGAACTTTTTTCAACGCGCTTTCAAGCTTGGTGCCATAATAGTCGAGGTAGTCGATATTGGCGTATTTCGGCGCCTTAGTTAGCGCGAATATGATACCTTGATCCTCCTCCGGCGCTAGTTCCTTGGAAATATGCATATAGAGAAAGCCGACAAGTCCCAACATGGTCAGCGCAAATAGGCCGGTAATTGGGCGATAGTCGAGCGAACGGTCGAGCTTGCGGCCGTACCATCGTGTTACGGCACTGAACCCGCGGTTCACAAGCCTTGCAAATCGTCCCCCCTTGGCGCGCCTCAGGAAGAGAGAGCACATCATGGGCGACAGCGTCAAAGCGACCACACCGGACACGATCACCGCTCCTGCCAGCGTGAACGCGAATTCGCGGAACAGGCCACCGGTGAGGCCGCCAAGGAATCCGATCGGGGCATATACCGCAGCCAAGGTAATCGTCATGGAGATAACCGGACCGACGATCTCGCGCGCGCCCCTTGTAGCAGCCTGTAGCGGAGCCGCTCCTTCTTCTAAATGGCGATGAATATTCTCCACCACCACGATTGCGTCGTCGACCACGAGGCCGATCGCGAGAACCATCGCAAGGAGCGTCAGGAGGTTGAATGAGAACCCCAGCGCCAGCATCATGCTGCAGACACCAACGAGAGACAACGGAATAGTAACCACAGGAATGATGACGGACCGCAGCGAGGCCAGGAAAAGAAAGATCACGACGACCACAACCACGACGGCCTCAATGAGCGTCTTCTTCACTTCGTCGATCGATGATTGAATAAACTTGGATGAGTCGTAGGCCACTTTCATCTTCAGCGGCGGCGGCAGGTTACGCTCCATTTCAGGAAACAGCGCCCGAACGCCTCGCACTATGTTTAGCGGATTGCCTTCCGGGCTCGCTTGCACGCCGACAAAGACCGCGTGGTCGCCGTTCATCGTGACGGTAGTGTCCGTCATCTGCGCGGCAAGTTCGACTACCGCAATGTCTTCCATGCGCACAAAGCCACCGTCATTCGCCTTGACAATCATACGCTTGAAATCGTCAACACTCCGCAAATCCGTATTTGCTGTGACATCGGAGATAGTGAAATAGCCCTTGGTCTGGCCTGCCGCAGCCTGGAAGTTGTTAGCTGCGATTGCAGCCGAAACTTCAGCCGGCGATATGCCATGCCCAGCCATTTTCGCAGGGTCTAGCCATAGCCGCATCGCAAAACTCTGGCCGCCTAGGATGTCAGCCGCTGAAACGCCGTCGACGGTTGAGATAACCGGTTGCACGACGCGCGTGAGGTAGTCGGTGATCGCGTTGGCCGCTAGCTCATCGCTGGAGAAAGCGATATACATGACAGCATTCGTCTGACCGCTCGACTTCGTGACGACTGGATCGTTTGATTCCTTCGGGATCAGGTATTTGACTGAGTTGACCTTGGAGAGCACCTCCGTGAGCGCTTCGTTTGGATTGAAGTTCAGCTTGATGTAAACTAGAATAGTCGAGACACCAAGCATAGACGAGGAACTGATGTAGTCGACGCCTTCGGCGGACGCGACTGCTTGCTCCAGGGGAGTGGTGATGAACCCCTGGATCATGTCGGCCGAGGCGCCAGGATAGGCAGTCGTGATATTGATGACCGTATTGGTTAGCTTCGGATATTGCCGGATCGGCAGTAGGACCGCGGCGCGCAAGCCGATCAGCAAGATCAGGAAACTCACGACGATTGACAATACCGGACGTTTGATGAAAAGCGCGGTAAATGTCATGTCAACTCGTATTCGGGATTGGGATGTAAATCTGCCACCAACTTTAAGGCAATGGTCAGCAATGCGGCGACTGTGCTAGAGCCCCCGCTGTAGAGCTCGTGCCCTTTTTGCGTTTATCGGCGAAAGGCCCGACAAGAATAGTTGATTAGAACGCAACGACTTCTAGCCGGGCATTAGTTCAGGCTTCGCACTTCGACATCGGAATTACAAACGACCTGACCGGTACTCAACTCTACAAAGGTAAGTGAGTGATATAGCATCGGCTGCAAAGCACTATACCAAGGTTTATCGAGTTCGCCGCTGATCACCGTCGCAAGACTTGCGGAGTTGCTAAACACAAATTTTTAGCCCCGCATATTCAGTGCGCGCCCGCTATCGCTTCGCTAACTCGCCGAACAAAGCCGTCTCGGGGCTTGCCCTCTGCTGCCAGTTCGATATGCCTCTCGGAACAGTGCTTTGAGCGTTTCTGTCAGCTCAATAAGCTGCGCTCTGGCTTGTCCACGCCTTGCGCTACCGAGTTGGCAACGCCAATACCACTTTGTCGATCCGACGCGTTGAGCCAACGTAGGCGGCCGTACATAGCGCCGCGGGGAGTCGCAGTGGACTATCGGCGGTTTTGGGCGTGTCACCGTCGATAAGTCAAGATACTGCAATGTGTCAACCGCCTCCAAATGCCTTGGCAGCCGCAATCAGCTTTTGTACGTTGCACTCTCCAGACCGAAAATCATCGAGCGCCGCGGGCAGCCCCTGGTTGATTGCAAGGGCCTGCTGCGCGCTTCCTAGCTGAGATAGCGATTGCGACTACTCATGGCGGGCCCATCCTTTTCACGAACCGTCGGTACGGTGACGATCTCGATCGGGACATTGAGATCAACCACCATGCGACACACGACTACGCATTGCTGAACATCCTTCTGGCCAAAAAAGCGACGTGGGGCTGCACCATGTTGAACAACTTGCAGACGACAGTCGCCACACCGCGAAAATGTCCGGGCCTGAAAGCGCCGCATAGAGGTTTCGCGAGGTCGCCAGGTCCAACAAAGGTTTCGAAATTGCTCGGATAGACTTCCTGTGCATCGGGCGCGAAGAGGATCGCAACACCAGATCCCGGCACAGTTCTTCATCGCGCAAGAAGTCGCGCAGATAGGTGCTGAGATCTTCATTTGCTCCGAACTGAGTGGGGTTAACGAAGATGCTGACGACGGTCACATCGCATTTTGCTTGGCTCGCTGCGATCAGCGCCAGGTGGCCATCGTGGAGATAGCCCACCGTCGGCACAATCCGGCCCTTTGATTGGCACTGCGGGATTTTGCGAGAGTGCGGCGAAGTTCAGCGACGCTCGTGATAATTTGAGGTGGATGGCGCCCAGTTGGCAATTGCCTCCCCAACGCCTTCGGGAAGCCGATAGGACTCTTGCGGGCCGGGGAACGCGCCACGGCGGACATCCGCTGCCCCGCGCGAAAGCGCATCATGGAACTGCTGAAAGCCTTCCGTATAGGCGGGAACGAATTTGGGGCGATGACCTTCGGTTTGGCCCAGCACGTCATGAAACAGAGCACCTGCTCTGAACAGTCTGGGCCCGAGCCGATTCCGATCGTCGGTATTGTCAAGGAATCGCTTACTCGAGCAGTAAGCTCAGCCGGAGTGCCCTCCAATACCAAAGCGAAACAGCTGGCCTCCTGCAGACGATGAGCATCATCGAGCAAACGCAGCGCTTCATCCACTTTGCGGCCCTGCACTTTGAAGCCGCCCATGACATTAACGCTCTGCGGAATAAGACCGAGATGACCCATCACGGGAATCTCGCAATCGACAATGGCACGCACCATCTCGATTCTTTTGCCACCGCCCTCGAGTCTCGCCGCAGCTGCTCCTCGCTGCAGAAATCCGCCAGCATTTCGTATGGTCTCCTCAACGCTGACGTGGAAGCTAAGAAAGGACATATCGGCGACGAGCAAGGCACGCGGTTTGCTGCGTACGGCGGCTTCGAGGTGATGGTTCATCATCGCAACACTTACTGGAGGCGTGTTTTCGAATCCAAGGCAGACGTTACCCCCGCTGTCACCGACGAGACTGATATCGATGGAAGGATCCGGGATAGGCGCCGCAACCGCGTCGTAGGCAGTCGTCATGACTAGACGCCGGCCGTCCTGCTTCCACCGCTGCAGGAGGGGAATTGTGATGCGGTCGACCGGTTGCTCCGAAACGCGACTCATTTGAACTCAGTTCGATTTTTAGCTGCGAACTGACAAAGCTTTGAACTTCAACCAACTCGCCGCCTATTGCAAAGTTATAGCGATCCCCAGCGCTCGAGTTGATCGAGTATCCCACGCGATCAGCAGTCTGGTTGCTACAATTCTTCAGCGTCAATCCGCTCTTCGTCGCTGTCCAAGAAGGACAAAGGGCAAAAAGTGAGTTGCGTATGGGCTTGGTGGATCCGCGCACCAGCGCCGTTGAGAACACACCATCGCGAGGCACGTGCGCGAGAATGACATAGGTCGAAGTCGCCCATAGGAGTTCTTGTTCCATATCTCCACAAGCCCATCGGTGGAATGGCCACTTCGAAATAAGGATGTGGATCGAGGGTGGCGGAACCGCGACAATGAAGATTGGCCTCCAGCACATCCTTCGCAGCGACTACTTTTCTCGCCAAGTGTTTTGCGCACCCGCGACTTCCCTGTGAGAGCGGAAGAAATCTGTCGACCCGCCAAGAAGAAAGGAAAGACCCTCTCGGAAATCACCCGCAGATGGTGAAAATTCCTTTTGGTTGCGTCATCAACGCCAGAAGGCTTCCTTCGCTTGCTGTAGGTCTTGCGGGCGTGTTCGGCTTCGGCCGATTCGCGGGCCGGCTGTCGCGTCGGACCGATCGGGTTTACTTCTACAGCGCACTTTTGATGCATCGATTTTTTCCAGTGTTAAATCCACCGAGGTGAGCATAAGGCGGCATGCAACAGATTGTATTTCTGAGCCGATTGATCGGTAAAGAGCTCCTATAGAGTTTTGTACCGATGTGCTTGAGACCGAGGCGTCCGTCTCGGCAGTCCTCCCCCGCAGGCTGCTCTGTCCTGTCCGGTCCATTAACCGCTGGCCTATATGGTCACCTTGCCGAGCTTTTTGATACCGACCCGGATCGGGTCCGCCGGAATGCTCACGTTCATAGCGTCGCTCCGGCTCAGCCGGGCCCAGGTTGCGCAATCGGTTTAATCCCAGCCGGCGCCGGATAGGGCTGAAGGTCGCCGGCGACACTACCGGCCTCGATTGAGATCTGTTTGACCTGTGGCGCTGTCGTCCCAACGTTCCGGCTTCTGCGCATGGGAAGGCAGGATTTGGCTTGGATAAAAGAGGTCTTGTGGAGCGATCACGGTCCATCCACTCCTTCCTCGCCGAACGCTTAAACTTGGCGACCGTCCTCGCCGAAAACGGCGAGTTGCAGCGCACTGCAGCCTTCGTTAGGCCAGCCTCGATCAAGATTGGCGCCATGGCCTTTCGGCGTCAATGGCGCATTCTTGGGGGCGTTCATCCGATCCTTAAGGGGTAGGCTAAAGCTTCGGCAGGTTGCTTCCTCGTTCAGGACCGGATGGACAACCTACTGAAAGCTCACACCTCATGGTCTCACAGACATCCTACCCGAACTGGTTGCCCCCCCATGCGGCCCCTCTAGAGGCGCGCGTATGCGCGCAGCGATCTGTCGCGCTTTTCGGCCGCAGGTTGGGTTCCACGCAATCGAGTATGGCCAGCATCGCCAGAACTTCGTCGACGTTAAATGTGGCCGCCCTGCGATCTGATAGTCCCAGAGACCGATGGGGGGCGCGGACCCGATTGGCTGCAAGCACCGCAAGCGCTTGCGGCCGCAAGGACGTAATATGCCGCTCGAATATATGCATTCGTTGGCCTGTAGCTGCCCTGTGGGCATGATGTCGCGAGCGCTGGTGGCCAACCCGGTCGCAAAGACTGGGGCTGGCCACCTTTGCTCCCAAGAGGCTCCAATTCTCAAGGGCTACAAAGTTGTATCTTCGAGAAGTACCAAGGGGCACCTACCAAAATCGGTGGCTCCCCTCCTCGTCGGCGACTCTCTAAGCTAGTTTTTGCCTTGAATTGGAGACACCAGCACGACCAGACACATGCACGTTGCATGAACAAGAAAACATGCCAATCGCACATGAGCGACGCAAGTATGTGGGCAGAGTCAATCGAGGCGGAGCACGATAGAAAGCCGCTGGAAAGTTATCCGAGACCCTCGTAGACCGCGATGAGGAGTACCTCGTTGAAAAATGGGCGACGCTGCCGGCGTCGCTCGTCGGCACGCCTGGCGGAGAGAATGGCACGAAGATAAGGGTGGAGGGGATTCAGCCACGCAGTCTTCTTCCCTTCCAAAGTATTGCTGATGATTGATCGGAAGCAGTGCGGGCGCGACCCGGTGCCGTTTGGTTGCGCTGGAGCAGGCGCTGTCCCTACCCGCCCGCCAGTTGAACTTAGCAGAACTTGGCTCGGCGCTTATCTCCCCGCGGACACACAGGGGCAGCGCTCTGTCCCTGCAGCTAACCTGCTCCAAACTCAGCTTCAAGCGGCGGCAAGAAGCTGATCGGGAGCTTATCGCCAGCGGACCGAGTGAAACCGCCAAAAAACGAGAACTAACTCGTGAGTTGGAAGCAGTGCGAACGCGGTTCGGCGCCTGACGGCCTGGGGCATCATGAGGCACTAACCCTGCCGCATCCGCACTGCAATGAGCTTAACGGAAGCGTAACTCAGCACATGGTGGTCCTTCAGCTCATGCGCTGTCCCTGCCACGCTCCCGTTAAACCCAACGATTCTTTATCGAGCCTGGCTTACCGAAAGCTGACAGACCTGCGCAGCAATTTACAACGAAAGGCGGCCTATGTGGCCGCTGGCAGTTGAGAGCAATTACGACGTTTACGCCTCAGACAATAGCCATTCGGCGCGCTTGCGATCAGCGGCAACCGCTCCGCGCTAAACGCCCGTGGCGTTCAGTTGGTCAAGCTCCACGTTGGTTTGTCGTATTGAAGACGATTGTGCCCGTTTCTCAAAATGCGTTACCAAGCTCCATCAGGCCCATCAGCGAGGCGCAAAGCGAACGGAAAGCAGCGGATGCGGCTCGGCGCCCATATCCATCCGGGGAGGGTGGACAAATGCGCTATCTCTGCCGCATCCGCTTCGCCGGCGAGCCAGGAGCGACATGACTCGGCACCTCCCATGGAGGAAGGAAGGCGCTGTCCCTATCAAGCGCCGCTGGCACAGTAGTCAGCCTCGGGGAGCACAAGGCTAGCCACCCGGCTTTCCCGTGAGGCCCGTCGCCTCAGGGTACAGCGGGACTTTAGCGACAAGGCGGCCTCGGGAGACCTACCAGCATTGGTGGTCATACACACTTAATCGAGAAACTGTTGGTCAAACTTGAAGACCAAGCGAGTTCAGTGCCTAGTGCTCCAGAACGATCAGGCGGCGCCAGGGGCGCCGCTTTCTCCCCATATTTCTGTTTCAGCTGCCGCAAGGAAAAAAGACCGAGCGCACCCTACAGCGTTGGCCAGCCGCAGCATTTCGTCACAACGCGGATGGCGAGCAGGGATGTCCTGCCGTCATGAAGCCGCCCGAGTTAAGAACGGCAACAAGACTTTGGGCAGCTCGCCGATCAAGCGGAGGGCGTTAGCCGCAAGGCTGACTCTTGGATCATCGCTGAACGGTGCGATTGTTTCCAGCGTCGTGAAACGGGCGTGCTGGACGGCGCATTCCTCGTTCTGTTCGAGCATGATCCGCAGTTGAGGTGCACGATGGCGTCTTCATTGGGAAAGATGGCGTCCCCCCTCGGTCCGACGAAGTGCATCTCTACCCCTTCGCGGGTCTCGAACTTCTTGCAGCGGCGGGTCCTTCCGGGCCCCCCTACGCGGGTGACCCGCGACCACTCGACTTTGCTAGATATAAAATTTCAAAAGGCACTTTCTGTTCTCGGATCGGCGTGGAACCCAGGGGTGGGCCTGCTCAGGAAAAAAATCCGGTCGGCTATTTTTGAGCCTGAAATTGATGTCTTCGTCCGTTCGTCATCGGGCGGCGCCAAGTGCGACCGAAACACGCTCGAAAGCATCTATACCAATTGAGACCGTATGGCTCCCAATCGGAGCCTCTATCCATGATCGTTATCGGCCTCAAGGGCCTTATCGGGGCGGCAAGACCACCGTGACCCGCATCGAAAGCCACGGGTTTGTACGCGGCCGGTTCGCTGGCGCGCTGAAGCGACATGCTGCGCGCCTACCCACATTACCGGCGCTGCGACGAAGCCACCATCGAACGCATGATCGACGGCGACCTGAAGGAACAGCCGTTGCCCTAGCTCAGCGGCAAGTCGCCCCGGCCGGCTGCCCGCTGACGGCCCAAGAGCTGCGAAGCTACGCAAATACGCCAACGCACGTCGTCGAGATAGCGCTGGCAAAAAAGCTGACTGAGGCGCCGTGGGCAACGCAGTCGACGAGGATGTCGGCGAGACGCTCCAATCGCTTATCGACTTCGTCGGCGCCGATGCGCCGTACCAGACCTTGTTGCGGGTGGCCAGTCTAAGATCCGAGCTGTTACAGCGGCGTTGGCGATTAAGCTACGCGTTTCGTCTTTCATCTGATCCAACGAATATGACCGTTTTTGTGCCATGAATGATAGAGCCGCGACGAAGAGGGCCCGACTACCGCCAGTCGCCTGAAGCTCATTTTTCAACACTGGCCATACGATGATGCGACCGGGACCATGACGTCATCTAGCGAAGCTCTATCCGTTCTCTACGAGCCGCCGAGTCTGCCGCCGCGACTTCAGGAAGCCGCGGTCGGTTGCCATGAACTTGAAGAGCATGGGCGAGATAAGCTTCGCTGGGTCAACCATCTGTCCACTTTGGGCGGATAGTAAATCCGCATAAGCAAGCAGATCGCGATGTACGCTTGCGGGTAGCTCCGCAGTGATCTTTACCGGTTTGTCATCTGGAACGGCAGCAATTTTCAACTTCGACACAACATCTACCTCGCGTAAGGCTGAAGGATCAGATCGCGATTCACGATCACGCGGATCGGGAAGCCAGGACGTACCGTCAGCGTGGGCTGGATATTGAGACCGCGCCGAACTACCTGCTGTCCAGTTTGGTTTAGAGAGTCCGAGGCGCCGTGACGCAACGCCTGGATAATTGCGCTGTCGTTGCTGTTAGTGTCCGAGCCGGCACCCAGTTCCGTTCCGACGGCGAGAAACGTCGATAGTGCCGCAGCCTTGAAGAGTTCGCCCCAGTGATTGTCCACCTGGTCTTCTAGGCCAGCATAGCCAGCGGTGTCAGCGCCAGGCTGCCGCTCGAGAACTATAGAACGTCCATTCGGCATGATTAGCCGGGTCCAGACGAGCAGAACGCGAGACTGGCCGAAAGTGACCTGGCTGTCGTAGATGCCGATTAGACGCGCTCCCTGAGGCACGAGCAGAAAGCGACCGGTCGGCGTGTCAAAAACATTCTCGGTTACCTGCGCGGTAATTTGGCCTGGCAGGTCCGATCGGATCCCGGTGATCAGCGCCCCTGGAATCACCGTCCCGGCCTGCACGATGTATGGTGAAGCGGGCCTGATGACACGGTCAGGGCTTACCATGCGACGGTCCACGGAGGCATTCACGAAGGCAAGCTTGCGGTCCTGGCCGTTTTGCGCAGATCTATCCTCGCCAGTGCTCGTTGCGCTTGGTGATGCGAGGCGGTCGCCTCCAACCGCCGCAGCGGTGGGCGGACGCGCTCCTTCATTGGTCGCAGCGAACAAATGGCTGATGCGGGCTGCCTCAGTCTCTTGATCCCGGCGCTGCTGGTCTGGATCAGTGCCGATCGTCGGCGACTGGCCTTGAGCAGCAAGTATTGGTCGACCGAGGTCGCCGGGAAGCGGCGGACCAAGCTGCGGGATTGGCTGGCGCGGAACGCCAGCATAGTCCTTCGGCAGCGTCGTAATACCGTCGGCAACATTGTGGTGGTCGGTACTGTAAAGCTCATCGGCCGCTTGATTGCGGGAGCGATTGTTCTGCAGCGACCACAGCACCGCTCCGCCGATGACAAGCAGGGCAACCGCGCTCCCGCCGGCCAAGACCTTCCGCGACAACCGCGTCACGCGCGTGTGCTCTGCTCTCAAGCGGAAGCTCTCGGATGGCTCCACTTGTGTCTCCGGCGGAATAGCTTGCTCGTTTACATTCCGAGAGTTCATGACGACGGCCTCCCGCCGGTTCTGACAATCCTGACCTTCTTCTGGTGCTCACCACCAAGCCGCAGTTCGGCGGCAGCAAACAGCCGATCGACGATCAATACATTGCCGTCAGCGCGATAGTTGACGAGTTCGGTCTTGCCGTCTGGACCGATGACAAAGAGCGGAGGCATCTCGCCCTGCACGATGCCTTGCGGGAATTCGACATAGACCTTGCGGCCATCGTCATATGCGGCGAGCGGTCGCCAGGGAGGACTGTCCCCTTCGATGGCATAGCGGGAGATGCGCTGCGCCGGGTTCGGAAGAGCGGGTTTCAGAGCGACCGAACGCCATCGTTCCCGTGCGGTTTCAGGATAGTACCAGGCAACAGACGGCATGTATGGCCGTTCGCGGGATCGGAGTTCGATCAGGTAGGTGCGCCGGTCAGTGTTGACCACTAGGTTGGTTTCGATCGAAGCTCGGGTCGGCTTGACCAAGACATGGACGCGCCGTGTATCGCCGCTGCCGCTCTCGGTATCGCCCACGACCCAGCGTACAGTATCTCCGGCCGCGATCGGCCCTGATCCCGTCAACTGTTCTCCCTCCTCGAGCGCGATATCTGTGATCTGCCCCGGCGCGGCGTAAATCTGATAGAGCGCCCCGGGACTGTAGGCGTAGATTTGCGCAGCATTGAAATACCCCCGCTTGCGCGGTTCGACCCTGGCCGCATTGTTTGCCATCTCAACCCGGCTCACCGGTTCGACCTCTTCCTTCCCGGCCGACTTGCCTCCGAGAGCCGGCTTCCAGAGCGGCGGAACGTGAAGCGGTCGCAATCTGTCGTCGAGAGCCACGGGCGTCGCCGGCAGCGGAGGAACTTCAGTGTCATAGCTGATCTCCGGCGGAATGTATGTCGCGCACCCACCGAGCACGGACGAGCAAAGCATAAGAGCGGACAGAAGTGCACGCTTCGCGCTCACGAACCCGGGCCAAGTCGAATTGAGCCTGTTTTGCTGAATGGAACATTTCGAATGAATGTCAGACGGCGTCTTGGTCACTGACCCAACTCCTTTGACCAGTTGATGGCGCGGACATAGACGCCAAGAGGATTCTTGCGTAGGCGCTCGGCTTCGCGCGGCGTCTCGATCACGATTGTAAGAATTGCAGTCCAGCGCTCGGTCGAGTTCAACGCGCCATTGTCGTAGATGCGCTGGGTCCATGCGACCCGAAAGCTTTCCGACGACGCACGAATGACGCTCGAGACCTCGACAGAGATTTGCGCCTTACCCAGCTTGGCAAAGGGGTCGTTGCTGCGCGCGTAGTCGTTGAGCGCAGCGGCGCCGCGATCAGTCGTAAAATCATAGGCCCGCAGCCAGTTTTGGCGCAGAACGATCCCGTCTGCCGGTAGGCCTCTGACATCCTCGATAAAGCGTGCCAGATGATAGGCGATCTGCGCATCAGTGGGCTGATATTCAATGTTGGCCGGCGCAATCCGCTGAGCCTGACCGAGATGATCGACTTCGACCACCCACGGCGTGATCGAGCCCTGACTCGATTGCCAGACAAGGCCACCTGCGAGACCGGCTGACAGCGTCAGGCAGCCAAAAGCCATCAGGCGCCAGCTCTTGGCTTGCACGCGCGCTGATCCAATGCGTTCGTCCCAAACCTGCGCGGCCTTTTGATAAGGCGTAATCGGCTCGGGCATGCGCCCGTAGTGAACTGATGGCCGTTTGAACATCGATGGTTGCCCCTGATATCAAGTGATCGGTTTCAAGTCGTGCGATGGAATGGTTTGAGGCGCTGTGTGTGCGGCGGAGATGCAGGGTGCGTCTCAACGTTCTCCCTCGGACAAATCGACGGAGGAACCGCTACCACCATGATCGCCCGAGCGGACGGCGTGGCCAGCGGCCGAGGCACCATGCCGGATGGTCTGAGCACGCTTCATGCGGCGAGCCCAATCAGGCTGCCCTTCAGCCGGCGCGCTCGTGCCCTGCTCGCCCGCTTGGCTACCTCCGAAGGCAGCCGCTGCTCGACGCAAAGGACTCGTCGCAGCCGAAGCGCCAGCCTCCGCGACGCCGGCAAGGCCGCCGCTTCGATAGGCGGCTGTTGCTCCGCTGATGACAGCGCCGCCACCGCGCGCGCCGCCTGCAATCGCACCACCAGCGAGACCGGCACCGCCAGCGGCAAGTCCCGCGCCAGCCGCAACAATGCCGCCAGCAGCAAGGCCTGTTCCAATCGTGGCTCCGGCGCCGAGTTGGGGGCCGCCCGACACCAGGCCGTTTGCGATACCCGGACCGAAGATACCGAGGCCCAGCAAGGAAAGCGCCGCGAGCACCAGCGTCATCGCGTTTTCGATGGTTGGCTGTACACCGCCGAAACCTGCGGTGAACTGCGAAAACAGGGTGGAGCCGATGCCGACGATGACGGCCAGGACCAGGATCTTAATGCCGGAAGATATGACGTTGCCCAGAACGCGCTCCGCCGCGAAGGTGGTCTTGCCAAACAAGCCAAAGGGAATGAGCACGAAGCCGGCCAGTGTCGTGAGCTTGAACTCGATCAGGGTGACGAAGAGCTGGATCGCCAAAATGAAGAAGGCGAGCAGCACCACGACCCACGCGAACAGGAGAACGACGATCTGGACGAAATTTTCGAAAAAGCTGATGTAGCCCATCAGGTTGGAGATCGAATCGAGGAGCGGTCGGCCGGCATCAAGTCCGACTTGAGCGATCTTTCCAGGTCTCAAGAAATCCGATGCGGAGAGGCTTGCGCCTGATGCTTTCAGGCCAAGACCGGCAAAGCTCTCGAAGACGATGCGCGCCAGACTGTTCCAGTTACCGATGAGGTAGCCATCGCCGCCGACTGCACGAGCTTGGTCGGATGTGCACACGATCCGGGAATACGGATCGACTGCAATCCGAACTCCTCATAGAGCGCATCGGTGAGGCGGGCGCTTTCCGGCGGCGACCATTCGACGATCTTGTACGCAAGCTGCACACCTTCTGGCGCGCTCCCCGAAGTGGATGAGGGGCTGGGTGCAATGGCGCCGGCCGATCGGGAGATTGCAGGGCGCCTAATGACGTCGGCTACGACCGGCGCAGTGACGGGCAACCTCGGGGGCGCATGCTGGGTGACCCACTCGAGCAAGGCGGGGACATCGCCGGCCATGCCTTGCGAGGTGGGAAATGCCTTCGGATCGGCAGCGGGTAACTTGTCGATGACGAGCAGCCTCGTGTCCGTCTGAGTGCCGTGCTTGGCGTAGACGGCGCCGTCGATCGCGGCAGAAAACACGACCCGTCCGCGCTCCTGGAGGCGAACAAAGGCCTCTAGCCACGCCGGGTTATCCGGCGCAAGGCCCGCGCCAGCGATGGCGACGAGGCGTCCGCCATCGCGAAGACGCGCGAGCGCCGAAGCGATGTGCCGGAAGGCGGCGTCCGCCATTCGTCGATCGACATTCGCCACCGCGGAGAACGGCGGGTTCATCAGAACGACGCTCGGCACAACGCTCGCGTCGAGGTGGTCATCGATCTGAGCAGCATCGAACCGCGTGACGTTAACATCCGCGAATAGATGCTCGAGCAATCCCGCCCGGCTCTCGGCCAACTCGTTCAACACCAAGTCGCCGCCGGCGAGCTCGGCAAAGATGGCGAGCAAACCGGTCCCGGCAGAGGGCTCCAGAACGCGATCGGCGGATGTAATGGCGGCTGCGGTGCATGCAATCAGCCCAAGCGGGATCGGCGTCGAGAATTGCTGAAGCGCCTGACTGTCCTCGGAACGCCGCGTGTGGGTCGGCAGACGGTTCGCGACTTTCGCCAGCATCGGCAGCATGGCGGCCGTCGAGCCAGCCCTGGCCCGTATGGCCGGTCCGAACTTACGAAGGAACAGAACGGTTGCCGCCTCGCAGACGTCATAGGCGGTCTTCCAGTTCCAGGCGCCGGCCGCGTCGGAGGCGCCGAACGCAGCCTCCATGGCGCTACGCAGAACGACGGCATCGATGCGACGGCCGCGTTCGAGATCAGTCAACAGCTGTCGGGCCGCCCTGAGCGCGGCGGAGGTGAGAGTAGCAGCGGCGCGCATCGAGAGCGGCGCGGCGGCAGCGCCGCCGGCAAGAGATTCGGTCATGACAGGAATTCTTTCGGAGAGCAGGAAGGGGTCGAACCGCCAGGCGCTCTCCTCTGACCTGGACGGCTCAAACCCTTCCCGGCCCGCTCTCCCTCTCAGACCTCGGGCATAAAAATAGTGACCGGCGCCGCACGCCGGTCCCCCGCGCTACTGCGGGACGGCCGTGCCATCCCGCTCCTTAATTTCATTCAGCCGCGTCGAGCTGTGCGGATCATCGTCGCTGGCGTTTTCCTGATCCTCATCGTCGGCGAGGAATTCGGGCAGCCGGCCCGCTTCGCCCTCCTGCCCCACTGGCGCTGCATCGGGATCGACGAGACGCAGCGGCTCCGGCAACCAGCCTGAGCCATCCAGAAGGCGCTCGGCCTCCTTGGCCATGTCGGCCTTCTTAAGATGGTCGATCAGTTGAGCCGACGACTCGCCCTTAGCCTCCCGTACGGCCTCCAGAATGCGCGGCTTGGTGACCCGGCCGAGATAGTTGTCGACGGAGGGCTTCCACCCTGCCTGCACCATGTCTAGCCCGACCGCCCGCGCCAGCACATCAGCGCGGTCGAGACGCGTGCGGACGCCGTGTGCTGAGACGCGAGCCTGATTGTAGCGATTGGCCGGCTCATAGACGGCATTGACCGCAAAAGATGCACAGTGGGCGAACAGCGATGCTTGTGCACCACCATCGAGAGCCGTTAGCGCATCCCAAAGATCGTTCTCCCTCTTCGGCAACCGCGCCTTCCAGGCCTCGTGCCGCGCCTCGACAGCCTTGGCGGAGGCGCTTTCCCTCAGCCCCGGAGCTTGGGCAGGAAAGTTCGGCGTGCGAAGGCCGATCTCTAGACAGCTTCCGGATGACGCGAACCGGTAAAAGGCCGTCAGCACGAAGTTGTGCAGCACCGCCTGGAACGCGATCGCAGGATTTTCTGCCAGCGCGTCGCGCAATGCCAACGTGCGATGCGCCGTCAGCTCGGTGATCAACCGATCCGGCAGAGGCCTGGCCGCGTCGTCATCTTGTTCTTCGGCATAAGGCGCACTACCCGCGACTGCGATGACCGTGCGCTGGACTGAAGTGCTGGGCTCCTTCCCTTCGTTCGACGACGGATCGGCGGCCTGCGCGATATCAGGATCGGTTGCCGGCACTTCGTCCTCAGGCCGGACGTAACCACGATACACGCAGAGCCGTCCTTCGGAATCGATGCTGATGAAGACACCAGCCCGGGCGATCTCCGCCGGATCGTAAAGCATCGGCCGGTTCTCGAACGCCGCCAGCGCCGACTCGATTTCGCCGAGGCGCTGATCGACTTCTTCGGGCAATTCGTCGGCATCCTGGTATTCGGTTTCAAGCTTGGCTTGCTCGGTGTTCAGGGCATCGATGGTGGCCCGCTCCCCAGGCGAGAGATCGACAGATTTTCCTTCGATTTTCCGGAGGCCTTGTGTGTGACCGTAGGAGAACTCTACGGCGACTGAGATCCACTTCCAGCCCTCGGCAGCAATCGTCTCAGCTTCGGCTTTGAGTTTTTCGATCACGAGGCGGTCGAGCAACACGATATCCTGAAGCCAACCGCCGTCGTCGTGCTCGAACAGATCCCGCAGAACGCCGCCACCCGCCTGCTGATAGGCGTCGAGGCCCACGAATTGCGCCCGGCGATCGGACCCGCGCACTGTGTTCTCGGTGAGCATGCGGCGGATCTGGTATGGCTCGTCATAACCGGAACGGCTGAGGTTCTCCCAGACTTGCTCCTGGCGGGCGTGATCCGCAGTAACTGAGAACGCCATGAGCTGCTCGAGCGTCATGCCGTCTTCGGCATAGACGTCATGCAACTTCGGCGAGACCGACGCCAGGCGCAGGCGCTGCTTGACGATCGCAGGGTTCACGAAATGGCGCGCGGCAATGACTTCCTCACTCATGCCGAGATCGCGGAGCGTCTGGAAGGCCCGAAACTGATCAAGCGGATGCAGGCCGACCCGCTCATCGTTCTCCGCCATCGAATCGTCCTCGGCAAAGCCCTTCGCGAACGACGCACGGCACCGCCTGCGTCCTCGACATCCGCTTTTGTTTCACCAGGAGCTCGAGAGCGCGATAGCGCCTGCCTCCCGCTGGTCCCTCGAACATGCCGGTCTCGTTGCCATCAGGATCAACGACGGCCCGGACACTTAGACTTGCAGAAGCGTACGCTGCGCGATGCTCTCGGCTAGCTGCTCGATCGAAACGCCGGCCTTGACGCGGCGAACGTTCGATTGGCTGAGCACGAGCTTGTTGAAGGGGATGTCCCTTGAAGGCGACAGCGTGATCTTTTGTACGGCTTTCGTCATTTTGGCTCTCCACGACGGGCGGCCGTGAGACTCTCTCTCGGCTTCCAACCCGTCGCGAATAGCGCCCCCTCCTCTCACTCTTGCGCGGCGACAGGAGGCCAAGCATCAAGCCGTCTCGTGATCGGCAACAGCCGAATCCAGCGACGCGTGCTCAATGGGCTCGGGAATGAAGCCGAGCAAATAGTCCGCGGCCTTGCTCGCCTGTGAGGCGGCACGCACGATAGCCCGATTGTCTTCGCGCAGGACTTCGAGCCAGGAGCCAATATAGTCGGCATGGCGCACGGTCGGGACGATCCCGAGCGACGCGCAGCTGAACGCGGAGCTCAACTCGGCGACCAGTTCTTCGAAGGCATATTTCTTGGTGCCATAGGATCCGCTAAGATCGCGGTTGAGGCGCGAGCGATGTCCGGTCGCGTGGCCGAGTTCATGCAGCGCGGTGCGGTGCCAATTGATCGGCTCGAAATAGGCCTGCGGCGGCGGGACCTGCACGAAGTCTTCGGCCGGCGCGTAGAATGCGCGATCGCCACCAATCCGAAATGTGATCCCGGTGGCCCTGATCAAAGTTTCCACGGTAGGCTCGATCAGACCTGGCGGCGGTGGCGGAGCCGCGGTCGCGATCTCGCCGGGGAGTCCGTCGCATTGGTCCGTGTTGAAAACGGTAAATCGCTTGAGAAATGGAATGGCCTGCGCTTCGTCGCCGGTCTCGGCGGCGCGCTGTTTCTCATCGCGCGGCACGAAACGGTCGGCGTAGACCACCGCGGTGCCACGCTCCCCCTTGCGCACATAGCCTCCAAGCGACAGCGCCTGCCGGAACGTGAGCCAGCTTTGACCGCTGTAACCATGCTCGATCGTGCTTCCCCAGAGCAGAAGGACGTTGATCCCGCTGTAGGACCGATCGGTCGAAGCATTTTTCGGGATGGCCAACGGCGCTTTCGCCGCGGCCGTACCCCACGGCTGAACCCAGGGGACGCGTCCGGCCTCAAGCTCGACAATGATCTTGTCGGTAATTTCGTTATAGAGGTTCGCCCGGTCTTGGCCGGCGCGCGCGCGAACAGTAGGATTTGACATCGCGGTTCTCCGCGACGGGCGCCGCGAGCCACTCTCGCAGCTTCTAACCCGTCACGAAAAACCCAGCCTGCACTCTTACTCTCAGACTCTTCGCAATCTGCCAGGCTGCAGGCCTGATCAGGCGTGCGCCAGGGGCGCATCGCCTTCGAGAGATGGCACCCGCAGGAGCGTGAGCATAGCGACGCCGAAGGCGGCACGCGAGACCGAGTGCGGCGACGAGACCGGTTCAATAGCGGCACCCGGGAACGGGGCAGTGATAGCGATCGCCGCAGGCGAGCCCCTTTCCCGAGTGCCCCCGGCGAGGAGCTCCAAAGCCTAGCGCGAGATGCTCCGTCAGCTCAACCACACAATGCAGGGCTGCATCGTTTATCCGAAGAAACGCAGGCATGAGCCGGAGCCCCTGCAACTCTCGCATCGCTGATGGACTTTAGTCGTTCATTTCGGAAGTCCACCGCAGCTTCCTGCAGTTAAGCAACTGGTTGCTGTGTGCATGGCACGCAATGCGCTCCGTTCGGGCTTGTCTCGCATTCTGCAGGAGCCGCCAACAGCCGGCGCAGCCACTTCTGGTCTGCCTCCCGCCGGGCGTTGAAGCGATCGACGCATTTCCTGGAGCAAAGGGCCGTTCGCCACCAGTAATGGCGGATCAGCCCGAACCTTCCACCACACACCGCACAGCACCCTCGGTTTTCGGAGCTATGAGAGCTATTCTGCATTTTCGCCTCCTTTGGCGGCCCCTCGTGCGGCAACATCGTGCCCGCACGTAAAGAGCGGCACCGTTTCTGCTAAATGTGGCTGCATTTTCGGGCACCGGGCGCACGAGCTCGGCTCTTTGTGCGCCCTCGTGGCGAAGCGATACGCTCGATCGCGTTGCGTCGCCCGATTAATCGGCGACTGTAGCCAGGTTTTGATCTCGAATGATGCAATGAGCAGCGCTGGAGAGACAAAATCCTGCGCAGATGCATACAACGCCGGCGTTTTTCGCCGGATACCTCCTCGGGGTAGCAGCATCCCACTGTACCCGCGAGTCCAGTTCCGGCGCGGTCGACTCAGGAGGGGCGACGTGTGATCGCCCTATTGACGTTCGCGATCCGCTCCCATCTCGACCATAGTCACGAAGGTGTGCGGCTGCTCTCCGGCGCCGCCAATCTGCAGCCGTCGCGCACAGATCACACGCCGTCCGCGAACGGGGCTGTCGATAGTATCGACAATGGGTTCGAACTGTTGCTTCTGGGCAAGCAACTGCCGGTCGCGCCGTTCGATCAAGTCGGCCGCCTCCGGGGAGAACAATTCGCGGTCCTGCCGACGATTTCGGCCCGCGACATGCCGATCATCTTCTCCGCAGCCTTGTTGACGAAGAGGTAACGCAAGCTGCGCGCGTCCTTGGCGATGATGCCTTCGTGAACGTTCTCGACAATGGTGGCCAGCAGACGCTCAGTCCTCTCCAACATCCGCTGGCCATGTCGCAGGTCGGTGACGTCCTCATGCACGGACACCCACCCGCCGCCATCCATCGGACGCTCGTAGATATTGATGGTGCGGCCGTCATTTAGCGCGATCTCATAGGCGGTCGGCTCGCGCCGGGCGATTCGATCGAGAATCGCCGCGAGATGTTTCGCGATGTCGTCGCTGAAGAGCCCGCTCTTGATACGATGCTGCAGGATTTTCTCCAGCGTAGAGCCAGCCCTGATCGTCTCTGGCAGATTGTAGATCCGCCGATAGTTATTGTTCATCGCGACGACATTGGCCCTGCCGTCAAGCATGATGAGGCCTTGCGGCATGCTGTTGATCGCCGCCGATAACTGCCACTTCTTGGCCTGGTACTTGTCGTTGAACTGGTCGCGCTGGGTTATAGCGGCGTCGCGTTGCTGCGCCGTGTTGAACTCGAGCTGCTCCAGCTCTAGAATCTTTTGCATGGCATCACGGAAGTGCTGCATGTTGCGGGCCAGATGCCCGATCTCGTCGTGCCGCATCAGATGCGGCACCTCGCTCTTGATGTCTCCTGCGGCGATCCGGTCGGTTGCTTGCGCGATATCGGAGAGCCGCCCGACCACGGAGTCGCGCATGACGAGGACGTTGATCGCGGCAAGGACCAGCGCCGCGAGTCCAAGCATGAATAGGTACCAGGCCGCATAGCGGTTCTCGTCAGCAAGCTGGTCGGCTTCGCGGGCTCGCTTATCGTAGGATCGCTGCAGTGCCTCGAGGTCAGCATTGAGCTTGCTGCGCACGGTGCGATTGGCCTGGTTATCGCCCCATTCACGAGCCGCGGCCGGACTGATCTCGAGCCCCCGCCGCACCAGTTCCAGCCGAAAGTCGATGAACTGCATCACTCGCTTTTTGAACGCCTCGAATTGCTCGAGATCGTCGGGATGGACAGTCTGCTCCCAGCGCATCATCACCGCCGTGAGCTCGCCGCTGCACTTGACCAACTCGTCCGCGAATTGCTTTACTTTCGCCGGTTCGGTGGACATGTAGATCCCGCGCGACTCCATCACGATCGCGTAGATCAGGGCGTTGACGCGCCCGATATTGACGGCAGCCGACGCCGAATCGATCTGCATGTGCCGATAGTTCGTCTGCAGGCGCACGCATTGGACCGACATCACCAACAGAAACATTGTGACGATCGTCAAAAATCCGGCGATGGAATAGACTTTGTCGGCCACGCTCAGGCTACCGGAGCCGCGCACAAAGCGGACAAACCTTTGCAGCGTCGTGGTCGCGGTCTGCGCCCCAAAGCCCACCGTCACTGCGTTCATGATGCACCTATCCGGTCTAGAATGGCAGAGAATTGGTCCCGCAGGGCTAGCGGAGACTTCACGGCCTCGCCTCGGTTTATCTTTCGAAGGTCCCACGCGCCAGAGCATCTCTTCGCGAAACGGTCTGAGGAGGCTGCGCTGCGGCTGCACCGGTTGATATGTCGCCCCCGCGATCAAAGTCTAAGGGCAGCCGGCGTAGGCAGGGATGATGGCCTGAACGCACAAGGCACTCCAACGGCGCGCGATAACGGCTGCTGGTCCGCTTGCAAGTGGCCGGCCTGCTGCAGGCGCGCAAGTGGGCGACGTCACCTGAAAGAGCAGCCGCGATGGCGCGGGACAGGCAACGACTGAGAGATAAGGTGGTGAACTATCAGACAATCACGCTGGAAAAACGCGTTCTTTCCGAGGATTTGCATGAATAGCGCGTAGGATTCCCTGGTCGACGCAAGGCAACGCTCGGCGAGCTCTTTGCGCGGCACTGAGGGCGCCAATCGCGACCTTGTCTCTCTCGGGTAGTTCCGACCAGGAGGCAATTTCACCTCGCGTCGACGGTGTGCTCGTTCCTTCGAATGTGAAGGCGAAGGCAAACTGGGGCTCCATAGCCCCTGTCAACAGGTCTGCGCTCCGCGCGGGCCCGTTGGCCACCGCTCATCTTGACGCTTGCTCAGCTTGAGCTTTCCGAATCAACGCCAGGGGTTTCCCGGGCCCGACCGGCTCTGCGTTGACCACTTCGTACTCGCACCGACCGTTTTCGACTGCGCCAGCCAGCATGTGCGGTATCAATGCCGCGGTTCCGATGGGTTCGAACAGTCTGCTGTGTTCAGAATAGCCTGCTGCATCCTTGCCGGGCTGCCGCTCCAAGACGATTGAACGTCCGTTCGGCATGATCAGCCGCGTCCAGTCCAGCAGAACGCGCGACTGGCCAAAAGCGACCTGGCTGTCGTACCCGCCGATGAGCCTTGCTCCCTGAGGCCGCTATGTTGACGGCCAGTCGTGGCGCTTCTCGGCATGGCCAAGCACGCCGTCGCCTCTGGGCTCCCCCAAGACTGCACCCACGGCACGTCGCCGGCTTCAAGCTCGCCGATAATTTTGTGGTGATTTTGCCTTAAAGGCTTGTCTGGTCCTCGCCAGTGCACGCCCGAAGGTAGTGTCTGGGCATCGCGGATCTCCGCGGCGGGCGCCGCGAGCCTCTCTCGCGGCCTGTGACCCGTCACGGCAAACCCGGCCAAAACTCTTATTCTCAGCCTCTTCGGACGGAAGCGACGCCACTTGACCAAGCGGCCGCGTGGTTCGGTTAGCGAGCGCGCTGCACGCACACAGATGACAGAATGCAAAATCTGCGACGCGCTCGGCCTTCTATTTCATTCTTCGGGACTTGGCCTTTAGGTGCCTTGGCCCAAACCTACCAGGCGTGCGCCAAGGGCGCATCGCCTCAAGGCAAAATGGCACCCGGAGAGCGTGAGCATAGCGACCCGAAGGGGCACGCGGGTCCGAGTGCAGCGACGAGACCGGTTCAATAGCGGCACCCGGGAACGGGGCAGTGATAGCGATCGCCGAGAGGCGAGCCCCTTTCCCGAGTGCCCCCGGCGGGGAGCTCCGCATCTCCTAGCGCGAGGGATCGACGCCGCACGGCGGCCGAGACGCAAGGCAGCTCGGTCCATATGTGGACGGCCCCCGACTTGCAAGGATTGGATCGGTCAGCATATTCGGATCGCTTGCGCTCATATGTCCGGCCTATTTTCGGATCTTACGATCCTTGGCCAAGATGGGCTTCGCGGACGGTGAGTTCCAAACACGAGAGCGGCATTTGCTGCCGGTAAACCGAGCGGAGTGTCTCACATGACCGGCTCGCGCCGAACGTACCACCTCGTCCTTTCCTGCAAGTTCCGGCCTCAGCGTCAGATCTAGCCGTCTGACGCAAAGCTCTGCTTGTCGTTCAAAGTCTATGTCGGCGATGGGATCGGCACCGCGCTCGCAGCCCGGTACCGCTCGCCGGTAACCATCAGCTTCCAAGCTATCCGCGCCAGCTTGTTTGCTAACGCTATCGCCACCAGCTTCGGCGGCTTGCGCGTGATGATGTCTGTCAGCCAGGGCCAAGAGCGGCTCCCGCGTCGTCGCACATCCGCGATCACGGCTGTCGCGCCAGCTACCAAGACGGTTCGCAACATGCCATCACCGGCGCGCGTGATGACACCGAGTCGATTCTTGCCGGCCGTGGAATGATTTTTTGGCGTCAGGCCAAGCCAAGCAGCAAAGTTTCTTGCCGATTTGAACCCGCGGGCATCCACGACCTTGATTGACAGCAGCGTCGCACCGATTGGCCCAATTCCTGGAATGGTTGCCAGTCTTCGGCTCATCTCGTTGCTCCGATGGATTTGCGCGAGTTTCTTATCGAGAGTAACGACCTGATCATCGACGCGCGCCAGTTCTGCAGCCAACGCCTCTATCAACTCTATCGCCAGGTCCGGGACTGTCGCATCAGCCTTGATATCGATCAGCAATTGCGGAAGCCTCGAAAGCCCCTTGGGCGCGGTAAAGCCGAACTCAGCGGCGTAGCCGCGGATCGAATTGGCGAGCTGGGTGCGCCTACTGATGAACTGAGCCCGCACGCGCGTCAGCATCTGCGCGCCCTGCTGCTCAGGACTTTTGACCGGCACGAAGTTCTTGCGCAGTTTTGGTCGGCTTGCCGCCTCGCAAATCGCCTCCGCGTCCGCAGCGTCGGATTTCCCTCGCTGCAGTAGAGTCGAGGAGAGGCGCGGTGATGCGCTTGTTGCGCGTTCCGTTTCCTCTCCCCGCTCATCAAACCGGACGTGCGGTTTTCCCGCATCCGGCTTTCCGACAGGTTTCGTCACAAGGCGCACGTCGGCGACACTTTGCGCACGCGGTTCAGCACAAGTACGCCAGGGTTCCCATAGATCTGATCAGAGAACCGTCTGACGCCACGTCCTGGCGTCTTATGTCGTCTGCGCAGAAAGGCGAGCACGCGGTCAAAGACGTGTCGATCAACGGCCTGATGAGCCGTAGCAAGCGAGCCATAGCTGAAGTAAGCGGACCAGCCGCGCAGAAGGCGGTTCAGTCGTGCTTGTACTTCGAGCCAAGCGCCCTTGTTGCCCGGCGTCAGCAGTTCGCTGACCTTCCTCTTGATCCGCAGCACGCTTTTCTTCGACGGAGCCGCGCCAAGATACCACCGCCCCCCATTGCGGAAGTGGCGGGGTCCGAGCGTGTACCCAAGGAAGTCAAAGCTTTCCAATCGGGCATTCTTCACCGAGGTTTTAGTCTCGTTGAGTGTCAGCCCAAGCTTGGTCATCACCGCTTTCGTCCACGTCAATGCGTCTTCCGCGTGGCCGCGGCTGAGAATGACGAAGTCGTCGGCATAGGAGATAATCTGGCCATGGAATGCTTCACGCCGACCGCTGAGACGCCAATGCTTCAGGAACCGGTTCATGTAGATGACGGAGAGCAGCGGACTGATGACACCCCCCTGTGGCGTGCCACACTTGTTGCTCTTACCGCCGCTCATGCGCCGTTTCCCGTTGCTATCCCGCTCCTCGACCGGTACTCGCAGCCATAACTTAATCAGCCGCAGCACATTCCGGTCGACGATGCGTCGGGCCACCGATTTGAGGAGGTCCGAGTGCGGTATCGTGTCGAAGTATTTCGACAAATCGGCGTCAACAACATCTGTGTAGCTCCGGCACATAAGCCGGTGCACTTCCTTGACGGCATCGACCGCGTTGCGGCGCGGGCGATATCCATAAGCTCCGTCCTCAAAATCCGCCTCGAAGATCGGTTCCAGCACGATCTTTGCAGCAGCTTGGACGACCCGGTCCCGGATTGTTGGGATACCGAGCGGACGTTCGCCGCCGCCGGGCTTCGGGATCATCACCCGCCGCACCGGATCGGGCCGATAGGTCTTCGTGACGAGTTCATCGCGCAGGCCAGCCAACCATGCTTCGAGTCCCGACGCGTCGATCTGTTCGAAAGTTATTCCGTCCACTCCCGGCGCACCCGCGTTGGCGCGGGCCAGCTTGTAGGCATGGCTCAGAATGTCCTCGCGGCAGATCTTGTCGTACAGCACGTAGAAGCGGAAGGCAGGCTCCGCCTTCGCCTTACAATAAAGCTTTCTTTCTCTGAAGGCTCCTGATCTTATCGGGCGTTTCAAGGCTCATCGCCAATCTACCCTTTCCCTCGCCATCTTCAAAAGCGCACCTGAAGTCAGGGTCCTTTCCTCCGCCGGAATTACCCGGTTTCATCGGTACCTTTGACCCTGTCCGACTCCCGTCCGGTCCATCGACTACTCAATGCTGAAGGCGCGACCTTCGACCAAGACGGGTCTCCCCCGATTACCCGTACTACCTTTCCAACGTGCCGTGCCCATTACCCCGGTGAACCAGACAGGTGCGTGCGTCAATTGCTTCCCTGTCCGCACGGCCTTCCCCGCCATACGATCGGGTCGGCATTCACATCGTAACTTTCGAGGCGTGCTCAGGCTTCACTCACGTTACGGCCCGCTGGATTGCTCGGCCGCCTAAAGCGACCTTTGTCACGAGGCTTCGATCCGTCCGATTGCTCGTCCAAACCGCTCGTCAGCTACCAGATCAATCGACAACTCTCTGGGTGGATCCTTCCTCCACTGGTAATACGCGCCGTCGGGGCGCACCATACGGCTTGACATATTGTGGCGGGATCATCGCGACCTCATGTCCGAGCGATCGCAGCTCCCGCGCCCAATAATGCGACGCGCCACAAGCTTCCATTGCGACAAACGCTGGCGGCAAACGACGGAAGAATTCCAGAACCTGGCCGCGCCTCAACTTGCGCCGCAAGACTGGTTGCTCCATCCCGTCAACGCCGTGTAGCTGAAATACGCTTTTTGACGTGTCCAAACCGATTCGAACAATTGCCACGGACGGCTCCTTCGTTTGAGGTCATCGACGACCCCATCCTGCCACGCACACCGGCGGAAGGGGGCCGTCCACCCCAACACGAGAGCCCGGTGCGGCGGAAGCCGCACACGCGAATCGGAAAAATCCGCCAGTCCGCGGATCTAGATGTCCTCGCGCGCTTGCGTCTGCGCGTCATAGATCCTGATCTGAAGCATGGGAAAGCGCTTCTTGAGTTCCTCTCCGCCTGCCCTGGCGCCGTCTCTGGTTGCAAATTCGGCCTTGAGTCGGCCATCCACTTCAAGTGCGTAACCAGAGGCCGGCAGTTCACGGGTTGCTGCAAACATTTCATTCCCATTGTGCAGTGAGGTGGTCGGGAATGATGGGTAACGTGAGTCGCCCAAACGACGCCAGACCCACCTGCCCCGGTGCGCTGATCGCTCGTCGCATCTTGTGGATTGACGTCTCGCAGTGGAGCCCTTCGAGGACGGGCATTTGCATGGTCCGAACAGGGGGACGGGGTTTCAGCCAGCGCGGATGCTGCATGGACACGGCCCGACATTGCTGCCTTCCACAGCACTCGCCCGCGCAGTCACCCTCCCGCTGAGCCGACATGTGCGGCTGGCCTCTGAAATTTATGCCGCCTGGAAGTGCAATTGTGGAATGGCCGCGACCAGCTTCCTCGTATAGGGTTGCCGAGGCCGTAAAAATACGTCGTCCGCTCCACCGGCTTCGACGGCCACGCCATGGTGCATGACAAGAACGCGGTCGCTGAGGTGGTGCACGACGCCGAGATCATGCGAGATGAATAGATAGCTGACACGCAAATGCGACTTGAGATCTCCAAGCAGATCGAGAATTTGCGCTTGGATGGATACATCAAGTGCCGCAACCGGCTCGTCACACACGATGATCCTGGGGCGCGGAGCAATCGCGCGGGCGATCGCAACCCGCTGACGTTGACCGCCCGACAGTTCGAGTGGGCGCCTGGTCCTGAAGCTTGGTGACAGCCCCACAAGATCGAGCAACTCGCTGACCTCGGACCGTCGATTGGCTCGGTCGAGGTCTCCGGGGCCTCTTGTCAAGGCATCATCAATGACGCACTCGATGGTCCAGCGCGGATCGAATGAACTTAGTGGGTCCTGGTAGATGACCGAGATATCCGATCGCCGCTGGCGGCGCTCTTTCTCAGTCGCTGCAGTCCACGGCGAACCCTCGAGTGTCACCTCTCCTTGGTCCGGCCTTTCGAGCGCGAGCGCCATGCGTGCCACGGTCGTCTTCCCGGACCCTGACTCTCCGACGATGCCTAGCGTCTCTCCATGGCCGAGGCGAAACGAGACGTCATTGACGACGGTACGCAGCTTGCCATCCGGTCCACGAAAGCGCTTGACGAGCCGTTCCGCCTCAAGCAGGGGTCGACCGCACTGTGCGATACTCGATTGGGTCAGCGCTCTGGTCTCTTCTCCTTCAGCCGAGATGAAGCGCGGCGCCGTCGAGGACGAAAGACGGCTCCCGCGTGACCGGACGGATGGGATCGCCTTGAGTAGGCCCCGCGTATAATCATGTCTCGGATCGCCAAAGATCTGTTCTGATGAGCCATGCTCGATGATTTCGCCGTGTCGCATCACAATAACCTCGTCGGCCATCTGCGATACCACAGCAAGATTGTGGCTGATGAGAATCATGGCCTTGCCGCGTTGGCGGGTTTCGCTGAGCAGATCCAGGATTTGCGCCTGGATCGTAACGTCCAGCGCCGTCGTGGGCTCATCTGCGATCAAAAGAGCTGGATCGAGTGCGATTGCCGTCGCAATCAAGGCTCTTTGCCGTTGCCCGCCTGAAAGCTCATGTGGAAGCTGCCGCGCCTTGACCGCCGGCTCGGGCACGCCCACGAGATTCAGAAGCTCAACTACCCGTTCCGTCAAGTCTGCGCGTGTCCTGATTGCACGGTGAACACTTAGTGCTTCACCGATCTCCTTGCCAACCGGTCTCAGCGGATCGAGCGACACCAGCGCGTCCTGTAACACAAAGCCAATGCGCTTGCCGCGCAAGGCTCTCCATTCCCTGTCACCGAGTCGATCGATATTCTTCCCCTGAAAAGTCAGGCGGTCAGCTTGGACATGAGATCGCGCCCCGGTCAGACCAACCAGCGTCCGGGCCGTAACGCTTTTGCCTGATCCAGATTCACCGACGATCGCGACGCACCGGCCTTCCTCAACCCTGAAAGAGACCCTCTTGACCACAGCTCGCCGCGAATGCGCCGGCCCGAATGAAACGTTGAGGTTTTGTACGGTGAGCAACGGGTCGCTAGCCGGGGGCTTTGTGGCATTTTGCCGGAAGGAAGCTGCGGGATAGGTCACGTTCATGGAAGCTCGATCCTTCCTTCCAGGCGTTGCTGCACGTACTGGCCGATGACAGTCACTGAGAGCGCGAAGGTAGCGATGGCGATCCCGGGCATGACCTCGAGCCACCATGCATAGATTACGTAGTTGCGCCCGGCATTGAGCAGTGCGCCCCATTCCGATGACGGGGGCGCAACTCCCAAGCCGAGAAACGAAAGGCCGGATGCCCAAATGATGGCTTGCCCGATACCGAGCGTGAACATTGTCGCAAGCGGGCTGATTGCGTTGGGGAGGATATGCTTGAACAGGATGCCCCTGGGCGAGTGGCCTAACGCCTTTGCCGCCTCAACATAACCAGTAGCTTTGACCCTCAGAACCTGCACCCTCACCATGCGTGCATATCCTGGCGATGTTCCAAGGCCGACCGCGATAATCAGTGTCGAGACCGAGGTGCCCAACAACGAAACGAAGAGAAGCGCAAGGAACAGAGTGGGGAGAGCGAACAGGGCGTCGAAGAGCCGGCTGAGCACGTTGTCGATCCAGCCGCCAGACAGGCCCGCCGTCACGCCGAGTATGAGCGCGATGGCAAGGCTGAGCGCAGTCGCACCCAGCCCAATGGAGAGAGACTGACCTGTCCCCGCCACGATGCGGGAATAGAGATCCCGTCCGGACTGGTCCGTCCCCAGCCAATGCGTCAATGAAGGGGCCTTGAGAGGTGACATCAAGCTCAGCGCCAACGGATCATGCGTCTGAAGCAGTTTCGGCGCAATCGCCGCGATGAGGAAGAAGGCGGTGAAGACAGTCGCGACATAGACCGGAACCGGAAACATACGGGCGCCCGTCAGCACTCTTGCAGTTATGAACGCTTTTGTATGTCCCGCGGAGCCATTGGCGAAACTCATGCCTCTTTCATCCTCGGGTCGACGAGCTGTATCGTGAGATCCACGATCAAGCTCGCGGCGACAAACAGCGCAGCTGAAACCAGGATCACCCCTGACACGACCGGGACATCGCGTGTGGACGATGCTGCGACAAGGACGCCGCCGAGCCCCTGACGGCCGAAGACCGCTTCGATCAATACCGCGCCCGACAGCAGCTTGCCTATGATCCAGCCGGAAAGGGTGATCCCCGGCAAGGCCGCATGGCGCAGAGCGTGACGTAGACGGACGCTGAGATCACCTGTGCCGCGCATTCTCGATGAGGTGATGAAAGGCTGATCAAGAACCCGCGTAAATCCGCTCAAGACCGCTTGACCAAGGAAGCCGTAGATTTCCAAGGCCAGGGCCATCGTCGGCAGAACGAGGCCCATGAGGGTGTTGCCGCCCACGACAGGAAACAAGCGAAGCTGGATCGCGAAAACGACCAGCAGGATTGTGCCCAGCCAATAGGGCGGCAGGGTTGCCAGGAAGACCTGAAACCCGCCTAGCGCCTTGGACAATATGTTGTTACGCCCGGCGAAAAGAACCGTGGTCGTGATGGTGATGATCCAGGCGGTCAACATGGCGGCAAAAGCGAGCGCGATCGTTGGTCCGATCTGGCGCGCGATCAGGTCTGTGACAGGTTGATATTGGACGTAGGACTGCCCAAGGTCTCCGTGCATCACATCCCTTACATACTTTCCGTATTGCACGAAGACGGGTTGATCGAAGCCATATTTGGCATTGATGGCGAGTAGCTGGTCCCGAGGAATCTCTCCCACGTTTCCGCTATTTGCATTGAAGATGATCTGGGCCCGTTCCCCGGGCATCAGAAACTGCACAAAGAAGGTGAATGTCGCCGCGACCCAAACCACGATCAGGCCGGACAAGAGCCGGCGCGCTAGCCAAAGGCTTTGATGGCCTATCGTCTTCACCGCATTCATTTCTTGTCGGTGACATATGCGTCCGAGAAAACGGGCTCGCCCACCGACCCGCTGTCGAGCCAGATGTCCTTCACATTATCGGCTAAAGCGAGGGTGACATCCAAAACCGTGTAGCTCAGGGATGGCGCGTTCTCGACGATCCGGCGTTCCGCCTGCTGATAAAGACCGGTGCGTTGCGTCTTGTCAGGCGCCTGTTCGGCCTTCTGGATGATGTCCCACAGGGGCAAATCCTGATAGCGGGATGGATTGAACGGATTGCGGACGCCATTCAGGTCAGGCTTGTACGAAATGCGATAGATCTCGGCGCCCGGCGCAACCCAATATAGTGGAAGTGCTTCATAGTCATTGGGACCAAGATTCTTTCCTGCCCAGAAATCAGCCTGGTTGGTCGGCTGGAGCCGCACGTCGAACCCTGCAGCCTTTGCTTGCTGCTGAATGATCTGCAGGACCTGATCGCCGTCGGGAGGCGAAAAAGCATTGGTGTAGGTGATGCGTATGATCAGCGCATTGCCATTCTTGCTGCGAATGCCGTTTGAATCGCGCTCCGTCCACCCAGCCTCATCGAGCAGTTTGTTCGCCTTCTCGATGTCATAGGAATATGATTTTGAGAGCTCGCCGACATATTCCGGCGAACTTTGGCTCAAAGCGAAATTGCCCTCATAGGGCAGTGAGCCAAGAAACGCCGCTTGCACGGCAGCACGTCGGTCCGAGGCGTAAGCAAAAGCCTGCCGGACACGCACGTCGTCGAACGGCGGTCTCTCGGAGAACAACGCAAGCCGAAGCGGCGTTCCACCCGTGAGGTGGCGCACGATCTTGAACCGGGAATTGGCGTCCTGCCAGTTGACGGCAGGGATATGATAGACAACGTCGGATTCGCCGGTCAGAAGTGAGCCGTAGCGTATCGTGGGGTCAGCGAGAAAACGCCACTCAATTCCTTCGACATAGGCTGGGCCTTGATGCTTGGCAGTGGCCGGCGCCGAATTATAGTTTGGGTTTCGACGGAATATGACGTTCTTGCCGCGGTTCCATTTCTCTACGATGAACGGACCCGAACCAACTGGGCTTTCGCAGTTCACGGCCTTGCCACGCTTAAGCGCCGTCGGCGACAAGATGCCTTGCGAGGACTGCGCAAAGACATTCAGCAGCGGCTCGAACGGCGTCTTCAACGTGATTTTGAGCGTCAGCGGGTCGGCAACCGCCGCGGACTCGAAGATGCCCCTGAGATAAGGACCGGCTGTGGGGTTCTCGAGCTCCGGACTGTCGCTCAGCCATCCATTGATGTTATCGACGACCGCCTGGGCGTCCAGAGACGTCCCGTCCGTGAATTTGACATCGGGCTTGATCTGGAAGGTGTAAGTTTTGCGGTCATCCGAGATGGTCCAGGCGGTCGCAAGCCAAGGCAGGATCCTTCCGTCTTCAGCCCTGGCGACCAGATTGTCGCTGAATTGACGCTGAAGGTACCACTGCTGCACCCAACCACCATAGAGGCACGGCGGCTCCTGGAAGTGTCCGTACCGGATAGTCCCACCCGATTGCGGCTTGCCAGCCGAAACGTCCTCCGCGTGCACTGGATCCGCAATCGAAAGGCCAGACATCGCGATGGCGATGATTGCGGCGCGAGACTTCACACGACGATTCAGACTTTTGAGAAGAAACACCACATGAACGGCAGCCGGCTTGGACATGATAAGCTCCGAATGTGATAAAGGAGAAGCACTCAGGCGGCGGAGACCTGGTCGGTGCGCTCGCCCTGCAGTGGGATGCCGAGGTGCTCGCGCAGCGTTTCGCCGCGATAATCCGAGCGGAACAAGCCGCGCCGCTGAAGAACGGGAACAACGTGATCGACGAACGCAGGCGTGCCGTCGGACAGAACATCAGGTATGACGTTGAACCCGTCGACTGCGCCAGCCCGGAACCATTCTTCGAAGGATGCGGCAATCTGTTCCGGCGATCCGACCAGCACCCGGTGGCCGTAAGCAGGCGCCTCTACGATGATCTGGCGGACTGTTTTGCCGGAGCGCACGAGAGCTTCCACAGTGCGATGCTGGCCAATGGAAAAAGCAGCGTCCGCATGTCCCGGCAGTAAGCTGAGGTCGATTGGCTCGTTGATCTTCAGCCTTTCGGCAGGAAAGCCGAAACGACTGGCCAGCGCATCAAGGGCAACGTCAAAGTTAATTAGATCGTCAAGCTCCGCCTTGCGCTTGATTGCTTCCTCTTCGGTTCCGCCGACGAACGTGACGATACCCGGCAGGACAAGGGGCGCCCGTCGTCCATGTTGAGAAGCAAACGACCTGAGGCGATCGGCCTCGCGCAGGGCGATTTCCAAATCGCCTGTCGATGAGAACACGGCATCGGCGCTTCGGGCCGCGAACCGGAGCCCTGGATCGGATCCGCCGGCCTGGAAAATAACCGGCTTCCCCTG
Source organism: Bradyrhizobium sp. USDA 376 (assembly GCF_054063675.1). Classification (NCBI taxonomy): domain Bacteria; kingdom Pseudomonadati; phylum Pseudomonadota; class Alphaproteobacteria; order Hyphomicrobiales; family Nitrobacteraceae; genus Bradyrhizobium; species Bradyrhizobium sp. USDA 376. The sequence goes on from NZ_JBSSGN010000001.1 coordinate 498,719, forward strand.
TCTTGAGCCGGGATGTGTCAGTGGCCCGCTGATGTCGAAGAACTCGCCGGCGTGCCTCGTCGTCCGCAGCCTGCTCGGATCACCAAACCGCCCCGAGGCCTGATCCAGGATAAGAGCGCCTTCTCCCCAGCCATGCCAAAGGGTTCGCACCGCCTCCACAAATTCTTCGGCGCGGCGATAGCGGTCATCACGTGACAGCTCGTCGCCGCCAAAGCTCCTGGCCGTAGAGACATTGGACGTCGTAACTGCGTTCCAGGCCGCACGGCCGCCACTGACAACGTCAAGCGACTGGAATCGGCGCGCGAGGTTATATGGCTCGTTGTAGGTGGTGGATGCCGAGCCGATCAGGCCGACAAATTTTGTTTCTCGGGCAATGCAGGCAAGTGTAATCGTCGGCTCGATGCCGTTGAGCGGCGGGTGTTTGTCGATTGCTGGATCGAGCGCTGGCGTGTCGGCGAGGAAAACCGCGTCGAGCTTTCCACGCTCGGCGTGCTTCGCGGCTCGTACGTAATGCTCAATATCGTAAAATGCGCCGGGAGAATTTCCGAGCCACCGCCACGCTGCGGTATGTCCCCCAGCGCCATGCAGGTTCAAGCCAAGGTGAAGCTCACGTTCAAGCACTGACGTCATCACGCGGCACATGCGGTTCGTGTAGAGGTGCACCGGAAGGTCAAAAACGGCATCGCACTCTTCTCAATTTTCGGTAGCCATGAACGCGTCATGGCACTCCAACATTGTAGAGTAGCCGACCAGCGTCAACCGCGGAGGAAAAATAAGAATGCCTGTTTCAATTCGTGCCGCCGGATAATTAATTTCTGTTGGGAATGCCTCATGGCACGGAACGATAAACTCCGTGACTGAGAAGCCCCACTATCTGGTTTGCATCACATCGACGGACCGACGAAGCGACCAACTCAGAGTCGCGTAGACACGAATGCGCTACAAGGCATTCCAGCGCCAGCGACAAGAGCGTTGCTTGCGCCTATGCATCATACTGCGCCCCGCGCACAAAGATTGAATCTCAGGGTGCACGGCTCGGAACAGAAAGGCGATCGCGCCGTAATCAAGCTTGCGCGTTCTGATGTTTCAGGACTGATAGCCCCATCGTCATAATCCGAGCCATCTCAAGGTAATGAGTTGCAATGGATCACTGATAGGCCGTCCTGTCTCGACCCTGCGCGCCAACATCTGCGGCGTGCGCCAGGGGCGCATCGCCTAAACGCAAAATGGCACCCGCAGGAGCGTGAGCATCGCCCCCCGAAGGGGCACGCGGGTCCGAGTGCAGTGACGACCGGTAGGGTGGTTGGCAATGATGGGACGCTGGAGCCATCTGCCTAAGTACGGGGATCAGTCATCGCAGTTTGTGGATTTCGATGAGATAGTCCGTACCTGAACGAGGATGCGAGAATACATGTCTTGCCTCTTTTTGACCGCCAGAAGCGGTTCGGCAGAGACGCGTCAATATGAGCCACTCTGAATGTTCAGCTCTTCAGAGAGCCCGCGTATCTCAGGCTGCGGGTCCATAGACCGACGAGCGCGATAGTGATGAGGATCGTCACTCCGGATGCCATATAAAGCGCGGCCTCAATTGCGTTTGGAAATAGGGTCGGAAGGAGGAAGATCAGCGCACCGAGCCCGCCCGTCAGCAGGGTCGTGAAGGCCTGGACGCGCCCAATCAGGGCCGAATCCACAACGGTCAAAAGATGTCCGTTGGCCGCGGCCCGTGACAGGCTTCACAGCATTCCAGCTATAGCATAGAGCGCGATCGCCATCAGCGGGCTGGTCACAAAAGACAGCACAACCAATGAGGCCGCGGCCCCTGCAAGAACCGCGGCGGTTGCTCGGGCCAGTTTCCTGGCGAAGCGCAGGTATCCCGGCAAGAGCAAGAGCGGCCATGCCGGCGATCGCGGCGGTCATCTCGAGCATGCCGAAGAGATCGCTCCCGCCGCCAAGCGAATGAATAGCGAAATCAGGCAACAATAGGTTTGTAATCTGGATCACCGCAAGGCCAGTCCCACCGTGACCGCGGCGGACAGGCTTTGCGGTTCGTTCAGAAGATAGCAGAACGCTTCACGCGAAGCGGAGAGCGGAGTAAGGCCCTTTATCGAACTGCGACCGCTTTCGGTTCCCGTCAGCCTCCCGAGCAAAGGCAGAATGGCCACAGCCATACCGGCCGATAGGCCGGCTGTGGTAGCGCCGCCGAGACGATCGATGGCATAGCCCGCCATACCTGTCCCGAGGGCAAGACCGGCCTGATTGAAGAAGGAGAGGCGGATGTTGAATGCCATGCGCTCGGTCTCGGGAACGATTGACTGGAGCAACCACTCATCGCGCCGGCCAGCAGCGCTAACCGAACGCGCCGAGAATGGCCGAAGGAGTGGTCGCGAGAGGTCCTCGGGAGGAGCTGCACGAGGGCCAACACAAAAAGGCCGCAGGCCCTGATTGCTTGCCCCGTCGCGCTGACTGTGAGCCAACTATGTCGGTCGACGATGTACCCGCTGAGGGGCGCCAGAAACAATCCAGCGACGCTCGAGGTCAGCAGCACAAGGCCAACCAGACTGGATCCGCCGGCGTGGAAGCCAATCCACGCCGGCAGGACGATGCCAACGCCAACAATAAAAAACGACGCTGAGGAAAACCCAACAAAGCAAAGTCGGTGTGTTGCTTGCATATCCAATTCGTTTCCTCCCGCTCTCCAGGAGGTTACCGCCCTCCCCTCAAGCTCGACCCGGGCGCGGCCGCTGCAAGGCGGAAAGGCCAGAATACGAAATCACAAATCCGGCCGTTCCCTGTCTCCGCGGAGATATCGGCGTGGACAATGGCACGGTCGCTATTACTCGCGGCCCTTAGAGTTGATCGTCGCCGCGCGCTTGGACGTGAATGGGATTTTTGATCTAAATTTTGATCTCAACGAACAGGGTCCCGGGCTGCGGCGTAGAGCGAAGAGGTCGCGGCTCGTCGCACGATCAGCAGCATTTTGAACGAGCGAACGGGCGCCTAACCAAGATCATCCGCCGGGACCGCCAATGGCACGAAGTCAAGGGAGTTTCGACCGGTGCCGACGGTTGCGCCGTCGGCGATTGAGGCCGGGGCGGTGCGAAAGGATGCCCGATTGAACGTGACGCCGATAAGGCATTGTGTCCGGTTCGCTGTTGCCTGGCGTCCCAATGCAACTGAGGACGCGAGCTTACTCGAATGTGGACGTCCAACCAGGCGGAAGCCCAACCCTTACCTGCACAGCGGGCGATTCGATTTAGATGAGCAAAGACTGATGTCTCGATCACGCTTGACGATCACATCAGCGCAATGGCCAAGGTCGCGGGCGAGACCATCGTCGTCGCCGTCGCGCTCAGGAAAGGCAGGGAGAGGTTAAGTGCAGCGGGCCTGATGCGAAGCGCGCAGCGCGCAGCGCTCTGACGCGCACCACGCGCCATCCTATTCGCTTTTCGGGTCCCTCGGGGGCCAGGGCTAAACGCGGGGACCGCGCGACCGCGCCACTTCAGCATATTTACAGTTTCCATTTTTCGGGTTTCGTATGCTGAATTCGATTTTGAGGTTTACGGAGATGCGGCGCACTGATCTGGCTGAGGCAACGTTGGAAGGCTGGGCGCGGCTCGACGCAGCGCAGCGCCAGCGGTTCTTCGAGGCGTTCGTTGCGGCGGCGGTACGGCTCGACAAGCTGGAGCTGCGCGCTTGGCTCTGGCGTCGGCTCCGAGAGCCGCCGCTGGTCGCGATTGATCCGGCTCGCTCCACGATTTCGGATGCCGATATTGCCCACCTTCTGAGGACGGCGGGCAATGCACCGGGCGGCGAAGCTGCCGCCGGGCCGGACAGGGACGGGGCCGATGGCGGCTAGAACCCGCAGGCAATCGCTTCCGCCCGTGTTCAGCTCGCTGCGCCCAAGGATGCCAGGCTGCGAAACTGAGCTACGTCAGGGAACAATCCAGACTACGGTCCCGATGATCGCAATCGAAAAGCCGATGATCACCAGGTCGACCGTGAGCCACTCAGGGATGCTGGACATAGCTTCGTCCTCCAGCGTCACCCTGTGCTTGATGAGGGTGGGCCAATGTGAACCAGTTCACACACCCGGTACAAAAATTTAGTGCGTACCGCGTCCCCATATTCTCAAATCAGGTTATCCCATGGAGCTGTGGGCTTGGCTTCGGCGGCGGCTAAAAAATCCGCCGCTCGCCCCGCCGTTCGATCCGGCTCGTTTGATGTTTGCGGATGCCGACCTTGCCGTCATCCTGAGGGCGGCGGGCGAAGCCGATCCCCCCATCGACCGGCGGTGCCCCCTACGAGAAGGAAGCGTACCGGCCGGGGGCATCAAACGGCAGGGAAGGCCGTTCGGTCCGGCCCGAGAGCCGACCCAGAACGCAAGTCGCGTTTTGACCCCCCGTAGACGTTTGCTGGGTCAACTTTTGTTCTGGCGTCGCTCCGGTTCCGGGTGCACATTGGTTCTATCACCGTGCTTTGGATCGGTGACGAGAACGCCGGTTGCGCTCCCTCCCAATTCACGCAGGGAAAGGAGAGTGCCATGGGACGACACCCGCAATCCCACATTAACAACAACCTGAATGCGGAACGAGCCCGCATCATAGCGGAGCTGGAAAACACGCAGCCGGGACCGCAACGTGATCTTCTAGAACGCAAACTGCGCCAGCTTGAAACCGCTTCTAATCTAGACAAATGGCTGACGTCGCCGGGTCTGCAACCCCCTGAGCAATAAGGTCGTCTCAGGCCGACCGAGCGCGTAGGGAGCAGATGCAAGAGTACCGCGCACATATCATGGACCTCGACGGGCATATCGCGCTTCGCATCGTTCTAATGTGCGAGGACGAAACCGAAGCCAAGAAGCGCGCCAGATGCTTGGCTGACGGCTACGACGTAGAGCTATGGTTTGAGGATCGAAAGATCACAGAATTTAAGAGTGAGTAAAGCTGTCTCGGTTGGCGGCCTTTAGGCGCGGTGTTCTCTCCACCTTTTGAGGAGTGACGACAGTCGTATCGGCCGTGGATTACACATGCGCATCCTGAAAATTGCACACGCAAATTCTTCGTGCCCTTCCGGCATTTCGCGCATCATTGCAATCTCGATGCGAACCGTGTCAGCATCGAAAGCCTGACGGGAAATTCCTCGTCATTTTCTTGAAGTCCTACCCTGTAATCCACCTCACACCCGCACCCAAGCGCGGTCCGATATAGTCTATTGAGACGTCTTAGCGTCATTCGAGGAATTTACAGATTTCTTTCGGGCGGCTCAGTCGTTCTTGTGTGGTTGGGCACCGAAACGGAAGGCCGGCATGCCAACGTCATTTCCCCTTGTGCGATGGTCGACTGAGATGCTGCCGGAGCGCACACGGTTCTCCACGTTCCGTGAAGAGTTTGCGCGGCTGAACCTCGCCTTGGACGTGATAGATCACAGCGGTGGCCGACCACGTATCAATGTCACCTACTTGCCGCTCGGCCCGGTTGGCGTTTGTAGCATTGTCACCACGCCGGTGGAGTTTATCCGTCACAAACGCCACCTCAAGGATAGCCGTGACCAATTCGGACTGAACATCGTCGAAGCTGGCCCGGTCCAATTTGCAAATGCTGGCCAGGAACATGTCTATGATGTCGGCGCCGCTTGTTTGGTTGACCGGGGAAGGCTGCTGCGAGTATTTGGGCCGCGTGGCGCCAGCGTCAAATTCGTGACCGTGCCGGCTGCCCGGCAGCCAAGCAGCAGGCGATCCTGGCGGAGGTCGCGCAACGCTTCGGCGATCCCAACTTCGATCTGGACAATGTTGCTGGAGCGCTCGGTATGTCGCGGCGATACGCGCAAAAATTGCTCGAAGGGACGGGAAAGTCCTTCACCGAGCACCTTGCAGGGTGTCGGCTTGAGCGTGCCTTCGCGATGTTGACTGACCCGCACCATCTGCATTTGGCCATCATCGATATCGCGTTTGCAGTCGGCTTTGGTGATGTTCTCATTTCAATCGCTCGTTCCGCCGACGCTTCGGCGAGACGCCATCAGGCGTGCGCGCCGCATCAATCGTGAGGCAGAAGTCATCCTGCGCCCCCTCACAATGCGCGGGCGACGGCCGCTGAAACGCGGATGGGCAGCGGGAGCGGCGGCGCAAGGCGTCAGGCCAAGGCCGCAGGAAGGCCGCACAGCGCGCCAAGGGCGCAGGGCCCGGCCACCGGGCGGGCCGCGCCAGCGCACAGGCGCGACATGGCTAGACACTCCGTTAAAAACCTTTGGTCCATCTGCGGTCCGTTGTGGCGCCGAGACAAAATTAAATGATTGATTTCGTTGAAGGGTGGGACTTCTGCCGGGCCCACCAGTATTTTCAAGGAGGGCTTGGCCCGCCCGTTCGCGCCTCGTCTTTCGTCAACCAACGAAACAACCAATCCTACGTTCTTGCTCGGTGCCGAATGCGTTCCGATAAAACAAGAATTTCCGAGCAGCAGCATCGAGACGATCCGTTCACCCCCTCGCCGCACCAATTCTCAAGTTCCGCCGAATTCAGAGAACTAGCTCGCCTCTGACTAGAGCTGTTCTTGCACATGCGGTGGAGAAAAGAGGTCGCCAAGGGAGGCGGCTTTTGATTATTTCAGAGAGCTGCTGATCGAAGCGAATTTCGTATTGAGTTTAGTGCCTAGCCCATTCACGACCGCGATGATTGCAAGCGAAATACCCGCCGCTATCAGCCCATATTCTATGGCAGTAGCCCCGGACTCATCGCGTAAAAAGTGTACTAGCGTTTTCACGGTGCGTGCCCTTCTAAGATCTAACGCTCGGGATTTACCGGCAATTTGTTAAAGCCGGCAGAATCTCATTCGAGAATCCGTTTGGTGTGGCGCCAAAACTTTGTACGGAACGTACAAATACGCGCACACTTTGCAAAGTCGCGGTGAACCTCTCGTCGTCCAGTTACTAGTCTCAGGCGGGTGCAGGTGGCGATCTCGGCGTTGGCGATCGACATCTCGCCCGAGGAGTATCGCGCCGAACACGGCCGCGCGGTCGGATGCCCGGTCGAGGATAGGCCCCCTGCTGGCCTTCTAAGGATTTCCCGCAGAGTATCGGGATCATCGTGTGCTCTCACAATATCTCCTGGAGAACGGTTCGGGATAGTTCGGCAGTGGCCATAAACCTGCACGCTAGGGAGTTTGGGCTCCGCCTACCTGCATGACCCGTCACCCCCGCATGGTTGACGGAACACTCGATCAACCGTCCTCGTTGAACTGCTGCCGTGGAAAGCTGGGGAAATCTTGTCAGAGCTGCGCGACGTGCAGGGACCGGACGCTTCCTCGCCGGCGAGTAGCACTCGGGCGAGAAACAGCGTCCCGGCGGTTCGTCTTCACCAGATCGCTAGGCTTCCTTAGGATCAGAGACGCCGCCACCGTGCATTCATGGCCGGACGACCGGATCAGGCGATAATTGCAATAGGCAGCCGAACAGGCCCGTAGCAGATTGCAGGTGGTCAAACCGGCCGGCGATCCGCTTTATGATGGCACATGTTGGTCGCCGAAGCGTCGACTTCATCGAGGAAGTGAACTTCTCTTATCGCCAGCTTCCGCAATCGCGACAACGTTTCTCAGCTTGGCTACATCGATCCGACAAGTGCTTCCCCAATCTGCCACTCCGTCTTTACAGATCGAGACCAGCTTTGATGGAGTGATCAGTACCGTCGCGAGAAGGGCTAAGCGATCGACCATTTTTGTGGTTTCGGCCTGCTGCGCAGTTGCGTCTCTGTTATCGGCAGGAAGGCGCCCGTCTGAACGGTTGCCGATGTTGCCTGACAGTCGACCGTTTGCCCCGCTGCCACTCGCGCCAACTGCCGAATGTCAAACAAGCCTCCCGATCAGCAAACTATGCCGACCCACTGATCAAGCTAGCTGCAAGCGCAAGAATCCGAGGCCAATGTAATGAATACTTAAGCGCTGGGCTGGGTTGAATGGCGCCTCCGGGTTTCAATCGAGCGCAGCTCGGCGAGCGCGCTCACAGTGTTAGAATAATTAGGTACTGCTCGCTCGAAAGCTCGAGAATAATCGTCAAGCGGAGCTTCGCCACTATTCAGGAACAAACAATCTCGATGCACACCCCACACACCTCTCGTTAATGACGGTCGCGTTTGCGATCGCAACTGACGCCCAATAAGGTTCTAGATTTGATCAATACGTTTTCAAGGTTCTGCTGCGCCGGGCTTGGAAGTGTCCGCCCCCTCCGAGATGGAAGCACCAAAGCGATAGAGGCCTTAGCATCCCGCATGCGAATTCGGCGCAGTACAGCGTTAAAGTAGATTTCCGGTGTCGAGGCATTTTGCAATAGGTCTCATTCAATATCCTGAAAAGGGCCAAGGGCGGGATTCCGAGCTTCTAATGGGGGAGAATGCGATGCGACCGCTGCGTAAAGCACGAGAGTCATAGCCGAGCGGACGATATTTTGTACATAACGTTCAAATCTGTGGCCGAAGCAACACGCTCGGGCGAGTAACGGGATCGTTCGTACGTCCCGTGCTGTGTTTGTCGCCACCGCCCTGATTTGGCTATTAATGGTTGGCGAGCACAGGGAAACTCTTCGTTCGTACTCACTTGCTCGGAAAAGGTTCGATATGAATCATGACGACAACGGAAATCGCCATGAAGTATCGGTGATGACGGACGAACAGCTCGAGCTGGAGCACTGCAAGCAACAGATTGCTCGTCTCAAACAGCTGGTTATTCGCCTTTCTGAAATTGCGTTGCGCAACGTCGTAAGAGCCGCCGAGGACCGAAAATCGGAACGCGCCTGAGTCTCTGTCGGCCCACCGAACGACCAGCCCCGGAGGGAAACGAACGTTGCGCCGTAGCGCGCTGTTCTTTGCAGCGCGGCTCCCGCCGGGGGCAGGGAGCAGCCTCGCCCCTATCTCCATAGGGGCGAGGCTCCTATTTTACAGCCGGAACTTTGAGGGTTCAGACCGGCATCGAGCTTGGCGTATCGCGCGGCCTTGAGGCGCCGCGGGGAGGTTGGGATGCTGGTGGTGGAGACGATTGCGAAGATCCATCGCAGAAGCATATGGGCCGAATGAACGCCGGCGTGCATCCAACCGGCGACGAGCACCCTCTGTGTGTTCGGCGGCCTGGGCCCGTCTCGAAAGTGAGCACAACTTCACGGTCGGCCAAGCGCAACGTCTGGGAAACGCTCTTCGCCCGACGCGTGGATATTCCTTCGCATCGACAGCGATCACGCGCGACGTGCCGAGCACATTCTTGCGAGAGCAGTGGCTCGCATTTGCGACGGCAACGCCAGCAAGCAGTGCCGTCGCCGCGCCGGCGAGTTGTGAGGCCCATTGGTGCAGGCCTAGTCTACCAGCGCAACGGAGAAAAGCGGCGCGCCTATTTTGTACCAAGGGAAGCTGTCTCGCTCCTCTCAATGGGGCGCGAAGTGGATTTCGATCCTGACCGCAACCGGATGGGCGGGCCGGCATTGGGCGAAATGTCGTTTACTCAAGAGTACTTTCGCCGGCTGGCTCGGGAAATGTGAGCTGCCCGCGCGCTTTTTCGCGCTGCTTGACGGCGACGCCTCAGAGTACGCCCCCGAGGAAGCCGAGCAGGAGTGTTGCCGGAAACACTCTGCGTCCCGCAACGGCTCCCACCTCTCCAGATCGGCGTGGATAACCAGGTCACGTGGCCCAAGGAGGAAGCGCTTATCACCTTTGAACAATACCGCCTGCTCCTCATGCCCAAGACCAAGGATCACTTGCAGTCCGTCCACATCGACCTGACGGCCAACTGTCTCGACGAACGCGGCGCCTTGACGGTCGCCTCTCCTTCTCAGCTGCACCGGCTCGATGCCGGAGGCAATCTCGATCACCGGCTGGTAGCGCTTGGCGGAAGCGCTGAAATATATCACGCCCGAACGCCGCCGCTGAAACAACTGCACGTCGCTCGAGCCCTGCGGCGTCGAGATTTTGACTTTGTGCTCGCGGTTGATGAAGCCGAACACGCGCAAGGTTTCCGAATCCACTCCTGGCGCTGCTGCACAAACCAGCTCTAGCCAAGCGCGGCCCCTTGGTCAGTGCGTAGCTCGATTACGTCGGGGTCAGCTTGTGGCGGTCGCCGTTCCAGATCGTTATCGCTTCCTCGGGCGTGCCGACCGCCTTGGTCGAGACCTCCATGCCGTAGGGTTCGCTCGCAACGAAGGCGCCTGCTCGCATCCTCCTGGATCAGGACCGGGTAGCACTTGGCAATCAAGCACCTCCGGATCGGACGCCCCCGATTTCGTGTTGCTCTCACTGGTATTCGGATCAACTGCCATTCTGTAGTCTGCCTCAAGCAGCTCCACTAGCCGCTCGATGCGAGCGATCCGGAATGGTTGGGACGGCTTTGTCATCAGGGCAGGCCCCTCGGATCGAATGCGAAGAATCCAATGATGAAGATGACGAGCGTGCGCGGAGTGGCGTTCATGCGCCGGGCTGTCGGTCCTCCGCCGAATGCCAGTCCGCGCCGTGGAGGCGGATCATCTCGCGACGGGACCGCTCGATGAAGACGCGCTCAACGCAAAAGCCGGCGGTGACTGAAGCCGCCAGCGCAAGGCCGCAGGCGATATAATCATTCATGAAATTCCAAAACATGTTGCTGCCGGCGACGCCGACAAAAGTAAGTGCCATGACGGTGTTGCGAATTGCCTTAACCACGTTGTTCCCCCAGCCGGTCGGCGAGGCACTTTAGCATTGCAACCATGACGCTTAGCAGCGTTTGATGGTTGTGATCCGCCGTCTTTCTGCTCAATCAGCTTGGGTCCGGCCGTGTTGTCGCGCCCCGTGGAATCCGATCGATAACGTATCTCGCTCTGTGCCATGAAACGTGGTGATGATTTGGCAGACAGCCTTCGCCAGCCGATAGGACGCAGCATCCGCTTTGCAGCGGTTTCGGCCAGCGCAGCCGAGCAGAACAAATAGCACTGCATCTCTGGACCATAGAACGAGGCGTTCTCGGCGTCGGCAGCAATTCGTGCGGGCTCAATCCGTTCCAAAGCCCACGCACGAAAGCGCTTCGCATTTCGCCAATCATTCGCAGAATTTCGGCATCATGAGGCCCTACATCAGAGAACTTCTGCTTAATTGCCCAATACTATCATTATTCCCGTGGGGCAACGAAGCGAGCGAACGAATGGCCCGTTTCTACTTTAATCTGGCAGGCAAGCAGAATGTCGACGACCCCGGCGGGTTAGCATTCGAAGACGAGCTGCAGGCCTTCCGTGCGGCAGAACGCTTAGCAAAAGATCTGGCGAGTGCTCAACCTCTGCTGCGGGGTACAACCTGCGTGGTCGTTACACGCAGGGACCGAGGTGAGGCCTATTACGTAGGCGTGTGACAGCGCTTCCAAATCAGACGTCTCGGCCACTACTGACGTATCATCTGCCGGGGCAGCCGCCCCGAGTTGTGGGACCACCGAGCCGATTGAGGGAGGGCTCGTTTTCCCTAGTTAGACTTGCCTGCAACGCCACCGTCAGGCACGATTTCGAAGAACCCCGATTGCACCATGTCCATCAAGACCTATATCGGCGCGGTCGAAGCGGCGCACGATGATGGCTGATTGGGCCGCGTTCTCCGATGGCAAGCGCGCTGCGGACGGCGTGGTCGTGCCGATGTCTCGCGCGATTGCGTGACGAATAACTTTCTGACTTTCGAATCGTGGAGAGCCTGTTTCCCACCAAGTAGAACTAGGGTCTGTACCTAAATAGCGCCACGTGATTCTCTTGCCTACGTGTTGATTCGGGGGCGAGAGAATGCGCGCTGGTTTGTTTTGGCTGAACGACAGGCAATGGGCGCGTATCGAACCGCATCTGCCGAGGGGACTGACGGGGCCGGATCGGGACGACGACCGACGCATCGTCAGCGGCATCATTCACATGCTGCAATCGGGTGCACGATGGCGTGATTGTCCACGTGAATACGGCCCTTACACGACGATCTACAATCGCTTCAATCGCTGGGCCAAGCGAGGACGATGGTGCGCAATCTTCGAAGCGCTGGCCAAGCCTGGCGAAGACGGCGTCGTACTGTCGCTCGACTCGACCTCGATTAAAGCTCACCGGTGTGCCTCCGGCGGAAAAGGGGGGAGCACAATCAAGCAATCGGCCGCTCGCGCGGAGGCCGCACGACAAAAATCCATGCGCTGAGCGATCCGCTCTGCCGGCCGGTCGTCCTGCATCTGACTCCAGGCCAGGATGCCGATATCGCTGCGGCTCCCGATGTCCTGGCGCTCGCGCCACCCATGAGCGTGCTCCTCGCCGACAAAGGGTATGATGGCGACAAGCTTCGCGGCGCAATCATTCGTCGTGGCGCCAAGCCCGTAATCCCCAATAAATCTAACCGTGTCGTCATCCATCGCTTCAACAAACGCGCCTACAAAGGACGAAATGTCATCGAACGCTGCTTTTGCAGGCTCAAGGACTTCCGGCGCATCGCCACGCGATATGACAAGCTCGCCCGTAATTTTTTGGCCGCTGTTCATCTCGCCGCTCTCGTCGCATATTGGCTCAATTGAGTCTGGACCCTAGCACTACTTTGGCAGATTGTTGATTTTGCCGCGTTTTATAGGATTCCCGAATCAATTTTTCAATGATTCATGGGTGGTCGGCTCTTGGAGGGCTGACCATGCCGGGATGGGAAGACGAACTCGAACGCTGGCTGATGCCGTTCTTGGACCGGCTGGGTCATAAGACCCGGCAGCGGATGTGTCCTCTGTATGTTGCGGGATTGATCGGTCCTGGCGATCGCAAGAGCGTTCAGCCGATGGCGGAACGCCTTGTCACGAGCAACTACGACCAGTTGCACCATTTCATTGCCGACGGTGTCTGGGACGCGACGCCGCTGGAGACAGAGCTGCTCAACCAGGCGGACCGACTCGTCGGCGGCAGGGATGCGGTGCTGGTTATTGATGACACCTCACTGCCGAAGAAGGGTGAGCGATCGGTCGGTGTTGCGGCGCAATACGCATCGGCTCTCGGTAAAACTGCAAATTGCCAAACGCTGGTGTCTTTAACGCTTGCGCGCGGCGAAGTGCCAGTGATGGTCGCGTTACGTCTCTTTCTGCCTGACAGCTGGACAAGCGACATGCCCCGTTTGAAGCGCGCTCGCGTGCCAATCGAACACCGAACGCCACGGTCCAAGCCGGAGATCGCTTTGGCCGAGATTGACCGCGCGATGGCAGCCAACATGCGCTTTGGATGTGTGCTGGCGGATGCAGGATACGGCCTCAGCGCACCGTTTCGACAAGGGCTAACAGAGCGCGGGCTGGCCTGGGCGGTCGGTATCCCTCGGCACCAGAAAGTGTATCCCGTCGATGTGAAGCTCATTTGGCCGATCACCAAAGTCCGTGGCAAACCACGAAAGCACCACGTGCCCGATATCTTATCGATTGCGGCAGAACAAATGCTGGCCAGCGCCAAATGGAAAACCGTGAGTTGGCGTAGCGGGACGAAAGGTCGGCTCAAAGCCCGATTTGCTGCCCTCCGTGTCCGCACCGCCGACGGCCCTCCGCAGCGGATATGGGATAAAGGTCAGCAGCATCTCCCAGGCGACGAAGTCTGGCTCATTGGCGAGCAACGTGCCTCCGGGGAGAGCAAATACTATCTCGCCAATCTTCCGGCGACGACGGATCTGCGCACGCTGGCCGCCACCATCAAGGCACGGTGGATTTGTGAGCAGGCGCATCAACAGTTGAAGGAGGAGCTTGGACTTGATCACTTCGAAGGGCGATCATGGCAAGGTCTTCATCGCCACGCCCTTATGACAATGATTGCCTACGCCTTCCTGCAACATCGTCGCCTCGCATACGCGGGGCGGAAAAAAAAGAATCAACGGGCCTCCGCCTCAACCAACCATGCCCGCCGTACGCCATGCCATCGTCGATCTCATCCTTCGGCCGCCGCCTCAGCAATGCCCATATTGCCGAAAGCAAATCCTTGAAAAACAGCGGCCAAAACACATTCTGCCAAAGTAGTGCTAGTCATCCGGAACGCAAGTTCGTCACATTAGTTGATAGCTCGAATCTCGAGAGAGGAGAGCGCTTGTGGCGAATGCAGGTGGGAAAGGCCGGCCGATCGCGCCGTTGGTGCTGAGTCCGCAGGAGCGGGCGTACTTGGAGAGGCAGGTTCGTCGTCATCGTGTGGCCCGGTCGCTATCTGAGCGGTGCCGCGCGATCCTGCGGTGTGCAGATGGCTTGCCAAGCAAGTCTGTGGCTGCCGAACTTGGCCTCCATGAACACACCGTTGGCAAGTGGCGCCGCCGATTTTTGAAGGATCGCTGTGATGGCCTGCTTGACGAAGCCCGCCCTGGCCGCCCTCGCACCATCAACGACGATCAGGTTGCTGAGGTAATCGAGCGGACGTTGCGTACAACGCCGCCCGACGCGACGCACTGGTCGATCCGCTCGATGGCTGCGGAAACTGGCTTTTCTCACACCACGATCCGCCGAATGTGGACGGCGTTCGGCTTGCAGCCGCACCGCAGCCAGACATTCAAGCTGTCGAGCGATCCGCTGTTCGTCGACAAAGTGCGCGATATTGTCGGGCTTTACCTGTCCCCACCGAACCGAGCCGTTGTCCTCAGCATCGATGAGAAGAGCCAGATTCAGGCACTCGATCGCGAGCAACCGGTCTTGCCGATGATGCCTGGCGTGCCGGAACGTCGCACGCACAGCTACGTGCGGCATGGTACGACCACACTTTTTGCCGCGCTCGATATCGCTTCCGGGTTTGTCATTGGCAAATGCTACAAGCGCCATCGGGCGGTCGAGTTCTTGAAGTTCCTCAAAGAGATCGACGCTCAAATCCCTGAGGGGCTCGATGTCCATATCGTCATGGACAACTACGCCACCCACAAGACCCCCCAGATCAAAGCGTGGCTCGCCCGACGGCCGCACTATCATGTCCACTTCACGCCGACTTCCGCCTCATGGATCAATCAGGTCGAGCGCTGGTTCGCTGAACTCACCAGAAAGCAGATCCAGCGAGGTGTTCACACCTCCGTCAGGCAGCTCGAGGCCGACATCCGCACCTTCATCGACCTGCACAACCAAAACCCGAAGCCCTTCAAATGGACCAAGTCCGCAGACCAGATTTTGGCTTCCGTCAAACGCTTCTGCCACAAAGCCCAGCAGACTTTATGTGGCGAACTTTAGATTCACGTGACTAGGCCCTGAACCCATCTGTGGACGCCCCGCGAGATGCAAGCGGTTTTTGAAACAGACCACGAAAAGCACCAGAGAGTTGCAGCTACTGGGTCCACCATTGTGCCTCCGAAATCCCGCGCGCGCCGCCCTATCGCCTGAAGGGATTTCGTTGGGACCCGGCGCAACTGGAAAAACTGCAAGGACCGCCAGATGAGGGGTGAGCGCCACCCGGGTTTATTAACCCTCCGCCGATCATGCAGAAAGACGGCAAAAGGTGGCCCATCGGCGCCGATTATGGAACCGGTTGTGGTGTTAAATGCCCCGAAACGATGGCAGAAACGAAGGGGATGCTCCGGCTCCGCATACTCGGCTCACACACCGACGACTGACGCAGGATCGCCCGCGATGACAAAACAGAGCGAGCATAGATCAGCATGGCGTATCTGCAGAAGCAGCTCGCTAGGCAGCGAAAAGCCCTCGGCGAACTCGGTGAGCGCGTGTTGCGTGCCGAACGTGAGATCACGAAAGATCGCGCCGACAGACTCGAGCCGGCATTGCTTGGACTAGTGTCGACTGAAAACCCCGACACTGACGAAGAGAAGATCATGCCCGTACAAATGAACGCCGAGCTTTTCTGCAAGCTGCAGGAACTATCCCGCCATAACGCGGTCGCCCGCGCGCTTGTCTTCTTGTGGGAAACCGGCACCCTGACCTACGAGGACTGGGCGACGAAGGCGATCTCTCTTCTCATTGATCAGAACGAAACGCTCTCGGCGATCGCCGTGGATGCGGAGAAGCGCGCCTGCCGCCTGCCCAAAACTCCGCCCGTAGCCTCACCCACACGTTGAGAGAGATCGTCCCGTGTCCGACACCCCCAAGACCGGAACACCGCACCCCGGGCCCGCGCTGCGGCTTGTCAGCGGCGCGAAACAGGAGCCGCTGCGCTGCCCCGCCGCTGGCCGCGATGCCGAAAGCGAGAAGACGCTTTGCTTCTACTTCAACCGGCGCATGACCGATGACGAGATGCGGCACCTTCACGCGGTCATACGGCAGGCGGCAGCCTACTCGCCGATCATCGACGGCCAGCCCAGCAAGCAAACGAGCGGAGTCTCAGAGCAGGAGGCGGCGGCAGTGCTGCGGCGCTACCTGCTCATGCGCGAGATTGACGGTCACTGAGAAAGTTCCTCTTTTTCATCCGCGCCCCCGACAAAGTCTCGCTAAATTTCGAACTGAGACACTACCCGTTAGTCGGTTCAACTCGCAGCGTCAGGACGCCCGTGATTGCGGAGGCGACGAAGACAGTGACTCGCACCACTTCCGCGAACAGCACACCAATCAATGGTGTCAGAGTCCGGGAAGACCCCAGTAGAACACGCCGACCAGGCCGGCAATAAGGCTTGTATAGAGGGCGGGGGGACAATGGAGAGCAGGTACTGCTTACTCGCTCACCGCTGTGAGTGCCCTGCCGGCGGCCAATCGGCTCCTTGGTTCGGGCGACGATCAGAAGGCGGCGAACGATTATCTGCTGACCTGCGCTTCCTCGGAGACGACAAGGATTGAAGCAACGCAATCCACCGGGAGCAACAAGCCGCCGCATCGGCCCATCAGACGCGTTTCCACGGTGAAGATCAGCGCTTGCGAGGCCGGTTCGTGGAAAATTTTCGCGATTGGATGGGCTCCTGCAAAAAGATTGTCTTTTCAGACTCCACCGCATTTTGCGGCACCGGCCGAAGAAGGCCTCCCTTGTGGTCTTCCATATCTCCCCAAGCGACGAAGGTAGTGGCTAAAACAGGCGGCGTCTCAGCAATTCCTCCGTGCGTATACTCAGATCAGGACAACCGCATCTAGCGTCGTGCGCCACGATTTGTCGGCCGACCGCCGGATTTCACTGATCAATGAAGCCGTCTCGTCTGCGGCAACCGCTGGCATCAGACGGAGCGGATAACTGCACCGCTAAATATGGACACGGGCACGGACTTTCGTCGCCGTCAGGCGCAAGTTTTTTTACTCCGCCTTGTTTGGCAAGAATTCTCTCGCCTACGACCGCTATCGCAGGAATGCGCTAACGCCCGATGTGGAGCACCGCGACACCAGAAAACTCTCATTTTCATTGACCGCTGCAGCGGTCAACATGATTGGACCCACAATTACTCAGATCGAGACTTCCGTGAGCACTCCAGAGGCAAACGTCAAGTGTGGACCTTCTGTGATTTCTGTCGGCGCACGGCCAAGGCTGACGAAAGATGTGGTTGAAGGACGATCTGAACCTGAACACCACGCCGACGAAAATTGTGAAATCAGCGAGGGGTCTCTGCCGGCGCGATCGACGCTCCGAATAACAGAAGCAGGCACCGCAAGTGATCACAGCCCAGCTATCGCGCTGGGCGACAATTTACGTTAACGTTTGCCGGTCGGTCCATATGCGTACTCGAATCCGATCGCCTCGGAGGCAGAAGGCGATCATCCGACCGCTTGATCCTTCCCACCCTCAGGGTTGGGATAATCCTGACAATGAGGAAGTTTGGCTTGAGCTGGCGCGCGCCATCGGACGGCAGATTGCGCGAGACGAAAACGACGGTTTGGAGCAGCCGAAAGGAGGAAGGGCATGATGACGAGGCCAATAAAAAAGAGGGCCGTGTTATACGCCCGCTATTCGAGCGACATGCAAAAGGCGACCTCGATTGACGGTCAGCTATTGCTCTGCCGGAAGATCGCGGCACGCAACGACCTAGATGTCATCGGTGCATTTGCTGATGCCGCGAAGTCTGGCCTAACCGAAAATGCGAGGGATGGCTATCAGCAATTGCTCAATGGCGTGCGAAACCATGATTTTGATGTTGTGATCGTTGAGCATTTCGATCGCCTGTCGCGCGATCCCGCAACCATCCAGCGTCTCAAGCAAGTTTTCGAGTTCAATGGCGTTGAGCTGATGGATCAGAAAGGCGTTTACGCGACTGCCACCGACATCAGCATCGCAAGTCTCTACAACACGATTTATAAGCCGCAGCTCGCCGACAAGGTTCGGCGTGGCCATGATAATGCTGTCGCTAGTGGAAGAATTCCTGGCTCATACGCTTACGGTTACCGGCCAAGGCCGGGCGCGCCCGGTGAGCGCGTGATCGATGAGAACGAAGCGAAAATCGTGGTCCGCATCTTCACCGAATATGTATCGGGGCGTTCAACCCGAGATATTGCGGCCGATCTCACGCGCCAAGGCTTGCCCTCGCCTGGCGCCACCCGTCACAAGAACAAGGCTGGTCGCACGACCTGGAATCATCAGTGCATAACTGGCGGTCGCCACGGTCGCGGCATTATCGGCAACGAGCTGTATATCGGCGAAATACATTGGAACGTTCGATCAACAATTCTGAACCCGGAAACGCAGAAGAAACAGAAACGCCGCAATCCGGACGACCGGCACATCATTGTCAAGAAGCCCGAGCTGCGGATTGTTCCGCAAGTGCTTTGGGAGAGGGCGCAGAAGGTTCGCAGCGGCCGCGCCATCCATATGTTCGGACCGACGGGCAAGCCGCGGCGCCGTCCTGTGATCCCGCGCAATAATGAGCACCCACTTGCTGGGGTCCTCCGGTGTGGTGTCTGCAACGGGAATATGCGAATCGCTCAATCCTCCAGGAATGGCGCTCCGCGCGCCGCATGCGCCAATGCGCATCAACGAGGCACGTGTGAGCACACCCGGAGCTTTGACATGGACGTGCTACTTGAGGATGTCTCAAGCAAAATGGAATTAAAATTGCTTTCGCCCAAAGCGATTGAAGAGGCGATGCGTGCTTGGAAGGAGGAGCGTAAGAACGATCGGAAAAAGAACAGCGAACACGCAAATTTAGAGCGTAGACTCCGTACGTTGACCACTGAGATCGAACGCTTGTCATATGCCATCGCAAACAGCCGTCGCAAGCCGGATGAGTTGCTCAAGCGGATCGATGAGTGCGATGTGGAGCGGGAAACCGTTAAGGAGCGCTTGCGGCTGCTGGGTAGTGGCAGCGAAAACGTGATCCCGTTCGACCATCCAAAGTTCGGTGACCGATATCATTCGGAGGCCAAGAGACTGGTCACCGCGCTGAAGATTAATCCGAAGGCTATCGAAACCCGCGTCGCCTTTCGCAACTTGATCGACAGCATCGTAGTGCATCCGGTTCGCAAGCGGATGCCCTACGAATATACTCCGTACCTGAACAGCGCTTCCCTTTCTAGCATGAATCTTTTCCCCGAAAATCGACGCAAGACGAGAGAGATCAGTGCGTTCGTCTACTATGATAACGTCAAGTCAGAGAAATCCGTGTCCTCGTAGTAGACGCGGACCTGCATGTGGTGGCGGCCGTCGCGGATCTCGCCGTCGAGATGGGCAGTCATTTTGGCTTAGAGCTTCTCTGTCTGCGAGCTTCATCGAGAAACTCTTCCAGATTCCAGGGCACAACACGATCCGCCGCTACATCGGCCATTCCTTCATCAATGGCAGATCTAAGCGCGCGCAGTTGCTCAATGTTTTCGGAGGTTCGCTCCATCGTGCGATGCTAGCGCTTCGGTCGCCGCCGCACAATCACAGACAACAATACTAAGACACCACCGGCGCGGCCCGCCCCAGCGTCACCTCGACGATCTCCGGCGGCACCCCGACGCGGACCGGCATGATGCTGCAGCCGAGCCCGCCGGAGATGATGACGTCGCATTTCAGCCTGACGTGACCATAGGCGAGCCGCAGCCCCTGCTGCTTCGGAACGGCCGGCGACCAGCCGAGCAGGCGGACCTGGCCGCCATGGGTGTGGCCGGACAGTTGCAGCGCGACGCGTGCGGGCACGCGCGGTGCGATGTTGGGCTCGTGTGCGAGCAGGATGACGGGCGCATCGTCGGTGACCTTGGCGAGCGTTGCCGTGAGATCGTCGGCGCCGAAGCGCCCCGTGCTGCGGAAGCGCCGCGCCGGCAGGAAGGCGAGCTGATCGCCGAGCCCGGCGAGCCAGAAGGAGCGGCCGTCCTTGCTGAGGCGCACGGCGTCGTTCTCGTAGACGGGAATGCCGGCCGCCTCCAGCGCGCGGTGCGCGACCGTCGGTCCTTGCCCGGCCTGCTGCACGGCCCTGTCGACCCAATAGTCGTGATTACCCATGACGGCGTGAACGCCGAGCGGCGCTTTCAGGCCGGCGAGCACCCTCGCCCATTCGCTCGACGGAATGAAGCGCGTGACCTGGTGAAGGCCGGCGACATAATCGCCGAGCAGCACGATGAGGTCGGGCTTGAGCGCGTTGGTGCGATCGACGATGCCTTCTATGCGCTCCAGCGACATCCAGGGATCGCAGGCATGGATGTCGGCGATCGCGGCAATCTTCAGCGGAAAATCCGCCGGCCATTGCCGCGGGGTCGGATGATAGCGGGTGACGCGGAGCCGCAGCATCGGTTCGACGCCGACACCGTAGGCCGCGCTCGATACGCCGAGGGCTGACAAGGCCCCGATGGACCGGATGAAACGACGCCGTGTGATCATGGAAGCCCGATGGTGATGCAGCTTCTTGATGCGGTCCGATTGGAGCGGAATTGGGGTAGGCTCGTGCAGACCGTCTGCATCTGCGTGCAGAGGCCTGCACAAACCTACCAGCGGCTCTCGCCGACCAGCGCATCCAGCCGCGTCTTCAGCTCGTCGGACGCCCGGTAATACCAGACACCGCCGAGCAGATCACGAAAACGTTCGTTGATCCTGGCCTCGCGCTCGATGCGGTCGATCGTGCCGGCGCTGATCACGTCCTCGAGAGGCCCCGCGGCCAGCAGTGCCAGCAGCACCGGATTGGACTCGATCTTCAGGATCTCCAGGATCAGATCGATCATCCTATCGGGATCGTCCTCGCGCAGGTCGCGCTCGAAATCCATGATCGTGAACAGATTGCCATCCTGGTCGCGCTCGGACCTCGAATATTGCTCGACCCAGGCGCGGGCGAGCTCGGAAACCGACATGCTGGCGCAATCGAGTGGCTCGCGCGGCGTGCGCTGCGCCAGATGATCGGCCTGCCAGGCCTCGCTGTCGGCGATGCGCGCGATGCGGGGCATCAAGGGGTCGTCGGGACCGCCATGCACGCCGCCGAGCAGCCAGCGCAGCCGGTCATTGTGCGCGGCTTCGCGCTCGATCCGCGCGATCACGTCCGGGCCGTGCGCATAGAGCAGCGCCAGCAGGAACTTGTCGTTGAGCTGCATCACCGTAGACTTGTCGGCCTCCGTCTTCAGCACCTCCAGCACGAGATCGAGCGCGGCCTGCGGCAGGCGATGCGGCAGATGGTCGAAATAGAGTTTGATGGCCCAGATGCTGCCGGCCTGGTCGCGCCGGCTGACGCGCTGAAGCGCACACCACATCGACGCCAGTTCGCCGAGCGGCAGGGAATCGAGGAATGCCTCGGTCTCGTCGGGCGTACGCAGTTGCGGCGCCGCCGCGACGGTCTCGAGCAATCCGCTATTGTCCGCTGGCGCCATTCCTTCCCACTCCAATCCATCCGCGGCGATCCCGTTCGCCGCGCGTTCGGATTAGTGATGGAATGAAACCGCCGGGTTCATCGGCTGCGGCGATCAGTCGTCGCTTTCGTCGGTGCCGAACAGGCCGAACTGTGCCGCATCGCGATTGGGCTCGGCGAGACCGAGATGGCGGAAAGCGTGCGAGGTGAGCAGGCGGCCGCGCGGAGTACGCTGGAGATAGCCGCACTGGATCAGATAGGGCTCGATGATGTCCTCGATCGCATCGCGCGGCTCGGACAGCGCCGCGGCCATCGTCTCGACGCCGACGGGACCGCCGCCATAGTTGAGCGCGATGGTCGAGAGATAGCGCCGGTCCATGGCATCCAGGCCCGCGGCGTCCACCTCGAGTGCGCTCAATGCATGATCGGCGATCTTGCGGTCGATCGAGGCGGCATCGGCGGCCGAGGCAAAATCGCGCACGCGACGCAGCAGCCGCCCTGCGATACGCGGCGTACCGCGGGCGCGGCGCGCGATCTCGTTGGCGCCGTCCGCGCTCATGCCGACATTGAGCACGCGTGCGCCGCGGCTGACGATGCTCTCGAGCTCCTCGATCGTGTAGAAATTGAGCCGGACCGGAATGCCGAAGCGGTCGCGCAAGGGGTTGGTGAGCAGGCCGGCGCGCGTGGTGGCGCCGACGAGGGTGAATTTCGACAGCTCGATCTTCACCGAGCGCGCCGCCGGGCCCTCGCCGATGATGAGGTCGAGCTGAAAATCCTCCATCGCGGGATAGAGCACTTCCTCGACCGCCGGGCTCAGGCGATGGATCTCGTCGATGAAAAGCACGTCGCGCTCTTCGAGATTGGTGAGCAGCGCGGCGAGATCGCCGGCCTTGGCGATCACCGGGCCCGACGTCGCACGAAAGCCGACGCCGAGCTCCTTGGCCACGATCTGCGCCAGCGTGGTCTTGCCGAGGCCGGGGGGACCTACGAACAGCACATGATCCAGCGCCTCGCCGCGCTTGCGCGCCGCCTCGATGAAGATCGAGAGGTTCTTGCGCGCCTGCTGCTGGCCGACGAAATCGGACAGCGATTGCGGGCGCAGCGCGGTGTCGCCGACATCATCGCTGCGGCGCTCGGGCGAGACCATGCGATTGGCCTTGGGATCGCTCACTTCGCCAGTTCCTTCAGGCCGAGGCGAATGAGCTGCGCCGTCTCGGCGCCTTCACCCGCGCTGCGCGAGGCCGACGCAATCGCCGCGGCGGCCTGCGGCTGGCCATAACCGAGATTGACCAGCGCGGAGATCGCATCCGCCACCGGGCGCGGCGCGCGCTGGTCGTCGACGGCGCCGGCGAGATGCACGACGGCCGGATCGACATTGGCGAAGGCCGGCGCCTTGTCCTTCAATTCGGTGACGATGCGCTCGGCGACCTTGGGGCCGACGCCGGGCGTCCGCGACACCGCGGCCTTGTCGCGCAGCGCGATGGCATTGGCGAGATCGGAAGGCTGTAGCGTGCCGAGCACGGCGAGCGCGACCTTGGCACCGACGCCCTGCACGGTCTGCAGCAGGCGAAACCATTCGCGCTCCTGGTCGGTACGGAAGCCGAACAGCTTTATTTGATCCTCGCGGACGTAAGTCTCGATCGACAGCACGGCGGCTTCGCCGGGCGAAGGCAGATGTTGCAGCGTGCGCGACGAGCAGTGCACCTGGTAACCGACGCCGCCGACGTCGAGGATGACGAAATCCTCGCCGTAGGTATCGATCAGGCCCTTGAGCTTGCCGATCATAGTCCCGCCACCTTCAGCCGGAGCGCCGTGCTCTGGCGGTGATGGGCGTGGGTGATGGCGATGGCGAGTGCGTCGGCAGCATCAGCGGACGGCGGCTCGGCTTTCGGCAGCAATATCTTCAGCATCATCGCGATCTGTTGCTTGTCGGCGTGGCCGGCGCCGACCACCGTCTTCTTGACCTGGTTCGGCGCGTATTCGGCGACACTGATGCCGAACATTGCGGGCGCCAGCATGGCGACGCCGCGGGCCTGGCCGAGCTTCAGCGTCGCAACGCCGTCCTTGTTGACGAACGTCTGCTCGACCGCGGCTTCCATCGGCTGGTGATTGGACAGGACGGACGCGAGCCCTTCATGGATCGCGAGCAGCCGGCTCGACAAGGGCAGATCGTCCGGCGGTTCCACCGAGCCGCAGGCGACGTAGATCAGGCGATTGCCCTCAGCCTCGATCACGCCCCAGCCGGTGCGGCGCAGGCCGGGGTCGATGCCGAGGATGCGAACGGGGCCACGAATCGGGAGCGCAGTCATGGGCCAGTGATAGCGGCTGGCCGCTGGAAGCGAAACAGAAACAGAACGAAAGTAACAGGGGAAGTGGCTCTTCGCCTCTCCCCGCTTGCGGGGAGAGGCCGGAATACGCGCTGAAAGCGCGAATTCCGGGTGAGGGGGACTCTCCGCGAATCCGACTGTCCCCGAGTACGTGGAGAGAGCCCCTCACCCCAACCCTCTCCCCGCAAGAGCGGGGCGAGGGAGCACACCGCCCGAGCGGACCTACTACCCGCCCATCTTCGCAACAAGCGCGTCCGACACCTCGAAATTGGCGTAGACGTTCTGGACGTCGTCGTGCTCGTTGAGCAGATCCATCAGCTTGAGCAGCTTCTCGCCGGTTTCGTCGTCGACCGCGACCGTGTTCTGCGGCTTCCAGATCAGCGCGGCCTTGCGCGGCTCGCCGAACTTGGCTTCCAGCGCCTTGGCGACGTCGCGATAGCTTTCGGTCGAGGCGTAGATCTCGTGGCCGCCTTCGCCGGAGATCACGTCATCGGCGCCGGCCTCGATCGCGGCATCCAGCACCGCGTCATCGGAAGCGACACTGCGGTCATATTCGATGATGCCGGTGCGGTCGAACATGAAGGAGACCGAGCCGGTTTCGCCGAGATTTCCGCCCGACTTGGTGAAGAAGGAGCGGATGTCGGAGGCGGCGCGGTTGCGGTTGTCGGTCAGCGCCTCGACGATGACGGCGACGCCGCCGGGGCCATAGCCCTCGTAGCGGATCTCGTCATAGTTCTCGCCGTCGCTGCCGAGCGCCTTCTTGATGGCGCGCTCGATATTGTCCTTCGGCATGTTCTCCTGGCGCGCGGCGATCACGGCGGCGCGCAGGCGCGGATTCATGGCGGGGTCGGGCGTGCCGAGCTTGGCGGCGACGGTGATTTCCCGCGCCAGCTTGCCGAACAGTTTCGACTTCTGCGCATCCTGCCGCCCCTTGCGGTGCATGATGTTCTTGAATTGGGAATGTCCGGCCATGCGTGGTCTCTTGAGGAATAGTCAGCCAAAGGTGAGCGTGGGAAGCGCGGCCTTATAGGCCGCCAACCCACCGGAATCAAAGGGGCCCTGAGGCTTCAAGGTAGCACTGTAAAGATAGCCACCGTAACGGCCCGTGCCCAGATGTCGGGCATTGTTAACCCTGATTTCATTCCGGGCTGCGAAAATAGCGTCCGCCCGCCCGCCGACAAGAGAGACCTCATGGCATTCGAACTGTTTCGGAAGCGTCTGCCGGATATGGCTGCGCCGGCAGCCGCCCCGCAGGCTGCGCAGCCGGCGGCCATTTCCGAGCCCGTCCCGGCCAATGAGGGCGATTCGGCCAGGGAAATCCTGGAACTGCTGGAACTCGAGCTCGGGGCCATGATCCGCCAGCTCGAGCGCGCCGCCAATTCGGTGGCCGGCGGGGCGGAAGCGACCGCCACGACGCTTGCCGCCATTCGCGACCGCACCGACGCCCTGACCGGCCGCACCAACGCCGCCCAATCGACCGCCTCCACCTTCGCCCATGCCGCCGACAAGTTCACCCAGTCCGCGCAAGGCATCGGCGCGCAGGTCCGCGCGGCCGGCAAGCTCGCCGACGAGGCCAGCGCCGCGGCGCAGGAAGCGCGCGCCAATGTCGATCGCTTGCGGGAGTCCTCCGCCGCGATCGGCAACGTTGTCAATCTGATCGCACAGATCGCGCGGCAGACGACGCTGCTCGCGCTCAACTCGACCATCGAGGCCGCG
The DNA here is from genome assembly GCF_054063675.1 of Bradyrhizobium sp. USDA 376. Taxonomy (NCBI): domain Bacteria; kingdom Pseudomonadati; phylum Pseudomonadota; class Alphaproteobacteria; order Hyphomicrobiales; family Nitrobacteraceae; genus Bradyrhizobium; species Bradyrhizobium sp. USDA 376. Next base: position 524,354 of record NZ_JBSSGN010000001.1, read on the forward strand.
CGCGCAGGCGCCGCCGGCAAGGGATTTGCGGTGGTCGCGACCGAAGTGAAGGCGCTCGCGGTGCAGACCCAGGGCGCGACGGAGGAGATCACAAAAAAGATCGACGCGCTGCAGCGCGATGCCGCGGGCTCGGCCGATGCCGTGCACCGCATCTCGCAGGCGATCGAGGCGATCCGCCCGGTGTTCGAGACCGTCAACGGCGCGGTGGCCGAGCAGAACGCCACCACGAGCGAGGTCTCCGGCAATGCCGCCAGCGCCTCGGAGTTCATCATCTCGGTCGGCGAGAGCGCGGCCGAGATCGATGCCGCGACCAAGGCGGCCGAGACCCATGGCGAGAGCGTCGCCAGCGCCGGCAAGGCGGTCACCACCTTCGCCCAGAAGCTGAAATCGCGCTGCGCGGTGCTGCTGCGCCAGAGCGAGCACGACGACCGCCGCAAGACCGAGCGGCTGCCCTGCCATCTCAAGCTCGAGAGCGCGCGCGCCGTGATGCCGGTCTATGAAATCTCCATGGAGGGGGTGCTGATCGGCGGCGCGGATGCGGGCCGGCTGGCGCCGCAGGCGATCATCGAAGGCAGCCTCGAACAGGTCGGCGCCTGCCGCCTGCGCGTAGTCGAGCAATCCAAGGCCGGTGCCCGCGCGCAGTTCGTCAGCCCGAATGCCGAGCTCAACGAGAAGATCGAGGACAAGCTCTGGTCGATCCACGAGGAGAACACCGAGTTCGTCACCCGCGCCATGGAAGCGGGCACCGCGCTGACCGCGATCTTCGAGCAGGCGGTCGCGCGCGGCGACGTCAAGATCGACGACCTCTTCGACACCGACTATGTGGAGATTGCCGGCAGCAATCCGCAGCAATACCGTACCCGGTATCTCGACTGGGCCGACCGCGCGTTGCCGCCGTTCCAGGAAGCCTTCCTCGCCAAGGACCCGCGCATGGCGTTCTGCGCCATGGTCGACCGCAACGGCCTTTTGCCGGTGCACAACAAGATCTATTCGCATCCGCAGCGACCGGGCGATGTCGCCTGGAACACGGCCAACAGCCGCAACCGGCGCATCTTCAACGATCCGGCGGGGCTCGCTGCCGCACACAACCAGCGCTCGTACCTGATCCAGAGCTATGCGCGCGACATGGGCAACGGGAACACCGTGATGATGCGCGAGATCGACGTGCCGATCCGCGTCAAGGGCCGGCACTGGGGCGGATTCCGCACAGCATATAAGCTGTAATGCCCGCTCTCGTGCACTCCTGGGCAAGACGCCGGCCGCGAATCATCCTCTAACTCAAAACTGGAATGGGAATGCCGCCGAGAGCCGATCACCGGTCCTGACTGGAGAAAGCGCGTACATGTCCCTGGCACAACTTGCAGTACTGGACACCGGATCGAACCGGACGCTGGCTGAACGGCTGATCGACCAGCTCGCCGACCGCATCGGCGGCCTCGGCGTCGAGCTCGCCGACATTGCCGGCAACGTCCAGGAAGTCGCGAACCGCGTCGCCAACCAGTCGGAACGGTTTCATCACCTGCAGAAGACGGCCGAGACGATGGTCTCGGCCAACCACGACATCGCCAACGCATCACAGGCGGTGCAGACGACGACGTCCGCGGCGGTCGGCGAGATCGCGCAGTCGCGCAGCGCGGTCGATACCGCCGTCACCCATATCTCCGAATTGGTCGCCGCTGTGGAACGCATCGAGGCGCGCCTCAGCGCCGTCGGCTCGGCGCTGGCGCAGGTCGCAAAGGTGTCCGGCTCGATCGAGGCGATCGCGAAGCAGACCAACCTGCTCGCGCTCAACGCGACCATCGAAGCCGCGCGCGCGGGCAATGCCGGCCGCGGCTTCGCGGTGGTCGCAAGCGAGGTGAAGAACCTCGCCGAAGCCACCCGCCAGGCCACGCATCAGATCTCCGACACCGTGCGCGATCTCGACGGCCAGATCGAAGGCCTGATCGGCGAAAGCAGCGACGCCTCGCAGCGCGCCAAGACCGCCGGCGAAGGCGCCCAGCAGATCTCCGGCATCATCTCGCGGGTCCAGCAGGGCTTTGCCTCGGTGGAAGCGGAGATCGACAGCGTCGCGCGCGCGGCGACCTCCAATCTCGGGCACTGCGACACCGTGATCAGCGAGCTGAACGAGCTCGCCAAGGGCGTCGACCTGTCCTCGCGCGATCTCAAGAGCGCCGATCAGCGGGTGACAAAACTGCTCGACACCTCCGAAGGCCTGATCGCGCTGATCGCCGACAGCGGCGTCGAGACATCGGACGCGCCGCTGATCCGCACCGTCGTCGAGACCGCCAAGCTGATCTCGGCCGAGTTCGAGGCCGCGATCGACCGCGGCGAGATCACGCTCGACCAGCTCATGGACGAGAAGTACCGCGAGATATCAGGCACCGATCCAAAGCAGTACAACACCAATTACGTCGACTTCACCGACCGCGTGCTGCCCGCGATCCAGGACCCGATCCAGAAATCCGATCCCCGCATCGTGTTCTGCGTCGCCTGGGCCAAGGGCGGGTACCTGCCGACCCACAATCCGAACTATCGCCTGCCGCAGGGCAAGGACCCGGTCTGGAATAACGCCAACTGCCGCAACCGCCGCCTGTTCACCGATCGCGCGGTGAAGAAGGTCGCGGCCAACACAAAACCCTTCCTGCTGCAGACCTATCGCCGCGACATGGGCGGCGGCCAGTTCGTGCTGATGAAGGACCTGTCCTCGCCGATCGTTGTTCGCGGCAAGCACTGGGGCGCCTTCCGGATGGGCTTTCGCCAGAGCTGACGGCCGGCGTTTCTGGCGTCCTGAAATATAAAAGCTCGAAAACAACCCCATGCACAGTAGCCGGGGCGTGTGGGATCAATGGCTTACGCCGGCAGGCCGTGGCGCGCTTTGACTCGTCGGGCAAAACAGGGGCATAATGCCATTATTCCGAAAAAGGCATGGTCTCGTCGTCGCCCTCTCCGGCAAGATAGAGCTAACGCAGGTGACTCCTTGGTGACGGCCTGAGCAAGCGCCTCGTCCTTCGAGACGACCGCTTCGCGGTCCCTCAGGATGAGGCTAAGCGGCTTTGGCGCCCGTTGAATGCTTCCGCACACTCCGCCCTCATCCTGAGGGCCCGCCGCAGGCGGGGCGTCTCGAAGGATGGCCGCAAGCAAGGACGTGTCGTCCCTGACTTTCCCAATCGCACGAAATTCGTCATCGCAAGATTTTGCGCATTCGCACGACCATCTGCGGCGACCATCGACGCGCGCGACGAAAATGCGTCAAAACATGACGATTATCATATCATTTAGCCCATAATCGCTGCAGCGATCGCCGCACAAATTCGTGAACGTCATGGCCTGAGGCTTCGTTCGCGCAAATATGCATTGCCGGAAATTTCGACGCTTCATCGTTTCGCGTCGTTATGATTAGGGTCGCGCAAATCGCCGACGCCGTAAGCGCTCGTCGAACAAGGGGATGCACATGGCAACAACTCTCACCATCAACGGCGAAACGAAATCGTTCGACGCGCCACCTGAAATGCCCTTGCTGTGGGTGCTGCGCGACATCCTCGGCATGACCGGCACCAAGTTCGGCTGCGGCATCGCGCAGTGCGGCGCCTGCACGGTGCATGTCGACGGCAAGGCCGTGCGCTCCTGCGTGCTGCCGGTGAGCGCGGTCGAGAACCGCACTGTGACCACCATCGAGCATGTCGGCAGCACGCCTGCCGGCGCGAAGGTGCAGAAGGCCTGGCTGGAGGCCGAGGTGATCCAGTGCGGCTATTGCCAGTCCGGCCAGATCATGGCGGCCGCCGCGCTGCTGGCGGCAACACCGAACCCTGATGATTCCGACATCGACGCCGCGATGGCCGGCAACATCTGCCGCTGCGGCACCTATGTCCGCATCCGCGAGGCCATCAAGCACGCGGCCAACGGCCGGCAGTCGTGAGGTTCGCCATGAATGCACATAACAGCGTCTCCCGCCGCGCGATGCTGACCGGCGGCCTCGCCACCGGCTTCCTGCTCGCCTTCCATCTGCCGCTGCGCGCCGCCGTCAACGAACCGGTGCAGCCGCGCGATACGACCGACGGCAAGTTCGCGCCCAACGCCTTCATCCGCATCGACGAGACCGGCCGCACCGTGCTGATGATGCCGCAGGTCGAGATGGGCCAGGGCACCTATACCTCGATCTCCGCCGTGCTCGCCGAAGAGCTGGATGCCGACTGGAGCAAGGTCGAGGTGCAGCATGCGCCACCGAACGACAAGCTCTACGGCAACCCGACCTTCGGCTTGCAGGTCACCGGCAACTCCAACTCGATCCGCGCCTGGTGGCTGCCGCTGCGCCAAGCCGGCGCAACCGCGCGCGCGATGCTGGTGCAGGCGGCGGCAAGCCAGTGGGGCGTCGAGCCTGCAAGCTGCACCGCGTCGAAGGGCGAGGTCGCGCATGCCGCAAGCGGCCGCAAGCTCGCTTACGGCGCGCTGGCGCTCGCAGCCCAGAGCCAGACCCCGCCGAAGGATGTCGCACTGAAGGACCCCAAGGACTTCGTCATCATCGGCCAGCCGCTGAAGCGGCTCGACACGCCCGACAAGGTCAACGGCAAGGCCATCTACGGCATCGACGCGATCCTGCCCGGCATGAAGTTCGCGACCGTGGCCGCCTGCCCCGTCTTCGGCGGCAAGGTCGGCAAGGTCGACGACAGCGCCGCGGTCAAACTCCCCGGCGTGCGCAAGGTCGTGGTGCTCGATGACATGGTCGCCGTGATCGGCGACCACATGTGGGCGGCGAAGAAGGGTCTCGAAGCACTCAAGATCGAGTGGAACGAGGGACCCAACGCTGAGATCACCACGAAAGATATCTGGGACGATCTGCGCAAGGCCAGCCAGAAGGACGGCGCGATCGCCAAGTCCGACGGCGACATCGCCAAGGCGCTCGCCAGCGGCGACAAGTTCGAAGCGGCCTACGAGCTGCCGTTCCTGGCGCACGCCTCGATGGAGCCGATCAACGCCACGGTTCATGTCAGGCCGGATGCCTGCGAGATATGGACCGGCACGCAGATCATGACGCGCGTGCAGTCCGAGGCAGCGAAGGCCGCGGGCCTGCCGGTCGACAAGGTGATCGTCAACAACCATCTGCTCGGCGGCGGCTTCGGCCGCAAGCTCGAGCCCGACATGGTGATCGCCGCGGTGAAGATCGCCAAGCAGGTCGACTACCCCGTGAAGGTGGTGTGGACCCGCGAGGAGGATATCCAGCACGACGTCTACCGCCCGGTCTATCGCGACCAGATCACGGCGTCGCTGGTCGACGGCAAGGTCGCGGGTTGGAAGTACAAGGTCGCCGGCTCCGCCGTGCTGGCGCGCTGGCTGCCGCCGGCGTTCCAGAAGGGCATCGACATCGACGCGATCGATGCCGCGGTGGATGCGCCCTACGACTTCGCCAACTTCCACGTCGAATATGTCCGCGCCGAGCCGCCGGCGGTGCCGACGGGCTTCTGGCGCGGCGTCGGCCCGAACAACAACGTGTTCGCGGTCGAATGCGCGATGGACGAGCTCGCGCGCAAGGCCGGCAAGGACCCGATCGAATTCCGCAAGTCCATGCTGACCAAGAACCCGCGCATGCTCGCGGTGCTCGACCAGGTCGCGGAGAAATCCGGCTGGGGCCAACCGCTTCCTCCACGCGTCGGCCGCGGCGTCTGCGTGCAGCCGTCATTCGCAAGCTTCATCGCGACGGTGGTCGAGGCCGAGATCGACGACATCGGCGAGATTGTGCTTCGCCGCATCACCTCGGTGGTCGACACCGGCATCGCGGTGAACCCCGACACGGTGAAGGCGCAGATCGAGGGTGGCCTGATCTTCGGCCTCACCGCCGCGCTCTATGGCGAGATCACCATCGACAAGGGCCGCGTGCAGCAGTCGAACTTCCACGACTACCGCATGATGCGCATCAACGAGACGCCGAAGATCGAGGTGATCGTCGTGAAGAGCGGAGAGGCCCCCGGGGGCATCGGCGAGGCCGGCGTCAATGCCGGAGCGCCGGCGCTGCGCAACGCGATTTACGCGGCAACCGGCGTGGCGCTGCGGCGCCTGCCTATCGATCGGAAACAGCTGGCTGCGGGGAAGAAGGCATGAGCAGGACAATGCGTATCCTCGGAAGCCTCGTCGTGATCGCCATCGTGGTGGCGGGACTCGCGGTCTGGATCATCCGCGGGCCCGGCCCGCTCGACTTCGCGGGCGGCAGCAAGGTGGCGCTGGCGGATTACCGCGCCGGCAAGCCGACCGGCGTGCCGGCCAAGCTGGAGAAGGCGAGCCTGGTCGAACGCGGCGAGTATCTCGCCAAGGCCGCCGACTGCATGGTCTGCCACACCAAGCCGGGCGAGAAGAACTATTCCGGCGGGCTCGCCTTCAAGCTGCCGTTCGGCACGCTCTATTCGACCAACATCACGCCGGACAAGGACACCGGTATCGGCAATTACAGCGACCAGGACTTTTTGAACGCGGTCCAGCACGGCAAGCGCCGTGACGGCGCGCGGCTCTATCCGGCCATGCCTTACACGTCCTACACCTTCATGACGGGCGAGGACGTGCTGGCGGTGAAGGCCTATCTGTTCAGCCTGCCGGCGGTGCGCGCCAAGGCACCTGAGAATACGTTGTCGTTCCCGTTCAACCAGCGCTGGGCGATGATCGTCTGGTCGGCCGTGTTCAATCCGGACACGCGCTTTGCGCCCGATTCATCGAAGAGCCCGGAGTGGAACAGAGGTGCGTATCTTGCGGAGGCGCTGGCGCATTGCGGCGAGTGCCACACGCCGCGCAATCTCGGCTTCGCGCTGGATAACCGCAAGAAGTTCGCAGGCGCCATCACCGCCGGCTGGCGCGCCTTCAACATCTCCTCGGACAAGGCCACTGGTCTCGGCAACTGGAGCGACCAGGATCTGATCTCCTATCTGTCGCTCGGCCATGCGCCGGGCCATGGCTCGGCCTCGGGTCCGATGGGTGAAGCGGTCGACCACAGTTTTAGCCAGTTCGCCCCCGAAGACATCAGCAGCATCGTTGCTTACTTGCGCAGCGTGCCGTCGCAGCCCTCGCCCGACCTGCCGGCAACCACGGCGCCGGTCGCCCCCGCCTCGCACAAGGAAGGCGTGACAGCGGACGCGCGCGGCAAAAAAGTGTTCGCCAGCGCCTGCGCCAGTTGCCATGGCTGGAGCGGCGAGAGCCCGGTCTCGCCGATGGCAACGCTGACCGGCACCTGGGCCGTCAACGACCCCGCCGCCACCAACGTCGCGCAGATCGTGATCTCGGGCACCAAACGGCATACGCCGGATGGCGCGCTGTCGATGCCCGCGTTCGGGAGCGCGTACACGGACGACGAGATCGCAGCGGTGGCGAACTATGTCACGGCACGGTTCGGGACCAAGGGCTCGAAGCTTACGGCGAAGGACGTGGCGGAGCTGAGGGGGCAGACGGCGGAGTAGTGGGCGGTCTTACTTGCGGCGTGGTTGATGCGCGATCTCGCGCGTCAACCTCCACTGTCGTCCCGGACAAGCGAAGCGTAGATCCGGGACCCATAACCACAGGGAGGAGTTTGGCGAAGACTCGTGGTTACCAGCGTCGCGCCAAACCACTCCCTGGGGTTATGGGTCCCGGCCTTCGCCGGGACGACACTGAGTGTGCGGCGCGCCGTTCAAACTCAGCCAGAATCTCGGCGTCGTCGGCTCCAGCCTTCCGCCCATGCGCACCGGCGCGATGCGGAGTGCGAGGCCGGTTGCATCGTCCGTCTCCACGGCAACACCGCTGAGCGTCGCAGCGCCCGCGGCCGGCTCGAAGCGGCTCGAGGGAATTCCTGACGTGAACCGGCGCAGCGGTTCTTCCTTCTGCATGCCGATGATGGAGTCGTAATCGCCGGTCATGCCGGCGTCGGTCATGTAGGCGGTGCCGCCCGACAGGATCTGGTGGTCGGCGGTCGGCACATGCGTGTGCGTGCCGACGACGAGGCTGGCGCGGCCGTCGCAGAAGAAGCCGATGCCCTGCTTCTCACTGGTCGCCTCGCAATGGAAATCGACGACGATGGCATCGGCCGCAACGCCGAGCGGGCAGGCGCCGAGCTCGCGCTCGAGCGCGGCGAAGGGATCGTCGAACGGCGTCATGAAGACGCGGCCCAAAGCGTTGACGACGAGCGCATGCTTGCCGTTCTTGGTCTCGACCAAGGCGGCGCCGCGGCCGGGCGTGCCGCGCGGATAGTTCGCCGGGCGCACCAGGCGGTCGGCGCGCTCGATGAACACCAGGGCCTCACGCTGGTCCCAGGAGTGGTTGCCGAGCGTCACCGCGTCGGCGCCGGCCTCGATGAACTCCCGGTAGATCGCTTCCGTGATGCCGAAGCCGCCCGCCGAATTCTCGCCGTTGACCACGACGAAATCGAGCGACCAGTCCTTGACCATGCCGGGCAGATATTCGGCGACGGCCTCGCGCCCACTACGGCCGACGACATCACCCACGAAGAGAATGCGCAACTTCAGAACTCCGGAAATCGAACACGTCCGATTCCGTTAGCACATAATCCAGCGCCACGTCGTGCGATAGTGCCGGAACCGCCTCGATCTCCTGCGCTGCAAACGCAAGCCCGATGCCGACGATCTGCTTGGCTTTCCGCAAATGCGCGAAGGTGTGGTCGTAATGCCCCGCGCCATAGCCGATGCGATGGCCGAGGCGGTCGAAGGCCGCGAGCGGCGTCAGCATGATGTCGGGGATGACTTCAGCGGCTGCCGGCGACGGCTCGGGAATGCCGAGCGGGCCGAGCATCAGGCGGTCGTTCGGATGAAAGATGCGGAAGATCAGCGACTGGCCGCGCGCGGTGACGCAAGGCAGCGCCAGCCTGGCACCCTGCTCCGCAAGCTTCTTCAACAGCGGCATCGGATCGATCTCGCTGCGGATCGGCGAATAGCCGGAGACGATGCTGCCGGGCAGCAGCTCGAACGGCAGCCCGCGCTTGGCAAGTTTTGCAGCCGCCGCCGCGCGCTTCTTCTCGCTCAGCGCATCGCGTTTGGCGAGGGCTTTGGCACGGAGCTCGGCTTTCGAATTTGACATGCGCTTTGGTCCCCCATGTCATCACCCGCGAATGCGGGTGATCCAGTATTCCAGAGGCGGTCGTGATTCACACAAAGGCCGCGGCGTACTGGATGCCCCGCCCCGTGCGCAATTGCGCACTCGGGGGCATGACACCTGTTGAACTGGCCGCAGTCCGTTTCAACAAGCGCAAACCAAGCAAACAAAAGTGCGAAGCCGCGTACGCCGTTGAAGCACTCGATCCCGGAGTTCCCTACGAAAGTAGGTGGGCACCATATGTCCGGGCCCACGGGCCCGGCCAGGGACAGTTCCCTAAAGGATCGATAAGGCCCCGGGGATATATGGCTCCTGACGCACGTCGCAGCCTCGCCCGCGCAATGTAACAACGATACTGACGAATCGCCAGTGGCGCGAAGCCCGCATGCGGCCATCCTTCGAGACGCCCGCTTTGCGGGCTCCTCAGGATGAGGACTGAGTGCTTAGCAGCAATTTTTACAGGCAAAGCTGCCGGTCAGCCTCATCCTGAGGAGACCGCGGAGCGGTCGTCTCGAAGGACGAGGCGCTTGCGCAGGCCGCGCGGCAGCGGCCCCTACCCGATCGCAATCCCGTTGCCGACGGTCCGGTTCAGGACCTGGGTCGACTTCTCGATGCGCTCGGCGGCGGCGTTCAGGGCGTTCACCACCGCGGTCTGGGTCATGCGGGCGCGCTCGACCGCGGCGTTGCGGAAATCCCGGAGCTCGGTCAACTCCTGCTCGAGGGTGCGGACACGGTTGCCGGTATCGATCAGTTCGTCGCAGACGGTCAGCGCGGCCATCACGGTGAGCCGTGCATCGCCGATCTCGCCGAATTTTCCGCGCAGCGACTGGATGCGTGTCTCCAGGGTTTCGGCGAGCTTGAGCAGCCGCACCTCCTGGCCCTCCTCGCAGGCCATGCGGTATTGCCGGCCGTTGATGGTGACGTTGATGTGGCTCATCCATCCTCTCCGGTATCGAGCACCGAGCGTATCGTGACGATTGCGGAATCCAGCCGGTCGGAGATCTCGCGATTGGTACGCTCGAGCTTGCGCGCCTTCACCAGCGCGCCGTCGAGCTCGTCGGCAAGCCGCGAGCGATCTGCACCCAAGGCCTGGATTCGCGCCGCAAGCTCGTTCTCGTCGCGATCGGCATCGCGCCGCCGCTCGACCGCGCTTTCGAGCGCATCGAGAGCCGCCATGAGCCTGCGGGTCGCGATCTCGATCTCGACGGCAGAGGACTCCGTCATGGCAGAGCTGTTGGACACGCGATCGTTCATGCAGTCAGCGGCGGAACCTGGCGGCCTTTGCCCAGTGGCCTTTCCCTGGAGCTTGCCGCCCGGCAAAAGACTCGGTTCGGCAAGCGGTTAGAAGCAGAAATTTACGTGGCAAGCTAGCCAAGCGCAACGCCGCCCGGAAACTATGCACCGATAGATCGGAAGGACATCGTCCCGATCGGGCGATTCCCACCGGCACGATCCCGGCGGAAAACCGGTCTCCACACAGGCAACTTTTACGGTCAAACCGGCGTTTGATTGCCTTGGACTCCCGGGACCGAGGTGCTATCCAGCCCCCATCTCCCGTGGCCGCCAGGCGCGATCCCGCGCGGCGTGCACGGCCATCAAGCGCCTCATTTCAGACGGATTTTCATCATGATGCAGCTCGACGCCACCCGTATGGCCCATACGCAGGTCGATGCCACCCGTATGGCCAACGCCATCCGTGGCCTTTCGATGGACGCTGTCGAGAAGGCGAAATCGGGCCATCCGGGCCTGCCGATGGGCGCCGCCGACATCGCCACGGTGCTGTTCACGCAGTTCCTGAAATTCGACGCCGCAGCGCCCGCCTGGCCGGACCGAGACCGCTTCGTGCTGTCGGCCGGCCACGGCTCGATGCTGCTCTATTCGCTGCTGTATCTCACCGGCAATGCCGAGATGACGCTGGACCAGATCAAGCAGTTCCGCCAGGTCGATTCGCTGACCCCCGGACATCCCGAGAATTTCCGCACCAAGGGCATCGAGACCACGACCGGCCCGCTCGGCCAGGGCATCTCGACCGCGGTCGGCATGGCGCTCGCCGAGAAGATGCTCGCCGCCGAGTTCGGCAAGAAGATCGTCGACCACCACACCTATGTGCTCGCCTCCGACGGCGACCTGATGGAAGGCGTCTCGCAGGAAGCGATCGCGATGGCCGGGCACTGGAAGCTCAACAAGCTGATCGTGCTCTATGACGACAATGGCATCTCGATCGACGGCCCGACCTCGCTCGCCGATTCCGTCGACCAGGTGAAGCGCTTCAAGTCCGCCGGCTGGGCCGCCGAGAAGATCGACGGCCAGGACCAGGCCGCCATCGCCGCTGCGATTACGCGCGCGAAGAAATCCAACAAGCCGACGCTGATCGCCTGCCGCACCACCATCGGCTTCGGCGCGCCGAACAAGGCCGGCACCTCGAAGGTGCACGGCGAGGCGCTCGGCGCCGACGAGCTCAAGGCCGCCAAGGAAAATCTCGGCATCTCGCTCGAGCCGTTCGCGGTCGCCGACGACGTGCTGAAGGCCTGGCGTGATGCAGGCTCCCGTGGCGCAGCGGCACGGCAGGAATGGGAAGCACGGCTCGGTGAGCTCGGCAGCCGCAAGCGCGCCGAGTTCGAGCGCCGCCTGCGCCATGAACGTCCGGCCTCGCTGGCAAAGGCGCTGAAGGCGCACAAGAAGGATCTGCTGGAGAAGCCGCTCGTTGCCGCCACGCGCAAATCGTCGGAAGCAGCGATCGAGGCGATCGCAGCCGCAATGCCGATGGAATTTTTGGCGGGCTCGGCCGATCTCACCGGCTCCAACAACAACAAGGCGAAGTCGGCGACCGCCTTCTCCGCCAAGACGCCGAAGGGTCGCTTCATCCATTACGGCATCCGCGAGCACGGCATGGCGGCTGCGATGAACGGCATCTTCCTGCATGGCGGATTCGCACCGAACGGCGCGACCTTCCTCGTCTTCACCGATTATGCGCGTCCTGCGATGCGCCTTGCCGCGCTGATGGGCGCCGGTGTCGTCTACGTGATGACCCACGACTCCATCGGCCTCGGCGAGGACGGCCCGACCCATCAGCCGGTCGAGCATCTCGCCGCACTTCGCGCCATGCCGAACATGCGCGTGTTCCGCCCCTGCGATTCCATCGAGGTCGCCGAGTGCTGGGAACTGGCGCTGAACCGCGTCGACGGTCCGACCGTGCTGGCGCTGACGCGGCAGAACCTGCCGCAGCTCCGCACCACCGCACCGAACGACAACCCTTGCGCGGCCGGCGCGTATGAACTGGTTCCGGCGCAGGGCGAAGCCAAGGTGACGCTGTTCGCGTCGGGCTCGGAGGTCGAGATCGCAGTTGCCGCACAGAAGCAGCTCGCCGAGCGCGGCATCGCGTCACGGGTGGTGTCGGTGCCCTCGCTCGAGCTTTTGTTAGCGCAACCAGAAGCCAAGCGCGCCGCCATCATCGGCAATGCGCCGGTGAAGATCGCAATCGAGGCCGCAGTACGCTGGGGCTGGGATGCCGTGATCGGCCAGGATGGCGAATTCATCGGCATGCATTCCTTCGGCGAAAGCGGTCCGGCGAAGGAGCTTTACAAGCATTTCGGCATCACCGCCGAGGCTGCGGTTAACGCTGTGCTGAAGCGCGTTAGCTGAGAGTTGAGCTTGTCAAAAAAAAGGACTACGTAACGTCTCATATGATCAAGCCCCCGCCCGGCCGAACCGGGCGTCCGCCCTAAAAAATCCACGCAGGCGCGCGAAGCGCGTTCTGCGGGACGACAACGGTCATTGAAGGAGACGAAACATGGCAGTCCGCGTCGGAATCAACGGTTTTGGCCGCATCGGCCGCAACGTACTGCGGGCTATCGCCGAGTCAGGCCGCAAGGACATCGAGGTCGTCGGCATCAACGATCTCGGCCCGGTCGAGACCAACGCCCATCTGCTCCGCTTCGACAGCGTGCATGGCCGCTTCCCCGGCACCGTGACCGTCGATGGTGACTCGATCAGTCTCGGCGCCAACAAGATCAAGGTGACCGCCGAGCGCGATCCCTCGAAGCTGCCCTGGAAGGATCTCGGCGTCGACATCGCGCTCGAGTGCACCGGCATCTTCACCTCGAAGGACAAGGCCTCCGCGCATCTGACCGCCGGCGCCAAGCGCGTGCTGGTCTCCGCGCCCGCCGACGGCGCCGACGCCACCATCGTTTACGGCGTCAACCACGACACGCTGACCAAGGATCATCTGGTCGTCTCCAACGGAAGCTGCACCACCAACTGCCTCGCGCCGGTCGCCAAGGTGCTGAACGATCTCGTCGGCATCGAGACCGGCTTCATGACCACGATCCATGCCTATACCGGCGACCAGCCGACGCTGGACACGCTGCACAAGGATCTCTACCGCGGCCGCGCGGCCGCGATGTCGATGATCCCGACCTCGACCGGCGCCGCCAAGGCGATCGGCCTCGTGCTGCCGGAACTGAAGGGCAAGCTCGACGGCGTCGCGATCCGCGTGCCGACCCCGAACGTCTCGGTGGTCGACCTCAAGATCGTCGCCAAGCGCGCCACCGACGCCAAGGAAATCAACGCGGCGATGAAGCGCGCCTCTGAGCAGCAGCTCAAGGGCATCCTCGGCTACACCAGTGCGCCGAACGTCTCGATCGACTTCAACCACGACCCGCACTCCTCGACCTTCCACGAAGACCAGACCAAGGTGCAGAACGGCACGCTGGTGCGCGTGATGTCCTGGTACGACAACGAGTGGGGCTTCTCGAACCGCATGGCGGACACCGCCGTCGCGTTGGCGAAGGTGATCTGAGCGTTACTCTCGTGTCCCGGACGCGGCGCAGCGTGTCTTCACGGTGCGCCGCAGAGCCGGGACCCATGTCCCCCGCGTAGGTCCCGGTTCTGCAGCGCACCGCTTTGCGCTGCGCAGCGCCCGGGACAAGGAAGCGTCAGATGACCAACAAATTCCGCACCCTCGACGACGTCGACGTGAAGGGCAAGCGCGTGCTGCTGCGCGTCGACCTGAACGTGCCCATGGACAACGGGCGCGTCACCGACGCAACGCGGCTCGAGCGCGTCGCGCCGACCATCACTGAAATCTCGGACAAGGGCGGCAAGGTCATCCTGCTCGCGCATTTCGGCCGGCCCAAGGGCCGCGATGCCAAGGACTCGCTGAAGCCCGTTGCCGAAGCGCTGTCCAAGGTCGTGAAGAAGCCCGTCGCCTTCGCCGATGACTGCATCGGCGAGCCGGCGGCCACGGCGGTTGCAGCTCTGAACGACGGCGACATTCTGTGTCTGGAAAACACCCGCTTCCACAAGGAAGAGGAAAAGAACGATCCCGCCTTCGTCGCGGAATTGGCAAAGCTCGGCGACATCTGGGTCAGCGACGCGTTCTCGGCCGCGCACCGCGCCCACGCCTCGACCGAAGGCCTCGGCCACAAGCTGCCGGCCTATGCCGGGCGCACCATGCAGGCCGAGCTCGATGCGCTGGAGAAGGCGCTGGGCTCGCCGACCAAGCCCGTCATCGCCATCATCGGCGGCGCAAAGGTCTCGACCAAGATCGACCTGCTCGAAAATCTCGTGAACAAGGTCGATGCGCTCGTGATCGGCGGCGGCATGGCCAACACCTTCCTGCACGCCCAGGGCGTCGCCGTCGGCAAGTCGCTGGCCGAGAAGGATCTCGCCCCGACGGCGCTGCGCATCATGGAGAAGGCGGAAGCCGCCAACTGCGCGATCATCCTGCCGGTGGACGCCACCGTCGCCTATCATTTCGCCGCGAACGCGCCCTCGCACGCCTACGGGCTCGATGCGATCCCGGCCGAGGGCATGATCCTCGACGTCGGCCCGCAATCGGTCGTGCGCGTCCAGGCTGCGATCGACGATGCGGCGACGCTGGTCTGGAACGGCCCGCTCGGGGCCTTCGAGCTGCAGCCGTTCGACCGCGGCACCGTGACGGCCGCCAAGCACGCCGCCGAACGCACCAAGGCCAAGAAGCTGATCTCGATCGCGGGCGGCGGCGACACCGTTGCAGCCCTCAACCAGGCCCATGTGGCCGGTGACTTCACCTATGTCTCGACTGCCGGTGGCGCATTTCTTGAATGGATGGAAGGCAAGCCCCTGCCCGGCGTCGAAGTCCTGCGCATCAAGTAGTTCGTCTGCAAGAAAGAAGCGGCCCTGTAGGCCCAAACGGAGAAAAAGACACATGGCTCGGATCACGTTACGTCAATTGCTCGACCATGCAGCGGAGAACGATTACGGCGTACCGGCCTTCAACATCAACAACATGGAGCAGGCGCTGGCGATCATGGACGCGGCCAACCAGGTCGACGCGCCCGTGATCATCCAGGCCTCGCGCGGTGCGCGTTCCTACGCCAACGACATCATGCTCAAGCACATGATGGACGCAGTCACCGAGATCTATCCGCACATCCCGGTCTGCGTGCATCTCGACCACGGCAACGAGGCCGCGACCTGCATGACCGCGATCCAGGCCGGCTTCACCTCCGTCATGATGGACGGCTCGCTCAAGGCCGACGGCAAGACCCCGGGCGACTGGGGCTACAATGTCGGCGTCACCAAGACCGTGACCGACATGGCCCATCTCGGCGGCATCTCGGTGGAGGGTGAGCTCGGCGTGCTCGGCTCGCTCGAAACCGGCATGGGCGACAAGGAAGACGGCCACGGCGCCGAGGGCAAGCTCAGCCACGACCAGCTCCTGACCAATCCGGACGAGGCCGTGAAGTTCGTGCAGGAGACCAGGGTTGACGCGCTCGCGATCGCGATGGGGACTTCTCACGGTGCTTACAAATTCACCCGCAAGCCCGACGGCGACATCCTCGCCATGAACGTGATCGAGGAGATCCACCGCAAGCTGCCGAACACGCATCTCGTCATGCACGGCTCCTCCTCGGTGCCGCAGGACCTGCAGGACATCATCAACGCCTATGGCGGCAAGATGAAGCCGACCTGGGGCGTGCCGGTGGCCGAGATCCAGCGCGGCATCAAGCACGGCGTGCGCAAGATCAACATCGACACCGACAACCGCATGGCGATGACCGGCCAGATCCGCAAGGTGCTCAAGGACAACCCGGAAGAGTTCGATCCGCGCAAGTACCTGAAGCCGGCCATGGAAGCGATGACCAAGCTGTGCAAGCAGCGCCTGCAGGAGTTCAACACCGCAGGCCAGGCCTCCAAGATCAAGAAGGTGCTGACCACCGCCGAGATGGCCAAGCGCTACGCCAAGGGCGAGCTGGATCCGAAGGTGGCATGATCTCTCCCTCCCTCTCCCCGCTCTTCGCGGGGAGAGGGTTGGGGTGAGGGGCTCTCTCCGCGAGCCGTGCCCTATCGATAGACCTGTACCCCCTCACCCGGATTTTACGCATCGCGTAAAATCCGACCTCTCCCCGCAAGCGGGGCGAGGTGAAGGGCCGCCCGGCCAGCCCGACGCTTACCCTGACCTCCCCCCTTTACCCTGCGACGAACGTTAACTCGGCAATTGCCCGAGAACGGTCTATTTTCACGGGCAAGGGCAGAATCGTTTTGGGAGGACCTCTCGATGAATCTGACTGAGCTCAATGGGATCGCGACCGCCATGGTCGCGCCGGGCAAGGGCATCCTTGCCGCCGACGAATCCTCCGGCACCATCAAGAAGCGTTTTGACGCGATCGGCGTGGAATCGACCGAAACCAATCGCCGCGACTACCGCGAGATGCTGTTCCGCTCCAACGAAGCCATGAGCCAGTATATTTCCGGCGTGATCCTCTATGACGAGACGATCTGGCAGGATGCCAAGGACGGCACGCCCCTCATCAAGCTGATCGAGAGTAGCGGCGCCATTCCCGGCATCAAGGTCGACGAAGGCACGCAAGGCTTACCGATGTGCCCGGGTGAGCTCGTCACCGTCGGGCTCGACAAGCTCGCCGAGCGGCTGAAGAAATATTACGAGCGCGGCGCGCGCTTTGCCAAATGGCGCGCGGTGATCGACATCGGTAGCGGCATTCCCTCGATGACGGCGATCAGCGTCAACGCCCATGCGCTGGCGCGCTATGCCGCGCTGTGCCAGGCCGCGCAGATCGTGCCGATCGTCGAGCCTGAGGTGCTGATGGACGGCGACCACAATATCGATCGCTGCTATGACGTCACCCAGCGCGTGCTCAACAAGACGTTCCAGGAATTGCGCGTGCAGCGCGTCGCGCTCGAAGGCATGGTGCTGAAACCGAACATGGCGATCTCAGGCAAGAAGTCACCGAAGCAGGCTTCCGTCGAGGAAGTCGCGGAGAAGACGATCCGGCTGCTCAGGTCTTGCGTGCCCGCGGCGGTGCCGGGCATCGCCTTCCTTTCCGGCGGCCAGTCGGACGAGGAGGCAACGGCCCACCTCAACGCCATGCACAAGCTCGGCCCGCTGCCCTGGGGCCTGACCTTCTCCTACGGCCGTGCCCTGCAGGCCGCGCCGCAGAAAGCCTGGTCGGGCAAGGCCGAGAACGTCGCGGCCGGACAGCGCGCCTTCAGCCATCGCGCCCGGATGAACGGTCTCGCCTCCAAGGGCGAGTGGCAAAGCAGCCTGGAAAAGAAGGCAGCCTAGATCTTGTCGAACAAACCGCCCCCGCCGCGCCCGGCGCCGCGCCTTTATCTCGCGACGCCCGTCGTCGATGATCCCGCTGCGCTCGTCGCCGAGCTGCCGGGCCTGCTCGCCGCCGCCGACGTCGCGGCCGTGCTGCTGCGCCTGAAGGAAACCGACCAGCGCGGCATGATCTCGCGCATCAAGGCGCTCGCGCCGCCGGTGCAGAAAGCGGGCGCTGCGCTGCTCGTTGACGGCCATCCTGAGCTGGTCGCACGTGGCGGCGCCGACGGCGCACACCTGCCCGGCATCGCCGCGCTGAAGGAGGCGCTGCCATCGCTCAAGCCCGATCGCATCGCCGGCGTCGGCGGACTGACGACGCGGCACCATTCCATGGATGCGGGCGAGATGGGTGCCGACTACCTGCTGTTCGGTGAGCCCGACGCGAACGGCCAGCGGCCGTCGTCGCAGGCGATTGCCGAGCGGCTGGACTGGTGGGCCGAGCTGTTCGAGCCGCCCTGCGTCGGCTTTGCCACGTCGCTGGAAGAGGCCTACGACTTCGCGGCCAGCGGCGCCGATTTCGTGCTGGTCGGCGAGTTCATCTGGGCCGATCCGCGCGGGCCCAAGGCTGCGCTGATCGAGGCCGATGTTGCGATCAAGAAGGCCCACGCGACGGCGCCTGGCGGTCAAGATACTGCCGGTCAGGAGCACGGCTAGCGCCCGACATGAAGCTCCCGTGCATCACCATCCTGGCCACGCTGCTGCTCACAGGGCCCGCGGCCGCACAGCTCCAGATCACGCCACCGGCCACGACGCCGAGCCCTCCGGCCGAGAAGCAGAAACCCAAGGCGCCTCCGCCCGCCAAGAAGAAGGAGGCCGCGCCGGCGCCGAAACCTTCGGCCTCGCCCAAGCCGGCCGCTTCTCCAAAACCTCAGCTGCCCGCGACCGTGATCCCGGCGCCGCCGACCGACACGCCCGGTGTCGACCTGGTGTTCGGCGCCTATCAGCGCGGCCAGTACAAGACGGCGTTCGAGCTCGCCACCGCCCGCGCCCAAGCCGGCGATCCCAAGGCAATGACCATGCTGGGCGAGCTCTATTCCAACGCCATGGGCATCCGCCGCGACTACGCCAAGGCGCTCGAATGGTACAAGCGTGCCTCCGACGCCGGCGACCGCGAGGCGATGTTCGCGCTGGCCATGCTGCGCATCTCCGGCCGCGGCGGCCCGGTCGACAAGGGCGAGGCGGTCAAGCTGATGGCCTCCGCGGCCAAGCTCGGCGAGCCCAAGGCCGCCTATAATCTCGCTCTGCTCTATCTCGACGGCCAGACCTTGCCGCAGGACGTCAAGCGTTCCGCCGAGCTGTTGCGCCAGGCTGCGGACGCCGGCCTGCCCGAGGCGCAATACGCGCTCGCGACCTTCTACAAGGAAGGCACCGGGGTGCCGAAGGACTCGGAACGCGCGGTGCGGCTGCTGCAGGCGGCCTCGCTGGCGGACAATGTCGATGCCGAGGTCGAATACGCCATCGCCATGTTCAACGGCACTGGAACGCCGAAGAACCAGCCGGCAGCTGTCGCGTTGCTCCGCAAGGCCTCGCGCCAGGGCAGCGCCGTCGCGCAGAACCGCCTCGCCTGGGTGCTGATCAACGGTATGGGCGCGCCCGTAGACAAGGTCGAAGGCTTCAAATGGCATCTGGTGGCCAAAACCGCCGGCAAGGGCGATCCGGAGCTCGACAAGCAATTGTCCGAACTGCCGGCCGACGACCGGGCCAAGGCGGAGGCTGCCGCCAAGAAATGGCTCGGGACCAAATGACTTGACGCGGGGCCCCTCACGGGGCACCCAGTCCCTCAAACAGGCGTGTTTCTGCGCCAAATTCCCCCGATCAAGACCTAGAGCACATGCTGTATTCCGCCACTATCAACGTCATGGTCAAGGCGGCGCGCCGCGCCGGCCGCAGCCTCAAGCGCGATCTCGGCGAGATCGAGCATCTGCAGGTCTCGCTGAAGGGGCCGGCGAATTTCGTCTCGCTCGCAGACAAGCGCGCCGAGGAGATCCTCTACCAGGATCTCGCCAAGGCCCGGCCCGGCTACGGCTTCATCGGCGAGGAAGGCGGCACCCGCGAGGGCACCGACAAGAGCCACACCTGGATCGTCGATCCGCTCGACGGCACCACCAACTTCCTGCACGGCATCCCGCAATTCGCGATCTCGATCGGTCTTGCCCGCGAGGGCACGGTGATCGCGGGCGTGATCTACAACCCCGCCAATGACGAGCTCTACATCTCAGAGCGCGGCAAGGGTGCGTTCCTCAACGACCAGCGCCTGCGCGTCGCCGGCCGCCGCCAGCTCAACGAATGCGTGGTGGCCTGCGGCCTGCCCCACATCGGCCGCGGCGACCACGAGGAATTCCGCCGCGAGATGACCGCGATCCAGGACCGCGTCGCGGGCCTGCGCCGCTTCGGTGCCGCCTCGCTCGACCTCGCCTTCGTCGCCGCCGGCCGTCTCGACGGCTACTGGGAGCGCAATTTGCAATCCTGGGACATCGCCGCCGGCATGCTGATGGTGCGCGAAGCCGGTGGCACCGTGAGCGACATCGCGACGCCGGGCGATCCGCTGGTCACGGGGCACGTCGTGTGCGGCAATGAGTTCGTGCACGGGGAGCTGGTGAAGATTTTGCGGAAGTGACACTTTTAACCTCTCCCCGCCCTTCAGCGGGGAGAGGTCGGATCGCGTAGCGATCCGGGTGAGGGGCAAGGCAATCGGTAAGTCAAATCGACGGTCCATCCGACTCGCATTGCGATGGCCAAAGCGCTTTGACTGCAACATAGAGCGAGTTCGTAGAAGCAGCCCCTCACCCCACCCTCTCCCCGTAAGAACGGGGCGAGGGAGTGAGACAGCGTGCGCCCCTTACCAGCCCTCTTGGCTAAGGCTTCGCCCTCGCCGGCGGCCCGTACGCCTCGCCTTGCGTCACAGCCTCCGGCTCCCGATCCCCCGCCAGCACGCGCTGCACCGAGACGAAGAACACCGGCACCATCAGGAGCGCCAGGATCACCACGGCGATCATGCCGCCCATCACGACGCTGCCGAGCGCCTGCTGGCTGGCGCCGCCGGCGCCGTGGGCGATGGCCATCGGCAGCACGCCGCAGATGAAGGCGAGGCCCGTCATCAGGATCGGGCGGAAGCGCAGGCGGCAGGCCTCGATGGTGGCTTCCACCAGCGGCTTGCCTTCTTTCCGCAGATCCTTGGCGAACTCGATGATGAGGATCGCGTCCTTTGCCGCAAGGCCGATGATGGTGATGAGGCCGACGGTGAAATAGACGTCGTTCGGCAGGCCGCGCAGCATCGCCGCGATCACGGCGCCGACGATGCCGAGCGGCACGGTGAGCAGCACCGCGAGCGGAATGGTCCAGCTCTCGTAGAGTGCGGCGAGACACAGGAACACCACGAAAATCGAGAGGGCGAGCAGGAACGGCGCCTGCGATCCAGACAGCTTTTCCTGCAGCGACTGGCCGGTCCATTCATAGCCGAAGCCGCGCGGCAGCTTGCCGGCGAGCCGCTCCATCTCGGCGATGGCATCGCCCGAGGTGAAGCCGGGCCTGGCCTCGCCGGAGATGCGCACGGCCGGATAATAATTGAAGCCGGCGATCTGCGTGGGGCCGCGCGCCCATTCGACGGTGGCAAAGGACGAGAACGGCACGAGCTGGCCGCGGCTGTTCTTGACGTTGTAGTTGAGGATGTCCTCGGTCCGCATGCGGTCGCGGGCGTCCGCCTGCACCACGACGCGCTGCATGCGGCCACGGTTCGGGAAGTCGTTGATGTAGTTCGAGCCGAGATTGGTCGAGATCGTGTTGTTGATGTCCTCGAAGGTGACGCCGAAGGCGCCGGCCTTCTCGCGGTCGATGACGAGATTGACCACGCCCGCCTCGGGCAGGCCTTCGATATAGACCTTCTGCAGCACCGGGCTCGCATTGGCCTCGGCGATCAGCTGGTCGGCGGCGCGCATCAGGGCCGGATAGCCCTTCTGGCCGCGATCCTGCAGACGGAACGAGAATCCCGAGGAATTGCCGAGATTGTCGATCGGCGGCGGCTGCAGTGCGGAGATTTTTGCGTCGCGGACCGACGACCCCAGATCGCGGTTGATGTCATTGACGATCGCCGCGGCCGACTCGCTTGGGCCGCGCTCCGACCAATCCTTCAAGGTGATGAAGGCCTGCGCGGTGTTCATGCCCTGGCCGGAGAAGCTGAAGCCGGTGAGGAAGGTGACGTTGTCGACGCCGGGCCGCTGCGCCAGATATTTTTCGACCTTCTCGATCACGGCCTCGGTGCGGCCGTAGGACGAATCCGACGGCGTCTGCACGTCGGTGGTGATGAAGCCCTGGTCGTCGATGGGCAGGAAGCCGCCGGGCAGGCTGACGAAGGCCCAGGACAGGCCAACCAGCAGCGCGACATAGACCAGCATGAGGCGGCCGGTGCGCTTCAGCGAGAAGCCGACGGTGCGGGAATAGTTTTCCTTGCCGCCTTCGAGCATGCGGTTGAACCAGCCGAACACGCCCCGCTTCGCGTGGCCATGACCGGCCGTGACGGGCTTGAGCAAGGTCGCGCACAGCGCCGGTGTCAGCGACAGCGCCAGGAACGCGGAGAAGCCGATCGCGGCGACCATGGTCACCGAGAACTGGCGGTAGATGATGCCGACCGAGCCCGGGAAGAACGCCATCGGCACGAACACCGCCATCAGCACCAGCGTGATGCCGATGATGGCTCCCGATATCTGCGACATCGCCTTGCGAGTCGCCTCCTTCGGCGGCAGGCCCTCCTCGCTCATGATGCGCTCGACGTTCTCGACCACTACGATGGCGTCGTCGACGAGGATGCCGACCGCGAGCACCATGCCGAACATCGAGAGCATGTTGATGGAGTAGCCGGCGAGCAGCAGCGTGCTGCAGGCGCCCAGCAGCGCCACCGGCACCACGATGGTCGGGATGATGGTGTAGCGGATGTTCTGCAAGAACAGGAACATCACCACGAACACCAGCACCACGGCTTCGACCAGCGTCGTCAGCACCTTCTTGATCGAGGCCTCGACCACCGGCGTGATGTTGTAGGGGATCTCGTAGGAGATGTTGGCCGGGAAGAAGCGCGACAGCTCCTTCATCTTGGCCTCGACCGCGCTCGCGGTCGCCAGCGCATTGCCGGTCGGCGACATCAGCACGGAAAGTCCGGCGGTCGGCTTGCCGTCGAGGCGGGTGTTGAACTGATAGCTGAGGCCGCCGACCTCGATGCGCGCGACGTCGCGCAGGCGCACGGTCGAACCGTCGGCATTGGCGCGCAGGATGATGGCGCCGAACTCATCCGGCGAGGAGAGCTGGCCCTTGACCAGCACCAGCGCCGAGGTGCGCTGGCTCGACGTCGAAGGCTCGGCGCCGATGCTGCCGGAGGCGACCTGCGCGTTCTGTGCGGCGATAGCCTTGTTGACGTCGTCGGCGGCCAGCCCGTAGCCGACCAGTTTTGCCGGATCGACCCACACACGAAGACTGCGTTCGGTCGAATAGAGCGTGGCGCGGCCGACGCCGGGAATGCGGCGGACCTCGCCGAGCACGTTGCGAATCATGAAGTCGCCGAGGCCGACCTCATCGAGGCTGCCGTCGGTCGAGTTCAGCGTGATGATCTGGAGCACCGCGCTGGAGGCTTCCTCGATCAGGATGCCTTGCTGGATCACCGCGCGCGGCAGGCGCGCCTCGACGCGCTTGATGCGGTTCTGCACCTCGACCGAGGCCGCGCTGGTGTCGGTGCCCGGCACGAAATTGGCGATGATCTCGACCTGGCCGAGCGAGTCGCTGGTCGATTCGAAATTGAGGATGCCGGAGGCGCCGTTGAGCTCCTCCTCGATCAGCCGCGTGACGCTGTTGTAGAGGTTTTCCGGCGAAGCGCCGGGATAGCTGGTCGAGATCGAGATCGAGGGCGGCGCAATGATCGGATATTGCGCGATCGGCAGCAGCGGCACCGAGATCGCGCCGATCAGACAGATGAACAGCGCGACCACCCAGGCGAAGATCGGCCTGTCGATGAAGAAACTCGCCATGGCGCGTTACCGCGTCAGCTTCTGGGCGTGCCGGTTGTCCGCGGTCGCCTCCGCTTCCGACCAGGATTGCGGCTTGACCTTGTCGCCGGCCGCAAACTTCTGGAAGCCTTCGACCACGACCTTGTCGCCCGCCTTCAGGCCTTCGGTGACGAACCAGAGTCCGTCCTGCACCGAGCCCGTGCGCACCGGCTGCACCGCGATGTGGTTATCGTCCTTGACGACGAACACCTCGCTGCCGCCGCCGCCATTGCGCTGGATCGCCTGCTGCGGCACCGCGATCGCGTCGCTGTCGAGACCCTGGTCGATGCGGACGCGGACATACATGCCCGGCAGCAGCTCGCGCTTGGGATTGCGGAACTCGCCGCGCAGCGTCACCTGCCCGGTATGGGCATCGACCTTGGCATCCGAGAACAGCAGCTTGCCGTCGAGCGAATAGAGCGTGTTGTCGTCGAGCACGAGCCGCACCTTGGCGGCATCGACCGCGATGCGCTCGAGATCGCCGCTCTCGAAGGCGCGGCGGAGCTGGTTGAGCTCGGTCACCGACTGGGTGAAGTCGGCATAGATCGGATCGAGCTGCTGGATGGTGGCAAGATTGGTCTCGTTCTGCACCGCGAGCGCGCCCTCGCTGACGAGGGCCGCACCGACGACGCCGTCGATCGGCGCGCGCACGGTGGCATAGTCGAGGTTGAGCTTGGCGCGGGCCAGATCGGCCTTCCGGCCCTCGACCTCGGCATGGGCCTGGCGTTCGGCGGCGATCGCCTTCTCGTTCTCGGCCTCCGGGGCCGCGCGATCCCTGGTGAGGGTGGCAATGCGGTGCGCCTGCTGCTTGGCCTGCATCAACGCGGCCTCCGACTTGGCGAGCGCCGCCTCGTTCGCCATCACCTCGACCTCGAACGGACGCGGATCGATGCGGTAGAGCGGATCTCCGGCCTTCACCTCGCTGCCCTGGCGGAACAGCCGTTCGACCACGATGCCGGAGACGCGCGGCCGCACGTCGGAGACGCGCGTCGGCGCGATGCGACCCGGCAGCTCGCGAACCACGGCACGCGGCTGCGGCTTGACGACGACGATGCTGACGTCAGGATCGGTGGGCGGAGCGGTAGAGATGGCCGAGCTTGATTCGTCGCATCCTGCCAACAGCGGCGCCAAGGCCGCGAGCATCATTGCAACGCATGCCGATCGCGCACGAAGTCCTGACATGAAGTTAAGTGCCCCGATATTGTTGAAACTGCTAACGCGCCGCGCCGCCCGTTCTGGGTGATTTGCGCGCGGCTGATGCCGTCAAGATAGAATGGACTTGCTGCGACGCAACGCATGCTGCGGGCGGCTCAATGTCACACGACCTATCGTGCTGACCTTTTGAGGTTTTTTGGGACTCACCGGATTGTGAGTCGGGTTCCACACCAAGTGCTGCGACAGAAGATCGCAATCAATCGACGGCTTTCATCCGGTAATGGCTGACACCCCATTCGGTTCCGCCGGCATAGCCGAACAGGCCCGATGTCGCGAGGCAGAACCAGCGCCAGCGCCGCATCCAAAGACCGGTGTCATCGCCATAGACCTTGCGCAAGGCCGCCTCGATCGTCCCATGATGGGCGTCGAAATTGGCGAGCCAGTCGTTGGCGGTACGCTGATAATGCGTGCCGCTCCAGCACCATTCCTTCTCGACCGTGAAGATGTCGTCGAATTGCCTGACGAGGTGATGGCTCGGCATCAGCCCGCCGGTGAAGACATGCTGCGCGATCCAGTCCTCGCGATCGGCCGGGTCGAACAGGTGGGAGCCGGTGCGATGGGTGGCGATGTGCATGAAGAGGCGCGCCTCGGGCGCGAGCCATGAGCGCAGGCGCGTCATCAGCTTGCGCCAGTTCATCATGCGCTCGAACGTCTCGACCGCGACGATGCGGTCGAACCGGGCATCGGGCGCGAACGCATTCATGTCGGCGGTGACCACGCGCAGATTCGACAGCCCGCGCAGCCGCGCCTCCTCCTCGATCAGGGCGCGCTGCGCCTGCGAGGTCGACACCGCCGTCACCGTCGCGTGCGGAAACTGCCGCGCCATCCACAGCGACAGCGAGCCCCAGCCGCAGCCGAGCTCGAGGATGGCCTGGCCGTCGGCGAGACCGGCATGCTCGACGGTCTGGCGCAGCGCCTCCTCCTCCGCCTCCTGCAGGGTGGTCGCGTCCGTCTTGTAGAAGCAGCACGAATATTTGCGGTTGGGGCCGAGCACCTTCGCGACAAAGGAAGCTGGCGCCTCGTCGTGCCCGGCGTCCCCGGCAATCGGCCGCAACATCATCCGCCCGGCGAAGGCGGCATCGTCGGCCGCGTCCAATGCCGACAGCCGCGTCGCCGCCCGGGAGCACAGGCGCTGGATCGCCGCGCGAATCACGACGTCAGGCAGCGGCACGCGTTCAGCAGTCCCGATGATCGCGGAAACGACGCTCATGCGACCACTCCCTTGGTCAGGTCTCGTGGGGCAGCGGAGGGAAGAACGGGCAGGCGCCGGCGACAGCCGCAGCCACAGGGCACCGGCGGCCTGCGGAATGCCGAAGTTTTGCAAATTACGCGTTATCAAAGCGCGGTTTCCGCTTTGGGTTCCGAAAGCTCGCCAGAAATCGGCGCATCCGGCGCTTTTTTTGGACCGGGCCTGTGCCATAGTGCGCCCCGCAATCAAGTTCGTAACGGATGATACCGGCCATGCCGCCAGGCGCCTCGCCCCGCTCCTCCATGGACATCGAATACACAAAACTGTCCTCGCCCAGCGTCTTCCTGGTGCGGATGCTGGTCTTCCTGGTGCTGTGCACCCTGGTGGGCGTGGTGCTCTACAAGCAGATCGTCCAGGCCTTTTTCGCCAATCCCGGCCTCAACGCCCTGATCGGGGCGGTGCTGTTCATCGGCATCGTGCTGGCCTTCCGCCAGGTCGTCCGGCTCTACCCCGAGGTGTCCTGGGTCAACAATTTCCGCATCGCCGATCCGGGCCTTGCCCCCGCCCGGCACCCGAAACTGCTGGCGCCGATGGCGATGATCCTGGGCGGCGAGCGCACCGGGCGGATGACCATCACCCAGACCACCATGCGGCACCTGCTCGATTCGATCGCGACCCGCCTGGACGAGGCCCGCGACATCTCCCGCTACATGACCGGCCTCTTGGTCTTCCTCGGCCTGCTCGGCACCTTCTGGGGCCTGATCGAGACGGTCGGCTCGGTCGGCAAGGTGATCGACGGCCTCAAGGTCGGCAGCGATTCCGGGGCGCTGTTCGATACGCTGAAGGAGGGCCTCGCCGCGCCGCTCGGCGGCATGGGCATCTCGTTCTCCAGCTCCCTGTTCGGCCTCGCCGGCTCGCTGATCCTCGGCTTCCTCGATCTGCAATCGAGCCAGGCGCAGAACCGCTTCTACACCGACCTCGAGGACTGGCTCGCCACCACCGTGCGCGAATATGGCCGCGGCGAAGTGCCTGTCGCCGCCGCCGGCGGCGGGGTTGCCAGCGGCGAGCTTCAAGCCGCCGTCGAGCGGCTGCGCTCCGTGCTCGAGGACGGCAGTGCCAGCCGCGGCACCACCGCGGCGATGGCGAGCCTCGCCGAAGCCATCCAGGCGCTGGTCTCGCACATGCGCACCGAGCAGCAGATGATCCGCGAATGGGCCGACGGCCAGGGCGAGCAGAACCGCGAGATCCGGCGCCTGCTGGAACGGATCGCGCGCCAGCCGGAAAAGAGTTGAGACGGTATCGTGCCCCGGACGCGACGCAGCATGAAATGATGCGTCGCAGAGCCGGGGCCCATTCGAGAAAAACTCTGGGTCCCGGCTCTGCGGAGCAGCGTTACACGCTGCACCGCGTCCGGGACACGAAAGGACGGAGACGTAAATGGCTCTAGCGCGCGGCCGCCGCAGCGAAGGCGCCTTCAACTACTGGCCGGGCTTCGTCGACGCGCTGTCGACGCTGGTGCTGTCGATCGTGTTCCTGCTGTCGGTGTTTTTGGTGGTGCAGTTCTTCCTGTCGCAGGAGGTGACCGGCAAGGACAAGGCGCTCGAGCAGCTGAACGCCAAGATCGCCCAGCTCAACGAACTGCTGTCGCTGGAAAAGCTCGGCAAGCTCACGCTCGACGATCAGGTCTCGCAACTGAGGGCCGGCCTCGCCTCGGCCGAGTCCGAGCGCGACCGCGTCAAGGGCCTCTATGAGGGCTTGGCGGCCGCCGGCAGCGACGCGCAGGGCAAGACCACCGAGCTCGGCAAGGCGCTGGACTCCGAGAAGGCCGTTTCAGCGCGGGCGCTGGCGCAGATCGAGGTCCTGAACCAGCAGATCAGCGCACTGCGCCGGCAATTGGCGGCGCTGGAGGAGGCGCTCGATGCCTCCGAGAAGCGCGACAAGGAATCGCAGAACCGGATCGCCGATCTCGGCTCTCGCCTGAATGTCGCGCTGGCGCAGCGCGTGCAGGAATTGTCGCGCTACCGCTCGGAATTCTTTGGCCGCCTCCGCGCCATCCTCGGCAACCGCCCCGACATCCGCGTCGTCGGCGACCGCTTCGTGTTCCAGTCCGAAGTGTTCTTCGACACCGGCCAGGCGACGCTGCTGCCCGAGGGCCGCGCCGAGCTCGACACCTTGGCAGCCGCGTTGATCGAGCTCGACAAGAAGATCCCGAGCGATATTCCCTGGGTGCTGCGCGTCGACGGCCATACCGACGTGCGCCCGGTGAGCGGTGCGAACTTCAAGTCCAACTGGGACCTGTCGGCTGCGCGATCGATCTCGGTGGTGCAATATCTGATCTCGCTCGGCGTGCCCGCCCAGCGTCTCGTCGCCGCCGGCTTCGGCGAATTCCAGCCGCTCGACAACGGCAACACGGAAGAGGCCTTCAAGCGCAACCGCCGCATCGAGCTGAAGCTGACGGAGCGGTAGTGAGCGCGCTCCACCTCCGCCCCTACCGCCCCGAGGACGAGGAAGCCTCGATCGACCTCTGGCATCGCACCTGGCAAGAGGCCTATCCGCAGATCGACTTCGCCGCGCGGCTCGAATGGTGGCGCGAGCGCTGGCGCAAGGATCTGGTGCCGAAAGCCTCGATTGTCGTTGCGGAACAAGCCGGCGTGCTGACCGGTTTCGTCACCATCGACGGCGAGGGTTATCTCGACCAGCTCGTGGTCGATCCCGCGCATTGGGGCTCGGATGCGGCACGGCTGCTGGTGGACGAGGCCAAGCGCCTGTCGCCTTCGGGCGTCACGCTGCTCGTCAACAAGGACAACGCCCGCGCCATCCGCTTCTACGAGCGCAACGGCTTTGCCCATGCCGGCGACGACGTGAACCCGACCTCGGGCCGGCCGGTGCTGAAGATGGTGTGGCGGGCGTGAGGCCTGTCACGTTGGGGATCCCGCAGCGCCGGTTATTCGTTGTCTCAGGCATGACAAGCCGATGGAGACGATCGATGAAGCTGAGCGAGCTGGCCAAGGGGTCCTCGGTGATGCTGGCCGTCATCGTCGCCGGATATGTGTCGACGAGCTATGTCGACCAGCGCTTTGCGACATCGAGCGCCCCTGCGCAGACGAACAGCCCGGGATCATCAGCCTGCGTGGACGCGGACGGAAGCTGGAAGAACTGGCTGTGGCCGAACGTGCCGGCGCTCTCGCCGAAGTGCGAGCGATGAAACTGTCGGCGCCGCCTCACACCCCCTCGAACTGCAGCCTCGCGAGCCTGGCATAGAGCCCGTTCGCCGCCACGAGCTCGGCATGCGTGCCCTGCTCGACGATCCTGCCGTGGTCCATCACCAGGATGCGGTCGCAGGACAGGACGGTGGCGAGGCGATGGGCGATCACCAGCGTGGTGCGGTGGCGCATCAATTCTTCCAGCGCGGTCTGCACCAGCGTCTCGCTCTCGGCATCGAGCGCGGAGGTCGCTTCATCCAGCAGCAGCAGCGGCGCATCGCGCAGGATGGCGCGCGCGATGGCGATGCGCTGGCGCTGGCCGCCGGAGAGCGTCACGCCGCGCTCGCCGAGCGGAGTGTCGAAGCCTTCCGGCAGGCGGCGGATGAACTCGGCGGCGTGCGCCAGCTCGGCGGCGCGCTCGACCTCGGCATCGGTCGCATCGGGCCGGCCGAAGCGGATGTTTTCGCGCGCACTCGCGGCGAACACGTTGGATTCCTGCGGCACCAGCGCGATGCGCGAGCGGAAATCGCGGGGATCGGCGGACTTCACCGGCACGCCGTCGAGCGAGATCGCACCATTGCGCGGATCGTAGAAGCGCAGCAGCAGATGGAAGATCGTGCTCTTGCCGGCGCCGGAGGGACCGACGATCGCGACCTTCTCGCCGGGCCGCACCGTGAACGACACGGCGTCCAGCACGTTGACGTCGGGACGCGCCGGATAGGCGAAGCTGACGCGGTCGAAGCCGACCTCGCCGCGCGGCGGCACCGGCAAAGCGCGCGGTGCAGCGGGAGCGGCGATCTCGGGCTGCACGTGCAAGATCTCGAACAGGCGCTCGGCGGCGCCCGAGGCCGCCGAGACCTCGCCCCAGACCTCGCTGAGCTGGCCGAGGCCGGCGGCGGCGAAGGCCGCATAGAGCACGAACTGGCCGAGCCGGCCCGGCGTGATCGCGCCGGTCAAGACGTCATGCGAGCCGATCCAGAGGATCGCGACCACGCTGGCGAACACGATGAAGATGATGATGGCCGTGAGCACGGCACGGGCCTGGGTCGAGGTGCGCGCGGCCTCGTAGGCCTGCTCGACCTCGCCGCCGAAGCGCTTCTCGGCAAAGCCCTCGCTGGTATAGGCCTGGACGGTGCGGATCGCGCCGACCAGCTCGCCCGCATAGGCGGAGGCATCGGCGAGCGTGTCCTGCGCGTTGCGCGAAAGCCGGCGCACCCAGCGCCCGAACGCGACCAGCGGCAGCACGATCAGGGGAATGGCGAGCAGCACGAAGCCCGATAGCTTCGGGCTGGTGATCACCATCATCGCGGCAGCGCCAAGGAACATCATCAGATTGCGCAGCGCGATCGACACGGAGGCGCCGACGGCGGACTTGATCTGCGTGGTGTCAGCGGTAAGGCGCGAGATCAGCTCGCCGCTGCGCGCGGAATCGAAGAAGGACGGCGACAGCGAGAGCAGATGCGCGAACACGTCACGGCGCAGATCGGCGACGATGCGCTCGCCGATCGTCATCACGAGATAGTAACGCGCCGCGCTCGCCAGTGCGAGCACGGCGACGACAGCGATCATTACCGAGAAGTAGCTGTTGATCAGCTCGATGCCCTCGGGCGTCAGGCCGAAATCGATCATCCGGCGCACTGCGACCGGAACCAGCAGCGTGGTCAGCGCCGCGATCGTGAGCGCGACAAAGGCGAGTGCAGCCCGGCCGCGATAGCGGCTCACATAGGGCGCGAGCGCCAGCAGCGGCCTCAGCTTCGCGCGGCCCTTGGCGGGCTGCTCGATCAGCTCGGCCTCGATCGAGGAGGTGTCCGCCGGCGCGGTATCGCGCTCGTCGCGGTACTGGTCGTCAAGCCGTTCCACTGCGCTCATGAGATCGGACCCAAGCAGACAATTCTCCCCACATAGGCCGGTGCAAGAGGAGTGGCAAATCCGGGATGTCCCTTAGGGGACGGCCCGGTTCTCCAGTCCCCACAATGGCTTGTTTTAAGGGGGCCTGTGGGGTATAGAGCCGCCCAAATCCGTCATTCGCTAGCCACCCACGAAGGCGCCGGCGCGCCGAGGAATTGCCATGAAAGCCGAAATTCACCCGAATTATCATACGATTACGGTCGTGATGACCGACGGTTCCGAGTACCAGACCCGCTCCACCTGGGGCAAGGAAGGCGACAAGCTGCACCTCGACATCGACCCGAAGTCGCACCCGGCCTGGACCGGTGGCTCGCAGCAGCTGATGGACCGCGGCGGCCGCGTCTCACGCTTCCAGAAGAAGTTTTCGGGCTTTCTCAAAAAGGATTGATCCGGCCCGCAAGGCTGGAGACGAAAAACGCCCCCGGAGAGCCGGGGGCGTTTTTGTTTGTGCAACTGTCGTTCCGGGGCGATGCGTAGCATCGAACCCGGAACCTCGAGATTCTCTGGTGCGCAAGTGCGCACCATAGTTCGCGCTTCGCGCCCCGGAATGACAGAGGATGATGAAAGACAGATGGTGGGCACGGCGCTGCGAGCCTTTGCCCACCCTACGGCACCTGTGATTACCGCTCGAACGCGGCCTTCAGCGCGTTGAGGTGCGGCACCAGCGGGTTGCCGATGGCGACGTGTTCGGCCGGCGGGGTGTGGATGGTGGTATCGAGGCGGCGCACGCGGGTCTGCAGGCTCATCGAGCGATGGATCAGTTCCTGGAGCTGCGAGGGCAGCTTCTCGATGGTGTCGGCGGGGCCGGGATCGGCCGCGGTGAGCTTGACCTTGGTCTTCTCGCGGTTGGCCTGCATCAGCGTCATCTCGCCTTCCTTGACCGCGCGATGCAGCAGCAGCCAGGAGGCGAGCTGCATCAGGCGGGTGGTGAGACGCATGCTCTCGGTTGCATAGGTGAGGCTGACGGCACGATCGAGCGCCTTGGCCTCGACCCGGCCGGCGCCGTCGAGATAGGCGGCGGTCTCTTCGACCAGATCCATGCCCTCACGGAACAGGACGCCGAACGCCGCAGAATTGGTGAACCGCTCGCTGAGTTGAACGAGAGCACCTTCGGCTTGCAAACGTTCCATGGTTAACGCCCCTTACGCAACTGTTTACCGGTCCGGCTTTGGCGCCGGATTATGATGAACAAATCATTGCGCGGGCGAGACGCGGAGTCCAGCGACAAGCGCGGATATGGTTTCCGCGGGTCATTCCTCGGAATTCAACCGCGAATAGACTCTTGGTTTGACGCTCTTTCTTGACGCGAACCGATACCCACTTCGCTCGAAAACGCCTTGGACCAAAAAAAGAGCCGCCGGAGACCGGCGGCTTTGAAAGTTGATAACAGGGAGGCGTCAAACAGAGTGGACAGGAGCCACTCGGTGTCCAAACGAGGACAGTTCCAGTCATAAACCCGAAAGCTTAATCGACCGTAAACGAACGAATTTTTTGAGGGTTCGTTAGCCATGTCGGCCAGCGGCCGAGTGCGGTGCGGAACAAAACTCGCAGTCGTCGCGCCCAGCGACAAATCCCGGTGTCGTCCCGGACAAGCGTAAGCGCCGATCCGGGACCCAGCCACAGGCGGATGTGATGTGGCGACGGGACTCGGAGTTGCCGGCTTCGCGCGACGACTGCACGCTGTGGGTATGGGTCCCGGATCGGCGCGCGCTTGTGGCGCGCTTGTCCGGGACGACGGTGGACGGTGATGGTGCGGCGGCAACTACGACTTGAAGAAACTGTTCGCCGCATCGCGCGAGGCGCGCTTCTTGGTGGCGGCTTCTTCCAGTCTGGCGATCTCGGTCTTCAGGAGAGCGACACGCTCGGTCAGCTCCTCCACCGACAAGAGTGAGAGATCCTGTCCGATTTCGTGCGTGACCTTCTTGCGCGGGCGGTCGTCGTCTTCGATCGGCATGTCGTTCCTCCTGCGTTCGCGCCTGTCACACGGCTGAGGCGGTTGCCAGCTTGGGCCGCGCTGGCTAAGCAATGGCCTCGTTCCTCCCGCACCTTTGCTCAAGGACACATCATGGACAAGCTGCCCGCGCAAATGACCGTGGTCGCCATCTCCAAGCCCGGCGGACCGGAGGTGCTGGTGCCGGAACAACGCAGCCTTCCGCAGCCCGGTCCCGACGAGATCCTGGTCAAGGTGATGGCTGCCGGCGTCAACCGGCCCGACGTGGCGCAGCGCTCCGGCGCCTATCCGCCGCCGCCCGGCGCCAGCGACCTGCCCGGACTCGAGATCGCCGGCGAAGTCGTGGCGGTCGGCAGCAACGCCAAGCGGCACAAGATCGGCGACAAGGTGATGTCGCTCGTCGCCGGCGGCGGCTATGCGCAGTACTGCATCGCGCAGGACGCCCAGGCGATGGGCGTGCCGCTGGCACTGTCGATCAAGGAAGCCGGCGCGCTGCCGGAAACCCTGATGACGGTCTGGCACAATGTGTTCGAGCGCGGCGGCCTGAAGGCCGGCGAGACGCTGCTGATCCATGGCGGCTCCTCCGGCATCGGCACCATGGCGATCCAGCTCGCGAAGGCATTCGGCGCGAAGGTGTTCGTCACCGTGGGATCGCAGGACAAGATCGACGCCTGCCTCAAGCTCGGTGCCGATCGCGCCATCAATTACAAGACCGAAGACTTCGTCACTGTCGTCAAGGAAGAGACCAACAAGGCCGGCGTCAATCTGATCCTCGACATGGTCGCCGGCGACTATGTCGACCGCAACTATGATGCCGCCGCCGTCGATGGCCGCATCGTCCAGATCGCGACCCTCAACGGCCCCAAGATCACCGCCAACATCGCCAAGGTGATGGTCAAGCGCCTCACCCATACCGGCTCGACGCTGCGCCCCCGTAGTAATGCGGACAAGGCGGCGATGGTGGCCGCAATCGAGCAGAAAGTGATGCCACTCTTGCGCGAAGGCCGTGTCAAACCGCTGATGGACAGCACTTTCCCGCTGGAAAAGGCTGCCGACGCGCACCGGCGCATGGAGACGAGCGCACATATTGGCAAAATTGTGTTGGAGGTCTAGGCCAGCGGCCCACGGGAGACGCCGGAAACCCTTTGATTTTCCTCGCTTTCGTGGCATCTATCGCGACGCACCGAACCAATTCTGTCCGGTGTGAAATCGTCTTCCACCGAAGAGTTGCGTCGAACGCGGAGAACTGACCTTGCGTCTGATCAGGTGCCTCGCGCCCATCGCGCTGGGCCTCATGATTCTTGTCGCCGCGTACCCCGCGCGCGCGCTCGACGCCGTCAGCGTCCGCGGTGACGCGCCCGCGATCGACCTCACCGGCGTGCTCGAGCATCAGCGCAGCGATGCCGACCGCATCCAGGTCTCGACCGCGCCCGGCACCGACGGCATCGTCCGCCGCATCGAGGTGCGTGCCCGCGAAGGCGGGCAGAACTGGGTGGTGTTCGCGCTCGCCAATAACACCGACGACCAGCTCGACCGCCTGATCGTCGCGCCGCATTACCGCATCGTCTCGTCAGGATTGCTCTGGCCCGACCTCGGGCTGTCACGCATCGCGACCATCACGCCGTCGATCGGCGACCGGCCCGAACGTCAGGAGAGCGCGACGGCCGACGTCTTCCGCATCACGCTCGATCCCGGCGCCGTCGTCACCTTCGTCGCGGAGCTGCGCACCGACAAGCTGCCGCAGCTCTATCTGTGGGAGCCCGAATCCTACAAGGACAAGGTCAACTCGTTCACGCTCTACCAGGGCATCGTGATCGGCATCTCCGGGCTCTTGGCGCTCGTTCTCACCATCCTGTTCGTGGTGAAGGGCAGCATCATGTTCCCGGCCGCCGCGGCGCTGGCCTGGGCGGTGCTGGTCTATATCGGCGTCGATTTCGGCTTCTGGGGCAAGGTGCTCGACATGTCGAACAACGCCGAGCGCATCTGGCGCGCGGCGGGCGAGGCGATCCTCGCGGCGACGCTGCTGGTGTTCCTGTTCGCGTATCTGAACCTCAGTCGCTGGCATGTGCGCTATTCGCACATCACGGTGGGCTGGCTCGCGTTCCTCGGCTCTCTCGTCGCGCTCGCGCTGTTCGATCCGGCCGTCGCCTCCGGCATCGCGCGCATCTCGCTGGTGCTGATCGCCTTCGCCGGCTTTGCGCTGATCGTCTATCTCTCCACCCACGGCTTCGACCGCGCGGTGCTCTTGATCCCGACCTGGTTCCTCCTCGTGGTCTGGGTGGTCGCGGCCGGCATGACGGTCGCGGGCTCCGTCACCAACGACATCGTCGGCCCTGCCCTGCTCGGCGGCCTCGTGCTGATCGTGATGCTGATCGGCTTCACGGTGATGCAGCACGCCTTTGCCGGCGGCGGCGCCACCACCGGCGTCGTCTCCGACATCGAGCGCCGCGCGCTGGCGCTGGCCGGTTCCGGCGACCTGATCTGGGACTGGGACGTGTCCGCCGACAAGGTTTTCACCAGCCCGGAGACCGAAGCCCTGCTCGGCCTCAAGCGCGGCACGCTGGAAGGCCCGGCCGCCTCCTGGCTCGAAGTGCTGCATCCGCTCGACCAGGACCGTTTCCGCGCCGCGCTCGACAGCG
Source organism: Bradyrhizobium sp. USDA 376 (assembly GCF_054063675.1). Taxonomy (NCBI): domain Bacteria; kingdom Pseudomonadati; phylum Pseudomonadota; class Alphaproteobacteria; order Hyphomicrobiales; family Nitrobacteraceae; genus Bradyrhizobium; species Bradyrhizobium sp. USDA 376. Next base: position 560,150 of record NZ_JBSSGN010000001.1, read on the forward strand.
TGCTCGACCAGCGCCGCGGCCGCCTGGTGCAGGATTTCCGCCTGCGCACCCCCGACGGCCATTTCATGTGGTTCGCGCTGAAGGCGCGCCCGGTGGTCGGCTCCGACGGCGAAGTCTCGCGCGTGGTCGGCACGCTTACCGACGTCACCGAGCTGCGCAACGCCGAGGAACGCCTGCTGCACGATTCCGTGCATGACAACCTCACCGGCCTGCCCAACCGAAAACTGTTCATGGACCGGCTCGGCGGGGTCGCCAACTTCGCCAAGACCATGCCGACGCTGCGGCCGACGCTGATGGTGATCGACCTCGACCGCTTCAAGCAGGTCAACGATTCCGTCGGCATCGCAGTCGGCGACTCCATCCTGCTCACCCTCGCCCGCCGCCTTACCCGCATCCTGAAGCCGCAGGACACGCTGGCGCGGCTTGCCGGCGACCAGTTCGGCCTGATCCTGCTGTCGGAGCAGGATCCGGCGCGGATCACCAACTTCGCCGAGACCATTCGCAAGACCATCCGCGCGCCGATCGCCTTCAACGATCGCGAGATCTTCCTGACGGCTTCAATCGGTCTTGCGCTTTCCGATCCGCAAACGCAGCTGACGGACGAGATCATCAAGGACGCCGAGCTTGCGATGTATCATTCCAAGCGCATCGGCGGCGACCGCATCGATGTGTACAAACCAGCAATGCGCGCGCGAAAAACCGACCGCCTGACGCTGGAGAGCGAATTGCGCCGCGCCATCGAGCGGCAGGAGATCACGATCCTCTACCAGCCGATCGTGCGGCTGGAGGATCGCTCGGTTGCCGGCTTCGAAGCCCTTGCGCGCTGGGATCATCCGAAGCTCGGCCGCATGGCGCCGTCGGAGTTCATTTCGATCGCGGAAGAGACCGGCCTGATCGTCGACCTCGGCATGTTCGTGCTCGACCAGACCGCAAAGCAGCTTTCGGTATGGCAGCGCGCGATGCGCTCGCGCGAGCCGATCTTCGCGAGCGTCAATGTCTCCTCGCGGCAGCTGCTGCGCCACGATCTGATCCACGACATCCGCACCGTGCTGTCGCGCTCCTCGGTGGCGCGCGGCACGCTCAAGCTCGAACTGACGGAATCGCTGGTGATGGAGAACCCGGAGCATGCAGCCCAGATGCTGACGCGCATCCGCGAGCTCGGCACCGGCCTGTCGCTCGACGATTTCGGCACCGGCCATTCCTCGCTGGCCTATCTGCAGCGCTTCCCGTTCGACACCATCAAGATCGACCAGTCCTTCGTGCGCACCACCAACCGCGGCACGCGGCCGGTGATCCTGAAGTCGATCATCGCGCTGGCGCACGACCTCGGCATGGACGTCGTGGCCGAAGGCGCCGAGACCGATTCCGACGCGGTCGAGCTCTACCAGATGGGCTGCGAATACGCGCAAGGCTTCGCCTTCGGCGAGCCGATGGACGCGGACGCCGCGATGCGCCTGCTGACCGAAGTGCGGCTGGAAGCGGCGAGCTGATCGCTCCCGCGAGTCCGGTATCGTAGGGTGGGCAAAGGCGCACTTGCGCCGTGCCCACCATCTCTCCACACATGCCGCGCCAATGGTGGGCACGCTTCGCTTTGCCCACCCTACGATTCTGATCCCTCCCTCTCCCCTTCTTGAGAGGCCGCCCGCGAAGCCACGGGGTGCGGTGCCGATGAGGCCGTGCTTGATCCAGATCAATGGGCCGCGGCTCAACCGCCGCGAAAATTGGCGCGCAGCATTCGATCCAGAACGGTTTTCGTCATCGAGGTCGTTGGGCTCGCCACTGTCGTTCTCGGCGTGCCCACACGCGTCAAGCGCAACGGCTGGAATGAGCAGACCAAGGGCGTTCTTCTCGGGAGTTACGTATGACCCGGCACCTTTTCTACGCGATCACCCTCATAGGCACCGCAATGTTCCTCGCCCCCTCGGCCGAAGCAGTGACGGCTGCACGATGCGAGGATCGAGGCGCAAACTGCATCGGCACATGTGCCGACTACACCGGCGGAGCCGGTGACGTTCGGGGCCGCCAGAACGTGTGCATGCGCGCGTGCGACCGGCAGACAACCAGCTGTCTGATACGAGCACACGCCGCCGACGAACGCTGGCTCCGTGCGCGCCAATGAAGGCCTTGGCTCGGCACCTCGGCTAGCGGCAACCGTTCGCACGTTCGCGGCGTCCGCCTGATCTGGTACCGTAGGGTGGGCAAAGGCGCACTTGCGCCGTGCCCACCATCCAACCCTACGACAGAGGTGGTGGGCACGCTCCGCTTTGCCCACCCTACGATACTGTCTCCGCAACTCGTGCTTTAGCTTGCCTTACGCCGCAGACTTACGACCAGGCAAAATCCCGCCAGCAGCGAGATCGCCGCAAGGCTGCCCCAGACCAATCCCGCCTGCTCGAGATAGACGTCCTGCGAAACCGGATCGTAGCAGCGGCCGAGCTCGTTGAAGCAGTCGCGCCAGCGCCAGTAGCGGGCCTCGAAGGCGAGCGCGAACAGCGCGCCCAGACCGATCAGCGCTGCGCCAAAAATTCCCCTCAGCCAGCGCAGGATCATACGGCCCGGATTCACCGCTTCCGCTGGCTCTGCTTCCTGAACCGCACGCTCTGGCCATCGGGCATCCGTGTGGCCACGAATCCCGCGGCGAGGCAGGCTTCGCGCTGCGGCATCTGGATGTCGGGGCTGCGCAAACTGTCCCACCACGAGGCACGATTGGCCGCGCGCGGCAGGGCCGCGCCGATGATCTCCTCGATCTCTTCGAAAGTCAGCACGAATTCCGTCTGCTTGTGCCGCAGCAGATAATCGCGCAACGCGTCGTAGTCGTTCACACTCGTCCTCTCGTCCGCAGACCGGATCTCGTCACATGAGGCCTGCCGAAAATCGTTAGCCGCATCAACCGATTCTTAACTCATTGCGGCAGCGCCGTACCAGCTTAAACACTACTCAAGATTTCGGGCGCATCCATCAGGGTCGGGAGCAAACGATGCTGTCTGGATGGCGCGAAGTCATGGCCCGTCGGCCGTGGCGGATTTCGACGAAATTGCTGATCATCTCGTCCGTGGTGACGGTGATCGGCTTTTCCGCCATTTGCGTCAACGTCATGCTAGACATGCGCCGCGGCGAGGAGGCGCTGGCCCGCCAGACGCTGGAAAACCTCGCCACGACCATCGAATCCGACATCAGCCGCAACATCGAGATCTACGATTTGTCGCTGAAGGCGGTCGCCAGCAACATGCTGCTGCCGGAGCTCGCCACAGTCTCGAAGCCGGTCCGGCACCTGATCCTGTTCGATCATGCGACGACGGCCCGGCATTTCGGCGCCATCCAGGTCTATGACGCGGAGGGCCGGCTGACCATCGACGCATCCACACTCGACCCGCCATTTGAAGACCGCGGCGACGAGGACTATTTCAGGGTTCATCGCGACAATCCCGGCGCCGGCCTCTTCATCAGCCGCCCGATGCTGTTCCGCGGCGCCTATTCGATCGTGCTGAGCCGGCGCATCAGCGACACCGACGGCGGCTTCCTCGGCGTCGTCACCGGCTCGATCCGCTTCAGCTATTTCCACGAATTGTTCGAGCGCCTGAGCCTCGATCCCGAAGACACCATCACCGTGCTCAAGCGCGACCGCACCATCATGATGCGGCGGCCGTTCGATCTCGACGTGATCGGCAGGAACCTGAACGGCCGTCAGAACTGGAAGGCCGACAACCTCCGCGCCGGCGGCTCCTATGCGGGGCAAGGCCCCGTCGACACCACGCCGAGGCTCTATGTCCGCAGCAGCGGCGACGGCCCGCTGTTCGTCGTGGCCGGCAAGCCCCTGAGCGCGGTGTTCGAGCTGTGGCGGAAGGAGGCCTATCGAATCGGCGCCGTGGTGCTGGCGCTGATCGTGTTCATGCTGGCATCAACGCTCGTGCTCGCGCGCGAGATCGGACGGCGCGCCGAGGCCGAGCGCAAGCTCGAGGAGCTGGCGACGACGGATGCGCTCACCGGCCTGAAGAACCGCCGCAGGTTCGACACTGTCATCGACATCGAATGGCGGCGCGCGATGCGCCAGAAGACGCCGGTCGCGCTGCTGATGATCGATGCCGATCACTTCAAGGCCTACAACGACACCTTCGGCCACCAGGCCGGCGACCAGGTGCTGGTCGGCATCGCGATCTGCATTTCCGACTCGGTGCGGCGGGCCGGCGACTGCGCCGCGCGCTATGGCGGCGAGGAATTCGCGGTGCTGCTGCCGGACACCTCGGCCACTGAGGCCTTCAAGATCGCCGAGACGATCCGCCTCAAGGTGCAGGGCTGGTCCGACGACCAGGCGACGTCGACGGTGTCTTGCGGCATCGCCAGCCTCGTCCCCACCGCCGGCATGGACTGGACGATCCTGGTCGCCGCCGCCGACAAGGCGCTCTACGCCGCCAAAGCCGGCGGCCGCAACCAGTCCGTGGTCGCGAGCCTGCCGAAGCTGTCGCTGGTGGCGTGATCTACACTGTCATTCCGGGGCGATGCGAAGCATCGTACTAAGGTGCGCAATTGCGCACCTGAGAATCTCGAGATCCCGGGTTCGGTCCTGCGGACCGCCCCGGGATGACATCGAAGGCGTCCGCCTTCGATGTCACTGCCCCAGATACTTCTTCATCTCCGCGATCAGCCCGTCGCGCAGCTCGGGGCGCTTCAGGCCGTAGGCGATGTTGGCGCGGAGGAAGCCGGGCTTGGAGCCGCAATCATGGCGCTCGCCCTCGAACTCGACGCCGTAGAATTTCTGCGACTTGGCGAGGCCGATCATGGCGTCGGTGAGCTGGATCTCGCCGCCGGCGCCGCGCTCCTGGGTCTCCAGGATCTTGAAGATTTCCGGCTGCAGGATGTAGCGGCCGGTGATCGAGAGGTTGGAGGGCGCGGTGCCCTTGGCCGGCTTCTCGATCATGCCGTCGACCTCGAACATCTTGCCGGTGCGTTTTCCGACGCCGCAGATGCCGTATTGATGGGTGAGATAATCGGGCACCGCCTCGACCGCGATCAAATTGGACTTCTCGCCGAGCGTTGCGGCGGTCTCGATCATCTGCTTCAGGCAGCCGGGCGTGTTGAGCACGAGTTCGTCCGGCAGCACGACCGCGAACGGCTCGTTGCCGACGATGTCGCGCGCGCACCAGACCGCGTGGCCGAGGCCGAGCGGCGCCTGCTGGCGGGTGAAGCTGACGGCGCCGGCGTCCGGCTGGTTCTGCGCCAGAATTTCCTGCTCGGCCTTCTTGCCGCGCGCGGCCAGCGTGGCGTCGAGCTCGAACATCTTGTCGAAATGATCTTCGATGACATTTTTGTTGCGGCCGGTGACGAAGATGAAGTGCTCGATGCCGGCCTCCCTCGCCTCGTCATAGACGTATTGGATCAGCGGCTTGTCGACGATGGTCAGCATCTCCTTCGGCATCGCCTTGGTGGCGGGCAGGACGCGGGTGCCGAGGCCGGCGACGGGGAATACAGCTTTGCGAATTTTCATGGGATTGATCGAATACCTGAGGGCATGCGTGACGGGAGCAATGGCATCTTGCTAGCCTGTTTGCAGCCGCTAACAAAGGCGGATGTGGGGCCTCACGCGTGCCGAGTTAAGAAAAAAGTAGCCACTAAAATTTCACCTTTGTTAAGCAATTGGCAACCGTAACCGGGCCTCCTGATGGCGGATTTTTGGCCGGACAGATGGGACATGATGCAATCGATGGCAGGGTTGGCAAAACGTGCTGGATTTGTGACCAACGCAACAATCGTTGCGGCCGTCTTGCTGATGCCGGCCAGCGTGAACGCCCAGTCGCAGAACGGGCTGTCGAACCTGTTCGGCGGCATCTTCTCGGGCGCGAGCCCTGCGCCCTCGCAACCCGCACCAAGCCCAGGCGGCGCACAACCCTGGAGCGGCGAGGACGGCGCCTCCGGCCATCCGCTGATGACGGCCGCCGCGATCCGCGAGGCCGCCGGCAATTTCGACAATTGCGTCGCCGCGATGTGGCCCGATGCCGCACGGCGCGGCATCACCCAGGACAACTTCCAGCGCTTCACCGCGGGCCTCAGCCCCGACCTGCGCATCATGGACCTGATGGACTCGCAGCCGGAGTTCACAAAATCGATCTGGGATTATCTCGACATCCTCGTGAACGACAACCGCCTCGCCAAGGGCCGCGAGGTGCTCGCCAAATACAAGGCGCAGTTCGATGCCACGGAAAAGGCCACCGGCGTCGACCGCTACATCATCGCCTCGATCTGGGGCATCGAGTCCAATTACTCGACGCAGATGGGCGACCGCAGCGTGCTGCAATCGACCGCGACGCTCGCCTGCATCGGCCGCCGCCAGGCCTATTTCAAGGACGAATTCCTCTCCGCATTGGAGATCCTCAACCGCGGCGATCTGCGCCCGGAGCAGATGCGCGGCTCCTGGGCTGGCGCCTTCGGCCCGACCCAGTTCATGCCGACCGCGTTCAAGCGCTTTGCCGTGGACGGCGACGGCGACGGACGGCGCGACGTCGTCGACAATCCCACCGACCTGATCGCCTCGACCGCCAACAACCTGAAGAAAGACGGCTGGCAGTCTGGTCAGACCTGGGGCTTCGAGGTCGTAGTGCCGCAAGGGTTCAACTACATGCTGGCCGACCGCGCCAAGGCGATGACGATCGCGCAGTGGGAGAAGCTCGGGCTGAAGCGGGCCACAAGCCAGCCCTTCCCGCACCCGGCGGAGAAAGCCTATCTGCTGGCGCCGGCGGGCGCGCAGGGTCCGGGCTTCCTGATGCTGCAGAACTACCGGGTCATCATGAAGTACAACCCGGCCGAGGCCTATGCGCTGGCCATCGGCCATTTCGCCGACCGCCTGCGCGGGGGGCAGCCCTTCGTGCAGCCCTGGCCGCGCCAGGAGCGCGAACTGTCCCGCACCGAGCGGCTGGAACTGCAGCAGCTTCTGGCCCAGCGCGGCTTCTACAAGGGCACCCCGGACGGCCAGTTCGGCGGCCAGACGAGGGAGGCCCTGCGCAACTTCCAGGCCTCGATCGGGATCCCTGCGGACGGTTTTGCCTCCTCCGACGCGCTGGAGCGGCTACGCGGGCGGTAAAATCGCGTCGAAAGTAACCCTGAACAGGGATTTTGCCTGATAGCCTTGACGGGGACGGCTGTTCCCCGGTGTATGGCGCGAGAATCCGTCAAAAATCTGCAACGGAATCTGCCCGTTTGGCGCCCGATTCCGTTATTATATCGAACCTATTCCAGACCCCATTGCGCGCGGCCGAGATCGCATGTCGAAGAAGTCCCTGTTCAAGGCGCTGACCGAGACCGGCCCGCTGATCGCGCTGGGGACGGCGCTTGCGATATTGGTCTCGGTCGCGGGGCCTGCTTCCGCGCAGTTCTTCAACTTCCCCGGCTTCGGCGGCCCGCCGCAACGCTCGGCCCCGCCGCCGCGCCAGGGTGGCGGTGGCGGCGGATGGTTCGGCGGTGACTTCTTCCAGCCGTTCCAGCAGCAACAGCCGCAGGCCCCGCGCCAGGATTTTTCGCGCGCGCCGGCACCAGCCAAGCGCGACACCACGCCTGACAAGAACGTGCTGGTGATCGGCGACGCCATGGCCGACTGGCTCGCCTATGGCCTGGAAGACGCCTATAGCGAGCAGCCCGACATGGGCGTGATCCGCAAGCACAAGACCACGTCCGGCCTGATCAAGTATCAGCCGAAGGGCGAGCCTTCGGACTGGACGGCGGCGGCGAAGGGCATCCTCGAGACCGAGAAGCCCGACGTGATCGTCGTCATGCTCGGCCTCAACGACCGTATCGCGATCCGCGAGCCCGTCGCCGATAAATCCGACAAGGCCTCGGACAAGGACAAGAAGAACGACAAGGGCACGCGCGCCAAGCCACCGGCGAAGCCCGGCGATGCCAAGCCCGGCGACACCGCCGCCAAGCCGGACGACAAGCCTGCCGATGCCGACTTGCCGCAGGACGACGCCGACAATGCCGACGCGCCTGCGGCCGCGCCGGAAAAGACGGCGCGCAATCCGAACGGCCTCTACGAATTCCGCGACGAACGCTGGGTCGAGCTCTACACAAAGAAGGTCGAGGAGCTGGCCAATTTGCTCAAGGCCAAGGGTGTGCCGGTGCTCTGGGTCGGCCTGCCCGCGATCCGCGGACAGAAGGGGACGGCTGACATGCTGTTCCTGGATTCGCTCTATCGCGAGGGCGCGGCCAAGGCCGGCATCACCTATGTCGACGTCTGGGACGGCTTCGTCGACGAGGCCGGCCGCTTCCTGCAGAAGGGCCCGGACTTCGAAGGCCAGATCCGCCAGCTCCGCAGCTCCGACGGCGTCTACTTCACAAAGCCGGGCGCGCGAAAACTCGCCCACTATGTCGAGCGCGAGATCACGCGCCTGCTGGCTGGGCGCTCCGGCCCGATCGCGCTGCCGAGCGAGCCGGCGACGCCCGACACCAGTGCCGAGCCCGGCAAGCCGGCGCCGCGGCCGCTCGCCGGCCCGATCGTGCCGCTGGTCGCTGCCTCGATCTCGACCGATCAATTGCTGGGCGGCCCGGGCTCACGTCCCGCCGCCGTCGATGCGCTCGCTGCGAAGACGATGGTGAAGGGCGAGCCGCTGACGGCGCCTGCAGGCCGCGCCGACGATTATGCCTGGCCGCGCCGCGAGGTCGGCCGCGAGCAGGCCAAGGGCGATACGCCGATGGCGGCGACGACGCCCGACGGCAACGCCGCCTCTCCCAATGCATCAGGGGCGGCCGCGGCGATCGCCCCGCCCAAGCTCGCGCCGAAGAAGCCGCCGGTCGCGCCACAGCAGCAGCCGGCGCAGGCCGCGCCGTCGTTCCGCGATTTCTTCGGCTTCGGCTCTCCGCAGCCGGCGCCGCGTCAATTCGCGCCCGCACCCGGGCCGCGCAATCCGTATCCGAACCCAGCGATTCCGCGTCCGCCGGGTAACGTCGGGCGATCGGCGGAAGTGTTCCGATAGTCGATTTCGTGGATTGAAATGTCATTCCGGGGCGCGCAAAGCGCGAACCCGGAATCTCGCGCCGTAACATCTGGATTCCGGGTTCGCCGCGTTGACGCGGCGCCCCGGAATGACGTGGCAGGTCGCTCAGCTGTAATAGCGCCAGCGCGGCGGCGGACGGCGGGCGGGGCGCGACATCAGAAGCGCGAGCGCAAAGCCGATGCCACCGGCAACGAGCAGCGCGCCGAGCGGGTTGTCCCGCACTTTCTTCGACAGCGCCTGCGTGCCATCGCGGAAGGTGTCGCCGCTGCTCTCATAGGCGTCCTTGGCGTAGCTCGTCGCGGTGTCCGCGGCATCACGCACGGCATCCTTGGCCTGACCGTAGAGATTCTGCACCGTGCCTGCAGCTTCGCGCGCCTTGCCCGACGCCTCCATCTTGGCATCGCCTGCCATGTCTCCGACTGCGCCTTCCGCGCGTCCGGCGAATTCCTTGGCTGATCCGACAATCCGATCCGTGTCCATGATGCTCCTCCTCGGGGGTCAGCCCAAGTAACCGATCAGGAGCAGCGCAGTTCCAAGTCTCGACGAAAGTGTAGCCCGCTACAAGATCAGCCCGCCATCGACGACCAGCGTCTGGCCGATGATGTAGGACGACAGCGGCGAGGCCAGGAACAAGGCTGCGCCCGCCATGTCGGCCGGCGTGCCCAGTCGTCGCAGCGGAATGCGTGACAGCGCCGCTTCGCGCCGCTTGGGATTGTCGGTCGTCACCTTCGTCATCTTGGTGTCGACGAGGCCGGGCGCGATGCCGTTGACGCGGATGCCGTCCTCGGCCCAGGCCTCGCCCAGCGTGCGCGTCAATCCGACCGCACCGGTCTTCGAGGCGTTGTAGGCGGGATTGCCCATGGTGGAATGATAGGCCGCAGTCGACGACACCATGATCAGCGCGCCCTTCGCATCCCGCAACATGGAGTGAAACCGCGTTGCGCAAGCCATCAGGCTCATCAGATTGACCTCGACGACCTTGCGGAAGCCAGCCATCTCGAATTCGCCGCGGCGATAGATCACCGCGCCCTGCGCGAGCACCAGGATGTCGAGGCGATCGAACGACGGCTTGAATGCTTCGATCGCAGCGGCATTGCTGACATCCAGCTGCGCATAGGAAAGACCTGTGAGGTCGGAGCCTTCGTCAGCTGAATATTCCGCTGCGTGAGCACGCGTGCCGCAAACGGCAACAGCTGCGCCCCTGGCGCGAAAAGCCTGCGCGATGCCGTTGCCGATGCCGCTGGAACCGCCGACGACCAGCACCTGCTTGCCCGAAAAATCCAGCTCGTTCGCCATCGCGGCCTCCCCTTTGTTTTGCTTGTTTGACCTGTCTGCGGATCGATGCCAGCCTTGTCAATCTCATAACAACAAGCAAGACGCCGCGAGGAAACAGCATGTCCGAGTTCAAGGAGCTCAGTCGTTCCGTGAAGGGACTGACCGTTCTCGTCACCGGAGCTGCCAGCGGCATGGGGCGCGCCACCGCGCGCGTGTTCGCAAGCGAGGGCGCCAACGTCGCCGTCACCGATTACGACGAGCAGGGCGCGCAAGCCGTCGCCAGGGAGATCGCGACGAGCGGCGGAGCGGCAAAGGCGTGGAAGCTCGACGTTGCCGACGGCGGCGAGATCAAGCGCGTGGTCGGCGATGTCGCCGCGCATTTCGGCGGGCTCGATATCGTCGTCAACAATGCCGGCATCTCCGTGCGCGTCGCGATCGACGACGAGACTTACGAGGACGCATGGGCCAAAGGCATCGCCGTGATGCTGACGGCGCATGCTCGCATCATCCGCGCCGCGCTGCCTCACTTGCGCAAGTCGAAAAGCCCGCGCATCGTCAACATCGCCTCGACCGAGGCGCTCGGCGCCACCGCATTGCACAGCCCCTATTCGGCGGCGAAGGGCGGCGTGGCGAGCCTCACCCGTTCACTGGCGGTCGAGCTCGGCCGCGAGGGCATCACCGTCAACTGCATCTGCCCGGGCCCGATCCGCACCGCCATCACCGACCGCATTTCCGAGGAGCACAAGACCATCTATGCCAAGCGCCGCACCGCACTCGGCCGTTACGGCGATCCTGAAGAGGTCGCGCATATGACGCTAAGCCTGTGCCTGCCGGCGGCGTCCTTCCTCACCGGCGCGGTGATCCCGGTCGACGGAGGCCTGATGGCGCGCAACGCGTGAGAGGCAGCATCATGGGTGCGTAGCCCGGATGGAGCGCAGCGTAATCCGGGGTTCTCACCTCGCGGAAAGACCTCCCCGGATTGCGCTGCGCTCCATCCGAGCTACGGGGGAGCCATGCGCTCCGAGCGTTGACAACGGCAGTTGCGGGAGTAGCTTTTTCACCGACAGAACGGGACCAACCGTTCGCGGCACGCGGGAGAGAACGTCATGACGATCGCCATCCGGCAGCTTCAGAAACATTTTGTCGGCGAGGTGTCCGGCCTCGACCTGCGCAAGCCTCTCACACCTTACGAGGCGCGCGAGGTCGAGGCCGCCATGGACAAATACGCGGTGCTCGTCTTCCACGACCAGGACATCACCGACGAGCAGCAGATGGCCTTCGCCCTGAATTTCGGCCAGCGCGAGGATGCGCGCGGCGGCACCGTGACCAAGGAGAAGGATTACCGGCTGCAGTCCGGCCTCAACGACGTCTCCAATCTCGGCAAGGACGGCAAGCCGCTGGCGAAGGACAGCCGCGCGCATCTGTTCAACCTCGGCAACTGCCTGTGGCATTCCGACAGCTCGTTCCGTCCCATTCCGGCAAAATTCTCGCTGCTGTCGGCGCGGGTGGTGAATCCGACGGGCGGCAACACCGAATTCGCCGACATGCGCGCGGCCTACGACGCGCTGGACGAGGAGACCAAGACGGAGATCGAGGACCTCGTCTGCGAGCACTCGCTGATGTATTCGCGTGGATCGCTCGGCTTCACCGAGTACACCGACGAAGAGAAGGAGATGTTCAAGCCGGTGCTGCAGCGGCTGGTGCGGACGCATCCCGTGCATCGCCGCAAGTCGCTGTATCTGTCATCGCATGCCGGCAAGGTCGTCGGCATGAGCGTGCCGGAGGGACGGCTGCTGCTGCGCGATCTGAATGAACACGCGACGCAGCCGGAGTTCGTCTACGTTCATAGATGGACGCTGCATGATCTCGTGATGTGGGACAACCGCCAGACCATGCACCGCGTCCGCCGCTACGACCAGTCGCAACCGCGCGACATGCGCAGGGCAACGGTAGCGGGAACCGAGCCGACGGTGCAGCAGCAGGCGGCGGAGTAGGCGCCGCACATTCCGCTGTCGTCCCGGCCTAGTGCGCAACACTAGGCCGGGATGACAGCGGAGGGTGGGGCGGCATCAATCCTCGTCGTCCTGGACCAGCGAGCGGAGCGAGCGCCGATCCAGGACCCATTACCACCGAGCGTCGTTTGGCGAAGGCTTGTTGCTACCAGCCTGCCTCAAACCACGTCCTGTGGTAATGGGTCCTGGCTTTCGCCAGGACGACGGCGGAGGGCGGGACGACGGCGGAGCTGCCTACGCGTGCCCCGCCTCGTTCGAGAGCATGCCCGGATCGATACCGATCTTGCGGAGGGCGCGCCCGTATTTCTCGTCGACGTCGTCGCCGAAGATCAGGTCCACATCCGCATCGCAATGCAGCCAGCCATTGCTCTGGATCTCGGTCTCGAGCTGGCCCGGCGCCCAGCCGGCATAGCCGAGCGCGAGGATGGCGTGCTTGGGGCCGGAGCCATTGGCGATCGCGCGCAGGATGTCGACGGTCGCGGTGAGGCAGACGCCGTCGTCGATCCGCAGCGTCGCCTTCTCGATGTAGAAGTCGCTGGAATGCAGCACGAAGCCGCGGCCGGTGTCGACGGGACCGCCCTGCAGCACCTTCATGCTCTCGGCGTTCCCCGGCAGCTTGATGTGCTCGCCCTTCTTGATGATGCCGAGCTGCTGCAACAGCTCGGGGAAATCGATGCTGCCGGCGGGATGGTTGACGATGATGCCCATGGCGCCTTCGGCCGAGTGGGCGCAGAGATAGATCACCGAGCGTTCGAAGCGGGGATCGCCCATTACGGGCATCGCGATCAGGAGTCGGCCGTCGAGATAACCGGCCGAATTGGGGAGCATGGCGCCCGCGCCGCGGGTGCTTTCGCCCGTCCTTTTGCCTGTGGGAGCCATCGGTGCACTCCGGTTTCAATTCCTATCCTGATGTCGGGCCGGGTCGCTGTCAAATCAAGGCTTGCAGAGACTCAATTCGAGTGCATCCATCACAAGCAATTCAATGGTTTGCCTAGGTGTGACCCTGTAAAGACGTGCCATGCTGACAAGAGTTCCCCCGCGTGCGGCGATTGGCGTCGTGACAACCCTGCTTGCGTCGTCGCTGGCGCTTGCCGCGCGCGCCGATGACACCTCGCCCTGGCAGCGCGACGGACATTCCGCAGTGCGGCTGCTGGCGGGATCGCGCAGCGGCGCCGTACTGCTCGGCGGTATCGCCTTCCAGCTCCAGCCCGGCTGGAAGACCTATTGGCGCATGCCCGGCGATTCCGGCGTTCCGCCGCGGTTTGACTTCTCGAAATCCGAAAATGTCGAAGCGGTGACGGTGATGTGGCCGGCGCCGCTGAAGTTCGACGACGGCGCGGGCGGCCATTCGATCGGCTATCGCGACCAGATCGTGCTGCCGCTGCGCATCGTCGCCAAGTCCGCCGACAAGCCGGTGACGCTGCGTGCCGAGATCAACTACGCGGTATGCGAGAAACTCTGCATTCCCGTCGAGGCCAATGCCGAGCTCGGCTTCAACAGCGTGGCCTCGACCGAAGATGCGAACCTGCGTGCCGCGCTCGACACCGTGCCCAAGCCCGCCACGATCGGCGATCCCAATCCGCTCACCATCCGCGACATCAAGCGCGACGGGGCCAAGAATGTGGTGGTCGACGTAATTGTGCCTGATGGCCGCAACGTCAATCTGTTCGTCGAAGGGCCGACGCCCGACTGGTCGTTGCCGATCCCCGCGCCGGTCGAGCCCAGCCCGCCCGGCGTGAAGCGCTTCTCATTTGAGCTCGACGGGCTGCCGCCAGGCGCCAAGGCCGAGGGCGCAGCGCTGAAGTTCACGCTGGTTGGGCCGGAGAAGTCGTACGAGTTCAATACGAACCTGGAATGATGTTTCCCGATCGTCCCGTCCCCGTGCATAATTGCACACGAGAACGTGTACTCGAGAAGGCGCAGACGTCAGCCTCTGACGCTCAAGCGGAAATCTTACGATCAGCCAGAGCATTACTGTTCCTGGACCCGGAGCAGTCCCAATTTTGGCGATGCCGAAGCAGCATGGTCAGTCTCGCAAGCGTCGTATAGGCTCTGTCAAACGTGGCATTCAGCACCACGTCAAACCACAAGGAGCAAGCCATGATGAATCCAAGGATTCTTGGCGCGGCCGTGGTTGCGGCATCCGCCTTGTTCAGTTCTGCTGCACCAGCGCAGTGGGCCCAATCCAATCCGGACCTCTGCCAAGCTGAATTCGCCAACTGCACGGGTCTTGGAACCGGCAGTCCCCCCACCGGCCCTCGGTATCGGCAAGCATCTCGTCGAACGGCGTCTCAACAGCCGGCGCCAGTAGGCGCTCCCGCCGCCGGCAGCTGGGGCAATCCCGGCGGCTGGGGCAATTCCTACGCCATGTATGGCGGCGGCGGCGGTTACGGCTGGAACGGCAGCTGGTCTCAATATGCCGCCCGCAACGGCATCGTCTGCAGGCCTGGCACCCTTTAGTGCTGACGGTCGCCAGCATCTCTGCCAATAACCCATCCGCACTTTGGCTACGTCAGGCGGCCCCAAAGGGCCGCCTGTTTCATGCCGGACAGCACTCACCTCATACGCGGCCTGACCACCGCGCCAGTTCATGCGTACGCGCCTAGGCCGGGACAACATCTTGACCCAACCGTATCTTAACGAATGGTTGCTAGGTCAAAGGCTGCCGCAGCATGCGGAACGCTCGGTGCGGGACGCTTGGGGACTCGACGTGGCCGTGATGGATGCACAACCCGCAACGACCGGACCGGCCGGGCTGATCGCGCGGCTGCGGGCTAGGCTCACGGGCGGATCGAGCGAGGCGTCGCTGACGCGGCGGCTGGCGGGCACGATCTTCATCATCCGCGTGATCAGCGCAGGCCTTGCCTATGTCTCGCAGGTGCTGCTGGCGCGCTGGATGGGCACGTCCGACTACGGCGTCTATGTCTATGTCTGGACCTGGGTGCTGCTGCTCGGCAGCATGATGGATTTCGGCATCTCGGCCTCCGCGCAAAAGATCATTCCGGAGTACCGCGCCAGCGGCGAGAATGCGCTGCTGCGCGGCTTCCTCTCCGGCAGCCGCTGGCTGACCTTTGCCGCCTCCTCGCTGGTGTCGCTCGGCCTTGCCGGCATCGTCAGGTTGCTGTCGCCCTGGATCGATCCGGCCGAGGTGCTGCCGCTCTATATCGGCTGCATGACGCTGCCCGCCTTCGTCGTCGCCAACACCCAGGACGGCATCGCGCGCTCGCATGACTGGATGCAGCTCGGCCTGATGCCGCAATTCATCATCCGCCAGGCGCTGATCATCGGCATCACGGGCGCCGCCTTCCTGCTCGGCTATCATCTCGGCGCGATCGCCGCGATGGTCGCGAGCCTGGGTGCGGTGTGGATCGCGATGACCGGGCAGATGGTGGTATTGGACCGCAAGCTCGCCGATCACATCGAGCCGGGCCCGAAGGCCTACGACGTGCGCGGCTGGCTCGCCGTGTCGCTGCCGATTCTGCTGGTCGAGAGCTTTTACCTGCTCCTGTCCTACACCGATGTGCTGGTGCTGCAGCAGTTCCGCCCGTCCGACGAGGTCGGCGTCTATTTCGCCGTGGTGAAGACGCTGGCGCTGGTCTCGTTCATCCACTACGCGATGTCGGCGACGACGGCGCATCGCTTCGCCGAATACAACGCCAGCGGCGACAAGGCGCGCCTGTCGGCCTACGTCGCGCACGCCATCAACTGGACGTTCTGGCCGTCGCTGGCGGCGACCATCGTGCTGCTCGCGCTCGGCAAGCCGCTGCTCTGGCTGTTCGGGCCGCAATTCACAGTCGGCTACGACATCATGTTCGTCGCCGCGATCGGCCTCGTGGTGCGCGCCGCGATCGGACCGGTGGAGCGCCTGCTCAACATGCTCGGCGAGCAGAAGATCTGCGCGCTGGCCTACGCGCTGGCCTTCGTGATGAACCTCGTGCTCTGCGTGATCCTGGTGCCGCGCTTCGGCGGCCATGGCGCGGCGGCCGCGACCTCGATCTCGCTCAGCTTCGAGACGGTGCTGCTGTTCTGGATCGTGCGGCAGCGCCTGGGCCTGCACGTGCTGGCGTTTGGACGCTAGCCATTTGATCCGGTAGAGTCAGCGACGATGCTCTGGTAGGCTTCAGGCCATGACAAAGTCTGACGTCACTCCTCAAGATGACCCGGGCGACGGTGAGTATCATGCCACCGCGGACGAACTGCGGATGATTGATGCCGCCCTGGCTTCCATAGATCGCGGCGAAGTTGCTACCGAGAGTGAGGTCAAGGCGGTCTTCGCAAGATTTCTCCGCGAATGAATTGTGCGATCGCGCCCTCGTCAACGCGGACGGGACGAAACACCCGTTTTCCGGGACGACCTCAGATTGGAGAAAACATCCCCACACTAACCGTCCGCAGCATGATTTTTCTTATTCTACCCAAGTAGTTGCACATCAGGGAAAGTTTATTCTACGTCGTATTGCCCAACCGACGAGATAAACCTAAGATTCCCCAGACCATGATCGATCCACTTTACGTCGCCTCCGGATTTGGCGTCGGCCTGCTTGTCGGGATGACCGGCGTGGGTGGCGGCTCGTTGATGACGCCGCTGCTGATCCTGCTGTTCGGCGTCCATCCCTCCACGGCTGTCGGCACCGACCTGCTCTATGCCGCCGCCACCAAGACTGGCGGCAGCTTCGTGCATGGCTGGTCGCGCAGTGTGCACTGGCCGGCGGTGCTGCGGCTCGCCTGCGGCAGCATTCCCGCCAGTGCGCTGACGCTGCTGGTGCTGTGGAAGCTCGATCTCAGAAGCGATGCCGAGCGCAGCCTGGTCAATTTGGTGCTGTGTTTCGCGCTGCTGCTGACCGCCACGTCGCTGATCTTCCGCAAGGCGATCATGGAGCGCTATCGCAGGAGACTGGAGCAGGTCGACGAGCGCACCACGGCGATCGCGACCGTCGTCACCGGCATCGTGCTCGGCGTGCTGGTGTCGATTTCATCCGTCGGCGCCGGCGCGGTCGGCGTGACCGTGCTGCTGCTGCTCTATCCGCGCCTGCCGATGGCGACCATCGTCGGCTCCGATATCGCCCACGCGGTGCCGCTGACGCTGGTCGCCGGCGTCGGTCACTGGGCGCTCGGCGATGTCGACTGGGGCCTGATGGGTGTGCTGCTGCTGGGCTCGCTGCCCGGCATCATCGTCGGCAGCTACAGCGCGACGCGCGTCCCCGAGACGGTGCTGCGCCTGACGCTTGCCAGCGTGCTGTTCGTGGTCGCCGGCAAGATCATGTTCGCGGAGCTGAATTTGTCGTCGGCCATCGTGACGGCGCTGGCCTGGACGCATTGAGCGGGAGCGGCCGCCCAACTCTCGTAGGGTGGGCAAAGCGCAGCGTGCCCACCGCTCTTTCTCAATCGCGGAAAAATGGTGGGCACGGCGCTGACGCGCCTTTGCCCACCCTACGGCACCGAGTGCTTACTCCGCCGTCCAGCCGCCGTCGATCGAAAGGTTGGTACCGGTGATCTGCGCGGCATCGTCGCTGCACAGGAACAGCGCGAGGGCGGCGACCTGCTCGGAGGTGACGAACTCCTTGGTCGGCTGCGCGTCGAGCAGCACGTCGTTGATGACCTGCTCGCGCGTCAGATTGCGGGCCTTCATCGTATCGGGGATCTGCTTCTCCACCAGCGGGGTCCAGACATAGCCGGGGCTGATGCAGTTGCAGGTGATCTTGTGGGTCGCGACCTCGAGCGCCACGGTCTTGGTCAGGCCGGCGATGCCGTGCTTGGCCGACACATAGGCCGACTTGAAGGGCGAGGCGACCAGCGAGTGCGCCGAGGCGGTGTTGATGATGCGGCCCCAGCCCTTCTTCTTCATGCCGGGCACAGCGGCGCGAATGGCGTGGAAGGCCGATGACAGGTTGATCGCGATGATCTGATCCCACTTCTCGACCGGGAACTCCTCGATCGGCGAGACGAACTGGATGCCGGCATTGTTGACGAGGATGTCGACCGAGCCGAACGACTTCTCGCCGAGTGCGATCATCCCGGCGATCTCGGCGGGCTTGGTCATGTCGGCGGGCGAGTAGACCGCCTTGACGCCGAAATCGGACTCGATCTTGGCGCGCTCCTTCTCGATGTCCTCCGGCGAGCCGAAGCCGTTGATGACGACGTTGGCACCGGCCGCGGCAAAGCCGCGCGCGTAGGCGAGCCCGATGCCGCTTGTCGAACCGGTCACGACGGCATTCTTGCCTGAGAGACTACCCATGTTATTCGCTCCTTTTTGCCGGGGGCGCGGTGACGTCCCCCGTGAGATCGTAGGTCACCATGGTCTCGCCGGACTGCGGCTGCTCGAGCCAGTCCTTGTGGCGCATCGACAGGTGGACGTCGCGCACGCCGGCTTCCCAATGCTCGACCATGGCGACATGCGAGAAGTCATAGTCCTTGGACGAGGATTCGTAGTTCTTGCTGCGATAGATCAAATGCACCACCGTGACGGTGCTCTCACGTGCTGCCTTGGCAAGGAATTCGACGGAAGGGTCGTTCTTGAGATAATCGGGCAATTTGGAAATCAGGTCGCGCACGGCCCGGCGGGCATTGTGGATCTGCTTGTTCTTGTCCGTATTCATGCGCGTGCGGCTGGAATAGCGGATGTCCTTCTCGCGCTCGGCGGCTTCCAGCAGCGAATTCGGCAAATCGCCGCGGGCGGAAAACAGATCGACCTGGAAGATCAGCATGTCGCGCGAGAGCTCTGCGTCGAGCACGTAATCGAGCGGGGTGTTGGAGGCGATGCCGCCGTCCCAATAATGCTCGCCGTCGATCACGACGGACGGAAAGCCCGGCGGCAGCGCGCCGGAGGCCATGATGTGCTCGGGGCCGATCTTCTTGCCGAGCTTCTTGAACTCGTAATTGTCGAAATATTTGAAGTTGCCCGAGGTGACGCCGACGGCGCCGATCGACAGGCGCGTCTTCAGATCGTTGATCCGGTCGAAATCGACCAGCCGCTCCAGCGTCTTCTTCAGCGGCGCGGTGTCGTAATAGCTTTCCGCCTCGGGATGGCCCGGCGGCCACATCGGCGCGGGCGGAACGCGCGGCACGAAGAAGCCGGGGACGCCGAAAGTGGCGATCAGCGCGGCACTGGTCGAGTTGAACAGCTCGCGGCTGTGATCGCTCTTGCCGACCGGTTTCCACGGCACCGGCGCCGAGACCATTTCCCAGAATTCCTTCAGCCGCTTGACGCGGGTGTGGCCCTCATTGCCGGCAATGATGGCGGCGTTGATCGCGCCGATGGAAATGCCGGCGACCCATTCCGGCTCGAAGCCGTAGCCGCACAGCGCCTGATAGGCGCCGGCCTGATAGGAGCCGAGCGCGCCGCCGCCCTGCAGGACCAGGACGCGTTGCGCATTGGCGGGGACACTGGCGGCTTCAGGGCTATGATCGGTCATAAGGGAACAATAGCAAAGGGCGCACCACCGTGGCGACACTCCGCCGCGGCGTCAATGCATCCCGGGATCAAGTCTGGCTTATCGGGGCTCGGTCGAGGCCAGGATCATGGTCCAGAACACCTTGTATTTGGTGCCCGGAGCATAGCTCGCCGCGATGCCCAATTTTGTGACACCGCCCTTGAGCATGTTGGCGCGGTGCGGAGGCGAGTCGCGCCAGCCGGAAAACGCTTCCGCCAGCGTATGATAGCCGGCCGAGACGTTCTCGACGGCAACCGTGGCCGGATAGCCGCCGGTGGCAAGGCGCTTGGCCAGCGGCGCGCGGACGTCGTGGTCCATCTTGTTGGCGGCCGCCATAGCCTGGGACTGGGATTCGGCGAGCCGCATCAGATCAGTGTCGATCACGACCGTGCCGAGCATGTTGTTCTGGCGGTATTGCGAAATCATGATCGCAGCCGCTTGCGCATCGAGCTTGGAGCCCGGGACCGCCATGTCCGTATACATCGACGGCTGCTGGACCGGTGCTTCGTTGCCGGCACAGCCGGCGAGCAGCAAAGTGATGAGAATTGCGGCCGCAGCGCGCATGAATCGAGGCCCCCAATGAGGAGGCCGTTGTTGCATACCAACCGTGGCTGAAAGGTGAATTTTGAGGAAAATCGTGGCTGTCATTCCAGGGCAGTGCGCAGCACTGAACTATGGTGCGCAATTGCGCACCTGAGGTCTGGTCCTTCGGACCATCCCGGAATGACAGCGACCTCAGCCCGCAAATATCCGGTAGCGGCGGGGATTGAGGCCGATGGTGTCGCCGGCGCGCAGTTCCTTGTCGCGGGGGGCGTCGATCTCGATGGTTTCGCCGCCTGACAGGGCGACCTCCGCCCGCTGCACCGGGCCGAAATTGCGGACGTGCTGGACGGCGCCCTCGAAGGCGCCGGTGCCGGGCGGGCCGACCAGCATGTCATGTCGCCGTACGAACAGCTTTGACGCGCCAGGCACCAGGCCCTCCGCCGCGAGCTGAAGCGGCCGGTCGCCGAGCCTGATCACGCCGCCGTCGACCTGGACCGGCAGCTCGATGGACTCGCCGATGAAGCCGTGCACGAAGGCGGTCGCCGGGGTCTCATAGACGTCGTCGGGCGAGCCGATCTGCTCGATCCGGCCCTTGTCCATCACCACGACGCGGTTGGCGACTTCGAGCGCCTCCTCCTGGTCGTGGGTGACGAAGATCGAGGTGACGTTGATCTCGTGATGCAGCGAGCGCAGCCACCTCCGCAGCTCCTTGCGAACTTTGGCATCGAGCGCCCCGAAGGGCTCGTCGAGCAGGAGGATGCGCGGCTCGATCGCGAGCGCGCGGGCAAGCGCGATGCGCTGGCGCTGGCCGCCGGAGAGCTGGCTGGGGTAGCGGTCGGCGAGCCAGTCGAGTTGCACGAGATCGAGCAGCTCTTTTACGCGCGCGCGGATCTTGGCCTCTTCCTTGCGGACCGCGCGCGGCTGCACGCGCAGGCCAAAGGCGACGTTCTCGAACACGGTCATGTGGCGGAACAGCGCGTAGTGCTGGAACACGAAGCCGACATGACGCTCGCGCGCGCCCTGCGCCAGCGCGTCCTCGCCGTTGAAGGAGACTTCGCCGGAGTCGGGCCAGTCGAGACCGGCGATGATCCGCAGCAAGGTGGTCTTGCCGGAGCCGGAGGGACCGAGCAGCGCCAGCAGCTCGCCATTGTCGACCTTGAGGTCGACGCCGTCGAGGGCGGCAAAGCTGCCGAACTTCTTGACGAGATTCCTGACTTCAATGGTCACTTGCGTCTTCTCCTTCGTCGAGATGACGTTCGAGGACAGTTTTTGCAATCAGCGTGATCAGCGCCAGCATCGCGAGCAGCGAGGCGATCGCGAAGGCGGCGACGAACTGGTATTCGTTGTAGAGGATCTCGACCAGCAGCGGCATGGTGTTGGTCTCGCCGCGGATGTGGCCGGAGACGACCGAGACCGCGCCGAACTCGCCCATCGCGCGGGCGTTGCAGAGCAGGACGCCGTAGAGCACGCCCCACTTGATGTTGGGCAGCGTGACGCGGAAGAAGGTCTGCAGGCCGGAGGCGCCGAGCGAGATAGCCGCCTCTTCCTCCTGCGTACCCTGCTCCTGCATCAGCGGGATCAACGCGCGCGCCACAAACGGGAACGTCACGAAGGTGGTCGCGAGCGCGATGCCGGGCACCGCGAACAGGATCTGGATGTCGTGATCCCTGAGCCAGTTGCCGAAATAGCCTTGCGCGCCGAACAGCAGCACGAAAACGAGGCCCGAGATCACCGGGCTCACCGAGAACGGCAGGTCGATCAGCGTGATCAGGAAGGTCTTGCCCTTGAACTCGAACTTGGCGATGGCCCAGGCGGCGACGAGACCGAACACGAGGTTGAGGCCGACCGAGATCGCCGCGACGATCAACGTCAGCTTGATCGCCGCCATCGCCTCCGGCTCGGCGAGCGCGGCGAGATAGGCGAGGATGCCGCGCGAAAACGCCTGCGCGAACACGACGACCAGCGGCAGCACGACGAAGACGGTGAGGAACATGATCGCCAGCGTGATGATGGCGATGCGCACCGCGCGCGGCTCGGTGCGGAGATTGTCGCGCGCGGCCGCCGCATGCGCGCGCGCCTTCTCACGGGCCTTGGCGTCGGAGGCCGAGAGCGACACGGTATCTGCGATCTGCATCGTCATCGCATCCCTCCTCAGCGCGCCGGAATCCGGCTCTGCGCCCAGCGCTGGAGCCGGTTGACGGCGAAGATGATGACGAAGGACACGACGAGCATGACCACCGCGATGGCGGTCGCATCGGCATAGCGGAATTCGGAGAGGCGGATCACGATCAAGAGTGGCGCGATCTCCGAGACGTTGGGCAGATTGCCGGCGATGAAGATCACCGAGCCGTATTCACCGACGGCGCGGGCAAAGGCGAGCGCGAGGCCCGTGAGCAGCGCCGGTGCGAGCGAGGGCAGGATCACGCGGATGATGGTCTGCCAGCGGCTGGCCCCCAGGCTGCCCGCGGCCTCCTCGATCTCGGGGTCGAGATCCTGGAGCACGGGCTGCACGGTGCGCACCACGAAGGGGATGCCGATGAAGATCATGGCGACGAAGATGCCGACCGGCGTGAACGCCACCTTGATGCCGAGCGCGGCGAGCGGCGCGCCCAACCAGCCCTTCTCGGCGAACAGCGCGGTCAGCGCGACGCCGGCGACCGCCGTCGGCAGTGCGAAGGGCACATCGACGATGGCGTCGAAGATGCGCCGCCCCGGAAAGCGGTAGCGCACCAGCGCCCAGACGATGATGCTGCCCATCACCAGATTGACGCAGGCCGCCGCGAAGGCGAGCCCGAAGGACACGCGGAGCGCGTTCAGGGTGCGGCGACTGGAGAGGATGGCCCAGAACTGCTCGGGGCTCAACTCGAACGTGCGCAGGAAGAGGCCGGCGAGTGGAATCAGGATGATGACGGACAGCCAGGAAAGCGTCAGTCCCATCGTGAGACCGAAGCCCGGCAATGTCCGGCGTCGTGCTGCTAGTGCGCTCACCAGGCCCCCTGCTAAAGCCTCCTACGACAGCGCCCGATCAGTTCTTGTAAATCTGATCGAAAACGCCGCCGTCGGCAAAATGTTCCTTCTGCGCCTTGGTCCAGCCGCCGAAGACGTCGTCGATCGTGAACAGTTCGACCTTGGCGAAGGAGTTTTCATACTTTTTGGCGATCTCGGCATCGCGCGGACGGTAGAAGTTGCGCGCGGCGATCTCCTGACCCTCCTTGGTGTACCAGTACTGAAGGTAGGCATCGGCCGCATTGCGGCTGCCCTTCTTGTCGGCGACCTTGTCCACGATCGCGACCGGCGGCTCGGCGAGGATCGACTGCGGCGGCGCCACGATCTGGAATTTTTCGGGACCAAACTCCTTGAGCGCGAGATAGGCCTCGTTCTCCCAGGCGAGCAGCACGTCGCCGACGCCGCGCTCGACGAAGGTCACGGTGGCGCCGCGCGCGCCGGTATCCAGCACCGGAACCTGCTGGTAGAGTTTTCCGATGAAGTCCTTGGCCTTGTCGGCCGAGCCGTACTTCTTCTGCGCAAAGCCCCAGGCGGCGAGATAATTCCAGCGCGCCCCGCCCGAGGTCTTCGGGTTCGGGGTGATCACGGCAACGCCGGACTTGAGCAGATCGTCCCAGTCCTTGATTCCCTTGGGATTGCCCTTGCGCACCAGGAAGACGATGGTCGAGGTGTAGGGTGATGAATTCTGCGGCAGCCGCTTCTGCCAGTCGGCCGCGGTGAGGCCCTTGTTCGCGATGGCGTCGATGTCATAGGCGAGCGCCAGCGTCACCACGTCGGCCTGCAAGCCGTCGATGACGCTACGCGCCTGCGAGCCGCTGCCGCCATGCGACTGCTTGATCTCGACGCTCTTGCCGGTCTCCTTCTGATACGCGGTCGCGAACGCCTTGTTGAACTCGACATAGAGCTCGCGCGTCGGATCGTACGACACGTTCAAAAGATTGATGTCGGCGGCGAGAGCCGAGCTTGCCAAGAATCCCGTTACGAGCAGTCCTGCCGCGAGCGGAACGATACGGCGCATCATGTCCATCTCCATTCACCTCGACGACATCGGCGTCATCGATGGCAGGCATAACTCGGGGCGAAACGCTCTTAAGTCAACGGAACCGGATTTTCTTGTTCGCAGCCGGGCAGCGCAGCTGTGCTACGAAATCTTCATCGTGTGGATGCCGCATTCTGTCTTCGCCCGGCCGCGCCAGCGACCGGCGCGCGCATCCTCGCCCTCGGCCGTTCTGCTGGTGCAAGGCATACACCCAACCGACAGGAAACCGGAGGCAGCCAGTGGATGACGCGGCAATTTGGCGCGGACGAAGATCGCCTCGAGCTCCTCGCGCGAGACATTGGCGAAGGGATTGAACTTCAACCGCACGCCGTCGTCCTCGACGACCGGAATATCGGCGCGTGCATTGCCCTGGAAGCGCTTGCGGCCGTTGAGCCAGGCGTCGAACGGTTTCAGCGCGCGCGCCAGCGGCTCGACCTTGCGGATGCGGCAGCAGGCATCGGGATTGGAGAACCAGAGATCGCGGTCGGGATCTTCACGCGACAGCGTCTCCTCGGCCGGCTTGATCGAACGGACGTCCTTCAGGCCCAGCATCGCGATCAGCGTGTCGCGATAGGCGAGCGTCTCCTCGAACAGCCACCCGGTGTCGAGGAAGATCACGGGGATCGCAGGATCGACGTCCGCCATCACCTTGAGCAGCGTCGCCGATTCCGTGCCGAAGGAGGACACGAGCGCAAGCTTCTCGCGTCCGACCGTCTTCAGCGCCGCGGCAATGACCTCCGCGGGCGAGGCATCGCGCAGGGCGCGATCAAGCTCCTCCGCCGAAGGCAGCGCAGACGCGGACGAAACCTGTGGCGCGATCGCGTTCACGTGCCGACACCTTCGGAGTGACGCAGCTGCATGCGCCGGTGCAGCGCCGTGATGCGGCCATCGCCGGTCGGCTGATAGAACACCGAATAGCGCTTCGCGGTCTGCATGAAGGCTTCCGCGTCGGCCTGCTTCTTGACCTCGAAGGAATCGAAACCGGCACGCAGCATGAACACGAACTGGTCGCGCAGCACCTGGCCCGTCGCGCGCAGCTCGCCGCGATAATTGTAGCGCTCGTGCAGCAGCCGCGCCTGGCTGTAGGCGCGCCCGTCGCGGAAGCTCGGGAACACCAGCGCGACCGCGGCGATCCTGCCGAGATACGGCACGAGCTCCGCGATGTCGCGATTGTTCGGCCAGATCACGCCGACCTTGCCCGAACGCTTGAGCAGCGCATCAGCCTCACCGAGAAAGCGCTCGGCCGGCACCAGGATGTCGCCGCCCTCGGGCAGCGGCGTGTCGACGGCGAGCTTGACGAAGCTGTCGTCGGCGATCTTTCCGCCGTTAACGAGTGGCATAGACGCGCTCCTTGAAGGGTTCGACACCGAGGCGCTTCACGGTGTCCATGAACAGCTCTTCGGGCCGCTCGCGCAGCGCGAGATAGGCTTCCACGATGTCCTCGACCACGTCGGCGACCTCGTCGAACTTGACGCCGGGACCGATCAGGGTGCCGAGCGCCGCGTTCTCGTCGGCGCGGCCGCCGATGGTGATCTGGTAGACCTCCTCGCCGTTCTTCTCGACGCCGAGAATGCCGATATGGCCGACATGGTGATGGCCGCAGGCATTGATGCAGCCGGAGATGTTGATGTGGAGCCGGCCGATCAGGTTGGCGAGCTCGTGATTGGCGAAACGCCGCGTCAATTCCTGCGCGATCGGGATCGAGCGCGCATTCGCCAGCGAGCAATAGTCGAGGCCCGGGCAGGCGATGATGTCGGTGATCAGGTTGACGTTGGGCGTCGCGAGGCCAAGCTTGTCGAGCGCCTTCCACAGCGCCGGCAAATCGCGCTTGGCGACGTGCGGCAGCGCGAGATTCTGCTCGTGGCCGACGCGGATCTCGCCGAAGGAATATTTGTCGGCGAGATCGGCCAGCGCATCCATCTGCTCGGCCGTGGCATCGCCGGGAGGCGCGCCGATCGGCTTCAGCGAGATCGTGACGATGGAGTAGCCGGGGTTCTTGTGAGCGGCGACCGAGTTCTTGCGCCACGCCTCGAACTCGGGATCAGCCGCGGCCTGCCGCAGCTCGTCCGGCATGTGCGGCAGCTTCTCGTAGGCGGGATAGATGAAGCGCGAGCGGATGTCCTCGATCACCTCGTCGTCGATCTGGAGCGAGGAGTTACGGATGTGCTGCCACTCCTCCTCGACCTCGCGCGAGAATTTCTCGATGCCGAGCTCGTGCACCAGGATCTTGATGCGCGCCTTGTAAATGTTGTCGCGGCGTCCGTACTGGTTGTAGACGCGCAGAATGGCCTCGATATAGCTGAGCAGATCGCGGCCGTGGACGAAGTGCTTGATGGTCTTGCCGATGAACGGCGTGCGGCCGAGGCCGCCCCCGACCAGAACCTCGAAGCCGGTCTCGCCCTTCTCGTTCTTGATCAGACGCAGGCCGATGTCGTGAACCTTGATCGCGGCGCGGTCGTGATCCGACGCGGTGATCGCGATCTTGAACTTGCGCGGCAGGAACGAGAATTCCGGGTGCAGCGTGGTGTGCTGGCGGATCAGCTCCGACCAGATGCGGGGATCCTCGATCTCGCCCGGCGCGACGCCGGCCCACTGGTCCGAAGTGACGTTGCGCATGTTGTTGCCGGAGGTCTGCATCGCGTGGATGCCAACCTCGGCGAGATCGGCGAGCGCATCCGGCAGGTCCGACAGCTTGATCCAGTTGAACTGGATGTTCTGCCGCGTGGTGAAGTGGCCGTAGCCGCGGTCGTATTTGCGCGCAACATGTGCAAGCGCCCGCAACTGGTTCGACGCCAGCGTTCCGTAGGGAATCGCGACGCGGAACATGTAGGCGTGGAGCTGCAGATAGACGCCGTTCTGCAGGCGCAGCATCTTGAATTCGTCCTCGGTGAGCTCGCCCGAGAGACGGCGCTGCACCTGGTCGCGGAATTCAGAGACGCGCTCGTTGACCAGCGTGCGGTCGATTTCGTCGTAAGCATACATGATTAAAGTGCCTTACAGCTCGACCTGCGATCAGACCGGCAAGCCGATTGTCACGCCGTCGCGGCGGATCTGCTCGCGCAGATTGCCCGGCAGGATCTTGCCGGCATCGTCGACCTGCACCGGCGCGATATAGGGGCCGATCGCGCCGACGTCATCGGCAACGGCCTCGGCAAGCAACGCTTTCGCCTCGTCCGAGTTTCGCACGATCGCGGCATCGGTCAGTTCCACGGACCAGCCCTTGGCGGCAGTGCGATAGACCACGACGCCGTCCCAGGTGCGGTTGGCGGTCACAACGGACGGGCCCGCGATTTTCAGTTTTTGTTGCAGAGGAGAGGTCATTCAGCAGCATCCAGGAGGTCAGAGATGATTTGCTTGGGTGTTTGGCGGCGAAGCGAGCCGGCATGCCGGACCACGTCGCCGATGATGAGGATGGCGGGACCACCTTGGATCCGCCGCACGAGCTCGGGCAGGTCGCGCAACGTACCGATCGCGCCCTGCGCATCGGGCCGCGTGACACGGGCGAACACGCCGACCGGCGTCTCCGGCGAGCGGCCGGCCGCGAACAGGCCTGCGCGCACGGCGGGCGCAGCGGTCATGCCCATGTAGACGACAACGGTCATCCTGGTGTCAGTCAGCGTCGACCAGTCCACGTTCTCGGCATCGCGCGCCTTGTGTGCGGTGAGGAAGGTGATGCGGGTCGCTTCATGGCGATAAGTGAGCGGCACCTCGAAATCGGCGGCGCCGCCGAGCCCGGCCGTGATGCCGGGAATGATCGAGTAAGCGACACCGGCGGCGCGCAGCGCTTCGACCTCTTCGCCGCCGCGGCCGAACACGAAGGGATCGCCGCCCTTGAGCCGCACGACGCGCTGGCCTGATTGCGCGGCCTCGATCATGCGCTTGTTGATGGCATCCTGGCCGATGCCGGGCTTGCCGACGCGACGGCCAACCGGCACGCGCGTGGTGTCGCGGCGGATGCGGTCGAGAATCTCGGGCGAAACCAGCTCATCGTGGAAGACGATGTCGGCATCCTGAAGTGCGCGCAGCGCCTTGATAGTGAGAAGATCAGGGTCGCCTGGACCGGCACCGACCAATGCGACAGAGCCTTCCGGCTTGTCGGCGCGGGCGAATTCGGAGGGATCGGAGATCGCCTTGAGCGATGCGTCCGCTTCGCCCTTGCGGCCGGCGAGCACGGCGGCGCCGATCGGGCCGTCGATGACGCGCTCCCAGAAGCGGCGACGCAGCGGAAACTCGGCGATGCGCTCGTTGACGGATTTGCGGAAGGTGCCGATGAACTCGGCGAGTTCGCCGATGCGCGCCGGCAGCAGCGCCTCGATCTTCTCGCGCACGCGCCGTGCCACCACCGGCGATGTGCCGCCGGTGCCAACCGCGACCACGACATCGCCGCGGTCGACGATCGCCGGGAAGATGAAGCTGGAGTGCTCGAGATCGTCCATGACGTTGACGGGCAGACCGAGCGACTTGGCACGAACCGACATGGCAACGCCGACGTCGCCTGCGCCCGCGCAAACGATAGCGATGACGCCCGCGAGATCAGCCGTCAGCGGATCGCCGCTCGCGATTTCAACGCGCGCAGCGTCCTCGGAGCCGAGCCCAAGGTCATGATTGCCGTCGATCGCATGCACGCGGATGCGCGCGCCGGCAGCGGCGAGCACGCGCAGCTTGGCGCGCAAAAGCTCACCCGCGCCGATGAGGACCACCGGACCGGCCTTGAGATCGAGAAACACCGGCAAGAACCGCATGCGATACTCGCTTCCCCCACATACGGGGTTGACTGGAATTATTTTCTATATATGTGTCGTTTCGAGCGCGCAAAGAGAAAATTTTTTCTTCTCTTCTGCACCGCAACTATAGAAAATTCGCCTCCAAACGCAAAGTGGCAGAGATGCATCTTCTCAGGACCGATTCCGGTGCAGATGGACGGGACTCCAGGACTCCCGTTTCCGAGCAAATTTCCGTCGGGCTGACCGCCCCCAGCATGGACCATCTGGACCAGCTCGAGGCGCAGAGCATCTACATCTTTCGCGAGGCCTTTGCCCGCCTGAAGAAGATCGCCCTGCTGTGGTCGCTCGGCAAAGACTCCAACGTCATGATCTGGCTGGCGCGCAAGGCGTTCTTCGGCCGCATGCCGTTCCCGGCTCTCCATGTCGACACCGGCAAGAAGTTTCCGGAGATGTATCGCTTCCGCGACCATTACGGGAAGGAATGGGATCTCGATCTACGCGTCGAGCCCTGCCCGCCCATCGATGCCGTCGACCCAACGCTGCCGCCGGCCGCCCGTTCCGCCGCGCGCAAGACCGAGGGCCTCAAGATGGCGCTCGCAAAGTACGGCTTCGACGGCCTGATCGCCGGCATCCGCCGCGACGAGGAAGCGACCCGCGCCAAGGAGCGCGTGTTCTCGCCGCGCGGGCTCGAAGGCAATTGGGACGTGCGCGACCAACCGCCGGAGTTCTGGGACCACTTCAATGCCTCGCCGCCGCAAGGCGCGCATTTGCGCATCCATCCGATCCTGCATTGGACCGAGGCCGACATCTGGGCCTACACCAAGCGCGAGAACATCCCGATCATCCCGCTGTATCTCGCCAAGGACGGCAAGCGCTATCGCTCGCTCGGCGATCAGGACATCACCAACCCCGTGAATTCGACAGCGTCCAGCATCGACGAGATCCTGATCGAGCTCGAGCAGACCAAGGTGCCGGAGCGCGCCGGACGCGCGCTCGACCACGAGACCGAGGACGCCTTCGAGCGCCTTCGCGTCGCCGGCTATCTCTGATCAAGGACGCTTTGCGGCTATGAACATGATCGTTACTCCCGCTTCGCCTGCGACCCCGAACGGCACCACGCGTCCGCAAGTCCGCATCGTCATCGTCGGCCATGTCGACCACGGCAAGTCGACGCTGGTCGGCCGCCTGCTGCACGAGACCGGCAGCCTGCCCGACGGCAAGCTCGAAATGCTGAAAGCCGTCAGCGCGCGGCGCGGCATGCCGTTCGAATGGTCGTTCCTGCTCGATGCGCTGCAGACCGAGCGCGACCAGGGCATCACCATCGACACCACGCAGATCCGCTTCCGCACCAATTCGCGCGACATCGTGCTGATCGACGCGCCCGGCCACGCCGAATTCCTGCGCAACATGATCACCGGCGCCTCGCAGGCCGACGGCGCGGTGCTGATCATCGACGCGCTCGAAGGCGTGCGCGACCAGACACGGCGGCACGGCTATCTCCTGCATCTGCTCGGCGTGAAGCAGGTCGCCGTCGTCGTCAACAAGATGGACCGTGTGGATTTCTCCGCCGAGCGCTTCAAGGACATCAGCGACGAGATCTCGGCGCATCTCAACGGTCTCGGCGTGACGCCGACCGCCGTCATCCCGATCTCCGCACGCGACGGCGACGGCGTTGCCGAGCGCACCGACCGCATCGGCTGGTACAAAGGGCCGACCGTGGTCGAGGCGCTCGACCAACTCGAGCCGGCCCGGCCGCTGGAAGCGCTGGCGCTCCGGCTGCCGGTGCAGGCGATCTACAAGTTCGACGACCGCCGCATCGTGGCGGGCCGCATCGAATCCGGCAGCCTGGTTGCCGGCGACGAGATCGTGATTATGCCGGCCGGCAAGATCGCGAAGATCAAGACGGTCGAGAGCTGGCCGGTGACGCCGGTGGCGGGACGACAGGGCGCCGGCCGCTCGGTCGGCATCACGCTCGACCGCGAATTGTTCATCGAGCGCGGCGACATCGTCGCGCATGCCGGCTCCGCGCCGCGCGAGACGCGCCGCCTGCGCGCGCGCATCTTCTGGCTGCACGACAAGCCGCTCGCCAAGGGCGACCAGCTGCTGGTTCGCTGCGGGCCGAAGGAAAGCCGCGCCACCGTCGTCGCCATCGAGAAGGCAGTCGATCCCGGCGAGCTCTCGAGCAGTGAGAACAAGGCGATCGGCCGCAACCATGTCGGCGAGATCGACATTTCTCTTTCGAATCCGATTGCCACCGATCCCTACACCGAGAATCCGCGCACCGGCCGTCTCGTCATCGAGGTCTCCGGGCGCATCGCCGGCGGCGGCCTCGTGCTGTCGGTCGATGCCGGCCAGCGCGCCGTGCCGGTCGACATCGTGCCGGTGGAATCGGCGCTCCGTCCCGACGAGCGCTCCGCGCGCTATCAGCACAACGGCGCCGTGGTCTGGCTCACCGGCTTGCCGGCCTCCGGCAAGTCGACGCTGGCGAAGGCGCTGGAGCGGCGTCTGTTCACCAATGGCGGCTCGCCGATCCTGCTCGACGGCGACACGCTGCGCGCGGGTCTCAACGGCGACCTCGGCTTCTCCGCCGCCGATCGCAGCGAGAACATCCGTCGCCTCGCGGAAGTGGCGACGCATCTCGCCCGCAACGGCCACATCGCGATCGTCGCGGCCGTGTCGCCGGCCCGCGAGGACCGCGCCACCGCGCGTCGCATCGCCGACACCGCGTTCCGCGAGATCCATGTCGCGACGCCGGCCGGCGTCTGCGAGGAGCGCGATCCCAAGGGCCACTACAAGAAGGCGCGCGCCGGCGCGCTCGCCTCGTTCACCGGCATCGGCAACGACTACGAGGCGCCGCAGGCCGCCGAGCTCGTGATCGACACGTCGAAGCGGACGGTTGCGGAGGCGGCCGACGAGATCGAGCAGATGCTGAAGACGACCGGCGTGCTGTTCGACGAAGTCGTGGACCTCGCTGCGAATATTTGAGTCGCGTGCTCCGCTTGAGGAGCACACTGCGCGTCACATCACCGGTGTCGTCCTGGCGAAAGCCAGGACCCATACCGCGTGATCTATCGGTCGGGCACGCTAGCAGTCCCGGACAGCAAGTCTTCGCCAAACTCCTCCCTGGGGTAATGGGTCCTGGCTTTCGCCAGGACGACATTGGGGGCTACCGCTTCCACCTCATCTTGACATTTTGACAACTTATGGAGGTCTTCTCACGGCCTCGATTTTGGGGCTAATAGGTCCCGAAAGCCGCCCCTCGTGGGCGCATTTTGCTGCTGTCGGGTCAAAAGCAGCCAAAAAACAGCCATTTCCAACAAGAAAGCCCATCATGAAACGCGTCGACGCCCACGGATTGAAGATCGCTCCCGTCCTGTTTGACTTCATCGCCAAGGAAGCGGCCCCGAAAACGGGGATCGCGCCGGATGCGTTCTGGGCCGGGGTTGCCGCCATCATCAAGGACCTCGGGCCGAAGAACCGCGCGCTGCTGGCGGTGCGCGACACGCTGCAAGCCAAGATCGACGACTGGCACCGCGCGGGCAAGGGCAAGGCACTCGACCTCGACGCCTATACCGCCTTCCTGAAGGAGATCGGCTATCTCGTCCCGGAGCCGGCGACGCAGAAGGTCGAGACCGCCAATGTCGACGAGGAGATCGGCAAGATCTGCGGCCCGCAGCTTGTCGTGCCGCTCACCAATGCGCGCTATGCGCTGAACGCGGCGAATGCGCGCTGGGGCTCGCTCTATGACGCCTTCTACGGCACCGATGCGATTCCGCACGATCCTTCGGAGAGCGGCAAGGGTTACAACAAGGCGCGCGGCGACAAGGTGATCGCCAAGGCCAAGGCGTTCCTCGACGCCGCCGCACCGCTCGCGACCGGCAGCCACACCGACGTCACCGCCTATAGCGTCGTCGCAGGCCAGCTCGCGGTGAAGCTGAAGAGCGGCAATGCCACCGCGCTGAAGAACGCCGCGCAGTTCGCCGGCTTCCAGGAGGATGCGGCCGCGCCGAGCGCGGTGCTGCTCGCCAACAACGGCCTGCATGTCGAGGTGAAGATCGATCGTGGCAGCACGATCGGCAAGGACGATCCGGCCGGCGTCGCCGACATGATCATGGAAGCCGCGGTCTCGACCATCCTCGACATGGAAGACTCGGTCGCCGCGGTCGATGCCGAAGACAAAGTTCTCGTCTATCGCAACACGCTCGGCCTGATGAACGGCACGCTGTCGGCGGACTTCGAAAAAGGCGGCAAGACGCTGACGCGCTCGCTCAACGCCGACCGCCTCTACAAGACGCCGGATGGCAAGGGCGAGCTCAAGCTGCACGGCCGCAGCCTGCTCTTGATGCGCAATTGCGGTCACCACATGTTCACCGACGCGGTGCTGGACCAGAAGGGCGAAGAGGTTCCGGAAGGCCTGCTCGACGCCGCCGTCTCCGGCCTGCTCGCCATCCACGACCTCAAGGGCAACTCCAAGGTCAAGAACAGCCGCACCGGATCTGCCTATATCGTCAAGCCGAAGATGCACGGCCCGGACGAGGTGTCGCTGACCTGCGAGATCTTCGACCGCGTCGAGAAGATGCTGGGCCTGCCCGAGAACACGCTCAAGGTCGGCATCATGGACGAGGAGCGGCGCACCACCGTCAACCTCAAGGCCTGCATCCAGCGCGCCTCCAAGCGCATCATGTTCATCAACACCGGCTTCCTCGACCGCACCGGCGACGAGATCCACACCTCGATGGAAGCGGGTCCGATGATCCGCAAGAACGAGATGAAGGCGCAGGCCTGGATCAAGGCCTATGAGGACTGGAACGTCGACATGGGCCTGACCTGTGGCCTGCCCGGCCACGCCCAGATCGGCAAGGGCATGTGGGCCGCGCCCGACAAGATGGCGGACATGCTGGCGCAGAAGCTTGGCCATCCGCAGGCCGGCGCCACCACCGCCTGGGTGCCCTCGCCGACCGCGGCGACACTGCACGCCCTGCACTACCACCAGGTCAACGTGATCGCGCGCCAGCAGGAGCTGACCAAGGGCGGGCAGCGCGCGAAGCTCTCCGACATCCTCACCATTCCGGTGTCGAAGTCGAACTGGGCGCCTGACGACGTCAAGCAGGAGATCGACAACAACTGCCAGGGCATCCTCGGCTACGTCGTGCGCTGGATCGACCAGGGCGTCGGCTGCTCCAAGGTGCCCGACATCCACGACGTCGGCCTGATGGAAGACCGCGCGACATTGCGCATCTCCAGCCAGCATCTCGCCAACTGGCTGCACCAGGGCGTGATCACCGAGGCGCAGGTGATGGAATCGCTCAAGCGCATGGCGGTCGTGGTCGACAAGCAGAACGCCGGCGATGCGATCTACAAGCCGATGGCGCCCGCCTTCGACGGCGTCGCCTTCAAGGCGGCTTGCGACCTCATCTTCAAGGGCCGCGAGCAGCCGAACGGCTACACCGAATACATCCTCACCGCGCGCCGCCGCGAGGCCAAGGCGCTGGGTTGAGCGAAGTCGCTGGAACGTCAAAAGCCCCGGCCTACGCCGGGGCTTTTTTGTTGGGCGAAACGTCGCGGCGCTCCACGGAACGGCTGCGCGCGCCTCGCGTTGTCCGGCCATCAACCCATGGGAGATGGTCATGGACTGGAATCGGATCGAAGGAAACTGGAAGCAGTTCAAGGGATCGGCCAAGGAGAAATGGGGCAAGCTCACTGACGACGATCTTCAATTGATCGAGGGCCGCCGCGAACAGCTCGAAGGCCGGCTCCAGGAACGCTACGGCAAGGCCAAGGACCAGGTTCGTCAGGAC
The DNA here is from genome assembly GCF_054063675.1 of Bradyrhizobium sp. USDA 376. Taxonomy (NCBI): domain Bacteria; kingdom Pseudomonadati; phylum Pseudomonadota; class Alphaproteobacteria; order Hyphomicrobiales; family Nitrobacteraceae; genus Bradyrhizobium; species Bradyrhizobium sp. USDA 376. The sequence goes on from NZ_JBSSGN010000001.1 coordinate 594,955, forward strand.
GTCGACGACTGGCTGAAGTCGCTGCATTAGCGCAGGATGAACGAAGCCCCGGCTCAGGCCGGGGCTTTTTGTTTGGGAGCAGTCGCCCGCTAGAACACTGTCAAATATTTCAACAGCGACACCACGCCAATGATGATGACGATGACGCGCGCGATCTGCTTGGCACGGCCATCCATCGGCAGCATGTTGATGAGATAGAGTACGAGGATGACGACGAGAAAAGTGACGAGGACGCCGATCAGCATTGCAGGGACCCCCCTTCTGGCAAATTGCTAACGGTATCCTAACGCCCGTCTCGCGCGCCGGTTCCATCCCCGCAACCCATTGCAACTTCTAGTAAATGCGTATTTCTACCGGCAGGCTGGCTGCCTAAAACTTTACCCTTTTCCTTTCACATGCAGAAACCGTCTGGCCGTGAGGCGCCAACGGCATGTGATTGCCGATTCTAACGCGGCCCTCCTTTTCGATGTTGCCGGGGCGCCGTCGCGAACTTCGATATGGGAATTGGGGGACCTCGATGCTGAATCGTCTGACCGTATCCGCGCTGCTCCAGGCAGTGATCGCGATCACGTCGGTCTGCGTGGTCGTTGTGCTTTCGCTCACGGCCTATGCATCCTGGGACCGGCTGAAGACCGCCAACCGCATCTCGCAGATCGCCGACGCATCCGCCGACCTGTTCAAGGCGATGCACAATCTGCGGACCGACCGTTCGACCACCAACCGGCTCCTCAACGCAACCGAGCCGATGGATGCCGAGATCGAGAAATATCTGCGCGCGATCCGGGACGCCGAGATGCCGGCAATGGCGCATGCGCTGGAGCTGCTGCCGACGATGGAGTTTCCGCAGTCCGGCACGCTGGTGCCGGAGCTCGCGCGCCTCTACAAATCGGCGAGCGAGCAGCAGAAGCAGTTCTGGGAGGAGGTCGTCAAGCCCAAGGACCAGCGTCGCGCCGGCCTGCCGAAGGAATACATGGAGACGACGCAGGGCCTGCTCGACACGCTCGACAAGCTCTCGAACGCCTTGGCCGCGACCATCAATCACCAGGACGCGGCGATCGACCAGCTGCTGTCGATCAAGCAGAATGCCTGGCTGCTCCGCAACACGGCAGGTGAGGCGTCGCTGATCATCTCCCTCGGACTCAACAGCGGCCGCATCGCGCCGGAGGCGCGCCTCGCCTACACCCAATTCGTCGGCGGAACGGCCGCGATATGGAAGGCGCTGGAATTGTCGGCCTCGGGCATGGAGCTGCCGCCGGCACTGTCGTCGGCCATGGCCGCGGCCAAGACTGCCTATTTCGATCCGCAATATCTGGCCCTTCGTGATCGCCTGGCCAACACGCTCGCCAATGGCGAAAAGGCCGAAATGACCGCGAACCAGTGGACGCCCGTCACGGTGGGCCGCCTGTCCAGCGCGGTTGCCGTCGCCGAGACCGCGCTCGACGCCGCCAAGAGCCATACGCTGGAACAGCGCGGTGCTGCGCTGCGCGCGCTGATCGTGCAGCTCGTGCTGCTCGCGCTCGCCGTCGCCCTTGCCGTCGGCGCGATCATGCTGGTCAGCCGCCGCGTCATCCGTCCGCTCAACACCATTCGCGATGCCATGCTCAAGGTCGCCGGGGGCGACCTTTCGGTCGACAGCGGCTATCTCGATCGCAAGGACGAGATCGGCGCGCTCGCCGGCGCGCTGGAAGCCTTCAAGCAGCAGGCCACCGACAAGCTCAAGATCGAGGCGCAGGAGCGCGAGCGCAATGCCGGTGCTTCCGCGCGCCAGCGCGCGATCGAGGTCTATGTCGGCGAGTTCGAGGGCGTGGTCCGCAAGACGCTCGGCGAATTGAGCGAAGCCTCCGGCGAGATGCGCAAGACCTCGGGCGATCTGTCCGCCGTGTCGCGCCAGACCAATGACCGCGTCCAGGTCGCCGGCAAGGCCTCCAACGACGCCTCGATGAGCGTCCCATGCCGCCGGCATCGCCGGCCGCGCCGTGACCCAGGCCAGCGAGACCGACGGCACCGTGCAGGGCCTGGCAAAATCCGCCGGGCGTATCGGCGAGGTCGTCGGCCTCATCAACACCATCGCAGCGCAGACCAATCTGCTGGCGCTCAACGCCACGATCGAGGCGGCGCGCGCCGGCGACGCCGGCCGCGGATTTGCCGTGGTCGCCTCCGAAGTGAAGTCGCTGGCGAGCCAGACCGCGAAGGCGACGGAAGAAATCTCCGAGCAGATCGCCGATATCCAGAAGGTCGCCGGAGACGCCATCAACGCGATCCAGACCATCGGCGGCATCATCGGCGAGGTGAACGAGGTTGCGACCGCGATTGCAGCGGCCGTGCAGGAGCAGGGCGCGGCGACGCAGGAGATCACCCGCAGCACGCAATACGCGGCGCAGGGCACCAAGAACGTCTCGGACAACATCACCGGCGTCAAGGCCGACGCGGATGCCGCCGCCGCGGCCGCGGACAATGTGAAGCACGCCTCCGAGATGCTGGAGAGCCAGAGCCGCCAGCTCGGCCACGAGGTCAGCGACTTCCTCGGCAAGATCCGCGCGGCTTAGGGCACGGTGGCGCCACACTTCCCGGTGTCGTCCCGGCGAAGGCCGGGACCCATACCGCGTGATCCATCGATTTGAGACGGCAGAAGTACCAACAACGAGCCTTCGCCAAACCGCTCCCTGTGGTTATGGGTCCCGGCCTTCGCCCATGGGCGCTAAAATAGGATTTGCGCATTGGATTGGCTTGTGATTCCAAATTGGGATGGCACACGAATCGCTTGTGAACGAGGACTGGGCGCGTGTTGTCGCCCGGCTTGGCGGCGCCGAAGCGCTCAACGTTAGCGCGCGCGAGACGAAGGCGTTTGTCCGCCCGCGGGAAATCAGCAATGCGGTGGATTTGCTGCGCTTGATCCTGGCGTATTGCCTTGGCGAGCGAGGTCTGCGGTTGACGGCGGCATGGGCCACGTCGGTGGGCCTTGTCGATATCTCCAACGTGGCTCTGTTGTATCGGTTGCGTCAGTGCGGAGATTGGCTGGCGAAGTTGATAGGCCAAGCACTGGCGAGCGGTGCGCCGAAGGCGAGCCACGGCCGCCTGATCCGCATTGTTGACGCCACGACGGTCCCGAAGGCTGGGACGAGCGGCAGGAACAAGAACGCGGTGTGGCGCATACACAGCGCGTTCGATCTTCCGCAGGAGCGCTTTGGTCACTTCGAGCTGACCGATCAGCGAGCGGGCGAGACGCTGGACCGGATACCGGTGATTGCCGGCGAAATCCGTCTTGGCGACCGCGCTTATCTGCAACCGGAGCGCATGGCACGTCTCGTCGATGCCGGCGCGGACTTCGTGATCCGGTCCGGCTGGAAGAGCGCGCGTTGGGTTGATGCCAAAGGTGGTCTGGTCGATCTGACGGCCGAACTGCGCAAGGCTTCGGCATGTGGCCTGATCGATCGACCGATCTGGATAAAACGCAAGTCTGGCGCACCGCTGCTCGCTCTGCGTCTGGTTGCCGTCAAGAAGCCGGCGCAAGCGGCCGCGGTCGCACGACGCAAGGCGCGCCGAACGGCCCAAAAGGGAGGCCACCAGCTCTCCAGGCAAACACTTGACGCTGCAGATTGGGTGATCCTGGTGACCTCGCTCGCACCGGAGGACTTCTCAACGAGCGATGTCCTTGCCCTCTATCGGCTGCGATGGCGCATTGAACTCGGCTTCAAGCGGCTCAAGAGTTTGATTGGCCTGAAGGGCCCTCCCGGAACTGACGAGCGGTCCGCCAGGCCCCACATCCTCGCTCATCTGCTGATCATTCTCCTGCTCGAGCCACTCGTCGACGAACTCGAGGACTCTCCCCGCTTGGCCGAGGCCGCCTGACCCGTCCAGGGACCTGGCGTCTGCTCCGCCAACTCGTCGCCTCCCTCCGACAAGCAATCATGCCCCAACCCGCGATTGCTTGCCTGCGCAGACTTCGCTCCACGCTCGGACGGCATCTACACGAACCACCAAGACGAAAACGTCGCTATCAAGCAATGCAACTATTTTAGCGCCCATGGGCCTTCGCCGGGACGACGACGGAGATTGATCGCCCCGCTCCCAGCGCCGGCCCGTAATTTTACGGCAAAGGCACTGTCTAAGTTTTTACCCTTTTCGGGCCAAATGCGCTTCAAGCGCCTGCTGCGAGGCCGGCGCATGTGTCACGTGCAACCCTTTGGTCTTTCGAAGTTCGTTGGGGGGCTGCCGTTCGGGGCCATGAACTTCGAAATGCGTACCGGGGTGTCCGATGCTCAACCGCCTGACCGTATCCACGCTGCTGAAAGCGGTGATCCTCTCGACCGCGCTCGTCGTGGTCATCGGCTTCTCGATCAGCGCATGGAGCTCATGGACCCGGCTTCAGCAGGCGAACCGGATCGTTGCGGTTTCAGGCGCCTCGGCCGAAGTGTTCAAGGCGATGGCGAACATCCGGGCCGACCGCTCGACCAGCAGCCGCCAGCTCACCTCCGATGTCCAGGTGGACCAGGACATTGAAAAATACATCCGCGGAATCCGCGACATCCTGATGCCCGCGCTGGCGCGCGCCATCGAGATTCTTCCCTCGATCGACTTGCCGCAGGGCGAGACGATGGTGTCCGATCTCGGTCGGCTGAACAAGATGCTGCTTGAGAAGCAGGCAGAATTCTGGACCGAGGTCGCCAAGCCCAAGGCTTCGCGGCGCGCAGCCCTCGCCAAGGAATATACCGACACCGAGGATGGATTGATGGCGATCCTCGAAAAGCTGGCGCCGATGCTCGGCGCGAGCGTCAATCATCAGGACGCGGTCATCGACCAGCTCCTGATGATCAAGCAGATGGCCTGGCTCCTGCGCCTCAGCGCGGGCGAGTCCTCGCTGATCGTCGGCAATGCGCTCGGCACCGGCAAGATCACGCCCGAGCTTCAGCTCGCCTATACGAAGTTCGTTGGCGGCACCGATACGGCCTGGAATGCGATCGAGCTCGCCACGGTCGGCATGCAACTGCCGCCGGCGCTCGCCGCGGCCATGGCTAACGCCAAGGCGGTTTATTTCGACCCGCAATACGCCGCCACGCGCGACGGCATCATTGCCGCGGTCGCCAAGGGCGAAAAACCGTCGATGACCGCCAACCAGTGGAGCCCCTACTCGGTTGGCCGCATGGCGAGCGCGATCAAGCTCGCCGACGCCGCGCTCGAGGCGGCCAAGGACCATTCCGCGGCCCAGCGCGCGGCCGCGGTGCAATGGCTGATCGTCAATACTGCCCTGCTCGTCGCCGCGATCCTCCTGACGGGTGCTACCATGCTGGCGGTCAGCCGCCGCGTGATCACGCCGCTGCACCGGATCCGCGATGCCATGCTCAAGGTCGCCGGCGGCGACCTCACCGTCGACAGCGGCTATCTGGACCGTCACGACGAGATCGGCTCGCTTGCGGGCGCGCTGGAGACGTTCAAGCAGCAGGCGATCGACAAGCTCAAGATCGAGGAGCAGGAGCGCGAACGCAACGCCGGCGCCGCCGCGCGCCAGCGCGCGATGGAGGCCCATGTCGGCGAGTTCGAGGGTGTGGTGCGCAAGTCGCTGGGCGAATTGAGCGAGGCCTCCGGCGAAATGCGCAAGACCTCGGGCGACCTCTCCGCGGTCTCGCGCCAGACCAACGAGCGCGTCGAGATCGCCGGCAAGGCGTCCAACGACGCCTCCATGAGCGTCGACAGCGTGGCCGCGGCGGCCGAGGAACTGTCGGCCTCGATCAACGACATCAGCCAGCAGGCGGCGCATGCCGCCGGCATCGCCAGCCGGGCCGTCAACCAGGCCCGCGAGACCGACAGCACCGTCCAGGGGCTGGCGCAATCCGCCGGGCGGATCGGCGAGGTCGTCGGATTGATCAACACGATTGCGGCACAGACCAACCTGCTGGCGCTCAACGCCACGATCGAGGCCGCGCGCGCCGGCGAGGCCGGCCGCGGCTTCGCCGTGGTCGCGTCGGAGGTGAAGTCGCTGGCGAGCCAGACCGCGAAGGCGACCGAGGACATCTCCGAGCAGATCGCCGACATCCAGAAGGTCGCGGGCGATGCCATCAACGCGATCCAGGCGATCGGCGGTATCATCGGCGAGGTCAACGAGGTCGCCACCGCGATCGCCGCCGCCGTACAGGAACAGGGCGCGGCGACGCAGGAGATCACCCGCAGCACGCAATATGCAGCGCAGGGCACCAAGAACGTCTCGGACAACATCACCGGCGTGAAGGCCGACGCCGACACCGCGGCCGGCGCCGCGGAGAACGTCAAGCAGGCCTCCGAAACGCTGGAAACGCAGAGCCGTCAGCTCGGCCAGCAGGTCAGCGACTTCCTCGGCAAGATCCGCGCGGCGTAGGGTACGGGTTCGAGAGGAAGCTGTAGCCACACCTTCAGTGTCGTCCCGGCGCAGGCCCATGGGCGCTAAAATAGTTGCATAGCTTGATAGCGACGTTTTCGTCTTGGTGGTTCGTGTAGGTGCCGTCCGAGCGTGGAGCGAAGTCTGCGCAGGCAAGCAATCGCGGGTTGGGGCATGATTGCTTGTCGGAGCGAGGCGACGAGTTGGCGGAGCAGACGCCAGGTCCCTGGACGGGTCAGGCGGCCTCGGCCAAGCGGGGAGAGTCCTCGAGTTCGTCGACGAGTGGCTCGAGCAGGAGAATGATCAGCAGATGAGCGAGGATGTGGGGCCTGGCGGACCGCTCGTCAGTTCCGGGAGGGCCCTTCAGGCCAATCAAACTCTTGAGCCGCTTGAAGCCGAGTTCAATGCGCCATCGCAGCCGATAGAGGGCAAGGACATCGCTCGTTGAGAAGTCCTCCGGTGCGAGCGAGGTCACCAGGATCACCCAATCTGCAGCGTCAAGTGTTTGCCTGGAGAGCTGGTGGCCTCCCTTTTGGGCCGTTCGGCGCGCCTTGCGTCGTGCGACCGCGGCCGCTTGCGCCGGCTTCTTGACGGCAACCAGACGCAGAGCGAGCAGCGGTGCGCCAGACTTGCGTTTTATCCAGATCGGTCGATCGATCAGGCCACATGCCGAAGCCTTGCGCAGTTCGGCCGTCAGATCGACCAGACCACCTTTGGCATCAACCCAACGCGCGCTCTTCCAGCCGGACCGGATCACGAAGTCCGCGCCGGCATCGACGAGACGTGCCATGCGCTCCGGTTGCAGATAAGCGCGGTCGCCAAGACGGATTTCGCCGGCAATCACCGGTATCCGGTCCAGCGTCTCGCCCGCTCGCTGATCGGTCAGCTCGAAGTGACCAAAGCGCTCCTGCGGAAGATCGAACGCGCTGTGTATGCGCCACACCGCGTTCTTGTTCCTGCCGCTCGTCCCAGCCTTCGGGACCGTCGTGGCGTCAACAATGCGGATCAGGCGGCCGTGGCTCGCCTTCGGCGCACCGCTCGCCAGTGCTTGGCCTATCAACTTCGCCAGCCAATCTCCGCACTGACGCAACCGATACAACAGAGCCACGTTGGAGATATCGACAAGGCCCACCGACGTGGCCCATGCCGCCGTCAACCGCAGACCTCGCTCGCCAAGGCAATACGCCAGGATCAAGCGCAGCAAATCCACCGCATTGCTGATTTCCCGCGGGCGGACAAACGCCTTCGTCTCGCGCGCGCTAACGTTGAGCGCTTCGGCGCCGCCAAGCCGGGCGACTACGCGCGCCCAGTCCTCGTTCACAAGCGATTCGTGTGCCATCCCAATTTGGAATCACAAGCGAATCCAACGCGCAAATCCTATTTTAGCGCCCATGGGCGCAGGCCGGGACCCATACTCCCAGGCAGAAGTTGCGGCGCAAGCCGGCAACTACGAATCATCGCCAAACCACTTCCTGTGGTTATGAGTCCCGGCCTTCGCCGGGACGACGACGATGATTGTGGTACCCGCATCGCTCACACGCGATACCGGCCTACTCCTTCGCTACCACCGGCACCTGACGGAACCTCGCCCGCACCGAATCCGGCAGCGGTGAAAAATTCATCGCGACGCCGCGGCGGTCGTTGGCGTTGCGGCTCGCAACCACCAGGCCATCGCGGCCGGCGACGATGTCGCCCTTGCGCAAGGTAGGATCGTCCTCGACCTTGACCTGGGCGAGCCCGACCGGATCCTTGCCGTTGCAGCTGCAGCCCGCGACGATCTCGTTGCGGTAGCGGAACGCGTTCGGCAGGTCGGAGTAGGATTTCCCGCTCTCGGTCGTTGCGTCGTCGATATTGCTGCCATAGACCAGCGAGGTCTCCGACGTCGGACAGAAGCTCTTGCAGGATTGCGCCTTGCTTTCGGCATCATTCCCTTGCGCCGGAAAATACCGGCCATCGCAGCCGCGCACGCAATAGGCGGAGCCGCCGCCATAGGCGGCCCGCTGCCGCGGCGCGTCGTAGCGCGGCATGTCGTCATTCGGGAACGGAGTGCGGATCTGTGGAGGCCGCGCTCCGAACGCGCCGAACAGCGCCGAGAAGAAATCCTGCGCATGCGCCGACGGCGCCAATCCTAGACCGGCGGAGACGGCGACCAGAACTGCCGCAGCGCCAGCCAGTTTGCCAATCAGGCGTCTCTTCATATCACCTCACTCAAACTCTTCAGTTCACGGCCGACGGCGAGATGTTCAGGGCCTGCCGGCCCGACAGCAGCGTCGTCGCCGCGGGGCGCTTGCGCCAGGAATCACCCCCCTTGTCGCCGCCTTTCGCCATCAGCGGGGCGTTCTTCGGCAGCACGACGACCTTGGCGCCGATATTGACGCGGCTGAACAGGTCGGTGACGTCCTCGTTGGTCATGCGGATGCAGCCGGAGGAGACGAACTTGCCGATGGTGGTGGGATCGTTGGTGCCGTGGATGCGATACTCACTCGACCCCAGATACATCGCGCGCGCGCCGAGCGGATTGCCGGGGCCGCCGGCGACAAAGCGCGGCAGGTAGGGCTGGCGCGCGATCATCTCGACGGGCGGGTGCCAGTCCGGCCATTCCGCCTTGCGGCTGATGTTCTGGACGCCCGACCAGGTAAAGCCCTCGCGGCCGACGCCGACGCCGTAGCGGATCGCCCGGCCATTGCCGAGCACGTAATAGAGGTATGTATTGCCGGTATCGATCACGATCGTGCCGGCCGACTCGCTGCGGTCGAATGCGACGATCTGCTTGCGCAGCCGGTCGGGCAGCTGGGCGTCCTCGTCGGCCGCCTGAGGCTCATCGTTGACATAACCTTGGTTTGCGTACCCCTGCGAATAGCCCGGGTCTGGTCGATACACCTGCGGCTGCAGCGGCATGTAACCCAGCGTCTGCGCATGTGCGCCGCCGAAGGGCACGGCGAGCAGGGTGGTCGCGAAGGCAAAAGCGGTGACGGCGCGCGGCGAGAAGCGGCGGCGGGCTGGAGAGACCATTGTCATGTGCTGCCCCGTTGGATGTGTGCATCAGGGTGATGCGGCTTGCCAACAAACGCAGCCGGAGCGACTCAAGTTCCGCGTCTGATTGCTGTGGCGACGTCACAGTCAAGCGAGCGCAACTTCACGAAGCCGCGATGGAACCTCGGCGCCGCCTCGGACGTTGTGACGTCATCAGTGGGCGCGCGGAAGCTTTCCGTGCGGGAGAGGTATTGTGCGCGTCCTTCCCAGTGAACGTCTGGTTCCCGGCAGCGGCGAAGGTGAGCCGCTCCCCGGCAGCCATGCTGAACTGCCCCCGGTCATCCGCCGCACCGAGTTCGTCGCCTTCGCGCTCGCCGGCCTGCTGCTGATCGCAGTGGTCGCGGTGCTCTACGTCGCCAAGGCGTTCTTCCTCCCGGTGGTCATGGCCTTTGTCACCGGCACCATGCTGTCGCCGGCGGCAACTTTCCTGGAAAACTGCAAGGTGCCGCGCGCCCTCGGCGCCGTCCTGATCGTGATTGCCGTGACCGCCGTGGTGACCTTCATCGTCGCCCTGATCGCCTCGCCCGTGATGGAGTGGAGCTCGCACCTGCCGGAGCTCGGCGCACAGCTGAAGGACAAGCTGCACGTGTTCGACCGGCCGCTGGCGCTGTGGCGCGAGCTGCAAGCCATGCTCGGCGGCTCGGAGGGGCTGCCGAGCTTCCAGCTGCCGAAATTCGAATGGGTGCAGCCGACGCTTGAATTCCTCTCGCCCACCTTCACCGAATTCCTGCTGTTCTTCGTCACGCTGATCCTGTTCATCGCGAGCTGGCGCGATCTGCGGCGGGCCTTGATCATGACGTTCAGCGACCGCGATGCGCGGCTGCGCACGCTGCGCATCCTCAACGAGATCGAGGTCCATCTCGGCAATTACCTGCTGACGGTGACCGTCATAAATATCGGCGTCGGCATTGCCACCGGCCTCGTCTGCGCCGTGACCGGCATGCCCAACCCGGCCGGCCTGGGCGCACTTGCGGCAACCCTCAACTTCATCCCGATCATCGGGCCGATCGCGATGTTCGCCGTATTGGTCGTGGTGGGGCTCGTCGCCTTCCCAACCATCGGCGGCGGCCTGGCTGCCGCCATCGCCTTCGGCGGCATCACGTTCCTGGAGGGACATTTCGTCACGCCGACCATCATCGGCCGCCGCCTAGCGCTGAATGCTCTGGCGGTGCTGCTGGCGCTGGCGTTCTGGACCTGGCTGTGGGGGCCGATGGGTGCCTTCCTGTCGTCGCCGCTGCTCATCGTCGGGCTGATCCTGAAGGAACATCTGTTGCCGGTGGATACGCCGCAGCTGCCGCAGGATTGAGGCGGTTTCCGCAATCGGAACTTACCCGCGGACGAAACGTTTTCCGGCTATCTCAGCCGCAAACAGTTCGGAGCCCCAGATGTCAACGAGCGATGCCGAAGCCGGGATGAGAGACTGGACCGACAAAGCCACCAGGGAACGCCTCGAGAAGGATGTAGCAGCCGTGAAAAGCGATATCGCCGCCCTCACCGATCAGATCACCGACGCGCTCAACACCTTTGCCAATTCCACCAGCAAGCAGGCCAGGCGCGGTTATCGCCAGGCGCGCGAGAACATGGATTCCGCGATCGACGACATGTCGGAGCGCGGCAGCGCCATGATGGACGCGGCGCAGGATGCCTATGGATCGATCGAGGAGACGCTGGAAGACGCGATCACGCAGCGGCCGCTGGCGACCGTCGGGCTCGCGCTCGGCATCGGCTTCCTGATCGGACTAGCCTGGCGCCGGTAAGGATGCCCGGCGAAGGTTGAGGCGCCGCCGACGTCGGCGTGTGACGACCAGGCTTGTTGGGGATCCGAGGAGCAAGGCCATGTTTCAGCGCATCATCGACGGCATCAGTGCATCGACCGGCACGACGGTCCGGCTGACGTCGCTTGCCGCGGGTGCTGCATTCGCGCTTTTCATCACGACATGCTTCCTCTGCGCCGCAGCCTTCATCGCAGTCCTCGATAAATATGGCCCGGTGCAGGCCTGCCTCGCGGGTGCCGGCGTATTCTTTCTGCTGACCTTGACCGCAGCGGTGAGCTACTGGGCGTACAAACGGCAACTGCGCAAGGAGGCCCGCATCGCCGCCGAGCGCGCCGCAAAGTCCGCAGCTCACAACCTACTCGCCGACCCCATGCTGCTTGCCACCGGACTGCAGATCGTCCGTGCCATCGGGGTCAAGCGGCTGCTGCCGATTCTGGCCATCGGCGGCGTCGCGCTCGGAATTTTGGCGAGCCGAGCGAGCATCCCCGACGAGGCATCGGCAGAGCCCGCCGAGTAGAGGGGAGCATCTCAGCCCAGCGACTGCGACCGATGGCGCAACGCGGTCATGTGGGATACCAAACCGCGAATCTCCGTCCCGAGGTCGCTGACCGCGGAGACGCCGGCGGCGAGCGCAAGACGGAGCGTCTGCCTTTGCAGAAGTTGCGTCCCGGGCGGGTTAAGCGCGGACAAACAAATGCAGCGGGCGCGCCCTGCGCAATTTTACGCCAATCGGGACAAACCGGTCTTGCTCACGCAAACGCTACTCGGATAGGCAGGCGGTTGCCGGTAAAAGCATCATCCTGATTCCCAAAGCTATTTTACTCAATGAAACCGTCCGTCAAGGCGAACCTCGCCGCCTTTCAGCACGACGCCAGACTCTATCTGACGCTCGGCATCGCCAACTGGTCCGTATTCGTCGACCATATTCCGAACAACGTCGTCAACCTGCTGACGCTGCGGAATTTCGGCTTCAGCGGCGCGGCGGACCTGTTCGTGTTCGTGGTGGGCTACGGCGTCGCCATCATCCACGGCAGGATGGCGCTGGAGCGCGGCTACGTGGTCGCCGCGACGCGAATCTTTCGCCGCGTCTGGCGGCTCTATGCCGCCTATGTCGTGCTGTTCGTGATCTATATCGACGCCATCGCCTATGTCGCCTCGCAATCGATGGCGCCGGAGATCATCCACGAATACAACATCTCCGGGATTCTCGAGCACCCGCTGCGTATCCTGGTCCGTGGCCTCATGCTCCTGGAAGAGCCGCTGAACCTCGATCTGCTGCAACTGATGATTCCGCTGATGGCGTTCTTTCCGTTCGTGCTGTGGGGCCTGCTGCGACGGCCGAACGTGACGCTCGCCGCATCGGTCGCGCTGTACGTCGCCGCGCGCTGGTTCGACTGGAATTTCCGGGTCTACCCGGACCAGGAATGGACCTTCAATCCGCTGTGCTGGCAGATGCTGATGGTGCTGGGCGGCTGGTTCGCCGTGACAGGTGCGCCGGGGCGTGCGCTACGCGGCATGCCCTGGCTGCGGATCCTCGCAGGCGCCTACCTGGTCTTCGCGATGGCCGTCACCCTGATGCGCCATTCGCCGGCGCTGTCCGCCTACCTGCCCGATCTGCTCCTCAACAGCATCGCGCCGACCGACAAGGAAAACCTCGCGCCCTATCGCGTGCTCCATTTCCTCGCCCTCGCGTTCATTGCGACCCATCTCATTCCGGCCGATCATCCCGGCCTGAAATGGAGACCGCTGCAGGCGGTGATCGCATGCGGCGAGGAATGGCTCGCGGTATTCTGCGTCGCCGTGTTCCTGTCCTTCGCCGGCCACCTCATCCTGATCACCGGGCCGAACCTGGTGCTGATGCAGATCGCGGTGAGCATCGCCGGCTTCGCCGCGATGACCGGGCTCGCCTACTACATCGCCTGGTCGAAACGGCAGGATCTGCCGGCAGCCCTGCGGCAGCAGGCCCAGAGCTAAGTCGCTCTGGCAACAAATTCGTGCGATTCTGCTAGGCCGAAAGCGGCCGCTGCGCTATGCCGGGACTCTGCGCGAGGAGACCGGGCGTGGCGATGGCGAAAGACGGGGGTGAAGAGGCGGAGAGCGCGCCCCGGCGCGGCCGGCCAAGATCGATCGAGACCACCAACGCCATCCTCCAAAGCGCCTATTCGCTGATGGCGGCCACGGGCCTTGCCGCCACCACCATCGATGCGATCGCACGCCACTCCAGCGTGTCCAAGATGACGATCTACAAATGGTGGCCGTCGCGGGAAGCGCTGCTGATCGACGCCTTCCTCCACCATGCCGCACAGATGCTGCCGCTGCCGCCCGCGAGCGCCGGCACGCCCGCGGCGCGTGCGCGGCGCCATGCCACCGCCTATGCCGAGGCGCTCCAGGGCGAGTTCGGCAAGGTCCAGCTCGCCGTCATCTCCGAATGCATCTCCAAGACCGGCTCGGCGGAGCTGTTCTACGCCCGGTACTTACAATTCCGCCGCGACGCGCTGGTGGACATGATCGCCGCGGGCCAGAAGGACGGCAGCATTCTGGCCGAGGGGCGCCCTGAGGATCTCTACGACGCGATCTATGGCAGCCTGTTCTACCGCTACATCTTCGGCATCGCGCCGATCACGCCCGCTTACGCGCGCAATCTGGTCGATCTGGTGTTGCGGCCGAAGAGCTAGAGCATGATCCGGACAAGAGTGAAGCGATTTTCCGAAAAGATCATGCTCAAGAAAACAAGTGCCTATCGCACCGGCCTGACCGGCGCCGAGAGCTTGTCCGTGCGGTCGCGCTCGGTCATGTCGACCACCGTCTCCATCGGCGCGATCAGTTCATAGACGTAGGAGACGTCGGTGAAGAAGCGCTTGGCGGTGCCTCCCAGCGCCTCGGGCGCGACGCGGTCGAGCAGGATCAGGCCGAAATCGGAATCGGGCCGACGCGTCGCCTCGCTGGTGTTGAACTCCTCCCAGCGAAAATGAAAGACCTCCTCGGGCGCTTCGCCGGTCACCGTCCAGTTGGCGGTGATGTGCGGATGCTTGCCGACCAGCGACAGGCCCTCGTCGGAATGCGAGGCGAGCTCGAAGAACAGCAGCGACAGGCTCTGCGCGGCGCGCGCGCTGACCGCGATGTCGGGGCCGGTGACGGCAATGCGATCGGCATGCGGGATCGCGCGCGCCTCGAACAGGCCCTTCAGCTTGACGCCCTGCCACTGGCTCTCGCTGAGCAGCGAGACCACGTTGGACATGGCGTGGATGCGGCCGATCAGGAGTTCGCGCGCGACGTCGATGTCCGAGCCGTGGCGCAACGTTCGCGTCACGATCGACTGGATCACGGCCAGGATGTTCTTGACCCGGTGATTGAGCTCGTCGATGACCGCGGTCAGGCGGCGCTCGAAGCCGATCCGCACCTGGATCTCCCGGCTGAGCCGCAGATTGTTGTAGGCGACATAGCCGAACAGACCGCACACCATCGCGGTGATGGCAAAACCGATCGCCGCCACGATGATCGCGGTCTGCTCGGCGCGGCGCGCCGAATTGGTCTTGGCGTAATAGCTGAGCTGCCAGTCGCGGCCGCCGAAGCTCACCGTGCGTGTCGCCGATGGCGGCGGGCCGTCCGCGCCCATGCGCGTGGAGACAATGCCCTGGTCGTTGGCGACGAGCTCGCCGCCTTCCTTGCGCGGATCCCTGAGCGCGACCGAGAACAACGACATGTCGTCATTGGTCAGCATCAGCGTGGCAAGCTCGTAGGAGAACGTGACGAAACCGGCCGGCTCCGTTGCCCCCTCGGGAATGACGGGAGCAGCCACGATGATGCCGATCGGGCCGTTCCCGCGCAGCAGCGGCACCGGGTCGGAAGCAACCGACCGCTTCTCGATCCTGGCCCGGGCGAGCATCGCGCTGCGCACCGGATCCTGGTCATAGCTGCGGCCGGGCAGTGCCTTGGTCTCGTCGCTGCGCGGCTCGAGGTCCATCAGCACGTCGATCGGGTGGGTGAGGCCTGCGGGGGCGATGGGCTTGTCACTGTAGTCACGGATCTGCGGCTTCGGGAAGCCGGCCGCAGCGATCGCCGCTTGCGCCGCGGCGAGCTCGTTCGGCTGCAGCCGGGCAACCCAGCCGGCCACCACGAAATCGGTCTTGAACGCGTAGATCGCCGAGCGCAGCGGCTCCAGCATGTTGGGCTTGAGCACCGAGGGCGCACGGAACAGGCCTGAGGCGACACGCGCGAGCAGCTCGCGCTCGGTGAGCCGGTCCTGAACCAGGCTTGCATGGACGTCGATCGCACGCGCCAGCGCGATCCGGTCCAGTGCCAGCTCCTGGTCGTGGACGCGATAGGCCGCAAGCCCGGAAAGCAAGGCTCCGAGCAGAGCGATGAAGCCGATGATGAAACCCAGCCGGACCACGCGACTACTCAGACGGAAGCGGGAGGTCGGCAATAAACACGGAGCATATGAACGCCGCTCGAACGGCCATGTGCCGAAACAGGGTGAACCCCAATGGCGGTGATAATGGAGGAGGAGGCATCAGTACGCAACTTGGGTCGCCTGGAAAGCTTAATCCGCCCGGCCGAGGGGTCCGGCCGGGATGGAGTTGCCCCGGGCACCGGAGGTATTCAATCGCCGTGTCCGAAATTTGTTCCGCAAGGCGCGGCCCTGCCCCAGGCGTTAACGATGAAAAACGCCTGCGCCAAGTCGTCGCGTCGGTCAGCCCGCCCGTTTCAGCCCACCTTTGGCCTCGATGAAGCCGACGATGCGGTCGAGCCCCTCGCTCTTCTTCAGATTGGTCATGACGAAGGGACGCTCCCCGCGCATGCGCCTCGCGTCCGTCTCCATCTTCTCCAGGGAGGCGCCGACATGGGGCGCAAGATCGATCTTGTTGATCACCAGAAGGTCGGACCGGGTGATGCCGGGGCCGCCCTTGGACGGGATCTTGTCGCCGGCGGCGACGTCGATGACGTAGATGGTGAGGTCGGCAAGCTCAGGGGAAAAAGTGGCAGCGAGATTGTCGCCGCCGGACTCGATCAGCACGAGGTCGAGGCCCGGGAATTTCGCGCGCATGTCCGCGACCGCTGCGAGGTTCATCGAGGCGTCCTCGCGGATCGCCGTATGCGGGCAGCCGCCGGTCTCGACGCCGGCGATGCGATCCGGCGTCAGCGAGCCCGACCGCACCAGGAATTCCGCATCCCATTTGGTGTAGATGTCGTTGGTGATCGCGGCGATGTCGTAGTGCTCGCGCATGGTCTTGCAGAGCAGATCCATCAGCGCGGTCTTGCCCGACCCGACCGGGCCGCCAACGCCGACACGCAAGGGGCCGTGAGAAGTCGCCATTGATTCTTTCCTATCGTCGTCCTGGCGAAAGCCAGGACCCATTACCACCGATGCTCGTTGCTGCGGCAAACTGAAGCCACACCTCCACATCACCACAGGCATTCGTGGTAATGGGTCCTGGCTTTCGCCAGGACGACGGCGGAGTATGACACGGCACACTCACGACCGGAACAGCCGCGTATACTGCGTCTCGTGCCGCAGGCTGGCGAGATCGGCGCGGAACGTGGCGCTGCCGAGATCGTCCAATGTCGCGTTCAGCGCACGATTGGCGGTGGCGGCCACCGCCGCTTCCAGCCGCACCAGCACGCGCTGGCTGTCGGTCTGGCCGAGCGGAATGAGTCGGCTGGCCGCCGAGATCCAGTTCGAGACCAGCGCATGGAGGAAGGCGTGCAGCGTCGGCGCCAGCGGCACGCCGTGCTGAGCTGCAACCACACCGACGGCGACGGGATAGACCAGTGGCGTGCTGCATGCCGCGACCATGGCATCCAGACCTTCCGCATCCCATGCGGCGCGGGAGATCTCGATGAAGGCGCGGCCCTGCGAGGCCGTCTCCAGCTGACGCTCGCGCGACGGCACGAAGGCGCTCGCGAGTTCCGCGATGTCGCGCAAGGAGGTCTCCTCGCCAGCTTCCGTGGCGCGATAGGCATGGACCAGGAAGATCGCATCGCAGAAGCCCGAGCCGTCGCCGAGCATTGCATCGAGCCAGTCGGCCAGCGTGGCGGTGTCCCCGATGTCGCCCGCCTCGACCGCCCATTCGATGCCGCTGGAATAGGAGAAGCCGCCGACGGGAAACGCCGGCGACAGCCAGGTCATCAGCCGGTACAGCGCCGCCGCCTCGCGCCCGGCGAGGTCATCGGCATTGACCGGCTCATTTGTGGTCATGAGCATGCTTGTGGCCGTGGTGGTGGTCGGGATGGTCGCAATGCTCGTCGTGGTGATGGTGGTGCTCGTGACTATGGTCATGCGCGGCATGATCATGATGATGGTGATCATGACCGTGGTGGTCATTGTGATCATGACCATGATCGTGATGATGATGACCGTGATCGTGATGCGCATGATCGTCGTGGCCATGCGCGTGACCGGCGTCCGCATAGGCGCCGCCTTCGGGATCGAACGGCGCCTCGATCTCGATCACGCGCGCGCCGAGGCCTTTCACCATGGCCTCGATGACATGGTCGCGGCGAATGCGCAGGCTCTTGGCCATGATCTGCGTCGGCAGGTGGCGGTTGCCGAGATGCCAGCCGACGCGGATGAGGTGATGCGGATCGCGGCCGCGAATCTCGAGCAGCGGCTCGGGCGCCGCGACCACCTCGACCAGCCTTCCGTCCTCCAGCACCAGCGCGTCGCCGCCGCGGAGCGCGACGGCATTCTCCAGGTCGAGCAGGAATTCGAGGCCGCGCGTCCCCGTCATCGCCATGCGGCGGCGGTGCCGATCGTCGAAATCGAGCACGACCGTGTCCGCCGGCGCTTCCGTGAAGCGGTGTTGTCCCCTGACCTGCGTCGCCCGGATCATGCGTCTTACCTCTTTACCGTGTCTCGACCTTCGCGGGCGTGATGTATTCGATCTTCGGCGGCGCCGTGAAGCATTTGACGGCGACCCGGCCGAACGTCTTCATGTGCTCGGCGGCGCGATGCGGTCCCAGCGCCTCCATGTTCTCCCACTGCTCGACGAACACCATCTTGCTGGGATCAGTGACGCTTTCGTGCAAATCATAGGCGATGTTGCCGGGCTCTTTCCGCGTTTCCTTGATGCAGGCGGTGGCGGCTGCAATGAATTCGGCGCGCGTCTCGGGCTTGATGGTCAGGGTTGCAACGACGTAGATCACGAGAAATCCTCCCGGCTTTTCTTCTCAAGGTTAGATACCGGGCGGGACATTAGACCAGGCGGGACCGAACGCAAAACCGGAAAAAGCCGTCCCCGGACGCTCGCCGGGGACATGCGTTGAGGCGCTATTTCAGTACATGAAATATCGCTGCGCCATCGGCAGCACCACCGCCGGCGCGCAGGTCAACAGTTCGCCATCGGCGCGAACCTCATAGGTCTCCGGATCGACCTCGATGTTGGGCGTGGCGTCGTTGTGGATCATGCTCTTCTTGGAGATCTTGCCGCGGGTGTTCTGGACCGCATAGAGCTTCTTCTCGATGCCGAGCTTTCGCGCGAGACCCCCGGTCACCGCGGCCTTCGACGTGAAGACGACGGAGGACGCGGTGCGCGCCCTGCCGAAGGCGCCGAACATCGGCTGGTAGTGCACCGGCTGCGGCGTCGGGATCGAGGCGTTGGGATCGCCCATGGGCGCCGCGACGATGGTGCCGCCCTTGACGATGCAATCCGGCTTGACGCCGAAGAAGGCCGGCGACCACAGCACGAGATCGGCGAGCTTGCCCTTCTCGACCGAGCCGATCAGCTTCGACACGCCATGCGCGATCGAGGGGTTGATCGTGTACTTGGCGATGTAGCGCTTGACGCGAAAATTGTCGTTGTCCTTGCCCTTATCCTGCGGCAGCGACCCGCGCTGCTTCTTCATCTTGTCGGCGGTCTGCCAGGTCCGGATGATGACCTCGCCGAGACGGCCCATGGCCTGCGAGTCCGAGGACATCATCGAGAGCGCGCCGAGATCGTGCAGGATGTCTTCGGCCGCGATCGTCTCCTTGCGGATGCGGCTTTCGGCGAATGCCAGGTCTTCCGCGATCGAGGGATCGAGGTGGTGGCACACCATCAGCATGTCGAGATGCTCGTCGATGGTGTTGCGCGTGAAGGGCCGCGTCGGATTGGTCGAGGACGGCAGCACGTTCTTCAGGCCGGCGACCTTGATGATATCAGGGGCGTGGCCGCCGCCGGCGCCTTCGGTGTGGAAGGCATGAATGGTGCGGCCCTTGAACGCCTTGATGGTGTCCTCGACGAAGCCGGATTCGTTCAACGTGTCGGAATGCAGCATGACCTGGATGTCGTAGTCATCCGCCACCGACAAGCAGTTGTCGATCGCGGCCGGGGTCGTGCCCCAATCCTCGTGCAGCTTCAGCGCGCAGGCGCCGCCCTTGATCATCTCGACCAGCGCGGCGGGCCGCGAGGCATTGCCCTTGCCGGAAATGCCGAGATTGACCGGGAAGGCATCGAATGACTGGATCATCCGCCCCATGTGCCACGGCCCCGGCGTGCAGGTGGTGGCGAAGGTGCCATGCGACGGCCCCGTGCCGCCACCCAGCATCGAGGTGACGCCTGACATCAGCGCGTGCTCGATCTGCTGCGGGCAGATGAAATGGATGTGGCTGTCGAAGCCACCGGCCGTCAGGATCTTGCCCTCGCCCGCAATGACGTCGGTGCCGGGACCGATGATGATGGTGACGCCGGGCTGGATGTCGGGATTGCCGGCCTTGCCGATCGCCGAAATCATGCCGTCCTTGATGGCGACGTCGGCCTTCACGATGCCCCAGTGATCGACGATCAGCGCATTGGTGATGACGGTGTCGGCCGCGCCCTGCTTGTTGGTGACCTGCGACTGCCCCATGCCGTCGCGGATGACCTTGCCGCCACCGAACTTCACCTCCTCGCCGTAGACGGTGAAATCCTTCTCGACCTCGATAATGAGGTCGGTGTCGGCCAGCCGCACCTTGTCGCCGGTGGTCGGGCCGAACATGTCGGCATAGACGGAACGCTTTATTTTGACGGACATCACAAGCCCCGTTTGCGATTGATTACTTTGGTGGTGTTCCTAGCGAGGCTCTCGCTCGTTCCACCACGTCGTCGAACGTTTCATCGAGGTAGGCATTGCCGCCGCGGCAGCCCGCAACGACCTGCACCGCCCAATCGGTGTACTCGATCAGGTCGGCACGCTGCTCAGCGGTCGGGTTGGAACGAATACGAGCCCCGATATTGCTGATCTTGTCGGCAATTTTGATTAGCTTGGCGTCAGCCGACTTCTTCAGCACATCGACAATCTGTCGCCTCCTCCGCTCGGTCTTTGGCAAGCTCATGTCATCTGTGCATTCGATGACGAGGGACGCCACACGATCAGAGAATCTTGCTGAGAGCTCTTCGATAGTCGTCTCTGTGTCCTCAAGCGTATCGTGCAGCCAGCCGGCTGCAACGAGCTCGGCATCCGCGCCGTTCGTTGCAATAGCAAGGAAGTTCGCGACTTCGGCGAGATGATTTGCATAGGGCTCGTTGTCCCGGCCCTTACGCATCATGCTTTTGTGCCGGCGAGCGGCCACTTCGGCAGCTTCGGAGACGAGGCGGATTGGCGAGAGCATGGGAAATACCTCCGTTTCCGCCTCAACCGCGCCGCGCCGCGCTCGTTCCTGTGGAGCTCACAGCTTCCCCATGACATCGCCGCGGAAGCCGTAGATCGTCTTCTTGCCGGCGAGCGCGACGAGCTGGATGTCGCGGGTCTGGCCGGGCTCGAAGCGGACGGCGGTGCCGGCGGCGATGTCGAGGCGCATGCCGCGGGACTTCTTGCGATCGAACTTCAGAGCCGGGTTGGTCTCGAAGAAATGGTAGTGCGAGCCGACCTGGATCGGGCGGTCGCCGGTGTTGGCGACCGTCAGCGTCACGGTCTTGCGGCCGGCATTGAGCTCGATCTCGCCGTCCTGGATGAAGAGTTCGCCGGGGATCATGTTTGCCTTCCTCTGTCATTCCGGGGCTCGCGGAGCGAGAACCCGGAATCTCGGTCAACCACCTCTGGATTCCGGGTTCGCCCTTCGGGCGCCCCGGAATGACGCATTAACAGCTACCTGATCGGGTCGTGCACGGTGACGAGCTTGGTGCCGTCCGGAAAGGTCGCCTCGACCTGGATGTCATGGATCATCTCAGGGATGCCCGGCATCACCTGATCGCGGGTGAGGACCTGCGCGCCCGACTGCATCAGCTCGGCGACGGTGCGGCCGTCGCGCGCGCCCTCGAGGATGAAATCGGAGATGATCGCAATCGCCTCGGGATGGTTGAGCTTGACGCCGCGGTCCAGCCTGCGGCGCGCCACGATCGCCGCCATCGAGATCAGAAGCTTGTCCTTTTCGCGGGGAGACAGGTTCATGCGAAATCTCTTCCGTTCAACACGTCAATTCAACCAGTCAGTTCAGCCAGAGCCGCGGCAGGGCCGCGCCGGTGCGCGCCAGCACGGCCATCATGTCGGCGCGCAAACGCGCCGCATCTTGGGCACAGAACCGCGCCATTGCAAAGCCATTCCATGCCGAGATTCCAACCTCGCCGGAGAAAGACTCCGATGCCTCCCGGATGCGCTCGACCAGGGCCTCGTCACCGGGCACGATCAGGGCCGTGCCGATCGCCGCGCCGCCCTTGGCCACGGCGGATCGCGCGAGCTTTGCGCCGATATCGCCGTCGAGCCGGACGGTTTCTGCGAACACCAGCTTGCCGCCGCGGCGCATCCGCCAGCGGTCGACGAACTCGCCCTGCTCCATCCGCTCGCCCATGGCGGTACGGCCGAACACCACGATCTCGCAAAGCAGGAGCGAGGCCGCCTCGTCGAGCTCGATGTCGAAACGGCGCTGCACGCGGGCGCGGTCGAACAGGATCGTCTCCTGCGGAAGCCAGGACAAATGCGCGCCCGCGCCGGCCTTCAGCGTGATATTGAGCTGCGCCGCCGCCCCCGGCGCGCGATAGACCTTTTCGGCAGCCGCCGTGGTCAGCGTCAGTCGCGCGCGATCCGCCGCCGATATCTCGATGTCGAAGCGATCGCCACCGGCAACGCCGCCGGCCGTGTTGACGAACACGCCGGACAGGCCCTGATCTTCCGGCGAGGGAAAGCGGACGCGAAGCGAACCGGATTCATGCAAGGCCCCGCGCCGCGTCACGCCATCGCGCGCATGCACGTCGAACCGCACCGCGCCCCGGGCGCGGTTGGCTTCGAATATTGTGGACGTGGCTGACAGTTTGCTGCGCATCCGTCTCCCCAGCCGGTCGCGGCGGGATTTCCTGGCTCACAGCGCCATCTGGCGGCTGATCTCGCTCGCGTCGAGGTTGGAGCGGTCGCAGGTGAATTTCACCGCGCCGCGATCCATCACCGCGAAACTGTCGCCGAGTTCGCAGGCAAAGTCGAGATATTGTTCGACCAGCACGATGGCGATGTTGCCGAGGTTGCGCAGATACGAGATAGCGCGGCCGATGTCCTTGATGATCGAGGGCTGGATGCCCTCGGTCGGCTCGTCGAGCAGGAGCAGCTTTGGCCGCATCACCAGCGCGCGGCCGATCGCGAGCTGCTGCTGCTGGCCGCCGGAGAGGTCGCCGCCGCGGCGGCCGAGCATGGATTGCAGCACCGGAAACAGCGAGAAGACGTCGTCCGGAATGTGCTTGTCCTCGCGCTTGAGTGGACCGAAGCCGGTCTTGAGGTTCTCCTCGACCGTCAGCAGCGGAAAGATCTCTCGACCCTGCGGCACGAAGCCGATGCCCTTGCGCGCCCGCTCGTAGGGCTTGAGGCCCGTGATGTCGTTGCCGTCGAACACGATCGCACCCGAGGAGATCGGATATTGGCCGACCATGGCGCGCAGCAGCGAGGTCTTGCCGACGCCGTTGCGCCCGAGCACGCAGGTCACCTTGCCGGGCTCGGCCGAGATCGAGACGCCGCGCAGCGCCTGCGCGGCGCCGTAGAACAGGTTGATGTCCTTGACCTCAAGCATTGCTCAGCGTCCCAGATAGACTTCGATGACCCGCTCGTTGGACGAGACCTGGTCGATGGTACCTTCCGCGAGCACCGTGCCTTCGTGCAGGCAGGTGACCTTGACGCCGAGCTCGCGCACGAACGTCATGTCGTGCTCGACCACCATCACGGTGTGGGTCTTGTTGATCTCTTTCAGCAGCTCGGCGGTGAGATGCGTCTCGACGTCGGTCATGCCGGCAACGGGCTCGTCGACGAGGAGCAGCTTCGGATCCTGCGCCAGCAGCATGCCGATCTCGAGCCATTGCTTCTGGCCGTGGCTGAGGCTGCCGGCCAGGCGGTTGCGGGCCTCGGTGAGGCGGATCGTCTCCAGCACCTTGTCGATACGCTCCGATTCCGCCTTGCTGCCGCGCCAGAACAGCGTGCCGCGGACCGAGTGGTCGACATTGAGCGCGAGCAGCAGATTGTCCTGCACGGTCTGGCTCTCGAACACGGTCGGCTTTTGGAATTTGCGGCCGATGCCGAGCTCGGCGATGCGGGTTTCGTCCAGGCGCGTGAGATCGGTGACGCCGTCGAACAGCACGGTGCCCTCGTCGGGCTTGGTCTTGCCGGTGATGATGTCCATCATCGTGGTCTTGCCCGCGCCGTTCGGGCCGATGATGGCGCGCATCTCGCCGGGCTCGAGCGTCAGCGACAAATTGTTGATGGCGTGGAAGCCGTCGAACGAGACGTGCACGCCGTCGAGATAGAGCATTGCGGAGGTCGCGCGGGTGTCCATGACGTTCATGACCGCTTACTCCGCCATCTTGGGTTCGGTGACGCCGTCTTCGGCCGCGGCGCTCGCAACAGCCGCCGCGGTGCGTTTTTCCTTGGACGAGGCCCACCAGGCATTGAAGGTGCCGACGATGCCCTTGGGCAGCAGCAGCGTCACCAGGATGAACAATGCGCCCAGCATGAACAGCCAGTACGGCGCCAGCACGCCCGAGGTGAAGAACGTCTTGGCGTAATTGACGACGACGGCGCCGAGCGCGGCGCCGACCAGCGTGCCGCGGCCGCCGACCGCGACCCAGATCACCGCCTCGATCGAGTTGCCGGGTGCAAATTCGCTCGGATTGATGATGCCGACCTGCGGTACGTAGAGCGCACCGGCAACGCCGGCCATGCAGGCCGACACGGTGAACACGAACAGCTTGTAGGATTCGACGCGGTAGCCGAGGAAGCGCGTGCGCGATTCCGCGTCACGCACCGCGATCAGCACTTTGCCGAGCTTGGAGGAGACGATGGCGCGGCAGATCAGGAAGCCGACGATCAGTGCCAGGCAGCTCAGCGCGAACAGCGCCGCGCGGGTGCCTTCAGCCTGCACGTTGAAGCCCAAAATGTCCTTGAAGTCGGTGAGGCCGTTGTTGCCGCCGAAGCCGAAATCGTTGCGGAAGAAGGCCAGCAGCAGCGCGTAGGTCATCGCCTGCGTGATGATCGACAGATACACGCCGGTGACGCGGGAGCGGAAGGCGAGCCAGCCGAAGCAAAAGGCGAGCAGGCCGGGCACGACCAGCACCATCAGCGCCGCGAACCAGAACATGTCGAAGCCGTACCAGTACCAAGGCAGCTTCGAATAGTTCAGGAACACCATGAAGTCGGGCAGAACAGGATTGCCGTAGACGCCGCGGGTGCCGATCTGCCGCATCAGGTACATGCCCATGGCGTAGCCGCCGAGCGCGAAGAAGGCGCCGTGGCCGAGCGAGAGGATGCCGCAATAGCCCCAGATCAGGTCGATGGCGAGCGCCAGGATGGCGTAGCAGACGTACTTGCCCCACAGCGCGACCAGATAGGTCGGCACCTGCAGGAACGAGCCTGCGGGCAGCAGCAGGTTGGACAGCGGGATCAGCACGCCCAGAGCGGCGACAACCAGCAGGAAGATCGTCGCGCCGCGGTCCAGCGATCGCGTCAGCATGTGAGG
Source organism: Bradyrhizobium sp. USDA 376 (assembly GCF_054063675.1). Classification (NCBI taxonomy): domain Bacteria; kingdom Pseudomonadati; phylum Pseudomonadota; class Alphaproteobacteria; order Hyphomicrobiales; family Nitrobacteraceae; genus Bradyrhizobium; species Bradyrhizobium sp. USDA 376. The sequence goes on from NZ_JBSSGN010000001.1 coordinate 619,994, forward strand.
GGTCATGCTTCCACCGCACGGCCCTTGAGCGCGAACAGGCCGCGCGGCCGCTTTTGAATGAACAGGATGATGAGAACGAGGATCGCGATCTTGCCAAGCACGGCGCCGGCGACCGGCTCCAGGAACTTGTTGGCGATACCGAGCGTGAAGGCGCCGACCAGCGTGCCCCAGAGATTGCCGACGCCACCGAACACCACAACCATGAAACTGTCGATGATGTAGCTCTGGCCGAGATTGGGGCTGACATTGTCGATCTGCGACAGCGCCACGCCGGCGATGCCGGCAATGCCCGAGCCGAGGCCGAAGGTCAGCGCGTCGACGCGCGAGGTCGCGATGCCCATCGAGGCTGCCATGCGGCGGTTCTGCGTCACCGCACGCATCTCGAGGCCAAGCGCAGTGTAGCGCAGCATCGCGAGCAGGATCGCGAACACCGCGAGCGTGAAGCAGAGGATCCAGAGCCGGTTATAGGTGATGGTGATCTGGCCGAGCTCGAAGGCGCCGCTCATCCAGGAGGGGTTGCCGACCTCGCGGTTGGTCGGGCCGAACATGGTGCGCACCGCCTGCTGCAGCACCAGCGACAAGCCCCAGGTCGCGAGCAGCGTCTCCAGCGGACGGCCGTAGAGGAAGCGGATGATGCTGCGCTCGATCAAGACGCCGATCGCGCCGGCAACGAGGAAAGCGAGCGGCACGGCGATCAGCAGCGAATAGTCGAACAGGCCGGGATAGCGGGTGCGGATCACCTCCTGCACCACGAAGGTGGTGTAGGCGCCGATCATCACCATCTCGCCATGCGCCATGTTGATGACGCCCATCACGCCGAAGGTGATGGCGAGCCCGATCGCCGCGAGCAGCAGCACCGAGCCGAGCGAGAGGCCGTACCAGGCATTCTGCACCGTGGACCAGACCGCGAGCGAAGACTGGATCGAACTGATAGCGCTTGCTGCAGCCTTGGTCACCGAGGCCGGCTGGTCACCCATGCCGGTGAGCAGCGCCATCGCCTCCTGGTCGCCGCGCGCCTTGAGGGTGGCGACGGCCTCGAGCTTCTCGACCTCCGTGGCATCGGACTTGAACAGCAGGATCGCCGCGCGGGCCTCGCCGAGCGCAGCCTTGACGGATTTGTTGGTTTCCTTCGCGAGCGCGGCGTCGACGGCCTCGAGCGCGGTCTCCTCGTGCGACTTGAAGACGGATTGCGCGGCCTGCAGGCGCGTTCCGACATCGGGCGACTGCAGTGTCAGGCTGCCGAGCGCGGCATCGACGCTGCGGCGCAGGCGGTTGTTGAGGCGGACCGCGCTCGCACTGTCGGGAACGCTGGCGACGGGCTCGCCGGTCGCGGCATCGATCGACTTGCCGTCGGTGCCGGTGACGTAAACCTTCTTGCTATCCGGATCGGCCATCAACCGGCCGTCCTGGAGCGCGCTGATGATGGGAAAAGCCAGCTTGTTGCCGCTGCTGGCGATCGCGCCGACCGCTTCCTCGGTGTCGGAAAAATCGTCGTTGGCGAATTTGGCGACCGCATCCTCGAACGGACCCGCAAAGGCCGGCAGTGCGAACGCGATCAGAAGCAACGAGAGCAGGAGCGAACAGAGACGGGCGGACAAATTGGCTGGCACTGTGAATGACCCCGGCAGAAATAGGTGGGGAAGGCGGCGGGATCGCCGCCTTCCCCGATCGTGCAATGGAGCGTCAGACCCGGATCAGGAGCCCGAGCCGAGGCACTTGTTGGTCTTGGTGTTGAAGTTGCCGCACTTCTTGCCGACCCAGTCACCGATCAGGTCCTTGGAGCCGTCGAGCTCCTTCGACCAGGCGTCGCCCGCGACGAGGCCCGGGGTCTTCCAGACCACGTCGAACTGGCCGTTGCCCTTGATCTCGCCGATGAACACCGGCTTGGTGATGTGGTGGTTCGGCAGCATCTTCGACACGCCGCCGGTCAGGTTCGGCGCCTCGATGCCGGGAAGCGCATCGATCACCTTGTCCGGATCGGTCGACTTCACCTTCTCGACCGCCTTCACCCACATGTTGAAGCCGATCACGTGCGCTTCCATCGGGTCGTTGGTCACGCGCTTCGGATTCTTGGTGTAGGCCTGCCAGTCCTTGATGAACTTCTCGTTCGAGCCGTCCTTGGTCTTGATCGACTCGAAGTAGTTCCAGGCGGCGAGATGGCCGACCAGCGGCTTGGTGTCGATGCCGGCGAGCTCTTCCTCACCCACCGAGAACGCGACCACCGGGATGTCCTTGGCCTTGATGCCCTGGTTGCCGAGCTCCTTGTAGAAGGGAACGTTGGCGTCGCCGTTGATGGTCGAGACCACCGCGGTCTTCTTGCCGGCCGAGCCGAACTTCTTGATGTCGGCCACGATCGTCTGCCAGTCGGAGTGTCCGAACGGCGTGTAGTTGATCATGATGTCTTCCTGGGCGACACCCTTGGACTTCAGATAGGCTTCCAGGATCTTGTTGGTGGTGCGCGGATAGACGTAGTCGGTGCCCGCAAGCACCCAGCGCTTCACCTTCTCTTCCTTCATCAGATAGTCGACGGCGGGAATCGCCTGCTGGTTCGGCGCAGCACCCGTGTAGAACACGTTGCGCTCGCTCTCCTCACCCTCGTACTGCACGGGATAGAACAGGATACTGTTCAGCTCCTTGAACACGGGGAGTACCGACTTGCGCGACACCGAGGTCCAGCAGCCGAACACGACCGAGACCTTGTCCTTGGTGATCAGCTCGCGCGCCTTTTCGGCGAACAGCGGCCAGTTGGAAGCGGGATCGACGACGACGGCCTCGAGCTTCTTGCCGTTCACGCCGCCCTTCTTATTCTGCTCGTCGATCAGGAAGAGGATGGTGTCCTTCAGCGTGGTTTCGCTGATGGCCATGGTGCCGGAGAGGGAGTGAAGCACACCGACCTTGATGGTGTCGTCCGCGGCCTTGGCGCCGGTCAATGAGGCCAGACCGAGCATCAGTCCGGCGGTCGCGGCGAGCACGCCGCGGCGGCTAAATGACGCCGCTCTATCGCGAGTGGATTTGGTAAGCATTTGTGTATCATCTCCCTGACGCAGACGTGAAAAGACGCTGCGAAACGGCCCCACGGCCGCCTGCGATTAATGGAATCGCAAGAACCATGCCATGGCCTATACACGCATCAACTTATTGATTTTATTTGATAATTCGCCTCAAATCGGAGTTTCGCAGCCACTGCATTGCTCAAAACACGAGCAAATAAAATGTATGCTAATGCGGCAGACAGTTTAATTATTGAGCAGAATGACGCTTCTGTCTAAATTTCCGGCATAACTATTTTTGCACCGCAACCGCGGTTTGGGGCCAACTTGCCTTGAAAGCGCCCCCTCGATGTTCCATATGAACGGCCGAGACCTCTTGCGAATCAAGGGGTCGTAGCGAGCCGCGTGTTCTTAAGCCCTCTACGGGCCTCTGGCTTGCCCCACATCTCCCAAGCCATCCGACACCCCAAACACGCAGGTGTCTTCTTGACACCCTTTTGCGCGCGCCGCGCTGAATGCGCCGGGCGCCCGCTTTTGACATGGAAAGAACCCATCTTTTGACTTCGTTTCAGGACTTCGGCCTCGCCGAACCGATCGCCCGTGCTCTCGCCGAAGAGAACTACGTCACCCCCACCCCCATCCAGGCCCAGACTGTTCCCATTGCGCTCACCGGCCGCGACGTCGTCGGCATCGCCCAGACCGGCACCGGCAAGACCGCATCCTTCGCGCTGCCGATTCTGCACCGCCTGCTCGAGAACCGCATCAAGCCGCAGCCCAAGACCGCCCGCGTCCTGGTGCTGTCGCCGACCCGCGAGCTGTCCGGCCAGATCCTCGACAGCTTCAACGCCTATGGCCGCCACATCCGCCTGTCCTCGACGCTGGCCATCGGCGGCGTTCCGATGGGCCGCCAGGTCCGCGCCCTGATGCAGGGCGTCGACGTGCTCGTCGCCACCCCCGGCCGCCTGCTCGACCTCGTGCAGAGCAACGGATTGAAGCTTTCAAGCGTTGAATTCCTCGTACTCGACGAGGCCGACCGCATGCTCGACATGGGCTTCATCAACGACATCCGCAAAATCGTCGCCAAGCTGCCGATCAAGCGGCAGACGCTGTTCTTCTCGGCCACCATGCCGAAGGACATCGCCGAGCTCGCGGATTCCATGCTGCGCGATCCCGCCCGCGTCGCGGTGACCCCGGTGTCCTCGACCGCCGAGCGGATCAACCAGCGCATCCTGCAGGTCGACTTCTCGGCCAAGCCCGCCTTCCTGACCAAGCTGCTGAAGGACGAGCCGATCAACCGTGCGCTGGTCTTCACCCGCACCAAGCACGGCGCCGACAAGGTCGTGAAGACGCTCGAAAAGGCCGGCATCCCCGCCAGCGCCATCCACGGCAACAAGTCGCAGAACCATCGCGAGCGCACGCTGGCGCAGTTCCGCTCCGGTGAAATCCGTACGCTGGTCGCCACCGACATCGCCGCCCGCGGCATCGACGTCGACGGCATCACCCACGTCATCAATTTCGACCTGCCCAACGTGCCCGAGACCTATGTCCATCGCATCGGCCGCACCGCGCGCGCCGGGGCCGACGGCACCGCGATCTCGCTGGTCGCAGGCGGTGAGGAACTCAGCTATCTCCGCGACATCGAGCGGCTGATCAAGGTGGCGCTGCCGCGCGAAGACCTCCGCACCGATGCCGGCCGCCGGGATGCGGGTCCTCCCGCGCCGCAGCAACGGCAGGGCCGCGGAGGCCGCCCGGGCCAGCGTCCGCAAGGCGCACGGCACGGTGACGGACGTCGGGCCGACGAAAGGCATGGCGACGGACGTCACCATAGCGCCGGCAAGCAGGGCGACGGACGCCCCGGTGAAGGCCGGCACGGCGGCGACGCGCGGCATGTTGACGGACGATTCAACGACGGCCAGAACGCCTCGAAGGGGTCTCGCCGCCGCCGCCGCTCCGGTGCTAATAAGCTGGGACATTCGCAAACCGATCGGTCGGAACAGCGTCCCGCGCATAGCGCCGGCAAGCCTGATGGGATACAAGGCGTGGCCTTTCTGCGCCGTGAGAGTCGGCCGAACGGCCAATCGACCCGCAAACCCTATTCGCACTAGCCGTCCACGACCTGGAGATATCAATGGCTAAGGAAGAGCTGATCCAGTTCGAAGGACTGGTCACCGAAATCCTCCCCGACGCCCGCTACCGCGTGCAGCTCGACGCCGGACACGAGATCGTCGCCTACACCGCCGGCAAGATGAAGAAGAACCGCATCAAGACGCTCGCGGGCGACCGCGTGACGGTGGAGATGTCGCCTTATGATCTCGAGAAGGGCCGACTGATTTTCCGTCACAAGGACGAACGTCCCGCAACGGCCGGCGGACCGCCGCGCGGTGGGCCGCAGCGCGGTGGCCAGTTCCGCCGCCGCTAAGCGCCGAAGGCTCGATCCGCGCGCATGCGCGGAATTAAAATGCTGACCTGTATGCTGATCTGCCGTGTTCAACACGGCGGATCAAAAAATCGTGCACGTCCCGATTGTTTTGAGACCCCATTTCCAATAAAATGAATTAATCGATTTTCGGCCGGACGACATTGGCATCCACCGGTACAGCCGGTTCAGACACGCTGACGACCCTTCCAGAAATTCGATCTAACCTGTCCGCGCGAGCGGGCTCTTACATTGTTTATCTGAGAGGGAACTACCCCGTGAGCATGGGAACCGTGAAGTGGTTTAACGCGACCAAGGGCTTCGGCTTCATCCAGCCCGACGATGGCGGCAAGGACGTGTTCGTGCACATCAGCGCCGTCGAGCGCGCCGGCCTCGGCACGCTGCGCGAAGGCCAGAAGATCTCCTACGAGATCGTCGCCGATCGCCGGTCCGGCAAGTCGGCCGCCGACAATCTTCGCTCCGCCGGCTGAGCCCACGGACCTTCGGTCCGGATCAGCTCAAACGAGCAAGTCAAACAACAATGGAAAAGGCCGTGCGCGACGCACGGCCTTTTTCATGTTGGAGGCCGGTGCACTCAGTAGGTCGTGCAGGCCGTATCCGGGCTGTAGTAGACGCAGGTCGACTGGCGCGGCCTCGTATAGGCGACGTCGCTCAGCGTGATCGCGCTCTTGAGCGCATAGCCGACCGACGGCGTGTAGGTGTAGCTGACCTCGCTGAAGATCAGATAGGTGCCGCCGATTGCGAGCGTCGTGGGGATCGTCACTGCGGACTTCGGCGTCCGTGGCACCGATCCCTTGCTCCACTGCACATGCGCCTGCAGGCTCGAGGGATCGACATAGAGCTCGGTGATCGTCGCCAAGACCGGCGAGGTGGCATAGGGCGTCATGATGCCTGTCGAGGCGGCGAAGAAATTGGTCATGTCGGTATCGCCGACCGACGTCGACTGCGAGGTGAGGTCCGACAGCGTCCGCGCCATCAGCGTCACCTTGCGATCGATCGCCACCGCCGACGAGAACTCGACCGTGCCGAAGAACATCACCAGCATCAGCGGCACGACCACCGCGAATTCGGTGGCCGCAAGACCTCTGCCATCGGCAAGGAATTCCTGCGCGGAAAGACGCATCGCCCGCCGGATTTTCGCAATCGCCTGCATCGTTCCGCCGATCCGTTGGTCTATTGTTTGAGCATGATCTTTTCGGAAAACCGCTATGCACTTTTCCGGATCATGCTCTAGTAGGGCTCGTTCTTGAACGCGGCCGTGGCCACCAGCAGCCGCTTGCTGCCGGTGAGATTGGCGATGTTGTAGCCAAGCCCGGTCACGAACAGCGGCCACTGGTAGAACAGCCGCACCACCACGATGTCGCCGGCGCTGCCCGGGCTGTAGCTCATGCTCGTATCGAAACTGCCGGAGCCGTCGATGTGGCTCGACAGCGTGACCGCAGAGAAGGACGAGTAGCTCGTGACGTCGACGTAGAGCTTGCTGCAATCGAACAGTGCCGGGATCTGGCTGCAGACGTAGGTCTTGAACGTCGCTTGCGTGCACGGCGTGCCGACGCCGGACACCGCGCAGGCGGTGACTGAACCGGATTGCGCCTGCCCGGTCAGAACCACCCGCGCAGAATTCTGCGTGATGGTCTCGAGCACCTGGCTCGCGAAGAACATGAGCGCCGTCTCGATGATGGCAAACAGCAACGCGAAGAAGATCGGCGCGACCAGTGCGAACTCGACGGCCGCGGACCCGCGGCGGTTGCCGCGAAACCGGCGCAGCACGGCTCGGAGCGTGAACCTCACGGGTGCAGGCGTTGGCATCGCGTCAAATTTCCCCAGTGTTCCAGGACGGCCGCGGCCGGCGGAACACGCCGTTAAGGGATCGTTAACCCGAGACGATCCGAGGCGCACTAGTTGACCGCCGGACGGAGAGGACTGGCGAGCGCAGTCGTCTGGACCAGACCGCACGATCCGGCCCCCGCCAATCGGACTTGCTCGCTGGTCCTGCTAGTTGGTCTTGGCACCCGCGCCGGCATTGCCGCTGGCATTGCTGCTCAGCGAACCGGCCTGGCCCATCGTGGTGTTGAAGTAGTTGTCGCTGTCGCCCAGCGTCACGCGGCGCTGGCAAAGCGGCAGGCAGCTGTAGGACTCGCGCTCAACCCCGCGATAGACGGTCACGAGCCGATCGCTCGGACCTTCGACCTGGATCTGGCGGTCGACCAGGATTTCGCCGGCCCGGTCCAGCGCGATGAAATTGGTGGCGCCGTAGCCCTTTCCGGTCACGACGATCATACCGCCGGGCTGGAGTGTGACGTCGGCGATCAGGGGGTTGCCGACCACGATGGTCGCAACCTTGCCGGGCAGCCGGACCAGCTTGGCCTGGTCGACATTGACGGCGATGGTATCGGCGGTGGATTCGGCAAGGCCGGCAGAAGGCGATGCCAGCACCGCGGCCGCAACCAGAAGACAGACGCGCGCATGGCGGCGCAGCAGTTGTTTACGCATACTCTTACCCCCGGGACGTCACAAACCGGCAGAAGCGATCTGATAGCAGCGGAGCCGGTGCCCGACCCCGCTAACCTGCCCTCAATTCGTGAACGTTCCGCAAACTCGCCTTCTATTGTTTGAACGGACTGACGATTTGCCGCTCTCGAGGAGCCTCAAGCGCGATGAGATTGGGATGAATCGTCATCGCGCTTTAGGTTGTTGTTTACGCATGATCTTTCCGGAAAACCGCCTCGCACTTTTCCGGATCATGCTTTAACGGCGGAACGGATAGGCAAGCTGCCCTCCGATCTCCTTCGGCATGGTCGCTTCGTCCTTGCCGTAGTCCTGCGGCAGTTTCCCCTCCGGCATGCGGAAGGTGCCGAACAGCACGTCCCAGATCGGGAACGTCCCGGCGAAATTGGTGTCGCCGCCGTCTTCGAGCGGGGTGTGATGCCAGCGGTGGAATACCGGCGTCGCCAGCACGTATTTGAACGGCCCGAAGGTCCAGTTCAGGTTGGCGTGCACGAAGGCCGAATGGAAGGTCGTGAACGGGGAGACCCAGATCATGACGTTCGGCGAGATGCCGGCCATCAGCAGCACGACGTCGACCCCGATGGTGCCGAGCACGAGATTGACGGGATGGAAGCGGGCAGCCGAGATCCAGCTGATCTCCTCGGAGGAGTGATGGATCGCGTGGTACTTCCAGAACCCGCCGCCATGGAAGAGCCGGTGCAGCCAGTACAGCATGAAGTCCGACAGCACCAGGAACAGCACGGCCTGCACCCAGACCGGCAATTGCGCCAGCGGGCCGTGGCCGTTGTCGTAGAAGGCGATGAGATCGTCGGCGTCGTGGATGTTGAAGAAGACGCTCGCCCCGACGATCAGGAGCCCGATCCGCATGGTGCGGGCAAATACGGGCACGAAGAACCAGTAGCAGATGTCGGTGACGATCTCCCGCTTGCGCCACCACGGCACGCCGGGATTGCAGGCCCAGAAATGCTCGAGCACCGTGAAGACCAGCGCGAGCACGAAAGTGACGGGGACCACCTTCGCGATGGTCTCGCCGAGCATCAGGGCGACTTGCATGGGCAGGCTCGACATCGTCGCCTCTCTTCCGAATTGCTGGTTCTTCTACGCCTACTCCGCGAAATTTAAGGGAGCGTGAAAGCCGGCGGCGCAGTTGCACTGCGTCCGGAACCGGAGCGAAATTCAATAAGCGCCTTAAGGTGAAATTCACTCTGGGCAAAAGCATCGCGCGGGAATTGGGTTTACACGATCGAATTAACTCTACCGAAAGAGCTCGGCTCTCATGGTCATCGCGTCAACGACAGCGCCGAACGAGGCGATCTCACCCCAGATGGAGTATGTTCATGAAGAACTTGATTGCGCGTTTCGCGAAGGATGAATCCGGCGCCACCGCCATCGAATACGGCCTGATCGCCGCCGGCATCGCGCTGGCCATCATCACCGTCGTCAACAACCTCGGCAGCACGCTGAACACCAAGTTCGGCTCGATCAGCAGCTCGCTGAAGTAAGCGACCGACAAACGACGGCAAGAGCCCCGGACCTCCGGGGCCTTTGTTTTTCTGAGTACGGCGAGTTCCAGTGGCGTTGCGAAAGTACAGAACCGATGCCGCGGTTGCGGCGAGCGAGGCGCAGCCGGCGCCGACCGGCTCGCCGGCCTATTGGGTGTGCCTTGCACTGCTGCTGGCAACGGTCGCGCTCGCCGCGCGCATAGCCAGCCTCTGGTGAACATGCCTCTGGCGGGCTATTGCCCGTCCAGTCCGCTGCTGCCGTTGTCGGTTTGTTTAGCACTGCCGGCTAGCATCACGCGACGCCAGATCCCGCGACAAATCCAGGCCTCAAGACGCAGCCCATGATCCTCGACCTTGCGCGCCTCCTGCTCTTCCCGGCCCTGATGGCGTTCGCCGCCGCGAGCGATCTCTTCACGATGACCATCTCGAACCGTGTGTCGCTGGCACTGATCGCGGGCTTCTTCGTGCTCGCCCTTGCCGGTGGCATGGCACCTTACGAGATGCTCAGTCATGTCGGCGCCGGCGCGCTTCTGCTGGTCGTGGCCTTCACCTGCTTCGCGATGGGCTGGGTCGGCGGCGGCGACGCCAAGGTCGCAGCCTCCGTCGCGCTCTGGTTCGGCTTCGCGCACCTCATGAACTTCCTGCTCTATGCTTCGTTGTTCGGCGGAGCGCTGACGCTGCTCCTGCTCCAGTTCCGGCAATGGCCGTTGCCTTACGGCCTCGCCGGCCAGGCTTGGCTTGCACGACTGCACGCCAAGGAGACCGGTATTCCCTACGGCATCGCGCTCGCGCTGAGCGCGCTGATGGTCTACCCGGAGACCGAATGGGTGAAGGCGATCGACCTCGCTCACCTCGCACTGCGCTGAACGCCCCGGGTAAACCCGGCGTTAAGGCGATTTAGATACGCCTCATTAACCATGCTTTGACGAATAGCTGGTCAACTGCCGATTACGGCGGCGGCAGCGTCGCGGCGTTTTTGTTGGAAAGTGAAGCGTATGAATAGGGCACGCATTGTCGTCCTGACGGTCGCTCTCTGCGCCGGCGGTGTCGCCGCGTACCTGGCGAGCGGCTCGGACAATTCTGCGCCGCCCCCAGCGGCTCCGGTCGCGCAGCTTCCGACCGTCGACGTGCTGGTGGCCAAGAACGACATCGGTCTCGGCCAAACCGTCAAGCCTGAAGACGTGCAATGGCAGACCTGGCCGGCCGCGACCGCCAGCGCCACCTTCATCCGCCGCAACGAGCGCCCGGAGGGCGCGACCCAGGTGACAGGCTCGATCGCACGCGCCCCCTTCATCCAGGGTGAGCCGATCCGCGATCAGAAGCTGGTCAAGCCGGAGGGCTCCGGCTTCATGGCGGCGATCCTGCCCACCGGCATGCGCGCGATCTCGACCGAGATCTCGCCGGAGACCGGCGCAGGCGGCTTCATCCTGCCCAACGATCGCGTCGACGTGCTTCTGACCCGCCGCCTCAAGAACCCGGATCAGAGCAGCGGCGCCCCCGATATCATCACCTCCGAGATCATCCTGGCCAACATTCGCGTCCTGGCCATCGACCAGGCGCCGAAGGAAAAGGACGGCCAGAACGCGGTGGTCGGCAAGACCGTCACCCTCGAGCTCAATCCCGCGCAGACGGCGACGCTGTCCGCCGCGCGCCAGAGCGGCACGCTGTCGCTGGCGCTGCGCAGCATCGTCGACGTCAAGATGAGCGAGATCACGCTCGACGATTCCGCACAGAAGCGCGATGGCGTTTCGATCATTCGCTACGGTATCCCGAGCGCGACGGCAAAGGCACGATGAGGGCAGTCTATATGAATTGCAGGGCAGATTTGACGACGATGCGAACCTCAATGGTCCGCGCCCTGTCGTTTTCGGCCGCCCTCGCGCTGGTGCTCAACCCGGCGCTGACCCCCGTGGTCGCCGCCGACTACCGCCCCGTGGCACCGGCCGCCGCCGACGGCCAGATGAACGCGCGCTTCCTTTCGCTCGGCGTCGGCAAATCGATCGTGATCGACCTGCCGCGCGACATCAAGGACGTGCTGGTCGCCGACCCCAAGATCGCCAATGCGGTGGTGCGCTCGGCGCAGCGCGCCTACATCATCGGTGCCTCGGTCGGACAGACCAACATCGTGTTCTTCGATTCCGCCGGCCAGCAGATTGCGGCCTACGACATCGCGGTCAAGCGCGACCTCAACGGCGTGCGCGCCGCATTGAAGCAGGTCCTGCCCAATTCCGACATCCAGATCGACGGGCTCGGCGAGGGTGTCGTTCTGACCGGCAGCGTGGCTAGTCCAATGGAGGCGCAGCAGGCCAACGAACTCGCCGCGCGCCTCGCCGGCGGCGCCGACAAGGTGGTGAACTCGATCGTGGTCCGCGGCCGCGACCAGGTCATGCTGAAGGTGACGGTGGCCGAGGTCCAGCGCAGCATCGTCAAGCAGCTCGGCATCGACCTCTCCGCGAACCTGAACTACGGCACCTCGGTGGTGAGCTTCACCAACTCGAACCCGTTCACGGCCCTGGGCCGCAATCTCGTGGATGGCAATAATCTGACCACGAAGTTCGGCACGTCGGTGCAGGCCACGCTGCGCGCGATGGAAACCGCGGGCGTGATCCGGACGCTGGCGGAACCGAACCTGACCGCGATCTCCGGCGAGTCGGCGACCTTCATCGCCGGCGGCGAATTCCCGGTGCCGGCAGGCTATGCCTGCGATCCCACCACGCATGTCTGTACCACCCAGATCAGCTTCAAGAAGTTCGGCATCTCGCTCAACTTCACCCCCGTCGTTCTGACCGAGGGCAAGATCAGCCTGCGCGTGATGACCGAGGTCTCGGAGCTCTCGAACGAGAATTCGATCACGCTGTCGCAGGCGGTGACGTCGACGTCGGTGAACTCGCTGACGGTGCCTTCGATCCGGACCCGCCGCGCCGAGACCTCGCTGGAAATTCCCTCCGGCGGCGCGATGGCGATGGCCGGCCTGATCCAGCAGCAGACCAAGCAAGCGGTGAGCGGACTGCCGGGGCTGATGCAGCTTCCGGTCCTCGGCACGCTGTTCCGCAGCCGCGACTTCGTCAACAACGCGACCGAGCTGGTCGTGATCGTGACGCCTTATGTCGTTCGCGCAACAGCGCCGAAGGACCTGTCACGACCGGATGACGGCTTCGCCGCGCCTGCCGACCCGCAGGCCGAGCTGATCGGCAACATCAACCGCATCTATGGCGTGCCTGGCCGGACCGAACCGGCCCGGAACTACCGTGGCACCTACGGCTTCATTACCGACTGAGGCGGAACGGGGACTTCAAGATGATCACAAGACCACCCCAGCTTCGCAAACGCGCCATCGGCTTCGGCGGCGCGCTCGTCGGCATCGCGCTTGCGCTCGGCGGCTGCCAGCACGACGAGGTGACGACGGCCTCCATCCCCGACGACTACAAGCAGCGTCACCCGATCGCGGTCGAGGAGCAGAACCGCTCGATCGTCGTCTTCGTCGGCCACGCCCGCGGCGGATTGACCGCCGCCCAGCGCGCCGACGTGATGGGCCTGGCATCGGCCTGGCTGCACGAAGGCACCGGCGCCATTCATATCGACGTGCCGTCCGGCACGCCGAATGCGCGCCCGGCGGCCGAGTCGATGCGTGAAATCCAGGCGATGCTGAGTGCTGCCGGCATTCCGCCGCGCGGCATCATCACCCGCCCCTACCAGCCGCAAGACAAGCGTTTCCTGCCGCCGATCCGGCTGACCTATTCCAGGATCGCCGCGGTCGCGGGTCCCTGCGGCCTGTGGCCGGAGGACATCGGCCCCTCGATGAAGAACAAGAGCTGGTTCGAGAACAAGGACTATTACAATTACGGCTGCGCCTACCAGCGCAACATGGCCGCCATGGTCGACAACCCGGCGGACCTCGAGCAGCCGCGTTCGGAATCGCCGTCCTACACGACGCGGCGCACCGCCGCGTTCGAGAAGTATCGCAAGGGGACTCCGACGGCAGTCATCTATCCTGAAGCCGAAAAGGCCAAACTCAGCGACACCGGCAAATGATCAGCTACGCTCGCCAGCCCCAAGAAGAGCAGCCGGAAGCAGCGCTCCCGCCGGTCGAGGAGCATATTGCGCCGGCGCCGCGCGTTTCGGTCCAGGCTTTCTGCGAGACCGTGGAGACCGCTGCGGCGGTGCAGTCGGCCGGCGAGGATCGCCGCCTCGGCAAGGCCCACCTGAAGATCCAGATGGGCGGCATGGCCGCCGCGATCGAAGCCTACCGCTCGGCCCCCACGCCGAACGTGATCGTGCTCGAGAGCGACGGCCGCAACGACCTCTTGGGCGGCCTCGACCAGCTCGCCACCGTCTGCGACGCCGGCACCCGCGTGGTGGTGATCGGCCGCATCAACGACGTCACGCTCTATCGCGAGCTGGTGCGTCGCGGCGTCAGCGACTATGTGCTCGCGCCGGTCGGCCCCATCGACGTCGTGCGCTCGATCTGCAACCTGTTCTCCGCACCGGAAGCCAAGGCGGTCGGCCGCATCATCGCGGTGGTCGGCGCCAAGGGCGGCGTCGGCGCATCCACCATCTCCCACAACGTGGCCTGGGCGATCGCGCGCGATCTCGCGATGGACGCGGTGGTCGCCGATCTCGACCTCGCCTTCGGCACCGCCGGGCTCGACTACAATCAGGACCCGCCGCAAGGCATTGCCGACGCCGTGTTCTCGCCCGATCGCGTCGATACCGCCTTCATCGACCGTCTGCTGTCGAAATGCACCGACCACCTCAGCCTGCTGGCGGCGCCCGCCACGCTCGATCGGGTCTATGATTTCGGCACCGACGCCTTCGATGCCGTGTTCGACACGCTGCGCTCCACCATGCCGTGCATCGTGCTCGACATCCCCCACCAATGGTCGGGCTGGACCAAGCGCGCCCTGATCGGCGCGGACGACATCCTGATCGTGGCGTCGCCGGACCTTGCCAATCTGCGCAACACCAAGAACCTGTTCGATCTGCTGAAGGCCTCGCGCCCGAACGACCGGCCGCCGCTCTACTGCCTCAACCAAGTCGGCGTCCCCAAGCGGCCCGAAATCGCCGCCGCCGAGTTCGCCAAGGCGATCGAGAGCCAGCCGGTCGTCTCGATCCCGTTCGAGCCGCAGATCTTCGGCTCGGCAGCCAACAACGGCCAGATGATCGCGGAGATCTCCGCCAACCACAAGTCGATCGAGATGTTCCTCCAGATCGCCCAGCGCCTCACCGGCCGCAGCGAGACGAAGAAACAAAAGTCGTCCTTGCTTTCACCCCTGATTGAGAAGTTGCGGGGAAAATAAGCCGCCGCATGGAGTTGTTAAGTGTTCGGTAAGCGTAGCGGAACAGACACCGACCTTCGGGCCCCCAAGCCCGGCGCCGTGTCGCCAGAGCCTGCCCCGGCTCCGGCGCCGACGGTGTCGCGCGCGCCGCCCCCGCCGGCCGTCGCCTCGCCGCCGCTCGCCCCGATCAAAGCCCCGCCGCCGCCTCCCATGGAGAACCGGCGCTCTGACAATTATTACGAGGTCAAGGCGACCATCTTCGGCGCGCTGATCGAAGCGATCGACCTCGCCCAGCTCGCCAAGCTCGATTCGGAATCGGCCCGCGAGGAAATCCGCGACATCGTCAACGAGATCATCGCGATCAAGAACATCGTGATGTCGATCGCCGAGCAGGAGGAACTGCTCGACGACATTTGCAACGACGTGCTCGGCTACGGTCCGCTGGAGCCGCTGCTGTCGCGCGACGACATCGCGGACATCATGGTCAACGGCGCCAACACCGTCTACATCGAGGTCGCCGGCAAGATCCAGCGTACCGGCATCCGCTTCCGCGACAACCAGCAGCTCCTCAACATCTGCCAGCGCATCGTCAGCCAGGTCGGCCGGCGCGTCGACGAATCCTCGCCAATCTGCGACGCACGCCTCGCCGACGGCTCCCGCGTCAATGCCATCGTGCCGCCGCTGTCGATCGACGGGCCCGCGCTCACCATCCGCAAGTTCAAGAAGGACAAGCTGACGCTGGATCAGCTCGTCAAGTTCGGCGCGATCTCGCCGGAGGGCGCCGAGATCCTCCAGATCATCGGTCGCGTCCGCTGCAACGTGCTGATCTCCGGCGGTACCGGTTCGGGCAAGACCACGCTGCTCAACTGCCTCACCAACTACATCGAACACGACGAGCGCGTCATCACCTGCGAGGACGCCGCCGAGCTCCAGCTGCAGCAGCCCCATGTGGTGCGGCTCGAGACCCGCCCGCCCAACATCGAGGGTGAGGGCCAGGTCACCATGCGCGAGCTGGTGCGCAACTGCCTGCGTATGCGTCCTGAACGGATCATCGTCGGCGAAGTCCGCGGACCCGAGGCGTTCGACCTGCTGCAGGCCATGAACACCGGCCATGACGGCTCGATGGGCACGCTGCACGCCAACAATCCGCGCGAGGCGCTCTCGCGCTGCGAATCCATGATCACGATGGGCGGCTTTTCCCTTCCGTCGCGAACAATTCGCGAGATGATCTGCGCCTCGATCGACGTCATCGTCCAGGCGGCGCGCCTGCGCGACGGTTCGCGCCGCATCACCCACATCACCGAGGTGATGGGCATGGAAGGCGACACCATCATCACCCAGGACATCTTCGTCTACGACCTCATCGGCGAGGACGCCAACGGCAAGATCATCGGCCGGCACCGCTCGACCGGCATCGGCCGTCCGAGGTTCTGGGAACGCGCCCGCTATTACGGCGACGAGAAGCGCCTTGCCGCCGCGCTCGACGCTGCGGAAGCGGCACCGACGAAATGAGCGGGTCAGCGACGCCATGAACATGCAGGTCCTCGCCCTCGCCTTCCTCGCCACCGCCGCTGTCGGCGGCATCGCCTGGGTCTTCCTCTACCCGTTGCTGTCGGGAGAACGGCAAGCGGAGAACCGCCGCGCCTCGATCGCGCGCGCCGACGCGCCGGCGGCCAAGCAGACCGAAAAGAGCCAGCGATCGCGCCGCGAGCAGGTCGAGAGCTCGCTGAAGGATCTCGAGGCACGGCGTCAGCAGGAGAAGAGCGTTCCGCTCAGCGTCCGCCTGTCGCAGGCGGGGCTGGACTGGACACCGCAGAAATTCTGGATCGTGTCCGCCGTCGTGGCGGGCGTGCTGTTTGCGGCCGCCATGTTCGTCGGCGGCGGCCTGCTCGGCGCCGCCGGCCTTGCCTTTGCCGGCGGCTTCGGCCTGCCGCGCTGGGCACTCGGCTTCCTGAAGAAGCGTCGCGAAGCCAAATTCCTGAAGGCGCTGCCCGACGCCGTCGACGTGATCGTCCGCGGCATCAAGGCGGGCCTGCCGCTGTTCGAATCGATCAAGGTCGTCGCCGCCGATTCGCCCGAGCCGCTGCGCAGCGAGTTCCTGGCGATCATCGAGACGCAGGCGATCGGCATGCCGCTCGGCGAAGCCTGCTCGCGCCTCTACGACCGGATGCCGCTGCCGGAAGCCAATTTCTTCGGGATCGTCATCTCGATCCAGCAGAAGTCGGGCGGCAATCTCTCCGAAGCGCTCGGCAACCTCTCCAAGGTGCTGCGTGACCGCAAGAAGATGAAGGAAAAGATCCAGGCGATGTCGATGGAAGCCAAGGCCTCGGCCGGCATCATCGGCTCGCTGCCGCCGATCGTGATGTTCCTCGTTTATCTCACGACGCCGCACTACATCTCGCTGCTGTGGACCCATCCTACCGGCCAGCTCATGCTGGTCGGCTGCGTCATCTGGATGTCGATCGGCATCATGGTGATGAAGAAGATGATCAACTTCGATTTCTGACGGTGGCGTATGGTCGAATTTCTCGTTTCGAAACTGCATGACGTCCGCTTCATGACCATGCTGCTGGCGGCCATCGCCGCCAGCGCCACCGTCTATACGCTGGTGATGCCGCTGTTCGCCGGCGAAGGCCTCTCCAAGCGCATGAAGGCGGTGGCAAGCGAACGCGAACGCATCCGGCAGCGCGAGCGCGACCGTCTCAACAAGAACGAAAAGGTCTCGCTGCGCCAGACGCCGAAGCAGATCGTCTCCAAGGTCGTCGAGGACTTCAACCTCACCAAATGGCTCGCGCAGGAAGCCGCCCGCGACAAGCTCATCATGGCGGGCTACCGCGGCCAGGCGCCCTACATCACCTTCCTGTTTGCGCGCATGGTCGCTCCGCTCGTGCTGTTCATGGGCTCGATCCTGTACGTGTTCCTGATCGCGCACATGGAAAAGCCGCTGCCGGTCAAGATCGGTATCTGCATCGGCGCCGCCTATGCCGGCCTGCAGGCGCCGATGCTGTTCCTCAAGAACGCGATCTCCAAGCGCCAGCTCTCGATCAGGCGCGCCTTTCCCGACGCGCTCGACCTGCTGCTGATCTGCATCGAATCCGGCATGTCGGTCGAAATGGCGTTCCGGAAGGTCGCCGCCGAGATCGTGGGCCAGTCGATCGCGCTGTCGGAAGAGTTCGCGCTGACCACCGCCGAGCTGTCCTATTTGCAGGACCGCAAGGTGGCCTACGAGAACCTGGCGCGGCGCACCGGGCTCGAGGGCGTCAAATCGGTGTGTCTCGCGCTTCAGCAGGCGGAACGTTACGGCACTCCGCTCGGGCACTCGTTGCGCGTCATGGCGCAGGAAAACCGCGACATGCGCATGAACGAGGCCGAGAAGAAGGCGGCCGCGCTGCCGCCGAAACTGACGGTGCCGATGATCCTGTTCTTCCTGCCGGTGCTGTTCGTCGTCATTCTCGGCCCGACGGGCATCAAGATCTCCGAGCTGCAGTGACGCGGAAGGCGGACCGCGTGCGGTCCGCCTCGGCGAAGTCAGGACGAGGCGATCTGGGGGCGGATCAGTCGGACTGACTGAGCGAGGCGACCGGCGTCCGCTTCGGCGCGCCGCGCGGACCCTCGCTGCGGCTCAGCATGTCCTTGAGATAGGCGACGTTGGCCGCGGCCTGGTCCGGCGGCAGGTCCGCCTTCACGATGGTCTCGGCCTCGGCGAAGCGGCCCTGGAGACCGACGACCAGGCCGAGATTCTGCCGCACCCGGCTACTGGCGCGCGGCGAGGCGTAGGCCTGCCGCAGTGCCTCCTCGGCCTTGGGCAGGTCCTTCGACAGCATGTAGGACAGGCCGAGATTGGAGAGCACGCCGGGATCGCCCGGTGCGATCTTCAGCGCGCTCGCATAATAGGAGCGCGCCTCCTCGTGGCGGCCCATCTGATCGAGTGCCGTGCCCTGCACCGAGAGCAGGCGCCAATCCGGATTGTCGGGCGAATGCGCCTTCGACAGCACGTCGAAAGCCTGCTGGAAATTGCCGTTGTCGGCGAGCGCGCGGCCGTACTGGGCGAGCAGCAGCTTGTTGCCGGGATTGGCGATGGTCGCCTGCTCGAGCACGGCGGCGGCTTGGGCGCGCTGGCCATTGGCACGCAGGGCCTGGCCATAGCCGAGCGCGGCCTCGGCGTCCTTGGGATTGGCACGGTAACGCTCGCCATAGACTTCGACGGCGCGCGCGGGATCGGCGGGGGCTGCCTCCGCGCGCGATCCGGTCGACCCGATCGAGCCGGTGACGTCGGAGAGCTTTGACATTGCCGTGCAGCCGCCAAGGCTGATCGCCACCATCGCGACGAGCGAGGCAGACGCGAGAAGCCGGGCAGGACTGAACCGTTGACGCATGTCGCTTTGACTCTCGAGCGGATGGATCGAGCCGAACGCGCCAGCAATAGACTGTTAACCCTAATGGCCGGTTAACGCCGGGCGCCCTCACGGCGGCGTCTGCGGCGGGGCCTCGTCGCCGAGCCCCAGATCGAGGCCGAGCACTTTCATTTGCTCGTTCAGGTCCCGCAGCAGTTGCAGCACCTGCGCCTCGACGTCAGTCCCCATACGCAGCTTTCCCTGGCATTCGCGCCGGAGATCCTCACGGCTGACCAGACGCCTCGCAAGGAGCTCGTCGAGCTGAATCTGATCGATGCCAAGCACGCCGGCGGATTGCTCGACCAGCCGGCGCAGCAGCAACGCCACCGCGGCAATCGCATCGGCATCATGCCCGGACGCCGACCTCGAGTACTTGCGGTCGAGATCGGCCCAGGCCTGAGTGGTGACGAGATAGGTGTGGAGCGCATTCGCGGAGGCCGGCTCGCCGTCGGCGTAGAAGGCACGGCGCATCAGCAGCCGCCGCGCCAGTGCCGCCATTTGATCCCGCGTCAGTGTCGCGATTGAAGCGATCTCGATCGCCGCCTGGACGGCCGGGTCGCGGGAGCAATCTCGCCCCGCCGGCAGGCGGATTACGCCATCCGGCAGGTTCGAGTCGAGCAGGCGGAAGCCGCCGCCATCGCGCGGCCGCGAATGGCGCGCGATCGCAAATCCATATTCGGAATTGCCGGCATCGGACATCGGGCCGAAATGGATGATGTTGAAGCCGGCATCGTCGCCGCCCTGCCCGGTCGAGGATGGACAGGACAGCACGTAGATGGTGCGCCAGAACGCTTCACTGCCCGCGCTCCGCGTCGCACGCGGATCCGGAATCGAATAGCGGGTCAGTCCCTCGACATGCCGGTGACCGTGCAGAACCAGATCGACGTTGAGCGAGGTCGCCGCTTCGAGGAAGGTGGCGGGCGCGGCGAGATACATCAACGGCTCATCCGGCGCGCCGAGAAACCGCTTTGCTTCGCCGGTCGCCTGCGGCAGCGGATGATGGTGCAGCGCCAGCACCCGCACCAGGTTTTCGGCCGGCTCGGAATAATCGGCGCGTCCCGCCGATCCAAGGCTGCCTGCGAGCTCGACACTCAGCCTGGCGGAATCGGCAACCATCGTGCTGTAGGTGCCCTGGTCGATATTGCCGCTCGCCAGCGTCGTGAGGCTTGCACGATTGGAATCCAGCAGCACCAGATCAAGGCCGGCCTGGCGGTAGTAGACGCTCTTCGAGGTACGCGGCAGATGCAGGTAATCATAGACGTCGTGACGGCCCGCACGCTGGCTCGCCCGCTTGACGTCGTGATTGCCGGCGACCGCCTGGATGTCGGTGAACAGCCCGGTCTGCCGGAAGGATGCGATGACCGCGAGCGCTTCGTCGAGCGCACGCGGCGTCGGGTCATCGACGAGATCGCCCGTGATCAGCAGGATGCGATCGGGAATGTCGGCGAAGTCCGCCATCCTCTCGCGCAGAGCAGCGCCGAGCGCCTCGATCGCCGCGAGCAGCCGGCCTGACCCGTCCAGATGCAGGTCGGAGATCTGCGCAATAACGAACGATCTATCCATTCTGCGCCGCTCATTTCGAATGCTGCGCCGCCCAAAACAATGAGAGAAATGCCTTCGACGAATAGGTTGAAGCCGGTCCCTGCCCCGGGCAAGGATCAGCCCGGAGCAAGGATCAACGTGTGCCGCCGCATTTCTGCGCTCCATGCGTGCATACGCGCACGGCACAATCTAAAATATTCGCCAATGATGCCACAACCGTAGCGCTAGTAAAGCCCCATGGCCGCGCTCTCGTGAACAGCAGTTCTCAACATGAATACGAGAGCTGCCGCACAGCGGTTTCGTCTCGTCCGATCAATATTCGATGGCAAGCCGCTTGCGGATTTCGTCGACGCGCTTGTCGAGCGCATCGAAGCGTGCGTGGACGGAGCGGTCGTGAAGATAAAAGACGTAGCCGCCGGCAAGGAAGGCAAAGATCCAATGATGATGCTCGACATAGCCGAAGATCGCCTCGACGGCCTGGCCGATGAATGTGACCACGCTCCACACAAATTCCATTGCATTCCCTCCCGGCAGGCCTCGCCTCCGGCCGCCGGCGATCTGCGTCCGCCTGGCGGCCATTGCCGGAACCTAGCATGGGCCACTTGCTGCGAGTAGCGGCTCACTGAGCGGTGGCAGCAAAGCCGATTGCAGCCACGGCAAAACTCTGCGAAGTCTGCTGGAGTTCGCTGACCTGACGATCCGGACCCGCCAATGCCCTCTGTCTTCGAGACGTCCTCAACCGCCATCCCGATCACCTTCGTCACCAAGTCGAGCTGGGATGCGGTGCGTGAGACGCTGCCGCCGGCGCAGCGCCAATTCGCGACTGCCAGCGGTTACTCCGCCAAGGCCGGCGGATATCTCGCGCTGCCTGCGCCCGACGGTGCGATCGCGCAAGTGCTGTTCGGCCTCGAGGACGAAGGGGCAAGGTCGCGCGATCTGTTCCGGCCGGGCGCCCTGCCCGGCCTGCTGCCGCCGGGGACCTATCGCTTCGCCAACGCGCCGCACGATGCGCGGCTCGCCACGCTCGCGTTTGCACTGGGGTGCTACCGCTTTTCCCGCTACCGCAAGGCCGAAAGGCCCGAGGTCCGCCTGGTGCCGCCCGACGGCGTCGATGCCGCCGAGATCGATCGCGTGGCGGACGCCGCGATGCTGGCACGCGACCTCATCAACACGCCCTCCAACGACATGGGGCCGGAGCAGCTCGCCGCAGCCGCGCAAGCGCTCGCCGCCGAGTTCGGCGCGAGCTTTGCCTGCACCATCGGCGAGGATCTGAAGACGAATTTTCCGCTGATCCACGCCGTCGGCATGGCCTCCGACCGCGCACCGCGGCTGATCGACATCGGCTGGGGCGATCCTGATCATCCCAAGGTGACGCTGGTCGGCAAGGGCGTCTGCTTCGACACCGGCGGGCTCGACCTCAAGCCGTCGAGCGGCATGCTGATCATGAAGAAGGACATGGGCGGCGCCGCCAACGTGCTGGCGCTGGCGCGCATGGTGATGGACGCGAAACTGAAGGTGCGGCTGCGCGTGCTGATCCCGGCGGTGGAAAACGCCGTCTCCGGCAACGCTTTCCGCCCGCTCGACATTTTTACCTCGCGCAAGGGCATCACGGTCGAGATCGGGAACACGGATGCGGAAGGGCGTCTGGTGCTCGCCGACGCATTGGCATTGGCGGACGAGGAGAAGCCAGACCTGTTGATCGATCTGGGCACGCTGACCGGTGCAGCGCGTGTCGCGCTGGGGCCGGATTTACCGCCCTTTTACACCAATGATGAGACGCTGGCCACTGAGGTCGCGCGCTGCGCGGTGAAGGAGAACGATCCGTTGTGGCGCATGCCGCTGTGGCCGCCTTACGATGCGTGGCTGGACTCCAAGACCGCCACCATCACCAACGCACCATCAGGCGGCTTTGCCGGCTCGATCACCTGCGCGCTGTTCCTGCAACGTTTCGTCGAGCAGGCCGGAAGCTGGCTGCATGTCGACATCTACGGCTGGACACCGTCGGCGAAGCCGGCGCGGCCCGAGGGCGGCGAGTGCCAGGCCGCGCGCGCCATCTACGCCTTGCTGAGCGAGCGCTATGCGTGATCCAGGACACGATCCAAGGCTGACCCCGGCGCGGGGCGACCTCGCCGCCAAATATCTCGAAGGCAAGGTCGAGGCGCAGCGCTTCGTCGAAGGTGAAGAGTTCGAGGTGGTCGAGCCGATCGCGCCCGTGCGCGAGCAGCCGTCATCGGGCGCAATGCTGATGACAGAGGCGCTGCGCGGCGAACGCGTCACGGTCTACGATCGCAACGGCGAGGGCTGGGCCTGGGGCCAGCTCAATGGCGACGGCTATGTCGGCTGGCTGCCGGATGCAGCGCTGATGAAGCCGGCGGCCGCGCCGACGCACAAGGTGGGCGCACTGCGGACGCTGGTCTTCCCCGGTCCTTCCATCAAACTGCCGCCGGCCGCCACGCTCGTACTGGGCTCGAAGCTCGTGGTGGCACGCGAGGACGGCAGCTTCGCCGTGACGCGCGACGGGACCTTCGTGCCAAAGACGCATCTCGTCCCGCTCGATCATCGCGAGCCGGACTTCGTCGCGGTGGCCGAGCGCTTCGTCGGCACGCCCTATTTGTGGGGCGGCAAGAGCAGCCTTGGCATCGATTGCTCGGGTCTCGTACAGGTGTCGCTGACCGCCGCTGGCATCGGCTGCCCGCGCGACAGCGACATGCAACAGGCGGGACTCGGCCGCGCGCTGGAGCCGCACGAGCGGAGCCGGCTACAACGCGGCGATTTAATCTTCTGGAAGGGGCATGTCGCGATCGTGCGCGACGCCGGCTCGATGGTGCACGCCAACGCACATCACATGGCAACGGTGATTGAGCCGATCGAGCCGGCGCTCGCGCGGATCAGGCAGGCTGGCAGCGAGGTCGCGGCGATCAAGCGGCTGTAGGCCGTCTGCCATAATTAGCCGCGTCCGCTTTACCTCCGGAAGGCGACGTCGAAACCGATATGACCGCATGTCGGTCTCGGGCCTAATTTGAGCGGGTCGACTGCGACACTCCAGCGCAGATGGAACCGGAAGTCTCACACGTTCTCCAAGCTCTCATGGAACAGACGCACGATCATTCGGGCAGGCCATCACTCGAAAGGCAACCCGCCCCCGGCCAATAGGCATCTCGCGGCGCAGCTACGGAACAACGTTACAACTGAGAGATTTGCGGAACGAAACACTTCGTCAGTCTTTCTCTGGCTTTGGGAGGTGCCCATGAGTTCTCAGGCCAGAGAAGGCGCGTGTGCGTTCGCTTGGCGGAACTACTTGCTGCTCCACAGCGGCATCAGCGAGAATGATGACAGGCGTTCCGCCCTCTATCGCTACATCGCCAATCTTCGCAAAACCGGCGAAGATAATTTCGATCTCTTGCAAATAGCCGCAGTCGCCTACTTGAAGAAACTGGATGAACTGCATGACGACCAATGTGCGCGACTCGCGGCAGATCAAATTTTTGCCGAGTGTTTAGAAGCGCGCAATTCACAACCCGAGAGGTGACTTTAGGCCGTAACACCCGAGCGAAGGAGCGAACCATGGCAGACAAGACCGCCACTCCAAACCATCTCGCGGGCGACCCACAACGGCGCATCGCAGCAGCGACAGCAATCGGCATGAATGCCTTGAAGCCGATGATCCACTTTCAGGTCTCAATGCTGAGGATGTGGGCCGACAGTATTGAGAAGCTCGCGGGCAATTACGAAAAGAAGCTGGAAGAAACAGCGACTACGGTCGAGGAACAATCAGACAAGGAGCGCGCCGCGTAGTTCAACGCGACTGGGAGGCCGCCTTGGCCACTAGCGGAAGCGTCCCCGGGGCTCGCGCTGTCGCGCGCCCCGGAATGACGGGATCACGTCGCCACCGCCCCGTTGCCTGCCGTCTCCAGCCGGAACGCGGCGGCAAACAGCGCGCGCGTGTAATCCGTCTTCGGGTTCTTGAACAGTTCGGACGCCTGGCCTTCCTCCACCACCTTGCCGCCGCGCATCACGATGAGGTGGCTCGCGAGCGAGGCGACGACGCGTAAGTCGTGCGAGATGAACATGTAGGTGAGCTCGCGCTTGCGCTGGAGCTCGCGCAACAGATCCACCATCTGCGCCTGGAACAGCATGTCGAGTGCGCTGGTCGGCTCGTCCAGCACGACGAAGTCCGGCTCCAGCACCACCGCGCGCGCGATCGAGATACGCTGGCGCTGGCCGCCGGAGAATTCATGGGGATAGCGGTGGCGGGTGTCGGGTTTCAGCCCGACATCTTCCAGTGCCTTGACGACGCGCGCCTCGCGCTCCTCGCGCGACAGCTTCGGCTGATGCACGGAGAGACCTTCAGCGATGATGTCGGCGACCGACATGCGCGGGCTGAGCGAGCCGAACGGATCCTGGAACACGATCTGCATGTCGCGCCGGAACGGCCGCATCTCCTTGAAGCGCAGGCCCTGGATGTCGTTCCCGAGGAATACGATGCGGCCGTTCGAGGAGATCAGCCGCAGCAGCGCCAACCCTAGCGTGGTCTTGCCCGAGCCGGATTCGCCGACGACGCCGAGCGTCTCGCCCTTGCGCACGGCGACGCTGACGCCGTCGACCGCCTTGATGTGACCGACCGTCTTGCGCATCAGGCCGCGCTTGATCGGAAACCACACCTTCAGGTCATCGGTCGACATCACCACCGGCGCGTTCGGCTGCGGCGGCGCCGGATCGGGCTTGGGCTCGGCCGCGAGCAGGTCGCGCGTATAGGGATGCTTCGGGGTCTTGAAGACCTGCTCGACCGGCCCTTGCTCGACGATCACGCCGCCCTTCATGACGCAGACGGTGTCGGCGATGCGGCGCACGATGCCGAGATCGTGGGTGATGAACAGCAGGCTCATGCCGAGCCGCGAACGGATCTCGGCGAGCAGCGCCAGGATCTGCGCCTGCACGGTGACGTCAAGCGCCGTGGTCGGCTCGTCCGCGATCAACAGGTCCGGCTCGTTGGCGAGCGCCATCGCGATCATCACGCGCTGGCGCTGGCCGCCGGAGAGCTGGTGCGGATAGCTCTTCAGCCGCGTCTCGGGCTCGGGGATGCCGACTTGCGTCAGCAGCTCCAGCGTCCGCTTGCGCGCCTCGGCGTTGCTGGTCGGATTGTGCAGCTGGATGATCTCGCCGATCTGCGCCTCGATCGTGTGCAGCGGGTTGAGCGAGGTCATCGGCTCCTGGAAGATGATCGAGATGTCGCTGCCTCTGATCTCCCGCATCTGCTGCTCGGACTGGTCGATTATTTCCTGCCCCTTGAAGCGGATGCTGCCCGAGGGATGGGAGGCGTTGGGATACGGCAGGAGCTTGAGGATCGAGAGCGCGCTGACCGACTTGCCGGAGCCGGATTCGCCGACCAGCGCGACGCATTCGCCGCGCTTGATCTGGAACGAGACCTTGTCGACCGCAAGCGTGGTGGCGCCGCCCTGATGGAAGGCCACCGAGAGGTCGCGCACGCTGAGCAGGGGCTGGTTGATCGCGTCCATGATCTTACCTGAACGTCTTGCGCGGATCGAAGGCGTCGCGCACGGCTTCGCCGATGAAGATCAGGAGCGACAGCATGATCGCGACCGAGAAGAATCCGGAGAAG
Organism: Bradyrhizobium sp. USDA 376; assembly: GCF_054063675.1. Lineage (NCBI taxonomy): Bacteria > Pseudomonadati > Pseudomonadota > Alphaproteobacteria > Hyphomicrobiales > Nitrobacteraceae > Bradyrhizobium > Bradyrhizobium sp. USDA 376. The sequence continues at coordinate 646,263 of NZ_JBSSGN010000001.1, forward strand.
CCGAGCCACGGCGCCTGCACATTGGCCTTGGCCTGCGACAGCAGCTCACCGAGCGAAGGCGATCCCGGCGGCAGTCCGAAGCCGAGGAAATCGAGCGCCGTCAGCGTCATCACCGAGCTCGACACGATGAACGGCAGGAAGGTCATGGTCGCGACCATCGCGTTCGGCAGCAGGTGGCGGAACATGATGACAGGGTTGGAGACGCCGAGCGACCGCGCCGCCTGGATGTATTCGAAGTTGCGCCCGCGCAGGAACTCGGCCCGCACCAGACCCACCAGCGAGACCCAGGAGAACAGCAACAAGATACCGAGCAGCACGAAGAAGCCGGGCACGAGCACCGAGGACAGGATCAGGAGAAGGTAGAGCGAGGGAATTGCCGTCCAGATCTCGATGAAGCGCTGGAAGATGAGATCGACCCGCCCGCCGAAATAGCCCTGCACCGCGCCGGCCGCGATGCCGATGATAGATGAGACGATGGTGAGGCAAAGGCCGAACAGCACGGAGATGCGGAAGCCGTAGATCAGCCGCGCCACCACATCGCGGCCCTGATCGTCGGTACCGAGCCAGTTGTATTCGAGATCGCGGCAGCTCTTCAGCCCCTTCTTCTCAACCACCGGCTGGCACTGCTTCTCTGTCAGCATCCAGGTTGGCGGCGACGGCGCCGGCGTCGGCAGGTCGAGATTGTGCGTGTCGTAGGAGTAACGGATCAGCGGCCAGACGATGGTGCCGCCCTTGTCCCTGATGAGCTTCTGCAGATAGGGGTCGCGGTAGTCTGCCGCCGTCTCGAAATCGCCGCCGAAGGTGGTTTCCGAATAGGTCACGAAGGCCGGCCAATACAGACGCCCGTCGAACTTGATCAGGAAGGGCCGATCGTTGGCGATCAGCTCGGCAAACAGCGAGACCACGAACAGGGCAATGAATATCCAGAACGACCAGTAGCCGCGCCGGTTGGCCTTGAAGTTCTGCCACCGGCGCCGGTTGAGCGGCGAAGGCGCGAACGGCTTGCGCGTGATCGGAACGACATCGCCGAGCGGCGACTTCGCTGTGGTTTCGATCGGCGTCGGCGCGGTGATCGTCATCAGACCTCCCGTGCCTCGAAATCGATCCGGGGATCGATCCACATATAGGTCAGGTCAGAGATCAGGTTGATCACGAGTCCGACCAGCGAAAAGATGTAGAGCGTGCCGAACACGACGGGATAGTCGCGGTTGAGCACGCTCTCGAAGCTGAGCAGCCCGAGCCCATCCAGCGAGAAGATGGTCTCGATCAGGAGCGAGCCTGAGAAGAAGGCGTGGATGAAGGTCCCGGGGAAGCCCGCGATCACGATCAGCATGGCGTTGCGGAAGACGTGGCCGTAGAGCACCCGGTTCTCACTGCAGCCCTTGGCGCGCGCGGTCATGACATATTGCTTGCGAATCTCGTCCAGGAACGAGTTCTTGGTCAGGAACGTCATGGTGGTGAACGCACCTAACCCCATGGCGATCAGCGGCAGCGTCAGATGCCAGAAGTAGTCGAGGATCTTCCAGTACCACGGAAATTGCGACCAGCCGTCCGAGGTCAGCCCGCGCAGCGGGAACCAGTTGAAGAACGAGCCGCCGGCAAACAGGATGATCAGCAGGATCGCGAACAGGAAGCCGGGAATGGCATAGCCGAGCACGAGCACGGTCGATGTCCAGGTGTCGAACCGCGCGCCGTCGTTCACGGCCTTGCGAATGCCGAGCGGGATCGAGATCAGGTAGGTCAGCAGCGTCAGCCAAATGCCAAGCGAGATCGAGACCGGCAGCTTCTCCTTGATGAGCTGGAGCACGCTGACATCGCGGAAATAGCTCTTGCCGAAATCGAAGCGGGCGAAATTCCACACCATCAGCGCGAAGCGTTCCGGTGCCGGCTTGTCGAAGCCGAACTGGGCCTCCAGCTTCTTGATGAAATCAGGATCGAGGCCCTGCGCACCGCGGTATTTGGAGTTGATAGCGTCGCCACCGGCACCGACCTGTCCCGGCGCGCGCTGCGCAAAATCGCCGCCGCCCGAAATGCGCGACGTGCCGCCGGTGTCGGCGCCCGAGAGTTGCGCGATCACACGCTCGACCGGACCGCCCGGCGCGAACTGCACCACGACGAAGGAGACGAAGAGAATCCCGAGCAGGGTCGGGATCATCAGGAGGAGACGGCGGGCGATATAGGCGCTCATGATTATTTCGCCTGCTCGAGCTTGGCCGCCTTCGCGGGTTCATACCACCAGATGTCGGGAGCACCGACGCCGTTGGCGTAACGCGGCAGCTTCTGGGGGTGGCCGAACTGATCCCAATAAGCCAGCCGGTGCGTCTTGTTGTACCATTGCGGCACCCAGTAGCGGCCGGCGCGGAACAGGCGGTCGAAGGCCCGGCACGCGACGGTCAATTCCTCGCGGCTGTCGGCCGCCATGATCTTCTCGATCATGGCGTCGATGGCCGGGCTGGCGACGCCCGCGAGATTGTAAGAGCCCTTGGTGTTCGCGACCTGCGACGAGAAGAACGCGCGCATGGCATCGCCCGGCGTCGCCGACATGCTGAAGCGCTGGATCGTCATGTCGAAGTCGAAATCTTCCTGCCGCGCCTTGTGCTGCACGGCATCGACGACGCGCACGCTCGCTTCGATGCCGAGCGTCGCGAGATTCTTGACATAGGGTGCGTGGTGCGGCTGGAACGAAGGCTCGTCCAGCAGAAACTCGATCTTGAAGACGTCGCCGTTCGGCAGCACCCGCTTGCCGTCCTTGATCGGCACGCCGGCTTCAGTCAGCAGTTGCTGCGCCTTGCGCAGCAGGCTGCGGTCCTGCCCGGAGCCGTCCGAGACCGGCGGCGTGAACGGCGCCGCGAACACCTCGTCCGGAACCTGGCCGCGGAACGGCTCCAGCAGCTTCAGCTCCTCGGGCGACGGAGGTCCGTTGCCGGCCATGAGGTCCGAATTCTGGAATGGCGACACCGTACGGGCATAGGCGCCGTACATGATGGTCTTGTTGGTCCATTCGAAATCGAAGGCGTTGATCAGGGCCTCGCGCACGCGCGGGTCTTTGAACTTCTCGCGCCGCGTGTTGATGAACCAGCCTTGCGCACCGGACGGCGTATCGTCGGGCACGACCTCCATCTTGACCCGACCGTCCTTCACGGCGGGAAAGTCATAGCGCGTCGCCCAGATTCGCGAGGTGAACTCCTCGCGATAGAGATAGTTCTTGCCGGTAAAGCCCTCGAAGGCGACATCGCGATCGCGATAGAATTCGTAGCGCACGACGTCGAAATTGTAGCTGCCGCGGCAAACCGGCAGATCGGCGGCCCACCAGTCTTTCACCCGCTCGTATTCGATGTAGCGATTGACCTCGAACCTGCCGACCTTGTACGGACCCGAGCCGAGCGGAATCTCCAGCGACGACTCGTCGAATGGGCGGGACGCGTAATACGCCTTGGAGAAGATCGGCAGGCCCGCGACATAGAGCGGCACGTCGCGCGCGCGTCCCTTGGCGAAGGTGACGACCAGCGTCGCATCGTCGAGAGCTTCCGCACTGACCATGTCGCGCATCTGCACGATGATCAGCGGATGTCCCTTGGTCTTCAGCGCCGTCAGCGAAAACGCCGCGTCGTGGGCCGTCAGTTTGGTCCCGTCATGGAATTTCGCCTCGGGCCGCATGGTGAAGCGATAGACCAGCTTGTCCGGCGATATCTGCACGGATTTGGCGGCCAGCCCGTACATCGCATCCGGCTCGTCGTTCGCTCGAACCATCAACGGTGAAAACGTCATGTCCATGCCTTGCGCGCCGTCGCCTTTCAGGATGAAGGCGTTGAGCGAGTTGAAGGTCTGGTAGGACTGGTTGTAGGCGCGCACCGAGGGGATGAGCGAGAACGTGCCGCCCTTCGGCGCGTCGAGATTGACGTAGTCGAAATGATGGAAGTCGGCGGGATATTTGAGATCGCCGAACGCCGAGATGCCGTGGGCTTCGGCCGGCCCTTCCGACGCCGCCGCGCCGCGCGACAGGACGGCGCTGAGCGCACCGCCCGCACCCAGGACCAGCACATGCCGGCGTGAAAGCTGCGCCATGCGCAATCGTTTCCTCAAGAGCGTTTTCCGATGCGCGCCGCCTTGTCCGCGTCGTACCACCACAACGCCGGCAGGCCGGACCGGCCGTATGCCGGCAGCGGCTCAGCATGGCTGAAGCGGTCCCAGCGGGCGTAGCGCGCGAACGAATAGGTGAACTGCGGCACCACGTAGAAATTCCAGAGCAGCACGCGATCGAGCGCGCGCGTGGCAGCGACGAGACCGGCGCGGTTCTTGGCGAAGATCACTTTCTCGATCAGGGCATCGACGGCCGGATTCTTGATGCCGATGGTATTGCGCGCACCCGGAACGTCCGCCGTCGCCGAACTCCAATATTCACGCTGCTCATTGCCGGGCGAGAGCGACTCGCCCCACTGATCGATGATCATGTCGAAGTCGAAGCTGCGCAGTCGGTTCTGGTACTGCGCGTCATCGACCACACGAACCGACGTATTGACGCCGATCCGCTCCAGTGACGGCTTGTAGAACAGCGCGATACGCTCGGACGAGGGATCCTGCACCAGGATCTCGACCGTCAAAACCTTGCCCGACGCGTCGACCAGCTTGTGGTCCCGCACCTCGAAGCCGGCCTCCTTCAGCAGCTTTGCCGCCTCACGCAGGTTGGCGCGGACGGCTTCCGGATTGCCACCAACAGGGTTTTGGTATGCCGTGGTGAAGACTTCCGGCGGCACCTTGTCCCTCACGGTTTCGAGGATCTGCAACTCCTCTCCCTGCGGCAGGCCGGTCGCGGCGAGTTCCGTGCCTTCAAAATAGCTGTTGATGCGCTTGTACTGACTGAAGAACAGCTGCTTGTTCATCTCCTCGAAGTCGAAGGCATAGTTGAAGGCCCGCCGCACCCGCGCGTCCTTGAACTGGTTGCGCCTGTTGTTGACGACGAAGGCCTGCATGCGGCCGGAATCGGTGATCGGAAACTCCTGCTTGATCACCCGCTTCTCGGTCACCGCCGGGAAGTCGTAAGCGGTTGCCCATTGCTTGGCGGAGTTTTCCGCGATCCAGTCGGCCTGATCGGCCTTGAACGCTTCCAGCGCGACCTGGTTGTCGCGGAAGAACTCGAAGCGCAGTTCGTCGAAATTGTTCTGGCCGATCTGGCTCGGCAGATTGGCGCCCCAATGATCCCTGACCCGTTCGAGCTTGATCGAACGCCCCGCCACGAATTCCTTGATCCTGTAGGGACCGGAACCGAGTGGAATTTCCAGGGTGGTCGCGCTGACGTCCCGCTTGCGGCCCTGCGCGTCGGTGCCCTCCCACCAATGCTTCGGCAGCACCGTGAGCTCGCCGACGATGGTCGGCAATTCGCGATTGCCCGGCCCATCGAACGTGAATTTGACGTCGCGATCGCCGACCTTCTCCACCTTCGTCACGTGGCGATAGTAGGAGGCGTACATCGGGCTCTGCTGCTTGAACGTCTCCAGCGAGAAGATGACGTCTTCCGGCGTCACCGGCTTGCCGTCATGCCAGCGGGCTTCCTTGCGCAGGCGGTAGATCACCCAGGAAAAATCGTCCGGATGCTGGGCCGCTTCGGCGAGTTCGCCGTACTCGGTCGCCACCTCATCCTGTGCCCGGGTCATCAGCGTTTCGTAGATCATGCCCGCAGCCGGCGCGATGTTGCCTTTGATGCCGGAGATCGTGATGTTGAAATTGTCGAAGGTGCCGATCGAGATCAGGCGCGCGACGCCGCCCTTGGGTGCGTCGGGATTGACGTAATCGAAACGCTTGAAATCGGCGGGGTACTTGATGTCGCCGAATAGCGACAGGGCATGGCGCCAAGGCAACCCATTTGAAGTCAGCTCGCTGGCCGATTGCGCCTGCGCCGCGCCGATGACGGGAACGCCCGCCACGGAACCGAGGACGGGAAGCGCTGCGGCCGCAGTGCCGGTGAGCAGGAGATCGCGTCGGGTGATGGCCAAATCAACAGTCCTGTCTTGGAAGGAGGCTACTCCTTTACGGTCCCAATATAGGCGAGGTTTCGACGGAATATGTTGCCTTTTTCCTCATGTTGGAAGGCCGGATGGCCTCTCGGATGCGGCCAAACGCCCCGATAACGAGCTCGCGAGGCCCGCATAGGGAAACGGCCAGGCTTTTCAGCCTGGCCGCATCTTCCAAAATCGGTTCTTGAGGCGTTACTTCGACGCCGTCGGCAGCGGCTGCGGATGCTCCGACAGCGAGTTCAGATAGGCGATGACGTCGGCGCGCTCGGAATCCTTGGGGATACCGGCGAAGCCCATTGCGGTGCCCGGGATGAAGCCCTTCGGATTGGCGATGAACTTGTTGAGGTCGTCGAAACTCCAGGTGCCGCCCTTGCCCTTCATCGCGGCCGAGAAGTTGAAGCCGCCACGGCCCTGACCCCTGGCCTCACCGACGACGCCATAGAGGTTCGGACCGACGCGATTCGGGCCGCCCTTCTCGAAGGTGTGGCAGGCGCCGCACTTCTTGGCGGCGGCAGCGCCCTTCTCGACGGAGGCGGTCTGGAGCAGCTTCTCGATCGGCTCGGAGGAGGCCGCGGCGGCGCCGCCTTCCTTGCCGTGGCCGGCGTCTTCCTTCACGGCAATCTCGAAACCCGGCTTTTCCGGCATCTTGGGGGAGAACAGCGCCTGGGCGGTGAAGCTCGTCACCAGCAGGATGAGACAGGTGCCGAGCACGGCACCGAGAATCTTGTTGAGTTCGAAAGAGTCCATTTCCGGCCAGGCCCCACACCGCAAGAAGGAAACAGCGGCCCAAGCGGCCGCCAGGACGAGCCTCGGGAGAATCAGAACGTTCCTTGTTGTTTCCCCGAGTTTTGCCACTGAGATATCGGTTTGCCCGGGGTCTGGCAACCCGTATAAGCGACCCGGCTTCGAACCCGTCCCCACCCCATTTCTCGGCGCGGAAAACGCTCCATTTCCAGGCCCTTGACCCCAGTCCTTTGAACCCAATGATCGATCCCCGCATCCTGGTGCTGATCCCCGCCCGCATGGCCGCCACCCGCCTGCCCGGCAAGCCGCTCGCCGATATCGCGGGCCTGCCGATGATCGTGCATGTCCTGCGCCGAGCTGAGGCCGCCGGCATCGGCCGGGTTGCGGTGGCCACCGACACCGACGAGATCGCCTCGGTCGTGACCGCCCATGGCGGCGAAGCCGTGATGACCCGCGCCGACCATCCTTCCGGCTCCGACCGCATCCACGAGGCCATGCAGAAGCTCGATCCCGCGGGCAAGGCCGAGATCGTGATCAATCTCCAGGGCGATTTCCCGACCATCACGCCGGCAACCATCCGCGAGGTGCTGCCGCCCTTCGACGATCCCGCGGTCGACATCGTCACGTTGGCCTCGCAGATCCACACCGAGGAGGAGGACCTCGCACCGAGCGTGGTGAAGGCGATCGGCTCGCCGATTGGGCCGAAACGGTTGCGTGCACTTTATTTCACCCGCGCCACCGCCCCTTACGGCAACGGACCGCGATACCACCACATCGGCCTTTATGCCTATCGCCGCGCCGCCCTGGAGCGGTTCGTGTCGCTGCCGCCCTCCCCCCTGGAACGTCAGGAGAGCCTTGAGCAGCTCCGGGCGGTGGAGGCCGGCATGCGCATCGACATCATGATCGTCGACAGCGTGCCCCGCGGCGTCGACACGCCGCCCGATCTCGAAACCGCGCGCAGCATCCTTTCCAAATCCTGAGCCGCTGCTACAAGGCCGACCATGAGCAAGATGAAGATCGCATTCCAGGGCGAACCCGGAGCCAATTCCCACATCGCCATCGTCGAGGCCTATCCCGACGCCGAGCCGATGCCCTGCGCCACTTTTGAAGACGCGCTGTCGGCGATTTCGTCCGGCGAGGCCGATCTCGGCATGATCCCGATCGAGAACTCGGTCGCCGGGCGCGTCGCTGACATCCATCACCTCTTGCCGGCCTCCGGCCTGTTCATCATCGGCGAATGGTTCTTGCCGGTCCGGCATCAGCTGATGGCGGTGAAGGGGACCAAGCTCGAAGACATCAAGAGCGTCGAGAGCCATGTGCACGCACTCGGCCAGTGCCGCCGCATCATCCGCAAGCTCGGCATCAAGCCGATCGTGCACGCCGACACCGCCGGCAGCGCCCGCGACATCTCCGAGCGCAACGACAAGTCGGTCGCCGCGATCGCCTCGCGCCTCGCCGCCAAGATCTACGGTCTCGACATCCTCGCCGACGACATCGAGGACGAGGCCCACAACACCACGCGCTTCGTGGTGCTGGCGCGCGAGCCGAAATGGGCCGCGCAAGGCTCGGGCCCGCTGGTTACCACTTTTGTATTCCGCGTGCGCAATTTGCCCGCCGCGCTCTACAAGGCGCTCGGCGGCTTTGCCACCAACGGCGTCAACATGACCAAGCTCGAGAGCTACATGGTCGACGGCAATTTCTTCGCCACGCAGTTCTACGCCGACGTCGACGGCCACCCCGAGGACAAGGGCCTCGCCTTTGCCATCGAGGAGCTGAAATTCTTCTCGCGCGAGTTTCGTATCGTCGGCGTGTATCCGGGGCATCCGTTCCGCGCGACATTCAGCGAGTCGCAGGATTAGCCGTCGCCCCCGGCGAAGGCCGGGGCCCATAACCACGACTGCGCGTTGTTGCGGAAGATCTCCGCCATCGAGCTTATTCGGAGAAATCCCGCGGTATGGGTCCCGGCCTTCGCCGGGACGACGCCTTACGCCGCCTGCTTCAGCCCGAACGCCTCCGCCAGCAGCGAATATGACTTCTTCCGCGCTTCGTGGTCGTACACGGCGGTGATCACCATCAGCTCGTCCGGCTTGCTCGCGTCGATCAGCGGCTGCAGCTTTTTCTGCACCGTCGCAGGATTTCCGACGAACAGGCGCGAGCGGTTGCGGGCAATCGAGTTGCGCTCGGAATCCGTATAGGGATAGGCCAGCGCCTCCTCGACGCTCGGCAGCGGCAGATATTGGCCGCGGTCGCGACGGAGGCGATTGAGATCGAACGAGGTCGCGAGCTTTTCGGCCTCCTCATCGGTCTCTGCCGCAATGACGGCCACCGCGAGGATCGCATGGGGACTCGTGCGCCAGGCCGACGGCTGGAAGCGATTGCGGTAATGCACCATCGCATCGGTCGCATCGTGGGATGCAAAATGATGCGCGAAGGCGAAGCCCATGCCGACTTGCGCGGCGAGTTCCGAAGAATAATCGCTGGAGCCGAGCAGCCAGATCGGCGGCAGGGCGGTGTCGTCGGGCATCGCCACGACGTTGTTGTAGGGATGCCCTGATGGGAATTCGCGGGTCTCCCACAGGATCAGTTCGTGCAGCCGCTCCAGAAAATCGTCGCCCTCGCGGCGATCGAGCCGGCTACGCAGCGCGTAGGCCGTGGCACCATCAGTGCCGGGGGCACGGCCGAGGCCGAGATCGATGCGGCCGGGAAACAGCGCCTCCAGCATCTTGAAGCGCTCGGCCACGACCAGCGGCGCATGGTTGGGGAGCATCACCCCGCCCGAGCCGACGCGGATGTGCTTCGTGACCGCCGCGATCTGCCCGATCATCACGTCAGGCGCGGGGCTTGCGACGGAGGCGAGGTTGTGATGCTCGGCGAGCCAGTAGCGGACATAGCCGAGGCCATCGACATGCCGCGCCAGGTCGATGCTGTTGCGCAGCGCCAGGGCGGGCTTTGTACCTGTGGTGACGACGGAGAGGTCGAGGACTGAGAGCGGGATCATGGCGCGTTAACGTAGTGAAGGGCGCCGCCGCGGCAATGGGTCGGCTGCGCAGGTCTGGCGTGTGCGGGCCGCGCCTGTGCACAGCCAAGACGCAACGTTGGGACAGAGGAAGCACGAGAAACACGTTCATCACACTGCCCACCATAGCTCGAGCGGTACCGCGCTCCCGCGAGCGTCCTTCAACTATATGTAAATACTACATAATTTATGTATTAGCCCAGCATCCCACTCCTATTCGAAAATGGCAAGAAATGTCACATCATCTGATGCAAGTGGGCCATTTCCCATTCCCAATGGGCTGTCGATCTTACGGCCTTTGTCCTATCTTAGGCTTCCCAATCTAGACCCGGCGGCCGGCCGCGAAGACCTGGCGGGATCCTTGAGCGAGTGGTGCCATGACTGACTTGACGACGCCTGCGACAGCCGACCGGCAAGATGGGCACCTGAAGCGGCCAGCGATCTCCTTCGAGTTCTTTCCGCCCAAGACCGAGGAGATGGAGCGCAATCTCTGGGAGACCATCAACAGGCTGGCCCCGCTCGATCCGAAATTCGTCTCGGTGACCTATGGCGCCGGCGGCTCGACCCGGGAGCGCACCCATTCCACCATCGCGCGCATCCTGAAGGAGACTGCGCTGCTGCCGGCCGCGCACCTGACCTGCGTCGGTGCCTCGCGCGGCGAGATCGACGAGATCGTCGACCGCTATCACGAGGTCGGCGTCCGTCACATCGTCGGGCTGCGCGGCGACCCCGCCGGCGGTATCGGCACGCCCTATTCCAGCCATCCCGAGGGCTACCAGAGCTCGGCCGAGCTCGTCGCGGGAATCAGGAAGCGGCACAGCGATATCGAGGTCTCCGTTTCGGCCTATCCCGAGAAGCACCCCGAAGCCCGCGACTTCGATGCCGACATCGACACGCTGAAAGCCAAGGTCGACGCTGGCGCAACGCGCGCGATCACGCAGGTGTTCTTCGATAACGACCTCTACTTCCGCTATCTCGACCGTGTTCGCGCCCGCGGCATCGACATCCCGATCGTGCCGGGCATCATGCCCATGCACAATTTCAAGCAGGCGCGCAATTTCGTCACGCGCGCCGGCACCACCGTGCCGGACTGGTTCGCCGCGAAATTCGAAGGCCTCGACGACGACGCCGAGACCCGCAAACTGGTGGCCGCGACCGTCGCGGCCGGCCAGGTGCAAAAGCTCGCCAAGCACGGCGTCGACACCTTTCACTTCTACACCATGAACCGCGCCGATCTCGTGTTCGCGATCAGCCATTTGCTCGGCATTCGCGCCAAGAGCGCCCAGAAGGCTGCATAAGAGAAAATGACCGTACCCGTTTCCGCCAAGCGAACTGCCCTGCTGAATGCCGCGCGCGAGCGCATCCTCGTGCTCGACGGCGCCATGGGCACGATGATCCAGAACCTGCAGTTCGACGAGAAAGCCTTCCGCGGCGAGCGCTTCAAGAATTTCCATCGCGACCTGCGCGGCAACAACGACCTTTTGATCCTGACCCAGCCGCAGGCGATCGAGGACATCCACGCGGCTTACTTGCGTGCCGGCGCCGACATCGTCGCGACCAACACGTTCTCGACGACGTCGATCGCACAGGCCGACTACGACCTCGCCGACATCGTCTACGAGATGGCGCGCGAAGGCGCCCGCCTCGCCGGCAATGCCGCACGCCGCGTCGCAGCCGAGGACGGCAAGCCGCGCTTCGTTGCCGGTGCCATCGGCCCCACCAACCGCACCGCCTCGATCTCGCCTGACGTGTCCAATCCGGGCTATCGCGCCGTCACCTTCGACGACCTGCGCAAATCCTATGGCGAGCAGATCCGCGGCCTGATCGACGGCGGCGTCGACTTGCTGCTGGTCGAAACCATCTTCGACACGCTCAACGCCAAGGCGGCGCTCTATGCGATCGCCGAGATCACCGAAGAGCTCGGCATCGACATGCCCGTGATGGTGTCGGGCACCATCACCGACAAATCCGGCCGCCTGCTCTCCGGACAGATGCCGGAAGCGTTCTGGAATTCGGTGCGGCACGCAAAGCCCGTCACCATCGGCTTCAACTGCGCGCTCGGCGCGGAAGACCTGCGCGCCCATATCGCCGATATCGGCCGCGTCGCTGACACGCTGGTCTGCGCCTATCCGAACGCCGGCCTGCCCAACGAGTTCGGCCAGTATGACGAGACGCCGGAGTACATGGCGCGCCTCGTCGGCGAGTTCGCCCGCGACGGCCTTGTCAACATCGTCGGCGGCTGCTGCGGCACCACGCCGGACCATATCGCGGCGATTGCGGCTGCCGTCGCCCCGCACAAGCCGCGCATCGTGCCGGAGATCGAACCGCGCCTGCGGCTCTCCGGCCTCGAGCCGTTCGTGCTGACGGACGCCATTCCGTTCGTGAACGTGGGCGAGCGCACCAACGTCACGGGATCGGCCCGCTTCCGCAAGCTGATCACCGCCGGCGATTATACCGCCGCGCTGCAGGTCGCGCGCGACCAGGTCGAGAACGGGGCGCAGATCATCGACGTCAACATGGACGAGGGCCTGCTCGATTCCGAAGCAGCGATGGTGACGTTCCTCAACCTCGTCGCCGCCGAGCCCGACATCGCCCGCGTCCCCGTGATGGTCGACTCCTCGAAATTCTCGGTGATCGAAGCGGGCCTGAAATGCGTGCAGGGCAAGCCGGTCGTCAACTCGATCTCGATGAAAGAAGGCGAGGAGAAATTCATCCACGAGGCGAAAGTAGCCCGCCGCCACGGCGCGGCCGTCGTGGTGATGGCGTTCGACGAGGTCGGCCAGGCCGACACGTTCGCGCGCAAGACCGAAATCTGCAAGCGCGCCTACGACATCCTGGTGAACAAGGTCGGCTTCCCGCCCGAGGACATCATCTTCGATCCGAACATTTTCGCGATCGCGACCGGCATCGAGGAGCACAACAATTACGGCGTCGACTTCATCGAGGCGACGCGCTGGATCCGCCAGAACCTGCCGGGCGCGCACATCTCGGGCGGTGTCTCCAATTTATCGTTCTCGTTCCGCGGCAACGAGCCGGTGCGCGAGGCCATGCACTCGGTGTTCCTGTATCACGCCATCAAGGCCGGCATGGACATGGGCATCGTCAATGCCGGTCAGATGATCGTCTATGACGACATCGATGCTGAGCTGCGCCAGGTGTGCGAGGACGTGGTGCTGAACCGCGATCCCGGCGCATCCGAGCGCCTGCTGGCGCTCGCGGAAAAATTCCGCGGCAAGAAGACCGAATCCAAGGAAGCCGATCTCGCCTGGCGCGAATGGCCGGTGGAGAAGCGCCTGTCGCATTCGCTGGTGCACGGCATCACCGAATTCATCGAGCAGGACACCGAAGAGGCCCGCAAGAATTCCTCGCGCCCGCTCGATGTGATCGAGGGCCCGCTGATGGCCGGCATGAACGTGGTCGGCGATCTCTTCGGCGACGGCAAGATGTTCCTGCCGCAGGTGGTGAAGTCCGCGCGCGTCATGAAGCAGGCCGTTGCCTACCTCATGCCGTTCATGGAGGAGGAGAAGGCGCGCAACCTTGCGAGCGGCATCGGCACCGAGGGCTCCTCGTCCGCCGGCAAGATCGTGCTCGCGACGGTGAAGGGCGACGTCCACGACATCGGCAAGAACATCGTCGGCATCGTGCTCCAGTGCAACAATTATGAGGTGATCGACCTCGGCGTGATGGTGCCGGCCGCCAAGATCGTCGAGACCGTGAAGGCCGAGAAGGCCGACATCGTCGGCCTGTCCGGCCTGATCACGCCCTCGCTCGACGAGATGGCGTTCTTCGCCGGTGAATTGCAGCGCGAAGGTCTGAAGCTGCCGCTGCTGATCGGCGGCGCAACGACGAGCCGCGTGCATACCGCGGTGAAGATCGACCCGAGTTACCGCGCCGGCCCTGTCGTGCACGTCAACGACGCCAGCCGCGCCGTCGGCGTCGCTTCCTCGCTGCTCTCGCCCGAGAAGCGCGAGGCTTACGCCGCCGAGGTGCGCGCGGAATATGCAAAGATTTCCGACGCGCATCTGCGCGCGCAGGCCGACAAGAAGCGGTTGAAGCTCGCTGCCGCCCGCGCCAATCGTGTGCCGGTGGACTTCACTGCTGCCAAGCCGGCAAAGCCGACCTTCCTCGGCACCCGCAGCTTTGACGCATACGACCTCGCCGAGCTCGTGCCCTATATCGACTGGACGCCGTTCTTCCAGACCTGGGAGCTCGCGGGGCGCTTCCCGGCCATTCTCGACGACGCCAAGGTCGGCGAGGTCGCGCGCTCGCTCTATGACGATGCGCGCAAGATGCTCGACACCATCGTCAAGGAAAAATGGTTCCGGGCGCGTGCGACGATCGGCTTCTGGCCGGCGAATGCGCAAGGTGACGACATCGTGCTCTATGCCGACGACAGCCGGACCAGGAGCATCGCGACGCTGCACACTCTGCGCCAGCAGCTCGAGAAGCGCGAGGGCCGTTTCAACGCGGCGCTGTCCGACTTCATCGCGCCTGCCGGCGTGCCCGACTATATCGGCGGCTTCGTCGTTACCGCAGGCATCGGCGAGGACGCGGTCGCCGATCGCTTCAAGATGGCGAACGACGATTACTCCTCGATCCTGTGCAAGGCACTGGCCGACCGTCTCGCCGAGGCCTTCGCCGAGCGCATGCATGCCCGCGTGCGCCGCGAGTTCTGGGCCTATGCCCCGGACGAGGCGCTCTCCAACGACGAGCTGATCCTCGAAAAATATCAGGGCATCCGCCCCGCACCGGGCTATCCCGCGCAGCCTGACCACACCGAGAAGGCGACGCTGTTCGAGCTGCTCGATGCGGAAGCGACCGCCGGCGTGAAGCTGACCGAGAGCTTTGCGATGTGGCCGGGCTCATCCGTGTCCGGGCTCTATTTTGCAAACCCCGAGAGCTATTATTTCGGCGTCGGCAAGATCGAGCGCGACCAGGTCGAGGACTACGCGGCACGCAAGGGCATGACAGTGGCGGAAGCCGAGCGCTGGCTCGCGCCGGTGCTCAACTACATCCCGTCACAGCAGAAGGCCTTCGCGGCGACGCCGGCAAACGACGAGGCGTCCAGCGATCTCGCCTCGCATCCGCCGGGCTGTACCTGCGCGGTGCATCTGGTCTGGCAGAAGAAGCGCGCAGGCGCGGGCTGATCTCCGCTGTCGTCCTGGCGAACGCCAGGACCCATACCGCGAAATCTATCGATTGCGGCGGTAGGAGTCCCGAGCAACTCATCTTCGCCAAACCCCTCCCTGGGGTAATGGGTCCTGGCTTTCGCCAGGACGACGATGGAGATGGGCCGTCGCTCCAAACAAAAGTGCGAAAACAACCCCATGCACAGTAGAATAGGGTTGAAAGAATTGGCGAATTTTTCGGTCTTGCCGAAACGACTTGCGGCGTCGGGCAAAACAGCGGTAATATTCCATCGTCGCCCATCGCGCGCGACGCTCTCCACCTCGCCCATCGCCGTGATCCCGGAACGCGCGCCGCACCGTTGGTGTCGTCCTGGCCTAGTGCGCAATTGCGCACGGGAGCCAGGACCCATACCGCGTGATGCATCGGTGAGGTCCGGTGGCAGTACCGAACTTCGAATCTTCGCCAAACTGCTTCCTGGGGTAATGGGTCCTGGCTTTCGCCAGGACGACGTTGGGGAGACATTCAGCGTGATCGCGGTGTGCACGCCTCACCCCTTCGGCGGGGCCAGCGGCTGCATGATCTCCTGGAATGGCGGCAACGCCTCGCAGCGCCCGGCATGCGCGCTGAGCGCCGGATAGCGTGCGGCATCGAACAGTCGCGGATGCGCCTCGCGGGTGAAGCGGATGACGCAGGCGACCGCGATGTCGGCGTGGCCGATGCGATCGCCAAGCCAGTACGGCGTCGTCACCCTGGCGCGCTCGGCCTCGAGCACGCCGAGGACATCCGCGATCTGCGCCTGACAGCGCTCGACCCACAATGCAAGCTGCTCCTTCCGCAGCACGCGCTCATAGAGCAGGCTGACCGCCTTGTCGCCGAGGCCGGAGGCGAGCGCGCAGATGCGCAGGTGCTTGCGCCGCCCGGCGCCGCTGCGCGGCAGCATCGCGCTCCCCTCGCCGACAAGCTCGTCGAGATAGTCGAGGATGCTCGCGCTCTCGATCAGCGCCTCGCCGTCGTCGAGCACCAGCGTCGGCACCCGGCGCAGCGGGTTATACGGTGCGATCTTGTCGGCCTCGCCGAAGGTCGACCACGGCCGGTGCTCGAAGGCGAGCCCGTAAAGCCGCAGCGCAATCGCGACGCGGCGGACGAAGGGGGAATCATATTGGCCGATCAGGAACATGGTTCTCGCTCTTGTCAGTCGTGGGATATGGCAGGGCCGTCCAGTTCATCGCCAATGCGGGCCTGCCGCAACAAATATCTTGGAAGAAGAGCATTGCGTATCCCGCAACAAGGCGGAATCAATGCACGGTCGATCAGCCTGGGCCTCGTCATGCATCTGCGAACTTTCACCACGCTTGCCCTGCTCGCCGCCGCGAGCGTCGCCCATGCGCAGGACCGACCGATCGGCTTTCTGACACCGTCGAAGAACATCGTCTGTCAGTTCTTTACCGACAGCGGCCAGGGCAATGACAAAGGCGTGCTCCGCTGCGACATCATGAACATGGACGCGCGCCCGCGCCGCCCGGCTGATTGCGAGCTCGACTATGGCCACGCCTTCGAGATGAGCGCCAAGGGCAGCGCGGGTCGCATCTGCGCCGGCGACACGGTGATGGACGCCTCGCTGCCGGTGCTGGCCTATGGCGAGGTGTGGCAGCGCGGCGGATTCACGTGCCGGTCGGAGCAGACGGGACTGACGTGCTTCAACGCCATGCAGCACGGGTTTTCGCTGGCGCGGGCGGAGCAGAGGGTGTTTTGAGGGATAGCCCACATGAGCGTTGCGATATGCGAGACTTCTCTTGAACACTTCCCGGATGTCGCTGCGCTCACCCGGGCTACAATGCTGCCACAAGCTCAACCGTCATCCTGAGGTGCTCCCCTTGCGATGCGCCAGCATCGCAAGGGGAGCCTCGAAGGATGGACCACAGGCGCCCGCAGCCCATCCTTCGAGGCGCGCAAGAGCGCGCACCTCAGGATGACGGCGGAGTGCGCGGCAACGGAGAATCGCACCCCGGATTACGCTGCCGCCTTCGCTCTTCGAGCTTCGGCGGACAAGTCACTCCATCCGGGCGACGCCCTCCCGCGCTATTCGATAATCGGCACGTGCCTCCCCGCATCGCGCGGCGCCATGCCGTCGAGGCGCGGATCGTCGGCGATTTCGATCTGGCGGCGGAAGGGGCGGAAGCCGGAGCGCTGGTAGAATGCGACGGCGGAGGGGTGGTCGAAGGTGCAGGTGTGCACCCAGACGCGGCGGAGGTCGCGTGACCACGCAATCTCGAGCGCGCGGTTCATCAGGAAGCGGGCGGCGCCGGTTCCGATCAATCCGGCGGTGACGCCGAAATAGACCAGCTCGCATTGGCCAGGCTGACGGAAGTCCAGCTCCAGCAGGCCTCCCTCGCGGCCGTCGACGGCCAGTGCATAGACCTCTATGCCCGGCGCGTGGATGATTGCGGCGAGCTCCGTGTCGGTCATGCGCGCGCGCGAGAACCAGAGCCACTCCTCGCCGACGCGGCGGTAGAGGTCGCGATACCAGTCAAGCGCGGGGGCATAGACCTTGCGCAGGGACCACGCTCCTGGCGGATCGTCGCGGCGCGCGGGAGGTGCGGTCATCTCCAGATGCGTGACGACGGCGGCGATCTTGCCGGCGGGGACGTCGGAATAGCCGTCGGGGAGGATCATGGGATGCGTCCCTTTGAAGCTGAACGCCGACCACACACTCCGTGTCGTCCTGGCGAAAGCCAGGACCCATTATCACAGTTGGTTGTTGTTGCGGCAGGCTGGGGCGGATAGCGGTCCAAGGCAACTTGGCTCGGTGGTTATGGGTCCTGGCGTTCGCCCATGGGCGCTAAAATAGGATTTGCGCGTTGGATTCGCTTGTGATTCCAAATTGGGATGGCACACGAATCGCTTGTGAACGAGGACTGGGCGCGCGTAGTCGCCCGGCTTGGCGGCGCCGAAGCGCTCAACGTTAGCGCGCGCGAGACGAAGGCGTTTGTCCGCCCGCGGGAAATCAGCAATGCGGTGGATTTGCTGCGCTTGATCCTGGCGTATTGCCTTGGCGAGCGAGGTCTGCGGTTGACGGCGGCATGGGCCACGTCGGTGGGCCTTGTCGATATCTCCAACGTGGCTCTGTTGTATCGGTTGCGTCAGTGCGGAGATTGGCTGGCGAAGTTGATAGGCCAAGCACTGGCGAGCGGTGCGCCGAAGGCGAGCCACGGCCGCCTGATCCGCATTGTTGACGCCACGACGGTCCCGAAGGCTGGGACGAGCGGCAGGAACAAGAACGCGGTGTGGCGCATACACAGCGCGTTCGATCTTCCGCAGGAGCGCTTTGGTCACTTCGAGCTGACCGATCAGCGAGCGGGCGAGACGCTGGACCGGATACCGGTGATTGCCGGCGAAATCCGTCTTGGCGACCGCGCTTATCTGCAACCGGAGCGCATGGCACGTCTCGTCGATGCCGGCGCGGACTTCGTGATCCGGTCCGGCTGGAAGAGCGCGCGTTGGGTTGATGCCAAAGGTGGTCTGGTCGATCTGACGGCCGAACTGCGCAAGGC
The DNA here is from genome assembly GCF_054063675.1 of Bradyrhizobium sp. USDA 376. Taxonomy (NCBI): domain Bacteria; kingdom Pseudomonadati; phylum Pseudomonadota; class Alphaproteobacteria; order Hyphomicrobiales; family Nitrobacteraceae; genus Bradyrhizobium; species Bradyrhizobium sp. USDA 376. The sequence goes on from NZ_JBSSGN010000001.1 coordinate 664,715, forward strand.
TTCGGCATGTGGCCTGATCGATCGACCGATCTGGATAAAACGCAAGTCTGGCGCACCGCTGCTCGCTCTGCGTCTGGTTGCCGTCAAGAAGCCGGCGCAAGCGGCCGCGGTCGCACGACGCAAGGCGCGCCGAACGGCACAAAAGGGAGGCCACCAGCTCTCCAGGCAAACACTTGACGCTGCAGATTGGGTGATCCTGGTGACCTCGCTCGCACCGGAGGACTTCTCAACGAGCGATGTCCTTGCCCTCTATCGGCTGCGATGGCGCATTGAACTCGGCTTCAAGCGGCTCAAGAGTTTGATTGGCCTGAAGGGCCCTCCCGGAACTGACGAGCGGTCCGCCAGGCCCCACATCCTCGCTCATCTGCTGATCATTCTCCTGCTCGAGCCACTCGTCGACGAACTCGAGGACTCTCCCCGCTTGGCCGAGGCCGCCTGACCCGTCCAGGGACCTGGCGTCTGCTCCGCCAACTCGTCGCCTCGCTTCGACAAGCAATCATGCCCCAACCCGCGATTGCTTGCCTGCGCAGACTTCGCTCCACGCTCGGACGGCACCTACACGAACCACCAAGACGAAAACGTCGCTATCAAGCTATGCAACTATTTTAGCGCCCATGGGCGTTCGCCAGGACGACGGCGGAGTTTGTGGACGCGGCTCATTCACCTCCATCAGTGTGATCGCCTCCGCCGTTATCGGGGCGCGTTGCGTGCGCCCGCTATTCCCCCTCGTCGCTTGCGAGCACGCCCTTTACCGCCCTCGCCCAGCCGGCGAGTTTTCGCTCGCGCGTCGCTTCGCTCATGTTCGGCTTGAAGCGGTGCTCGAGGCGCCAGTTGTCGGCGAATTTTGTCGGCTCGGGATAGACGCCCGCATTGAGGCCGGCGAGATAGGCAGCGCCCAGCGCTGTCGTCTCCTGGATCACGGGGCGGTCGACCGGGGCATTGAGGAGATCGGCGAGGCGCTGCATGGTCCAATCGGAGGCGGTCATGCCGCCGTCGACGCGGAGCACGACACTGGCCGTCTCCGAGCTCGGCCAGTCCGCACGCATCGCGGCCCACAGGTCAAAAGTCTGGTAGCAGACGCTTTCGAGCGCGGCGTGGGCGAGCTCGGCGGGGCCGGTGTTGCGGGTGAGGCCGAACAGCGCGCCGCGCACGCGCGGATTCCAGTAGGGCGCGCCCATGCCGACGAAGGCGGGGACGAGATAGACGCTCTGCATGGAGTCGGACTGATCAGCAAGAGGTCCGGTCTCGGCGGCGTGCTTGATGATGCCGAGGCCGTCGCGGAGCCATTGCACCGCGCTGCCCGCGACGAAGATCGAGCCTTCGAGCGCGTAGGTGCGTTTGCCGTCGAGCTGGTAGGCGACGGTGGTGAGCAGCTTGTTCCTGGACACGACGGGCGTCGTGCCAGTGTTGAGCAGCGCGAAGCAACCGGTGCCGTAGGTGGATTTCATCATGCCCGGGCGGAAGCAGGCCTGGCCGATGGTCGCGGCCTGCTGGTCGCCGGCGATGCCGGAGATCGCGATCGCGCCGCCGAACAGGTCGGGCGTGCTCTCGCCGAAGCGGGCGGAAGAATCCTTCACCTCGGGCAGCATCGAGCGCGGCACGCCGATGATCTCCAGCAGCTCGTCGTCCCACTGGCCGGTGTGGATGTTGAACAGCAGCGTGCGCGAGGCGTTGGTGGCGTCGGTGGCATGCACCTTGCCGCCGGTGAGGCGCCAGAGCAGATAGCAATCGATGGTGCCGAACATCAACTCGCCGCGCGCGGCGCGGGCACGGGCGCCGGGAACGTGGTCGAGGATCCAGGCGACCTTGGTGCCGGAGAAATAGGGGTCAATGATCAGGCCGGTCTTTTGCGAGATCACGGGCTCGCGGCCGTCCGCTTTCAGTTTCGCGCAGATGTCGGCGGTGCGGCGGTCCTGCCAGACGATGGCGCGGTGCACGGCCTGTCCGGTGGCACGGTCCCACACCACGGTGGTCTCGCGCTGGTTGGTGATGCCGATCGCGGCGATGTCCTTTGCGCTGATGGCGGCATGCTCGATCGCCTCGCGGCAGACCATCACTGTCGAGGTCCAGATGTCCTCCGGCTCATGCTCGACCCAGCCCGAGGCCGGAAAATGCTGCGGAAACTCGGCCTGCGCTTTCGCCGCGATGGAAATGTCGCCGCGAAACACGATCGCGCGGGAGGAGGTGGTGCCCTGGTCGATGGCGAGAACGAAAGACATGGCGGCTTACCCTGGCGTTTTCTTGGCGTTTCCCTGATGGGGTCGTTGTGTCGGACCAAAGAAACGGGATTGCCGGCAAGAGGTCAAGGCGGCTCTCCTCTTACCCTCCCCTGGAGGGGCAGGGCTATCGCATATGGATTTCATGAAGATTGTCCGCGGGCTTGCCCCGCCTCTCCCGCTTGCGGGAGAGGCCGACGCGCTCGCAGAGCGCGGCGGGTGAGGGCTCTCGCCACGCAGAGACGCCCTCCACAATCCTCAACAATCCCAACGCGGAGACACCCCCACCCCAGCCCTCCCCCGCAAGCGGGAGAGGGAGCGCAGTGCCGATGCCGCAGCATCGTGCACGCCACATGCGATTGCCCTGCCCTCCAGGGGAGGGTAAGGGAAGCGCCGCTGCGGTACAATTGCAAGTGGTAAGGACGTTAGACCGCCGCCGTGGTCACGCCGCCGTCGATGACGATGGTCTGGCCGGTCATGAAGCTCGAGGCATCCGAAGCAAGATACGCCACGGCGCCTGCGATTTCGTCGGGTTCACCGATGCGGCGCAGCGGCGTGGTGGCGGTGCGGCGCTTGAGCATGGCTTCGTCTTCCCAGAGCGCGCGGGCGAAATCGGTTTTGACGAGGCCGGGGGCGATACAGTTGACGCGAACGCCTTTCGGGCCCCATTCGCCGGCGAGACTGCGGCACAGCGCGAAATCGGCGGCCTTGGAGATGCCGTAGGCGCCGATCACGGTAGAGCCGCGCAAGCCCCCGATCGAGGAGATGATGATCACCGAGCCGTTGCCGCGCTCGGCCATTTGCGGGATCGCGAGCGCGGAGAGCCAGATGTTGCTCTTCACGTTGGAGCCCATGATCTTGTCGAAGGCCTCGTCGGTGATGTCGAGCAGCGGGCCGTAATAGGGATTGACCGCGGCGTTGCAGACGAGGATGTCGATCTTGCCGTAGTGCTTCGTGCTGCCTGCGATCAGCGCCTCGACCTCGCTCTTGCGCGCGATGTTGCAGGGGATGACGATGGCGTCACCGCCGGATGCATTGATGCCGTCGGCGACCTCCTTGCACGCGTCGGCCTTGCGCGAGGAGACCACGACCTTTGCGCCGAGCTTGGCCAGCAGTTCGGCAGAGGAGCGGCCGATGCCGCGGCTCGAGCCGGTGACGATTGCGACCTTGCCGGTGAGATCGAACGGGGTGTTCTTCATTGTTATCGGCCTCGCTGCTTCCGCTTGTTCGCTGGTTGCCCCGCCCCGATCGGCATGACGCCCCGGAGAAGAATTGGCTTGGCCGGGGCGCGGGGCAAGGCGGCGGAGAGTGTGGCTTGCGCTGCGCCATCTGTCGAGATCAGCGCGGCGCGGACGAGAGCGTGGCCGCTCAGTTCTCGTCGTCGCCGAGCGCTGCGACCAGCTTGTCGTAGTACTTGCCGACGAGATCGATGTTGGCCTTGTTCTCGATCGCGGGCGCCGGCGTCTTCAGCGCTTCGTTGAGCTCGTCGAGCGCTTCCTTCTTGTCCTTGGCCGGCATCTTCTTGTCGGCCTGGAGCTGCGCGATCTGCGCCTTGATGACGGCTTCGGTGCCGACATATTTTTTGGTGGCGGGATCGAAGCCGCCGAGCACCAGGCTGATGTTGTCGACGACGTTGTTGTAGTCGTCATAGCCGGCAAAGCCGTGCTTCTTGGCGACGCCGTCGAGCTGGCCGATCACCTTCTGGTCGGGCGCGGTGTTCTCGGGGAGCTTTTCGGTGATCGCATCCATGTCCTTCTGCGCGGCGAGCACGCCATCGAGCTGCTTGTCGGTCAGCGCGATCTGCTTCAGCGCGGGCGCCTGCTGCTGCGCCGGCGCGGCCTGTTGGGCGGGTGCGGGCTGCTGCTTGGCCTGCGCGAAAGCGGCACCGGAGGAGGCGAGCGATGCTGCGGACAGAAGGCACGCAACGCTCAGCGCGGTGAAGGCGGGACGAAGCAATGCTGGCATGGAAGTCTCCTCAGATCTTTTGCTTGCGAGGTTTCAAGGGCGGAACCGAATTAGGGGCTTTGACGTGAATGGCCCATGAACTCGCCGCCTGGCTGCGTTCAACTGAATGAGAGCGCTGCGGCTCATGGCACGCGAGCACGAGGCGAGAGCTGCAGGCCGTGTCGCCGGAGCAGGCCGGATGCTGAACGCCAATGATGATGAAAAGATGCAGGCCACGCGGCATTCCCGCGCACAATCGGGATAGGGGGAAGCCTCGCGGCTCCGCCCCTCCCACACCACCGGACATACGGGTCCGTATCCGGCGGTTCAGCGGATTATGCGGGTCGCCGTGCCGCGACGGAAGCCAAGCCGAGTGAGGCAAAGAAGCCGTTTGGCAGAGCAATGGTGAGCGCGGGGCTGTTCGCGAGCCGCCAAGGGCCACGTGGGCTGCCGGCGGTTTGCGCCGCCAGATCCCGGCCGACGCCGCGGCGTCGCAACTCGGCAAAGCGAGCGGGTCCATACTTCCATTGCTTCCAGGCAACGGCGCGCAACCGTCGCCTGATCCACTGGTCAAGCACGCGCAACACCGACGGGGTTTGACAGAAGCCGAAGTAGCCGTGCCACCCAATCAGGTAGGTCGACAGTTCTTTGGCGATCTGCACGAGGCATCGACCACGCGTGCGTCGCGTGAGCTCCCGAACCTTCGCCTTGAAGCGGGCGAGTGCCTGCGGCGCGATGCGCCGCCGCGGTTCTTGCCCGCCGGTGAAGCTGAAGCCCAGGAACTTGCGAACACTCGGTTTGGCAACCGCGCTCTTCGCTTTGTTGATCTTGAGCTTGAGGCGCTTTTCGAGGAACCTCTCGACGCCAGCCAGCACCCGTTCGCCCGCCCGCTGACTGCGCACGTAGATGTTGCAGTCGTCGGCGTAACGCACGAAGCGGTGGCCGCGCTTCTCCAGTTCCTTGTCCAGCACATCCAGCATCAGGTTCGACAACAGCGGCGAGAGCGGACCGCCCTGCGGCGTGCCCTCTTCCGTCGGACTGACCAGCCCTCCTTCCAACACACCCGCATTCAGGAAGGCGCGGATGAGCTTCAGGATGCGCTTGTCAGCAACCCGCTTGGCAACCA